>NZ_CAJYCN010000010.1 GCF_913566895.1 Listeria ilorinensis | reverse complement strand
GTCGCCAAGACAAGACGCACTTTACAAGATATTCTAAACCATGTTACTTTTAATGAACAGCAGGGCAGTTATTCATTTCCAGCTGGCTATGCCGACACAATCGCAGGCTTGCAGAAAGAACTGAATGAGGTTCGCGGCATTGATCCGAAGAAAGAAAAAGAACTGGAAGCGTATGAGATCTATGCGGTGGTTTACACGGGAGAAAATGGCAAGCCAGAAGTTATGTGGATCCTTGAACAGAATGGCCATGCGGTACGCAATTATGCTTTAACTGGCTACTTGGATAAGACGGGCCAATATCTCTCAGATGATCGGTATCAAGTGCTTTCATTAGATGATATTGAAGATAAAGTTCTAGAGGGATGGAAAGAGGGAGGCTACTACCTGAGTGGTAAGAAGTACAGTGGTGTCGAAGGTGCCACACTGAAAGCTTCTGCATATGTTCAGGACGGAACTGAATGGATAGAAGAGAGTGGGTTATATGCGGCGGTAGCTAGTCTAGGATTGAGTATTGCTGGAGCAAAAAGTGGAAAAAGTCCCGTTAAGAAAAGTATTAATGTTAATTCTTCTGGGAAAGATGTATTCAACTATACCGATAAAGTAAAGGAGCACATGAACAATCCAGATAGAGCTGTGCCAATTCAAACTCTAAAAGATACTATTGAAATTGGAAAACCGATGCCTGATCCACAGGGATCTAGAGCAACTATGTATTATAGTGAAGTATATATCAATGGCAAGAAATTTAATTTTGAAGTGCTTTATGATCAAATGACAAATACAATTTATCATTTCAAATATGATCGGAGACCATTAGGGCCATTGCAAGCAGTCCCTAGAAGATAATGGAGGGGAATTTCAAATGACAGAAAAAGAGCAATTATATTATTTATTAAGAGCCTTTCATAGTAAAAAAATTGATGCTAATACATTTACCAATCATTTTGTAAGGATTTTTGATTTAGAAATAGATTACGAGGAATTGTCAAAAAAAGAATATGATATTTTAGGTAATATATCAGATATGGCGGCTAGGTTTTCTGATAGCTTAGAGGACTTAGAATTACCAAATGTTTATTTTAGCGAAAAGCAAATTAGAGAAGAAGTAAATCAGGCACTAAAAAGTTTAACTTAAATATCTAAACGTTTTAAATGAGCTAAAATCATCTTTAATAAGAGTCTAATACATGACAAAATTATATAGTGGCCTATTAGCGACTGAAGGCCAAAATGAAGCAAAGAAAGAGTTAGCAGAAATTCAAAAAGAGCTTAGTCAATTATCACCAGAGAAAGTAGTTTGAGATGCAGAAGTTAAGTGTTACACTCTACCGTGGGAAAATCAAATAAGTGAGGATATTATAAGTTTAGCCAACAATTATATAACGAGTGATGGAAAGGATTTGATTTCTGTCGTGATGGAAGCAATTGACGAAGATGTTAATATAAAGCTTACAAGTTTATAAACATATTTTTTCTATTGGTATTTTTAGATCGATCTATTCATATGGAATAGGTCGATTTCTTATCCTTGAGACAGCCATTATGATGCATTTACTTGCACCTAGTCTTGGTTTGAAATAAAGAGGTTGAAAAGATGATTATTGTAAAAGAAATTAAGTGGACAGATAGAGAAGCCATGGAGGCTGATGTTGTTTTATCTGATGGCAGTTATAAGCTAATGTGCTTTGCTTATCCATGCAATCTTTCAGAAAAAGATAGTTTCGGAAAAATAATTCTGGGATTTGGTATTGTACATATTTATAAAGTAGATCAAGAAGTATTTGAAATTGAAAAAAGTGAAGGATTTTATAACTATAGACTTGTAGGAAAGTTATTAGATAATGAGATTCTTCAAATTGGGGAATTCAAGATAGATTTGTCTGGTGAAAATATACCAAGAGATATTCAACTAGGAAGTTTCATAGAAATTAATGTATCTAGATTAGATATATAATTACAAGTAACTAGCTTTAATAAAGTGATTTCCTATAACTAAATTTTATGTAAACTAGAAATTTTAGCACAATCCTCTGGTTCGTATGCACAAACTAAATAGAAATAATTGATCGATCAATGGAAAATGGTGTACCTAACTGGGGACAAGCTAGTACTGATTCATATATCGGTAAAGCCGGATCAAATTCGATGTACTTTGATTTGGGTGGCAGCCGGGACAATATCCAAACGGGTTATAAATTAACAGGCGATGAGATGTTTAGGTATTTAAACGTGCCAGCATTAGATGATGCGGTTAAGAGTGGGAAACAGATTCGTTTTTCTCACAATCCAGAACTTCCCGCATATAGAAACTCTTACCTGGCTGATGAATGGAATTACTTAAAAGAAAAATATGGCTATAAATATATTATTGAAGAGGATGGTATGTGGTATGCAGAATAATCTAACTGCAAAAGAAACAGCGAAACTAGTGATAGATAATTTTGAGCAGCATTTTGGAAAGAAATTTGACGGGTATGTCATTTTCAATTTAACGGATACTCCTTACACAATGTTCTCTATCCGATTTACTGCGTATTCGTATTTTAATGTACTCTTTAATTATGATAGAGGAAGTTTTGGCTGTTGTATAGAAACAGGGAATTATGGTATAGATTTAGAATCATCACAACAGTGGTTTGATAAAGCAGATTTTAAGAAATATTGTCGAGATATCCAGCAAGAAATCGAGATCCGAATTCCTGATAAATTTCTAAGATATAAAGGCTGGAAATAGATGAAAAGAAAAAGAAGATGAAAATTACAGGAACAAATTCGTATATCAAAATAGAGTGGAACGGAAAAACTATCAAAGTTGAGGGAGAAATGCTTGTTGGTGGTTTTGTAAGCTATGCAGATACGATGTACTAATGAGGTCATAAAAAGTAGCAATCAACTAATCGATGTCAAGAATATAAAGATAGTTATTTACATGCAGAATGGGAGTATTTACAAAAAGAACATGATTATAATAAATTAATTGAGAAAGACGGTATATGGTATGGAATTAAATAAGGCAGGGCTATTAGCTTCAGATATTTCAGATCGATTCAAAGAGTATTTTGGAAAACAAATTGGTACTTTTACAATTGCGAATGCAACAGAGACACTCTCCATGATGTTTAATATTACTTTTGTTATGTATGATTATTTTATTGTAACATTTAGCTATAATCGTGGTGCTATTGGATGTAGTTTGATTCAAAGCCAATATTCAATTGATCTAGATAACAGTCAAAAGTGGTATGAAGAAGCAGACTCAGATTTAACTGGATTTTTTCAAGGCCTTCAGCAAGAAATTGAGATGCGAATTCCTGACAAATTTTTAGCCTATAAAGGATTTGAATAAAGATATCTCTGATAGGAGCTGTTAATCTGAATAAAAAGAAACTTAAAAATGATGGCCCGTTTTGAAGCCGTTACTAAATATCCTGTACATAACTGACATTTAGTATGTTATCAAAAATGGTGGGCATCTCTACCTATTATCGAAAAAGTTTATGTTTGAATTTACTAGATAAGACTTAATTCTAGGAAGAGATGTCATACATGATGATTTGCTATAAAAAATATTATTAAATCAATCTATTCTTGCTTGAAACAGCTATTCATTTTTGAAGGTAATGAATTTTCATATGATGAATATGAGAATTATAGAAATTAAATTTTCTTGTGAAGAGGATGCAAAGAGATTTGCTTCTCCTAGATGGATAAGGACTGAAGTGACAGTTGATAAAACTTATAAGAATCAGAACCTTTGGAAGAGTCTTAATAATTTATGATTTTTAAGTAGATACCGACTTTGGAGAAATTCAGTATGTTAGCGTTGATTTCTGAAATTTCGGATGAGAAATGAGATGCTTTATTCACTTTATTATCAATAATTACCAAGGGATCTACAAATCGAATTTTCTTTGTTGATGAATGTCAAAGTTTACGGAATCGTAAGTAATCAAAATCTGTTTATTTATTTTTCCTAGCAAATGTTGTATGTCGTCATTTTTTGATGATGATAGTAACAATATTATTTCCTCATCAGTTTTTAGAAGATCATTATATGAGATGATCTTCTTTTCCAATCCAATTTTAAGTGCTCTTGAAAGAAGTTCATAACCGTATACATTAAGTGGATCGTAAAAGAAATCTATAACTTCTTTCTTATATACTCTGACAAATCAGATACACTGATTCAGAGAATTACTGACTATATATGCTTCCTTTACTATTAGACTGTCGATAAAATTATGACATTGTTCGAGTGAGATATTTTGATATGTGTACATATCACG
The DNA here is from genome assembly GCF_913566895.1 of Listeria ilorinensis. Taxonomy (GTDB): domain Bacteria; phylum Bacillota; class Bacilli; order Lactobacillales; family Listeriaceae; genus Listeria; species Listeria ilorinensis. Next base: position 95,161 of record NZ_CAJYCN010000010.1, on the reverse strand, counting down.
TAATGTATAATCGATTCTATCTGCACTTAAAAATGGAGCTCCCATATCAAGTAAAGGCCATTTTTGAGAAAGTAAGTTTTTCACACTATAATTATACTTTTGTAGTATATAAGGTATCTCAGAATCAAAAACTACTTTATTAAAGATCTTGTCATGATAATCATCACCATCTAAACTTAAATCAATCACATGAGAAAATGCAGTATGGGAAACATCATGTAGTAATCCAGCTATTTGCTCCTCAAGAGCACCACCAAGCTTTCTAATTAAAAGCATAACTCCGATTGAATGCTCATAGCGAGTTAAGTTCCATTTAGGGTTTACCAAGTAACTAGCACCACCCTGATGAATTTTTTTAAGTCTTTGCACTGGTGCTGAATTAATTAAATCAACTAAAATACTCTCTAGTATGTACTCACCATAAAGCGGATCAGAATAAACCTTCATATGGAAGGTCCTCCTTAATAAAATATCTTATATACTTTGCCAGGCAGATATTAACAGTATAATGGTAACAGCTTTTTATTTGAAATATCTTTTTTGATGAAGTTGGCTTCAAATCCCCTATTGAATTATACCACTAATATGAGTTATGAAATATAGTATCTACTCTACTGGAATAGCTATTTCGAAACAATTTTAGATAATTTGCTAGAGTGCGATGTAGAAAAAAGCGGTATATTAGAAGCATATTTTAATTTGGAAGGCTGGTATGAAGAATCGTCTTGGTTAATAGAGGATGTTTCTCTTGCTACTAGTTAGTTAGAGCATTTTAATATTAACAAAGTAAAACAGAATTCAATAAAGACTGAGCTAGAAGAATCAGCTTATGCTAACAAGACAATATTCAGCATAAATCCTCTGTCTATTCTACATAAACTAAATAGGAATAACGAGTCGATCTATTCTCTTGAATAGGTCGCTTTTTTATAACAAAACCCCCTCCTACTGTAAATTCTGATGGATCAAAACCAGAACCACCGTTCAAAATGGTACCATGTTCAATACAGAAGGCAGGTTTGTTCTCTGCTTTAATCATGTTCTCTCCAGTGAAGACCAGCTAGATTCGCTAAATACCAAGTAGAAACGTAATCAGCAATCCTTGTATAGTTAACGGTAAGTTATAGGAATTACAAAAAAACTAGCATTATTATCAGTGCGAGATAGCTGGCTAGTTTGTGTTTTTTATATATAGTTGCCATTATTTCCTTTCCTCCTTGAGTTATTTTGTTTTTTTAGTTAAGCGAGGGACTTCTGATTGGTGGGAACAGGGTTTTTGATTCAACTTATTTTTACTAAAAGTTTTATTCAAATGGTATGGAACATGATAGAATAAATTTGCTGAGAAAAATTAGACTATTTTGGGAGGTGATTTGTGAGATTAGAAAATTTTGAACCATTATTTATTGCTATGAATCAAGTGGGCGAGAAAAAACAGAGCTTTACAATAGAGTATAATGAAGTTAGAGCATATGTTCTATTTCTAGCTGACATTGAACCATTTCATTTAATTTTGGGTATTCAAGGTACCAATGAGTATTTTGAGCTAGAGATGAATCAAGATTTTGAGGTTAATTTTTTTTGCTAAAGAACTTTATCGGAAATTGATAGAGATATTCAATATTCAGTATGATCCTAATCATAAATTTACGCCCAACGACTTCTTGAGTTTTGTTAATAACAACGTACCCGAGTATAGAAATACAGAAAAAGTAAACAGCAGTAACATTCTTCGATATAAAAGAGATGTAGAGGAAGCAGACAAAGTGCATTTTTGTGGTTGGATTTATCATACTACCAAAAGTAATGCTCAACCGCCTAATCTTGAAAAAACAAGACTTTTAATGGGGGAAGCAGCTTATAAAAGGTGTTGTGAAAGAATATCAGCTCTAAATGGACATATCTAATAGAAAGAAAAATTAATCCAAATTTAGAAAAATTTTTAACTTAAAATGCATTTCTAAATAATAATTGTAGTATTTTCAATTAATCAAAGTTAAAAGGACTAGAAAATAACTTATAGAGTTCATTTTCCAGTCCTTTTAGAATGCTTATTAGAGTGATGAAGTATTTCTAAATTGAATGGATATTCCGTCACATAAAAAACAATAAGATTAGTTTTTCTTTTTAATAGTCACTTTTACCCCTGCGGTTCCAGAAGCACCAACAAATAGTTTTGTGATCCCATTTGTTTCAACAGCAGCTTCTAAGTTTAACTCAATATTATCTAGTTCATATGATCCTAGACTCTCTATAAAGCTTGTAACTTCATTAAAATCAATTGCTGTACTTGCAAAATTTGCTCCTATTCCGCTTGAACCCCCATATTTTTTCTCTATTTGGATTTCGTCTTTTTTTACAGGCATTAATATTTCAAATTTTTTCATTATTCATCCTCCTCAGCTGTACCGATATCTATAGAGATTTCATGGAGAATATTGAATCTATTAGTGGCTTCAATTTCACCATAAAGATCTAATTCTTCATTTTCATACAGACTTTCGATTGTTATTATTAGTACATATTCAATTTCTTCTTCATCTGGAATTTCTGGTTTTGTATATAATTCTAACCACAATTGCCAGTCGCCAGAATCAAAAACATTAAACTCTTGAGAAAAATGATGTAAGTTACTCCATTTTTTTCTACCGTTTTTTTGAGAAGGGTTTTTGGTAACCAATTTAGAATTTGAATTAAGCATATGTAACGAAGTATCTATATACGCTCTTAAGTATTCGCTACCTTTACTAATATCCACTGGAGAAATAGATAAGCATGTTACTGTAACTTTTGCTAGCTTCTCGCCATTTTTTCTTTTATCTGATAAAACCGCAGGAATTAGAAATCTAACTTTTTCTTTTGTTTTCCTGTTCATTTTTCCATATCTAACATAAGTAGGTTTAGATGCAAATGACTCTTTTGCGCTATCTAAATTTCCATAGCCACAACCATATACTTTATTGTACTCTTCTGTAGTTGCATCGGACATATTATCTATAGATTTAGCGTGATGACTAAGCAATCCTCTAGAGATAAAAGTTGCTTTTCTATCCAAATTATCAGTATCTCCTATACCATTTAGATACTCGATAACGGATTGTTGTAACGAACTTAAATCGAATGCTGCTAAAGGTGCGGAAAAACTTGTGCCAAAATCTAATGAGACATAACCGTCTGAATTAATGACAAACATAACAGAAGTTCTTGGGATGAAGCACCGTGTATTTTGTTTGCACACATTTCCCCCAGGATAAACTAGATCTGGTTTATATGAATTTGCAAAACCATATCCAACTCTACTGAAAGGAGACAACGCATTCTTGTTAGATATGCTGTCTGGATGCTCATCTTTTGTGATTGAACCTATTGATAATGAATGAAGGCTTTCAGCTGGTGAGGCTAGACGAGCATCATCATGTTCATAAATGTCGTTAATGTCATTTACGGTTCTCCATAATTCGTGATTACCCATTGATACAACAAAATTGACACCTTCTTTATAAGATATAACATCTAATTCAAAAGCTAATTTGCTTACTGATTTTTCACCAAAAATAGAGGAAGAGTTATCGTTAAAAGCTAAACAAAATGTTGTAGTGATATGCTTTATTTCCTGTACAGCTTTTCTGATTCTTGAAATTATTTTTGACTCAGTCACAGTATTTCCATCAGATATTACTGCGTCAATTATTCTAGCCTTAGGTATAAGTAATTGATTACTTGTCTGTTCAGCTAAATTTTCTCCAAATATGATTCTACTAGCCACTTTTGTACCATGAGCAGAAGTATTATAGTTAATATCAGGTGCAGTCCATCTACCAGCTATTGAGGCAGAAATATTATCAGGGAAAGACACACCATCATCCAAAACACAAACAAGCGGAAGATCATCCAGATTGTCAGAATCAAAATCAAAATCTGCCACATTTTGTCCGTTTTTGGTAATTTGATGACTTCCATTATATTTGTGAGTGATATCAATATCTAATACGACCTCTTGTTCAATCAAATCATTTACTGCACTAGAAGGTAGGTAAGCATGTAAAACAGGTGTACGGTCTGCTAGATAATAAATTCCATCGCTTTCTATATCTCCATCAAAGCTTTCTATTAGAGTGATTAGATGAGGCAATATTTTTGCATATTGTTTGTCATTTAACTTTGGAACAACAGTGATTTGTGCGTCGATTATATTATTATTGTTTTCGTTATTTTGTAAGTAATCCAGCTTTTTACTTTTTTTGTCGTGGATATCTATTGGCGATATTTCATCAATATATTGCCAAAAAGAACTTTTAGGTGCTGTTCCTTGCGTATATTTTACTACACTTTCTTCCAAAGCAATCATATCATCTTTTTTTATTGAAACGATGGCTTTATGGGACTCTCTGATAGCATTAATATTTATTTTATTATCAGTAAAAATCCTTTCATAGTCTCCTCGGGAATCGACAATTTTATCGTCTGGAAGTTCAACTTGAAAAAAAAGTAAATCGTCAGAAAGTATGTTATGTTTAGGGATATTTCTTTCTTTTATTGATAAAAGACCTTCACCAATTTTTTCGCCGTGTTCTCTAAAATCAATCTCAACTGGTTCCGGAATAGCTGTTCGTTTAGCATCTTCTCGCTGTACTTCGTTATCTGGTATTGTAAAATGTTTTTTCCCTTTTTTTCCCTTGTTATCATTGTTCATAATCTTTACTTACCTCCTTTCAGCTTATCTGCAAGTGTGCTGCGTGGAATTTTTAATAATTCTGAAATACTAGTTAGAGTTAAACCGTTTTCTCTTAGTTTTGTTATCTTTTCATAATCAATTTTCTTCTTAGAAAAGTTATACATTAGAACGACTTCGATGATAGATTCTGAAAATTCTTTTAATAAAATATTAGAACTATTGTTTAAGACTGATTTTTTCATTGTCTTCATGCAAACTTCCTGTATTTCTGAAAAACTAAAATTTTCGCAGTAGTGGCTAGCTTTTTTAATGCTACCATCATCCATATGAAACTTATGCTGTAGTAATAAGTTTCTAATGTAAATTTCTCTTAATTTTGTGTCAGGTTTACCTAAATATAAAATGCTGTTAAATCTTCTCCAGACAGCAGAGTCTAATAATTTTTCATGGTTAGAAGCGGCGATTAGGAAATTGTTTGTAGGCATTTGATCGATATTTTGAAGCAATGAATTTACAACTCTTTTTAATTCTCCTAATTCGTTACTATCGTCCCTCTTCTTTGCAATAGAATCGAATTCATCAAGGAAAATAATTACATTCTTATTATTTAACTCTTCAAATATTGTTCTTAGATTAGAGGAGGTCTGCCCCAACATAGAGGAAATTAATGAATCTAACCTGACATAGACAATAGGCAAGTTCATTTTTTTTGCAATATGGTAGGCAATGGTAGTTTTTCCACAACCAGGAGGTCCACAAAGTAAAAGTCGATTCTCAATAATGATACCTCTGGTTTCAAATTTTTCTTTGTTAGTGTACTCACTAATTAGTGAGTTAATTTTATTTTTGATTTCAGTTGATAGAACGAGGTTGTCTGAATTAATACTTGATGGATATATAACATCGTACAATTTAGATTTTGGAATACTTGAATTATCCTTTTTCTTATTATGATCGAACATCTTCAAGCCAGAAGATGCTTCATACTTTTTTTCTTCTGGATACTTACTTAATACATTTAATAACATGGAGTAGTTATTGTTTTTTCCTGCTTTTTTTTCATTTTCTGCTATTTTTAAAAGAGACTTTCTAAATAGTGTTTCTTTTTCTTGAAAATGATTCTCTGCTAATCCAATAACATCTTCAATCTTCATTGTTTATCCTCCTTTTCGGAATAATCCGTCCTTAGGTAAACATATTACCATAAAATAAGGAGTTTTAACAGGGGAACGCTTATTGTTTTTCCGAAATTATCCGTCGGTCTCTATTTTTTTATTAAATGAAATTTAATATTGTAAGAATAAAAGTATTTGCTTAGAATAAATATCAGACTGTAGAAAAACAACTTTTCCTTTGGAAAATATCCAAGAGATTTGTTAAAACGATGAAAAATCGGAAACACTTAGAGTCATTCCAACTCCACAGTGCTAATTTTTTAAGTTCATAGTGGCAAAAGTAAGCATCGCCTGCATGGATACTTTCGCAAGTCCACGATAAGTTGTCCAACACATATCATGCTTTTCTTTTGCATCTGCAAAGCAATGTTCGATGGTTTCTTTTCGTTTTTTATCAAAGGCTTTGTACCTTTTAGTGAAGCGCAATTCCTCTGGAACTTCTAAATAAGCTTCCCATAGATGTCGGAAAATCGTACATTTATTTGCCTTGATAGAAAGACGTTCGTCTCGAAGTGGGCAAGCCTTACAAATAGTTGCTGTTTAGATAACATATTTCTCGCCTTTCTCGTTGTTTTTTTCACTTCTAGTATAAATAAAAAAAGACCGTAGACTAAATATTTTCATACTTTATCTACAGTCTGATATTTGCTTAGAACAAATATTTTTATTCTCTTTTCAATTTGGAGTACCTTCCTTAATTTAGAATCATTAACTGAATACAAATAACGTAATTGCTGTTTTTTGCAAACCATTTATCCAATATTTGATTAAATGTTTCATCTTTTCCTGCTGAATTTTTTTGGTAGTTTGGGATCTGAAATTTGAACTTTAAACTTTGTTGTTTGATTAATTCGAGAAGTCTTTATTAGAGTATTTGTTCTAGCTCGCAATTGGTCTTACTAAAAGTTTTCAAAATATCCATTTTTTTCTATTTCAAACTGTTTGAAACTAAATCAAAACTAACTACAGTTGATAAAAACATCAGAATTTTGCAACATTCACTGAAAATAGAATGAGGTCAAACGGTAAAAATACGATGAATTTTCGCTTCTTCCTATCATTATTAGATTAAACGCAGCGTCAAAATCTCATAAGGCGAGAGGGCAATATTTTCATCAGGGGTGAGCTCCTGTTCGTTCTCTTCCAGTAAATTGCAACTATACAACTGCTTACATGGTGAACTTAGACGGATCGACGTATGCGAACCAGCGAATTCATGGAGTCTGATGATCGTTCCGTTGCCATCTTCTGCTTGCTTGACTGCATCAATCATCACATTGTCCCCGGCTAATTGAATGCCTGTTTCAAACGAAGCATCGCCTTTTTGTACGAGCAGTGGGTCATTGAGGTGCCAAGCGGCTCTGGCTGTGTCGCCGTCAATAAAGTCACCAGCATGCGGATAGAGCGAGTAAGTGAAGCTGTGCAGACCGAGATCGGCATCAGGATCAGGGTATCCGGCCGCTTTTAGAAGGGAGAGTCGCATCACGCTGTCCTTCACATCAGAGCCGTACTTGGAATCGTTTAGAAGACTGACCCCATACCCTTTTTCGCTTAAATCGATCCACTGGTGGCAAACTGTTTCGAACCGCGCATGGTCCCAGCTGGTGTTCCAGTGTGTCGGCCGCTTCACGTTGCCATATTGAATGTCATAGGTTGCTTCGCGGGCATGAACATCAATCGGGAAGGCCACCTTGAGTAGTTTGTTGCGGTCCTGCCAGTCAACTGTCGTTTCAAACCGAATCTCTGCATTTTGATGATAAAAATGGATTTTCTGGCGGATTGTTGAGAAACGCGTCTGCCATTCTGCTGCCAGCGTAAAGCGAAGGGATCCATTATGGAGGACCTCAAAACGAGTTAGATCTGTCACCTCTGCCATTTTTTCTTGATAGAACAAATCGATATCCCAAGCGTCGTGCCAAAGTGGCTTATCCTCAAATAATTGGAAAACATTGCCACGTTGTCCGGCTTTCAACACTGACCGCTGATTTTGCTTATCGAACAATTCGGTGAGTTGGCCTGCCTCGTTCCATGTGACGCGATAAAATGGTGTTTCCAACTGCCGCGTGTGAAAATGGAAAGGCGTTTCTGGCGGAATGTCCAACGGGTCGACTGCTTTCGCGACGCTGACGGATGTAGCAGCTAGCGGCGCGACCTCCGGCAGATAGACGAGCCATGAATCGGCATCCAGCCGGTCGGCCGGAAGTATCTCTCCGTCTGGATTCTCAAATACCAGTCCATCGTGGGGACAAGCAATCTCCACATAGCGGGCGCCCCCAAAAGACGAACTGTTCCAGATCGTCCACCGATCCTCAGCAGGTTTTAGTGCATGCTCATAGAAGTTCGCCTCAAGTGCAGCCAACTTCTGCTCAGCTTCTTGATATTCCAACCGGGCGTCCGCGTATACCTCTTTGATTGACGAACCCGGAATGATGTCATGGAACTGGTTGCGAAGGACGATCTCCCAAATGGTAGCCAGTTCGGCATGCGGATAAAGGTCGCCATGGTGCAGCGCGCGGCTTTGAAGCAACCATTCGAGCCGGCGTAAACGTAATTCTAGCTTCCGATTGGCCTTTTTGACAGTGGCTTGACTAGTGTAAGTACCGCGATGATATTCAAAATACAGTTCGCCGTCCCAAGTGTGCACATATTGGTCCGTCTCGGCGACCGTCTGATGTAATTTTTTAAAGTAGGAACTGGCGTGCTCCGCTTTGACAGTCGGCATGCCCGGCATCTCATCGAAACGCCGCCGCATCTCCAACATTTCCCGGTTCACACCGCCGCCGCCGTCCCCGTAACCATAGGCCAGAAGAAGCGGGGATTCCAACTGCTTATCTTGATAGCGATCCCATAGACCAGTAAGCTCACTGGCCGTCATTTTGCCATTGTAAGTCGAGATATGGCTGTTCTGATCAGGAGCCGTGATAAAGTGCGTCAAAATTTCTGTTCCATCAATGCCGCGCCACATAAATGTATCGTGTGGCATGCGGTTATACTGATTCCAACTGATTTTGGTCGTCATAAACGTATGCAAACCGACCTTTTTCATGATCTGCGGTAGGGCAAAGCTGTAGCCGAAAACATCTGGCAGCCATAAATAGGTCGACGGTTTGCCGAACTCCTCGCGCAGGAATTTTTGCCCGTAAAGGAACTGGCGCACAAGTGATTCGCCACTCGGAATATTGCAGTCTGCTTCCAGCCACATGCCGCCTTCCGCTTCCCATTCACCACTTTCGATCCGCTTTTTGATCCGTTCATAGATTTCCGGATAATCCTGCTTGATATAGGCATAAAGCTGCGGTTGCGTCTGCAAAAATTGATACTCCGGATAGTCTTCCATCAAATGCAGAACCGTTGAAAAGGAGCGTGCGGACTTTTCACGGGTATGCGCTAATCGCCACAGCCAGGCGACATCGATATGCGTATGGCCGACAGCCGATACTTCAAACGTCTTGTTTGGCGGAAGTTTCGCGATGGCCTCTTTCAAAAACTGACCAGCCGCTTCCATAGACGCGATACAGGCTGCATCCCCCGGCAGGCTCCAGTCGATCCGCTTGAAACTTCGATCGACCGCCTGTAAGAGCCGTTCTGCATCCAAACTGCCCTTAGCCAGTACCTGCTGAGTCATTAGCGCTGCCTTGGCCGTGAAATATAAGTCGTCTACACCCAGCTGTAAGTAACCGATAAAGGCCCGCTTGATTTCGTGTGTCTGTTCTCTGGGCTGTCCGCCGCCTTCAAGTCCCGACCAAAGTCGAAATGTCAGTGTGACCGTTTGACCAGCAAAGTCGTCGGGAAATAGGACTTCCTTGTGATTCTGGTCGACACCTTGATAGGCTGTGTCGTCTACGAACAACAGAGACTCAAAGCCAGAATTGTTCCCGTCGCCAGTCGTGCCGAAATCGAAATAGCCGATCAGTCGCGTATTTTCTTTGAGAGACGGGAAGGTGACGACTGTTTGCAGCCAAAGGTAGCGGTCGCGTCCCGTCCAGCGATCGCCTAAATGGATATTGTTGTTTGAAAAAACAATATCTTGTGGATAAAGGCCGTTCTGTCCGTCATCTTCGGCCGTTTGGAACCAGTCGATCGTGTGTACAGGCTGATGGCGGTATAAATCGACCTCATCCAGCCGCCGCTGTAATTTTTCTTCTGTTAAAAACATCTACCCAAAACTCCTTTCGTGAACGCTTTCAATATAGCACATCTTTCGCGCAAGTCAATTTGGCGGGAGGTGGGTCTCTGGAGCGGCGCAGAACGGCAAATGCGCTTCATGGACAGGTTTTTCGTATTTATCACTGGACAAATTGCATAAAAATGGATTATTCATAGGAGTTTTGCAGACAGCGTTGAAATTGCTGGAATCCCTTACTATACTTGACTTGAAAGCGAATACAGACGGGGGTTTGGAAATGGAGAAAAAACGGAGAATCGCACATATCGTATCACACTCACATTGGGATCGGGAGTGGTATTTGCCGCTTGAAAGTTTGCGGTTTCGACTGGTAACACTGATGGATGAGCTGGAAGATCTTTTTGAAAAAGAGGAAGATTTCCGGTATTTTCATATGGATGGACAAATGATCATGTTGGAGGATTATCTGGCAGTACGACCGGAAAAACGGGAGAAAATAGTGGAGCTTGTCAGAGAAGGAAAACTACGGATCGGGCCTTGGTATATGTTACAAGACGCTTTTTTGACAAGCGGTGAGGCCAATATTCGCAATCTGCAATACGGGCTGCAACTGGCAAGTCGTTATGGGGAGCCGGAGAAAATCGGCTATTTTCCTGATACGTTCGGCTTATATGGTCAGGTGCCGCAGCTTATGAAACAAGCGGGTTTCAAGACAATCTTTTTCGGTCGGGGCGTTAATCCGACTGGTTTTAATAATCAGGTTTTCGACAGCGCTTTTTCGTCACGATTCTCAGAGCTGTATTGGCAAAGTCCAGATGGATCGAAACTACCGGCGATTCTGTTTGCCAATTGGTATTCAAATGGCAATGAGATCCCTGTGGACAGCGAGGCGGCTCGTGCGTTCTGGGATAAGAAATTGGCGGACAGTGAGCGGTTTGCGGCGACAGAGCATCTGCTGTTTATGAACGGCTGCGACCATCAGCCTGTACAAATAGATGTGGCAGCAGCGATCGAGACGGCACGCACGCTTTATCCGGATGTTGAATTTGTCCACAGTAATTTGACGGATTATGCTGAGGCTGTGCGGGATGCGGCTGGCGGTTTGGAGCTTCAGACGATTGAGGGGGAACTGACAAGTCAAAATTCGGACGGCTGGTCGACACTTGCTAATACGGCATCGTCCCGGATGTATTTGAAGCAGGCCAATCACCGCTTGCAGTGGCAGCTCACCTATATGGTCGAACCACTTTCCGTGTTGGCGGCTGAACAGACTGGTGCGGCTTATCCACACGACTATCTGGCTTATACGTGGAAATTGTTGATGGAAAATGGGATCCATGATAGCATTACCGGCTGCAGTCTTGACAGTGTGCACAGTGAGATGGAGACGCGGTTTGTCAAAGTAGAGCAGGCAGCAGCGGCAATGATTGAACGGGCGGCAGGTAAGCTGACAGAACGTATTCAGGTGGAACAAGCGGGTATTCCGCTGACTGTTTTTGCGGCAAGCGGGACTGCTGGTGGTTCGCGGCTGGTGGAGACGGTCATTGAGACGGATCACATTTACTTTGACCAGATGGATTTTCGGGAGATTCCGGATGAGCTGGCGAAACAGCCAGAGCAGACATTCCGATTGAAGGATATGGACGGGCAGCAGATACCGGTTCGGGTGGAGCCGCTTGGGATTCAGTTTGGCTACGATCTGCCGGACCGGAAATTCCGTCGCTCTTACTTTGCGCGAAAATATCGCCTGACTTTTGTGGCTGGGAATCTGCCGCGTGTTGGATATGCAACTTATTATGCGGAGCCGGTCAGCATGGTGGAAACGCTGGATCGGACGGAGGCAGGGGCTCCTTTTACCATCGAAAATGAATGGTTGCAAGTAACGGTGGATCCGGATGGACGTTATACGATTCTTGACAAGCAGTCGGGTAAGGAAGTGGCTGAGCTTGGCGGCTATGAGGATACAGGTGATATCGGGAATGAATATATGTTTAAGGAATCGGGCGACCAGAATCGGGTACAAACGGCGGGGCTTCCGGCCGAAATCCGCTTTGTGGTAAAAGATGCGGTCAGCCAGTCGATCGAGATTCGGCATCGTGTCCGCGTCCCGCTTTGCGCAGACACAGCTGCTCTAGATGAAGAGAAACGCCGCCTTGTCTGGCATCCGGAGCGCGTATCCGGCAGAAGCAGTCTGCTAGTTGAGCAGGAGATCATTACAACGCTCACCTTGGCAAGCGGCCAAAAAGCCTTGAAAGTCGAGACCTCTCTGGAGAATCAAGCAGAAGACCACCGACTGCGAGTGCTGTTCCCAACTGGCGGCAAGACGGACAGTCATTCAGCGGACAGTGTTTTTGAGATCGTCCGGCGTCCCAATCAGCCGAGCGACAGTTGGCAAAATCCGGCCAATGATCAGCGGATGCAGAATTTCGTTCACTGTGGTCAGATGGCCATCATTGCGGAAGGCTTGCCGGAATACGAGGTGTCACGCGATGGTTCGCTGATCGAATTGACGCTGTTTCGGGCGGTATCAGAGATTGGTGACTGGGGGGACTTCCCGGCGCCGGAAGCCCAGACAAAACGAGTACTTCGCTTCACGTACTATGTCATGCTGACAGATGCCCCACCTGTCGAAACGGCGCAACAGCTACTGGCACCTGTCTTCTTGATGCAGCACAGGCGACCAAAGACTTCCGAGGAACTGCCAGGTCGACTGGAACGGGCTGACTGGACGGCAAGCGAGACACTCGTTTTCTCAAGTTTGAAGAAAAATCAGCAAAATGAGACTGTCATCCGGTTCTATCAACCAGCCGTCGGAACAGCAACGATCAAATTTCCTGAGTCGCATGCTAAATCGACCATTTTAGAACAGGAAAAAGAGGAGCGAAATACGGCATTCACGATTCGACCGTTTGAGATCGCCACATTTATAAAGGAGCATGATAATGGAAATTCCTACTAGTTTTGAAAAAATCTTTGAGCTGGTGCGGGAGAAGTTTCCCGATCAGCCAAAACTGCAACGGATGTTTGAAAAATGTTTCGTCAATACGTATACGACGACATTGCAAAAAACGAAAGAAGGCTTGCCATTTGTAATCACGGGGGATATTCCGGCAATGTGGTTGAGAGATTCGAGCAGCCAGATCCGCCCCTATCTGATGGTGGCAGAAAATGATCCAGAGATGGCGGGCGTCATAGCTGGACTTGTGGAACTGCAAATGAAGTGTATTTTGCATGACCCCTATGCAAATGCATTTAATAAAGAAGCAAGCGGTGCAGGTTTCAGCACGGATAAAACAGAAATGAGCCCGCTCGTTTGGGAACGGAAATATGAGATCGATTCACTGTGTTATCCAGTTCAGCTTGCCTATCTGCTTTGGAAATCAAGCGGGCACACGGCACAATTTACACCAGAATTCCATCAAGCGCTGCACAGTATCCTTGATGTGTGGCACACGGAGCAGCGGCATGAAAACAGCCCCTATTCCTTTGTGCGGGAAGATGTCCGCCAGTCGGATACACTGAATCGGAATGGTAAAGGGACTGAGGTGGCTTATACCGGCATGACGTGGAGTGGTTTTCGGCCGAGCGATGATGCCTGTATTTATGGCTATCTAGTACCTGCGAATATGTTTGCCGCAGTTGTCACGGACTATATGACAGAGATCGGCAAGGCCTTTTATCCGGATGATGATGCACTTCAACAAAAAGCGATTCGTTTGGGAAGTGAAATCAGAACGGGGATCGAACTGTTTGGCAAAAGTGATCATCCGTACCATGGCAAAATTTATGCCTATGAGGCGGACGGAACAGGGCGGCAGTTATTCATGGATGATGCGAATGTACCGAGCCTACTGGCCGCGCCATACTTAGGGTTCTGTTCAGCAGATGATGCCACTTATCTGGCAACACGTGAATTTCTCCTAAGCCGCTACAATCCGTACTTTGTGGAAGGAAGCATCCTTCGCGGCATCGGCAGTCCGCATACACCGGATCATTTTGTCTGGCCGATCGCACTGTCGATTCAAGGGCTGACAGCTACATCTGAAGAAGAAAAACAGGCTATCCTTGAGATGCTGCTTGCTTCGGATGGGGACACTGATTATATGCACGAAGGTGTAAATGCAAGCAACCCGACTGATTTTACGCGGGACTGGTTTGCATGGAGCAATGCCATGTTCAGCGAATTTATTTTGAGTATGTGCGGGAAGCGCGTCAAAGGCAGCCCGCTCGAATAAAACTGTTGGCGTTTGATCAGTTCTTGAAATATGACTGGTCAAGCGCTCTATCCATTTTTTAGAAAGAAGGGAAAATCATGCAATGGGTCGATAAATTTTCAATTATCAGCGACTGGATCATTCGGATCGTCTGGACAAATATCATTTGGGTCGTACTCACACTGATGGGAGGAATCATTCTGGGTCTGATGCCAGCAACTGTCGCGCTTTTCACCGTGACGCGAAAGTGGACCCGCGGCGATTTGGATGCACCGATCTGGCGGCTAGCGTTTCAAACCTATAAACAGGTCTTCTGGTCGGCGAACCTAGCCGGGTTAATTTTCCTCGGCCTGACCGCCTTCTTATACATAGACCTACGGATCGTTTTCACCATGATGCATGGTTTGCTTTCCACAATGCTTTATTTTTTCCTAATGTTTTTGCTTTTTGTGACGCTATTTGCCTGGCTGCAATATTTCGCCATATTTACGCATTTCAAGATGAAAGGAGCGCTTCAATATGTCGTGCAGGCCTTTCTGTTCGTCTTTACCAGTTTGAAAACGACTCTATTTGTACTTGTTGGACTGCTTTTGATCGGTTGGCTGTTCAGTAAAGTACCGGCTTTTATCCTATTTGCTTCAGGAACTTTTCCAGCCTACTGGATCATGAAAGTCGATATGCCGCGCTTTAAAAAAATGGAAGAACAAATTTCCTCTTAAACTCACCTGCTATTCTGTGCGATAATCAAAACAGGAAAAGGGGGAGCAAAAAATGAAAAAAGGAAAATCTCGCAAGCGCATCTTTAAGAAAATGATGCTCATTTTTTCGCTGACCAGTTTGTTTACAGTCTGCCTTTTACTGTTTTTTATTTATCGCTACTATAACAGTATTGAACTGGAAAGCGAGATGCGCGATACGGCCAATATTTCAAATGAACAATTGAAGGCGCTTTCTTCAAAGGAGCAGTCTTTGCTGAATCTGACACATGATATCTACAAAAACAGTGACTTGATGCAGGATGTTCAAATTGCAATGACGAATGACTATAGTAGCTATATCGCGCAGAATATCGACAATTATTTTGAAAGTAAAGGCTTCTACACAGTGGATATGCAAACCTATTTTCAGTCGTATTTTTCCTATGATGAAAATGTGATCGCGCTGCAAATGATCTCGCAGGATGGCAAGTATAGCTACACATTCCCGACAAATCATGAGAAGTGGACAAAACTGACGGCTGATCATAAGAAAAATGAATTGGAAGAGGTAGCAGCGAAGACAAAGGATTTCAGCCGAATTCATGATACTATCTTGGTGCGTCAGAATGTCAATGATCCCGCGACACTTGAGCCGATCGGATTTTTGGTGCTATATGTAGATGCTAGCTTTTTGGATGATTTTATTAAAAACGACTATCAGGATGGCATTTTTACAGTCGAGAATCATAACAGCACAACGCTATATAGCAATCAAGCAATTGAAAAAACGGAGGATAATAAAAAGACAAGCGGAACAGTTTGGATCGATCATAAGAAATATTATCTGTCGCACAATGCGGATGCTGGAACCGGGCTGCAGAGTACAGCCTATCTGTGTGCTCGTCACGAGGGCGAGATTCCCTATGTGGAAATGACACTTTTTGGTATCGGTTTTCTGCTGGTCGTGTTTTCAATCGGTATCAATTACGTGATTTCTAACCGCTATTCAAAACGGATCAATGCGATCATCGGTGGAATGGATCGTGTTGAAAAGGGGGAACTTGACGCCAAGCTGGAACTTGATCGCTACAATGATGAGCTGACAGAAATCAGCGAGCGCTTTAATCACATGACGGAAAATCTGGATGAATATATCAAAAAAGTCTATGCGCTTGAGATTGAGGAGCAGAAGGCCCAGCTAAAAGCTCTTCAAGTACAAGTGCAGCCGCATTTTCTATACAACTCATTGGAAGCGATCCGTATGAATGCTCGAATCGAAAATGCCAAGATCACAAGTAAAATGATTTATCAGTTGGCGACACTGCTGCGTTATACAGCCAATCATCGGGAAATCACGACACTTTCTGCCGAGCTCAATTATGTGGAACAGTATTTGCGATTTATGGAACTGCGCTATGAACAGACAATTGATTTCTCTGTGAAAGTCGAGAAAAAATGGCTCAACACGGCATTTCCAAAATTTGGACTACAACCGCTGATCGAGAACTTTTTTAAATATGGTCGCTCAGAAACCAGACAGCCAAAAATCGACGTACAAATTGCTGAACTGGGAGAGGATCTAGAAGTGATCGTACGCGACAACGGTCGGGGGATGACGAGTGCAAGACTACGGGAAGTCCGGCAAGCAGTAGCCAAGCATGCAGAGAATGGGCATATCGGGCTGGCGAATTTAAATAAACGATTGGAACTTTTATATGGGAACTCCTATGGTATCACGATTGACAGTCAGGAACATCAGGGAACGGAAGTCCGCTTTAGAATACCGAAGAAGACGAGAGGGGAAGAAGAACATGCTTAAAATACTGCTTGTAGACGACGAACCATTGATTTTGAAAGGACTTGAGCATATTATTCCGGATCTGCTCCCCACAGCCCAAATTATTGGAAAAGCCCCAAATGGTCGCTTTGCTTTGGAGAATTATGCTGATACGCAAGTGGACGTATTGATCACTGATATCAAGATGCCTGAGATGGACGGGCTTGAGCTGATAGCTGAATGGCAGCAGATCCAACCAGAAACCAAGATGATCGTCCTTTCTGGCTTTGAAGAATTCCAATTCATTAAACAAGGTCTGGCACTTGGCATTGAGAACTACTTGTTGAAGCCACTCAATGAAGAGGAGCTGAAAGAAACACTCACACAAATCGGCGAGAAGATTGAAAAACAGCACTCTGGCTTTGAAGAAGAGGCCTACTTTATCCTGCGAGACAATACTATTTGGCGCTGGCTGGAAGGGCGGATCGACGAAGTGGAGTGGCTGGAACGAATGGAACTTTACCAAATGGCTTTTTTGGAAGAGACAGAAAGTGTGTTGGCTCTTATCGAACGGACCTCCGATTTACCAAGTAGTAAATGGAAAAAGTTAGAACGTCAGCTACGGCAGCAATATCCGCTGATGCTAGTCAATCCAGAAAGCCAGATTCTTGTAGGTATACGCCGAATGGAACACTTGCCGACTGAACTTTTGGCTCTGTACGACCAAATTAGCGAGACGCTTGACCAGCCGGATTTTTACCTGTTCCTCAGCGAGCCGGTCACAAACGAAAAACATTTTCCCGCAGCTCTGCGGCAAATACAGCGGCTACTACCTGAACGTCTGATCCAAAAACCAGGTAGTCTGATCTCCCTGCAAAAAAGAACGAAGCAAACCTGGCGACCAAAGCGCAGACAGCATCAGATCGCCAAACTGCTCCTGCTTGAAGATGATACTGAAATGCAGGCATGGATCCATGCTTTCTTTGCCGAATGGCGCGAGCATCTGCCAGAAAGCGATCCGCATCAAATCCTACACATTCTGAATGAGTTGATCTTAATGATGGCCGAAAGCGATCCCAAGGAATTGGCCGAGTCGATGCGCCTTTTAGCTGAGCAAAAAACGATTGGTGGTCTTGAGCAGGCAGTTTTGACGATCACTTTGCGCTACAATCAGCGTAAAAAAGAAGAAACCAGCGGGAGCAGTCCGATCATTCAAAAGGTCATTTCCTATGTAGCAGAACATTTTGCAGAAGGAATGTCTCTCAAGACGCTGGGTAACGATTTTCATATCAATGCCGTATATTTAGGCCAGCTTTTTCAGAAAGAAAAAGGCGAGCACTTTACAGATTATTTGAATCGCTATCGGATCAATTTTGCCAAAGAACAGCTGGTCCAGACGGAAGCGCCTCTCAAAATCATTGCTGAACATTCTGGTTATACAGATATGGCCTATTTCTATCGACAATTTAAAAAATATACGGGCAAAACACCGAATCAATTCCGCAAGGCTTGGCAGAATTCACATACTTTCTAATATTTGTCTATAAATCTAAACATCCGCAACTATTCGAGCGCTACCAAACACAGTAAACTTAAAGTGTTGAAAGTGCTTACAAAAAAGGGGTGGATGGATTGAAGAAATTTTTACAAAAAGTGAATCGCAATAAAATCTGGCTATTCATGGCGCTTCCGGGAGTGATCTGGTTTCTGCTCTTTTCGTACCTTCCGATGTTCGGGATGGTTATCGCATTTAAAGATTATCGAATTGACGGAAATGGTTTCTTTTCCAGCATTATGAACAGTGATTGGGTAGGATTTGATAATTTTAAATTCCTGTTCCAGACAGATGATGCGTTTATTATCACGCGGAATACCGTACTGTATAATCTTGTGTTTATCATTGTCGGTTTGCTGCTTGGTGTAGCGCTTGCGATTGTTTTCAACAATATTTTGAGCAAAAAAATGGCGAAAGTCTATCAGACGGGCATGCTTTTCCCGTATTTTCTTTCGTGGGTGGTGGTCAGCTACTTCCTTTATAGCTTCCTGAGTGAAGATCACGGTTTGATCAATAATCTGCTGGTTTCATTCGGTCATGATCCGATCTCATGGTATACAGATCCGCAATATTGGCCGTATATCTTAATCGGCATGAACATTTGGAAAGGTTTGGGCTATGGCAGTATCGTTTATCTAGCTGCGATCGCGGGCATTGACCGGACTTATTACGAGGCTGCGATGATCGATGGCGCCAGCAAATGGCAGCAGATCCGCCACGTAACAATCCCGGCACTTACGCCGCTGATGGTCATTTTGACGATTTTGAATATCGGTAAGATCTTCAACTCGGACTTTGGTTTGTTTTATCAGCTTCCGCGCAATTCCGGACCGCTGTATCCTGTCACAGATGTTATCGACACCTATGTTTATCGGGGGTTGACATCGCTCGGGGATATTAGTATGAGTGCTGCGGCCGGCTTCTATCAGTCGATTGTAGGCTTCATTCTGGTTCTTTTAACGAACTACATCGTGAAAAAAATCGATCCGGAATATGCACTATTTTAATTAAAAGGAGGCGGAAAACATGGCAGAACCAATTGAAATGGCAGAAGAGATCGCACAAGTCCGCGGCGATGTAAAACCGCCAAAGAAAATCAAAAATCAATCAAAGGATCGCGACATGTTGGGCTTTGGTCCAAAAATGAATGTCGCAATGAATATTTTGCTTGGCTTTTTAGCGATCATCTGCGTATTTCCATTTATTTATATTATTATCATCTCTTTTTCCAGTGAAGCATCGATCGCTACAGAGGGCTTTCGACTGATTCCAAAAGAGTGGAGCACAGAAGCCTATGAATATTTGTGGAAAATGAAAGGGCAACTTTTACAGTCTTATGGTATCACCATTATTGTTACTGTACTAGGGACCGTGATGAGTGTCGCAATGATTTCGCTTTACGCGTATGCGATTTCTCGGCCACAATTTGCATATCGGCGGCAGTTTACGTTTATCGCCTTTTTCACAATGCTATTTAGTGGTGGTATGGTGCCAGCTTATATCGTGATGACGCAATTCCTGCATTTGCGCGACACCATTTGGGCGCTAATTTTGCCGCTGGCGATGAATGCATTTTACATTATGATCATGCGAACCTTCTTCATCCGGTCGATCCCAGAGCCGATTCTTGAAGCCGCGAGAATAGAGGGCGCCGGTGAAATGCGAATATTCCTGCGCATCGTTCTCCCGCTTTCACTGCCAGGACTAGCGACGATCGCATTGTTTTCAACACTCGGCTATTGGAACGACTGGTTTCAGGCGTCACTTTACATCGATAATCCAAACCTTGTCCCGCTGCAGTCACTCTTAATGAAAATCGAGAACAATCTAGAATTCATGCGGCAAAACTCAGAAATCGCTTATTCAAGCGGGGCACTCAACTCGATTCCGCAGGACGGAGCGAAAATGGCAATGGTCGTCATTTCCACCTTACCGATTGCTGTTACTTATCCGTTCTTCCAAAAATATTTTATCAGTGGACTAACGATCGGCGGAGTAAAAGAATAAAAAAACGGAGGGGTATTAATGAGAAAGAAGCTTGCTTTAGTTTTAAGTTTATTGGGCGTCACACTTGCTTTAGGGGCATGCGGCAGTGATGACAAGGCATCAGGCGATGAAGTACCAACACTGAAGTGGTACATGATCGGCACACCGCAAAAAGATACTGATAAAGTCATGAAAGAAGTCAACAAGTACACAGAGAAAAAAATCGGTGTCAAAGTCGACATGGTTCAAGTGGACTGGGGCGACTATGGCAAACGGATGCAAACGGTAATCAACTCAGGTGAAACATTCGATATTTGTTATACAGCTGCAGGGGAGTATGTCACTTATGCGCAAAAAGGTGCGTTCCAGCCGCTCGACAAGTACTTGAATAAAGAAGGCAAGGACATGAAAGAGGCGCTAAATCCAGTGCTTTGGGATGGCGCAACCGTTGATGGTGAAATTTACGGTGTACCATCGAACAAAGAAGTCGGGGAGCAGCAAGTCTACGTATTCAATGAAGATCTTGTGAAAAAATATAACATGGATATCAGTCAGGTCAAGAATTTTGAGGATCTTGAACCTATGCTGAAAACGATCAAAGAAAACGAACCAAGCATTACACCGATCGGGGGGAACAAAGACTTCAAACCAGCGTTCAACTATGATTTCTTGATTGATAATGCAGTTCCGCTTCCATTCAGCGTCAGTCAAACCGAAGAAAACGGCAAAATCGTGAATTTCTATGATCAAAAAGACTCGATGGCAACACTTCGGACACTACATAGCTACTATCAAGCAGGCTATATGAACAAGGATATCGCAACATCAACTGATCCATGGTCTTATGACAAAGAAAATTGGTTTGTACGGATCGAAAAATACCAACCGTGTGCAGAAAATGTATGGAACAAAAATACAGGCGGAAAATATACCGTTGTCACACAACCAATCAACGAAGTACCGATCATCAAAAATAGCTCTGTAACAGGTGCGATCCAAGCAGTTTCTGTTACAAGTAAACATCCAGAAGAAGCAGTGAAATTCCTAAACCTATTGAATACAGATGAATATCTGCGCAACCTTGTCGATAAAGGAATCGAGGGCACGCACTATAAAGAGTTGGAAGATGGTAAAATCGAAGACCTGCCAGCACGTGTTGAAAATTATAGTATGCCAACATATGCACTAGGCAATCACTTCATCTTGAAACTTTACGAAGATGAACCAAATGATAAATGGGAACAATTCAAGCAGTTCAATAAGGAATCTGTTGCATCACCGGGCCTTGGCTTCTACTTTGATCCAAAAGAAGTCAGAACGGAGATTGCTTCTATCACGAATGTATGTAATGAATTTGCACCAGCCTTGTTGACTGGAACCGTAGATCCTGACGAATACATGCCAAAATTCAAGAAAAAATTAGACGATGCTGGCATGGACAAAGTCATGAAAGAAATGCAAGACCAGTACGATGCATATCTTGCGAAGAAGACGAAATAGAGAAATTTTCACAAAGTAACTAAAAATAACAGAACCTAAAATCAAACATAAAGCCATCTTTTAAATGACTTTTGTCTGATTTTAGGTTCGTTTTTAATTTGATTTCAACTTTATTCTGACAGTTAAGGTTTCAGATATTTGTCAAGCAATGAAAAAATTTCTAAGTAGACCTGTTTGCATTAAAAAACCAGTATGGAAAAAGGGGGAACCATACTGGTAAAAAAGGGAGTTTGGAAATCAATCATCAAAAAGGGAGTAAAAAATGAATTGATTTTATTTGATGTACCTATCATAACGATTCAAACTTAGAATCAGCTATCATTTAGCTAAGAAATTTATGAGAAGTTGGCGAAATAAGGGAATTTTTTCTGATTTTATAAGAAATCCTTTTAAAAGTGAAGATCAGACAATTAAGTCATTCTACCTAAATGGCCTTTGTCTGATCTTCACTTTTCGCATTTATTCCACCTTCACAAATTTAAAACTATACGGCGAGCCAAACGAATGCTTGACGATGCCTGTTACATTCGGATTTTGTAAGACGGCTGTTTGGTGCTGGTAAAGCGGCACGATAGCTGCATCTTCGTCGAGCAGGACTTTTTCGGAGTCGATGAAAGCCTGATAGCGTGCCGCTGGATCGGTAGCCAAAGTCGTGTCGGTCGATTTTACCAGTTCATCATATTTGGCGCTATTATAGCTCATGCTGTTGTTGTAATAATCGGACAGGAAGAGGCTGCTGTATGTCCACGGGTCCTTGAAGTCAGGCATCCAGGCGCCAAGTGATATGTCATAGTTACTTTCACGGGTAAACTCGGTCGCTGTCTTAGCTGGGATCGTTTTTACATTGATCGTCAGGCCTGGCAGTGTGGTTTCCCACTCATTTTTCAAGAAGGCAAAGAGTGTTTTAGTCACATCTTGATCGTCACCGAGGAGCTCAAGAGTGATTTTGTCAGTGCCAAGTTCTTCTTTTGCCTGATCAAAATATTTTTGTGCTTCCTTCTTATCATAAACAAGATGATCGCCACTATCAGAACGGAAGTCAGCGCCGGTTTCTGGATTTTGTGCAAAATCCTTAGGGATCCAACCGTTTGCTGGGAAGGAACCGTCACCAAGAATCTCCGAGGTCAGCGTGTCTTTATTGATCGACAGGTTGATAGCATGACGTAATGCATTGTTTGCAAGTGGCGTTTCTTTGCCGTCGCGTTTTTGATTTAGACGCAGGTAGCTGATCATCGAATCTTTTTCTGTTTGGAAATCATCGCGATCTTTATATTGTTTGGCATATTCACCAGAAAGTGGTGCGCGATCAGCGGCCTTTGTTTCAAACAGATTGACACCAGCGTTGATATCTTTGGAGACATCTACTTTAATTTGGTCAACATGAACATTGTCTTTGTCCCAGTAGTGATCGTTTTTGGCATATGTCCAGGTTTTTCCGGTACCACCTTTCCATTCTTTCATTACAAATGGACCATTGTATAGCGTATGTTCTGCATCAGTTCCATATTTATCTCCTTGCTCTTCAACAAAAGCTTCTTTTTGCGGGAAAAAGGTCTCGAATGAAAGTAAGGAAATAAAGTAAGGAACCGGCTTTTTAAGTTCGATCTTTAGCGTCTCTTTGTCAAGTGCCGTCACGCCAAGATCACTTGTCGGAAGCTTCCCGTCATTGATTTCTTCAGCATTTTTGATGGAATCTTTGAAAAGTGCTGAGTAGCCAGGAGCAGTTTTGGGATCAACTGCACGTTGCCATGCATAAACAAAATCATCTGCAGTGACTTGTGAACCGTCAGACCATTTGGCTTCGGGGCGTAAATGAATCGTATAAGTTTTTTGGTCCTCGCTGATTTCAGGCATCTCTTTTGCTACAGCAGGAATAAATTCATCCTTTTCATTGAGTCCATATAATCCTTCAAAAACTTGATTTTGCGCGGTAAAACTAGCAAAGTCTTCCTCGGCGGTTGTATTAAGTGTCAAAAGTTCACTAGTTTCAAGAAAATTCACTTGTTTCGTTTTATTTTTATTGGCATCTTGATCGCTCTTGTTGCCGCATGCTACTAGAACCATTGAAAGTACTAGTGTAGTGAATAGAAAAAAGCCCCATTTTTTTGCTTGGTGCATCATAAAATCCTCCCTTTACTGGCAATCTTGGGGTTAATTATAAGTATTCCGACAAGATAAGTCAACATTATAGTTTGAAGCGAAAATATATTTTTAGTGAATTTTTTAAATACTATTGACTAGTTAAACGTTTAATGATAATATTCATAAGTGAAGAATGCGCTTTCTTTTCGTGTATAGTTTTAATTAAACGTTTAACTAGGAGGTTTTAAGATGAAGAAAATCCCGTTAATCATTGATACAGACCCAGGAATTGATGATGCAGTAGCACTGGCGTTTGCTTTTCACCATCCTGCGATTGATTTAAAGCTGATTTCAACGGTGGCTGGAAATGTAAACGTTGACAAAACGACGGATAATGCGCTTCGACTGGTGGAATATTTTGATGTAGAAGTACCAGTGGCGAAGGGCTGCTCTGAGCCGCTTATAAAGGAATTGGAAGACTGTAGTGAAATTCATGGTGAATCTGGGATGGACGGCTATGATTTTGGCCCGATTACCCGGAAGCCGCTTGATGTGCATGCGGTCGAGGCCTTGCGTCAAACGATTCTTGCTAGCCCGGACCCGGTCACTTTGATGCCGATTGCTGCCCTAACAAATATTGCTCTCTTATTTAAGATATATCCTGAAACAAAAGCCAACATAAAAGAAATCGTACTGATGGGCGGTAGTTTGGCGCGGGGGAATACGACAACTGCTGCAGAATTTAATATTTTTACCGATCCGGAAGCAGCGGCGATTGTTTTTAAAGCAGGTTTGCCACTCACTATGATTGGGCTGGATGTGACCAGTAAAGCAGTGCTGACAACAACAGAAATTGAAAAGATTAAAACGATGAATCAGACAGGGGCAATGTTTGCCAGTCTGTTTGGGCACTATCGTGGTGGCAGTATGAAGACGGGGTTGAAGATGCATGACGTATGCGCCTTGGCAGCACTTGTCGAGCCAGCAATTTTCAGCATGCAGTCGACTTACGTGGAAGTCCAAACAGGCGACACGGCTGCGAATGGTGCGACTGTTGCTGATTTGAAGATGAAGTATCATACGGAAGCAAATGCAGATGTGGCTCTGGAAGTGGATGTGGAACGTTTTAGAAAATGGTTTTTGGAAATGCTCGCACTAACAAAATAGGGAGGACATAGGAATGGTCGAGATTATTCTTGCATTAATCGTTGTTATAGGGGTATTCTATTTAATTATTAAAAATATCAGCCTGCGATCGTGCTGCTGATTGCTGGGGTCGTACTGCTCATTATGGCACTTATTCTTGGGAAGCCGTTGTTAACTGGAGAAGATGCGACAGGTTTTGCTGTGTTAGATATTTTTAAAAGGTTGGAAATGGTTTTTGTCAATCAGCTGAGTATGGTTGGGATCACAATCATGACGCTTTTCGGTTTTGCTTCATATATGAACTATCTAGGTGCGAATGATGTAGCTGTTAGTCTGTTGACCAAGCCACTTGGGAAAATCAGAGCCAAATATTTGCTGGTGCCGATTGTATTTATTATTGGGAACATTTTAAGTCTATTTGTCCCAAGTGCCTCTAGTCTGGCTGTTATTTTGATGGCAATTCTGTATCCGGTACTTAAGAAGATCGGTCTTAGTGCGCTGACAGCTGGTGGGGTCATTGCAACTGTTGCTACCATCATGCCAACACCTCTTGGAGCAGATAATGTTATCGCGGCGAAAACATTGGGCTATGACTTGTTTGACTATGTGTTTCTCAATCACGCCCTGATTTCGATTCCAACACTTTTAGTGATGGCAGTCGTACACTACTTCTGGCAAAAATTTATGGACAAAAAGCAAGGCGATTTGGCGTTTGTGGATATTGAAGAAGCTGAGGTGCAAGGGGAGGAAAAACCTTTACCACCGAAATACTATGCAATCTTGCCAATGCTGCCACTGATTTTTATTGTTGTAATCGGTATTTTCTTTAGCAATATCAAAGCAGATGTCGTAATTTTGACGTTTGTTTCATTCTTCATTGCACTTGTACTGGAATTCTTGCGCAAACGTTCTTTCCGTCAACCGCTTGATGATTCATTTGAGTTTTTCAAGGGCATGGGACAAGGATTTACGCAAGTGGTCGTTCTGGTTGTGGGCGGTGTCATGTTTGCTGAAGGGATGCAAGCGATTGGCATAATTGATATGCTGACAACTTCTGTTCAAAATGTGGATAGTGCAGGTACGATGCTAACCTTTATCTTCAGTGGGGCGACTTTCCTGCTAGGTCTTGTCAGCGGTGGTGGTCTGGCAATGTTCTATGCCACGATCGATATGATTCCAAATATTGCAGCCAGTGCTAATATTGATGGGATCATGGTGGCACTGCCAATGCAGATGATTGCGAATCTGGTACGCTCAATTTCACCAGTAGCAGCAGTTATCATGGTAGTAGCAAGTATTATCAAGGTCAGTCCGATCGAGATTATCAAACGGACAAGTATGCCTGTTATTGTAGGGATCATTATGGTGATGATTTTATCGCTTGTGATTCTGTAAAGTTTAGTTGAGATGAGGGAAAGAATCTATGAGTGAAATTTGTGTAGTCGGCAGTTTAAATATGGATACCACGATGTCGGTCGAAAAACTGCCTGAAACCGGCGAAACAATTGAAGGAAAAAATATCAGCTATTCTGCTGGCGGAAAAGGATTCAATCAGGCAGTGACAGCTCGGAGGCTTGGCAGTAAGGTCAGCTTTGTCGGTGCGCTTGGTCAGGATGAGAACGGAGCATTTCTGAGGCAGATCATCAAGCAGGAAAAAATTGGCGAGCAGCATATTGCATCAGTGGATGTACCGACAGGCATTGCTTGGGTACTGATTGACGGATCCGGCAAAAATATGATCCTGACTTATGGTGGCGCCAATACGATGTTGACGGCTAAAATGGTACAGACGGCTCGGCGGCAAATCGAAACAAGCAATGTGGTGGTTTCACAATTTGAGGTGCCGGAAGAAACGGTCATCGCGGCTTTTGAGATCGCTAGACAAACTGGCGCCACGACGATCCTAAATCCAGCTCCCGGTAAGGTGTGCAGTGATCGTTTGTTGGAACTGACGGACTATCTGATTCCGAATGAAACGGAATTTGATCTTTTGGTTGGAAAGCAATCAGCGGATGATGCCGAACGGACATGGCACGCCCAGTCACTTTTGGAAAAGGTGCGGCGAGCGGTCATTATTACGCAGGGAGAAGCAGGGGCGCTGATTGTCACACGAAACGGAACGCAGCATGTCGAAGCGGTCAAGACGAAAGCAGTAGACACGACGGCGGCAGGAGACAGCTTTATCGGTACAGTGGCGCACTGCTTGGCATGCATGCAGCCGATTGACCAGGCTGTAAAAAAAGGTGCTCAAGTAGCCGCCAGGGTGGTCTCCCAATTTGGCGCTTATACCAGTATCCCATCTGCTGAGGAGCTGGCAGACCAATGATCCGGCAGCTTCAGCAGGGCGACCAGGAGGAGGCGCGGCGATTGCTTTTTGAGGTCAAAGCCGGGCTGAAAGACCATCAGTGGAGTGAACGCTATCCGAACGAGCAGCATTTGCTGCTCGATTTGGGACGGCAAGAATTGTTTGGCCTGTTCTTGGACGGGCGACTGTCGGCCTTGATGACGCTCACGCAAGATTCGGCCGGGACGGCTTCCTGTTTTGAATGGGCGGAAGATCAGCTTTTCCTCAAAAGAATGATGACTTCCCCGCTAAAACGCAATCATGGTGCGGCACAGCATCTGCTTCAGTTTGCGATCGAATTTGCTGGAATGAGCGGTAGATCAGGGGTGGCAGTTGTAACAGAACAGAAGAATGGAATCATGCAGCATTTGCTCAGCAAGGCAGGTTTCGAGCTTTTGGCAGAGCGGGATATTGAAATGAGTGAGCGCAACGGACATTTTCTGGCATTCCAAAGAATCATTGGCGTGCCTACCCCATTTTTGCTAGAATAGTAATATCACAGTAATTCGTGCGGAGGGGTAAAATGTGGGAGCTACAATAAAAGACGTTGCCAAACAGGCTGGCGTTTCAATCGCAACGGTTTCAATGGTCGTCAATAATAAAGCTGGTCATATCACGGAAAAAACGAAGCAGAAAGTGTTTGATGCGATTCAGGATTTGGATTATAAGCCTAATTATACGGCGCGTAGTCTCGTTTCTGCTGAGAGTCATACAATGGGGCTGCTGGTTCCGGATATTACGAACCCCTTTTTTGCTGAGCTGGCTAAAGAACTGGAAAACAGTCTCAATCAGGCAGGTTATATCACATTTCTCTGTAACTCTTGCGAAGAATCTGAACGAGAGATGCGCTATGTAGAAGAACTGATTTCCCGTTCAGTTGACGGTCTGATCATTTGTGGTCTGACTAGTTTAGAAACAACCATATTTGATGAGTTGAAATTGCGGGGTATTCCGTTTCTGATTCTTGATAATCGGTACGCCCTTTCTGATTATTCCATCCACGTTGACGATCTGACAGGCGGGAAAATAGCGGCGGAATATCTTCTTGCGAACGGTCACACCAAGACGGCTTTTGTTGGTAGTCAGGCTGATTTTGCCAATATTGGCGAGCGATACCGTGGTTACAAAGAGACAATCGAACGAGCGTCTGGCACGGTGGCTGGTTTCCGAACAGATTTGACCCGCAAAGGTGGTCAGTTGATTGCCCATAAAGTGTTTGATGCTGATGTGACTGCAGTTTTCTGTAGTAATGACATGATTGCAGTCGGGCTTTATGATCAAGCTGTAGCAAGTGGAATCCAAATTCCAGATGATCTGTCAATCATTGGCTACGATGACATCACATTTGCCGATATTGTTCAGCCAAAACTGACTACGATTCGCCAGCCAATCCCGCAAATCGCAGCGAAAACCGTGGAACATTTGCGGAAAATGATCCAGAAAAAAGACTATTCATTCAAAGAAGAAATTCTGCCTGTCTCACTGATTGAGCGGGATAGTGTGAAAAAGCGATAGGCGTAAGAAGCCTGTCGCTTTTTAGGTTGCTGCATATAAATTGGCTAGGGTATAATGGAAGCTAGAGAAAGAGGAGGAGAAGACGTGCAGACGATTACAAATGATTGGAACGATTTACTAGCAGGCGAACAGCAAAAGCCTTATTTTCATGAACTAATGGATTTTGTCCATAAAGAATATGCGGAAAAAGAGATTTATCCCCCGGAAGATAAAGTTTATAATGCGCTTAATACAACGAGTTTTTCCGATACAAAAGTAGTTATTCTGGGGCAGGATCCGTATCACGGGCCAAATCAGGCGCACGGTTTGAGTTTTTCCGTTGCTTCAACGGATGCCAAATTTCCCCCGTCTTTACGGAATATCTTTAAAGAATTAGAGAGTGATGTCGGCGTAGTTCGAACTGATCGGGACTTGACGGACTGGGCGGAACAAGGCGTACTGCTGCTCAATACTGTTTTGACAGTTGAGGCCAAAAAAGCAGCTTCGCATCAGAAAAAAGGCTGGGAAAATTTTACGAATAAAGTGATTGAACAACTGAATAAAAAAGATGAACAAGTGATTTTTGTTTTATGGGGAGGTCATGCACAAAAGAAAGAAGCTTTGATCACAAATCCAAAACATAAAATCATCAAAAGTGTGCATCCAAGTCCGCTGTCAGCCTATAATGGCTTTTTTGGAAGCAAGCCGTTTAGTCGGATCAATCGGTATTTGAGTGATGCAGGTTTGCAGGAAATTATATGGGGTTGATAAAAAGCTTTGAAACGGAGATAAAGAGTCTTCTGTTTCAGGGCTTTTTTAGTAGAGTAATCGAAAGAATCTACAGTCTTATGTGGGAAATTTCATTAAAAAGTCATAAATGGATAAGGAATCAATATTAAATGTATACTTTCTCTGTTTGAAAACAAACTATGATAGATGTATCTAATTTATAGGAGATTAAATAATCTATGAAGAAAACCTTAAGCAGAATAATTTTAACAAGTTGTATATTTTTTCAGGTAGGTATAGTGACTGCGGCGGAGGAAAATCAAAAGGCAGATAAGGGCTCAAATGATGTAGTTGTAACTGAGCCTAAAAATCTTTTAGAGAATGAAAGCAGCACATTTGCCGAACTTTTTCCTGATGCTGCGCTGGCAGAAGCTGTAGCCGAAGAAGCAACTGGGAGCGATGATATTACTCAAACAGTTAGTATGCAACAACTTGAAGGAATCACTACATTAACTGCAACAGATAAGGGCATTCGAGACTTAACTGGGATAGAGTATTTGACAAATCTCCAAAAATTAAATCTATCGAATAATCAAATCACAGATATAACAACTATTTATTCTTTACAACAGTTAACATATCTAGACATTAGCGGCAATCAGATTGGGAATATCAGTTTTACTGCGGAAAGTCAGATGTCCAATCTGGCGACCTTGTCAGCTTACAATAATGAATCACAAAAAGTAGAAATCAAGGATCAACCTAAATTAACACAACTAAATATAGAAGACGGTGGAAAAGATGTGCTAGAAGAGCTTGACTTGGAAGACTTGCCAAAACTAGACAATGTAGGAATGAATGGAAGCGGGGAAGGAGATAATCGGATACGGCTCGCAGGAAGTACGACACTTCAAAAAGTAACGTTAAAAAACCTGCCACTTATGCGGGATGTCGGATTAGAAAACGATCAGCTGACAGAAGCAGTTGTCAAAGACATGGCTGTACTGATCTATTTGGATTTAAGTGGCAATCAGCTAAACAATGTGAGTCAATTAACGGATCTGCCACTGCTAGCGACATTGGATGTGAGCAGTAATCAAATTTCAAATTTAGAAAGTATTCAAGAACTGCCAAAATTAAGTAGTTTATATCTATCTAAAAATCATCTCTCAGTTTTAGATAAGACCATGCCGGATAAATTACCCTTGTTAACTACATTAGATGCATCGAGCCAAACGATTACGCGTCCGGAAATTCCTGCAGTCAATGATTTGATTATTCCTAATGAAATCAGCAATTTTGATAAAATCAGTACACCGACTGTGATTTCCAACAATGGGATATATTCAGATTCACAAGTAAAATGGACTTTTGAACAAATTAAAAATCTTTCCTCTGTAAATTATAAATTTAATGAGCCTGTTAATGACGCTTCCTTGCAAGGTACTTTTTCAGGTACTGTGACACAGCCGTTTCGAGTCTCGGCCGTTCCAAGCTTAACAGCGGACTCGGAAATCACCTATCCGAAAAACAGCCAAGTTACAACAGAGCAGTTTTTGACGGATATCCATGCACAAGCAAGTGAAGGGGCAACGATCGAAACGGACTTTCTGAATGTTGTTGATCTGACTACAGCGGGTGATTATAAGGTCACTCTGGCTGCTAAAAATGAGGATGGTTTTGAGAGTGATCCCATAACTGTGATCGTCCATGTGCAAAAAGCTGCAGCGCCAATAATTAACGCAGATTCCGAAATTACTTATCCGAAAAATAGTACAATCAGTGAGGAACGATTTTTAACGGATATTCATGCTAGAACGGACGATGGTTCAGCGATCAGCAGTGATTTTGAAGCACAAGTCAGACTCACAGAGGTCGGCGACTATGAGGTCACATTGAGTGCTAAAAACGAAGACGGGGTAGAAGCAGCTCCTGTTACTGTGACCGTACATGTAGCTCCTCTTCCTGCTCCTGTTATTACGGCTAGTGGGGAAATACATTATGAGCAGAATAGTGAAGTCAGTGAGGAACAATTCCTAACAGATATCCAAGCGACTGTGAGTGATGGTGCAGTAATCACAACAGATTTCAAGACACAAGTGGATTTTACAACAGTTGGGGTCTATGAAGTCACATTACGTGCAGTGAATGAAGATGGCTTGCAAGCGGCACCGGTAACAGTAAAGGTGTATGTCGATTCAGCAGAAGCTGCATCTGTTATCACGGCTGACTCAGAGATCACTTATTTCCAAAATAGTAATGTATCGGAGGCGCAGTTTTTAGCAGATGTCCATGCTGAAACGAGTGATGGCTCAGTCATTGTGACTGATTTTAGCACGCAGGTTGATTTTTCACAACTGGGAGATTATCAGGTGACACTGAGTGCGCACAGCTTGGATGGTGTGGCAGCTAAACCGGTCAATGTGACCGTGCATATCGTGGATAATCCTGAGACGAAAGCGGTCATTACGGCTGACACAGAAGTTACGTACGATATGGATAGCAACCTTAGCGAATCTCAATTTTTAACAGATATTCACGCGACCGTTACAAGTGGCGGAACTATTACCAGTGACTTTGAGCAAAAAGTACAATGGGGGACGCCTGGGGACTACTTGGTTACCTTACATGCGGTGAACGCGGATGATGTAACAGTGATGGTTCATCTAATAGATAATCGTCCTGTTATTCCAGATAATGATAATACACCAATACCCGACAATGGCCCAAATGTCGATACCTCTGCTCCTAACCATCAGAATGCTCCAGCAGATTATATGGATGACACTTCTCATGACGATACTGACGCAGTTGTAGATGACCAAACTGAATCAGGCGACGTAAAGGAAAAGATACTTCCCAAAACGGGAGACTCAGATACTTCTGCAATGCTATGGGGATTGTTGCTTGTAGCCGGAACCATTTTATATTTAAAAAAAAGGTAAGTAAAAACTAGGTTAACAAATGATAGATAACATAATATGTGTACAAGAACAGGTTTAGAAGGGAAAGTGTCACTTCTAAACCTGTTTTTGTAGATGGTCATTTTACTTCTGTCTATAAATTAAGATACTGTTTTTAGAAGCAATACGAAATTTCATCACAGAAAGGGTGAAAACTGCATTATATTCACTTTTTGATCCTTTAGCATTTGCTTCTTATAGATAGACGCAGTTGTAAACATGTGTCTGGAACACGCGGAGAAGCACGGAAGACGAGTGAACAGGGTTTCAAATTTGAGGATGAATCGGAAAAATCAATCCATATAGTAGTTATTATCTCTTAAAACCAACATCTAGTAATTAGAATCGCTTCACAATAGTTTTTTTGTTTATTTTAAAGGGTAATGTAATCAGACTGAAAATTAAACTTTAATTGGAGAAAAAATTGTGATAAAAGCAGAAGTTGCTTTGGATTTATAAATATATGAAATTTTCTGTAATTTTAAAACATGGTAACATTACAGGATTTTACGTGCAATGTGCCTGTAATGAGTATAAGATTATTTTTACATTTAGTTTGCATCCTGTTCATAGATTTTTCAAATTTTAATGCTAAGCTGGATGTATAATGTGAAAGGAGTTTCAGGGTGAAAAGAAAATCGAAGAGAAAAGTACTTATATCCGTCATCATTGTGATTCTCGTCGTTGCGATTGCCGGGGGGCTAGGCTATTATTTCTATCAGAAAAAACAAGAGACATCCGATCCTACTGACTATATGATTGATACAAATCTTGTTGATGAACAGACGAAAATCGAGAAACAACTAACTGAAGATAGCGCGGACAGCACATTTGAGAATCCATATGTTAAACTGAACCCGTATGGGACAAGTCCATTATCAGCACTTATATTATTCGACACCGATGAAAAAACAAAGATCTCTGTAGAAGTTGAGGGGAAATCAGCAGATACGACGATCCGATCCGAAGTAAATTCCACTTACACAAAACACCATGAAGTACCAGTTCTAGGGCTGTATGCGGACACAGCGAACAAAGTGAAGATTATCGCTGTTACACAAGACGGCGATGTTAGTGAAAAAACAGTAACGATTCAAACAGATAAACTACCGGAAGATATGCCAGATATTGAAGTTGTAACCAGTGATGCCCAGCAAATGGAGCAGACAGGTAATCAGCTGACCTTTATGACGCCGAGTACAAAGTATGCGTATGGCGTAGATTCAAACGGCGAGGTTCGCTGGTACTCAACCAAGTATAACAGCCATGTTTTTAAAGAATTGGAAAACGGGCACCTGCTTTATTTGACAAAATATGATAATGCAGATGATACTTACTCACTGCTTCTTGAAACAGATTATTTAGGGAAAATTTATCATGCCTATTCGATGACGAGTGATCCTGAGAGTGAAGTCGCAGGTTCCTCCTCAAAATCGGCGATCCATCATGATGCTATCGAACTGCCATCAGGGAACTTACTTTTGACAATCAATGACGGTAGTAAATACATGGAAGATACTATGATCGAAATTGATCGGCAAACAGGTGAAATCGTCAAAACGATCGATCTGAAGGATATTTTGCCGAAAAGCTTTTATCGAGATTATGAAGAACGCTCAGATGGAAAAGTCGACTGGTTCCACCAAAATGCGATTTGGTACGACGAAAGTGATGACAGCATCGTGATTTCCAGCCGCAATCAAGATACGATTATGAAACTTGACTATGATACGACAGATATTAAATGGATCCTGTCTGATAAAGAAGGCTGGCCGGACTCCTATCAGAAATATCTGCTTGATCCGACCGGGGATGATTTCAAATATCCAGCTGGTCAGCATGCGGTAGAAATCTTGCCAGATCAAGATGGCAACTCGGATACGATTGATATTCTACTTTATGATAATAATATCGTGGTATCCCGTGGTGATAAAGATGAGTCAGGTAAATACAGTGAAGCTGTTCAATATCGAATTAATGAAAAAGATAAAACCGTTGAAGAAGTCTTTTCATTTGGTAAAGATTTAGGCGAAGATTATTGGACAGAAATTGTGGGAAGTGCCCGCTATATGGAAACGACTGGTAATTATTTGGTCAACTTTGGCCATCGAAAAGATGGGAAGGAAAGCAGTATCTTTGAGGTAGACAAGGATGGGAATATTGTTTTTGAAATGAACCTGACGAACTTCCCAGATTCTGCTTGGGCTTACCGAGCTGAACGATTCAGTTTGTATCCATCGGGGTATACGTATCAAATGACTCAGGATGAATAAAAAATAAAGGATAGAAGCTGGCTAAGACTTCCATGTGAGAGCAAGCCAGCTTCTATTTTTATTACTGATTCAGGTCGGAAATTTATTCCCCGAACAGAAAGGATACGTCTTGAATGCATAAACGTCAAAGCCGATTTGGCGTTTTTTGGATTTAATACTGGGAGAATGATCAGCTTTCGTTTATAATAGAAAATGGAACGAATGTTCGCGAAAGATTGATGAAGGAGCATATGCTATGAAAAAAATCCAGCTTTCGGTTCGCCGATTGGCAGAATTTGTTTTTCAATCAGGGAGTATTGATAGTCGCCTTGTTACGCCGGATCGTGCGCTTCTGGGTGCTAAAATTCATAGGCAGCTACAAAAACTTGAAGGCGACAATTACGAAGCCGAAGTGCCACTCAAAATCGAGCTGGAACGGGATGGACTACAATTTGTGATTGAGGGTCGGGCAGATGGAATCATTGATGGAGGAAAAATCGATGAAATCAAAAGTACGATGCAACCTTATGGTGAAATTGATGAGGGCGGCTACGAAGTGCACTGGGCACAAGCCATCATCTATGCCTATATTTTTGCCGATCAGGAGAATCGGGAAACCATGGATATACAGCTGCGTTATTATCACATTACGGAAGAAATGGTCACAACTTTTGAACGTCGATATACGTATCCAGAACTACAGATCTATTTTGATGATCTGCTAGACAAATATCTTGTGTTTGCTCAGTTTATGACTAGTTGGCAGGAGCGACGGGATCGTGCGCTGACAGAGCTGCCATTTCCCTATGACGGTTATCGAAAAGGACAGCGGGAACTTTCCATTGCTGTATATCGAACGGTGGAGCACGGCAGTCGACTTTTTGCAGAAGCCCCCACTGGGATCGGCAAAACAATGTCGACACTTTTTCCAACTTTCAAAGCAATGGGAGAAGGAAAAACAGATAAAATTTTCTACCTGACGGCTAAAACCATTACTCGTCAAGTGGCTGAAGATGCTTTGGAAGAATTGAGGCGCCAAGGCTTGCGCGCCAAAACAGTAACACTTGTTGCCAAGGATAAGATTTGTTTTTTGAATGAGCGCCGCTGTGATCCTGACCATTGTCCTTTTGCAAATGGCTACTACGACCGTCTAAATGAGGCTCTCTTCGATCTGCTACAGAATGAGGACGCGCTTACACGGGAAACGATCGAGCACTATGCCAAGAAGCATGTGATTTGTCCGTTCGAGTTGTCGTTAGATGCGGCGCTATTTTGTGATGTGATCATTGGGGACTATAACTATCTTTTTGATCCAACAGTCTATCTGCGTCGTTTTTTCAGTGATCAAAACGGGGATTACACATTTTTGGTCGATGAAGCACATAATCTGGTCGATCGGGCGAAGAAAATGTATTCGGCAGACTTGTCTTTGCAGCAGCTGGAAGAGCTTCACAAGGAGATTGTCAAACCAGGCAAAAAACTGGATGCGTCGCTTGCCAAATTGATACGTGATATGAAAGCGGTCGGTGAAAAATGTGCTCCTGATAGTGAGAGTTATAGTCAGGAAGAACCTTTTGAGACTGTGGAGCAGGATCTGGAAACTTTTGCAGCTGCTGCGAAGGACTGGCTGCTGGTAAATCCTGAGGCACCGGGGCAGGAGCTCGTGCTGAGTGCTTTTTTTGCAGCGAATCATTTTTTGAAGATCAGTGAGCTCTACAATGATAAATTCATGACGCTTGTGGCTCGTTCTGATGATACAGTTCTGCGGTTGATTTGTCTCGACCCCTCTGAGCTTTTGGAGGAAAAATTAAAACTTGGCAAGGCGCAGGTGCTTTTTTCGGCGACTTTTTCACCGATGGATTACTATGCAGGACTGCTTGGCGGGGCGGATGACGAAGAAACTAGCCGGATGATGTTCCCTTCCCCGTTTGATCCCAATCGCTTGAAAATCATTGTGGATAGCCATATCAGTACGCGTTATCATGCCCGAAAGCACAGTAATCAGGAACTGGCAGAGACGCTAGCTGCATTTGCTGACTCCAAACAAGGGAATTACCTGTTCTTTTTCCCATCCTATCGGTATATGGAAGATGTTTATCAGCAGTTTCGTGCACTACGGCCGGATATTAAAACCATCATTCAGGCACCGGACTTGAGTGAGACTGAGCGTGAGGCTTTCTTAGCAGAATTTCAGCCAGATAATGAAGGCACCTTTGTTGGCTTTGGAATTCTGGGTGGTCTTTTTTCAGAAGGGGTCGATTTGAAAGGGGAGCGGCTGATCGGCACGGCAGTCGTGGGTGTGGGTTTGGCCCAGCCTTCCGCAGAGCAGGAACTCGTGAAGGCTTATCATGATGAACAGAGCAGTCAAGGTTTCCATTATGCGTATCAAATTCCCGGCATGAACAAAGTGCTACAGGCTGGCGGTCGTGTGATTCGCGGAGAAACAGACCTCGGTGCGCTGCTTCTGATTGATGACCGTTATACGGAGCGGCGCTATCAGGAACTTTTTCCACGACACTGGCAACAATTTTCTGTAGTTCATAGCAGGGCACAGCTCAAAGCACAGCTTGCCTCTTTTTGGGAAAGTTTAGTACACTGATAGAGAGGACGTTGGAGGAGGAGAAGCATGTATAAATTGATTGCGATTGATATTGACGGCACCCTGTTGAACGATGCACATGAGTTGGTTGTTCCGGTTATTGAACGAATTAAAGCTGCCAAACAAGCAGGGGCAAAAGTGGTACTCTGCTCAGGGCGACCGCTTGTTGGTCTGCGGCATAGCCTTGAACAGTTGGAGCTGCTCGACGCGGAAGATTATGCGATTACAATGAATGGTGCAATCGTTTTGAAAACGAAAACCGGGGAAATTGTGGCTGACTCGGCACTTGATAAGGAAGCACTTCAAGATATTTTTGCATTTTGTGCACCACTTGGAGCTCATCTGACCTATTTGGATGCTACGAAGATGTATGTACCACATGAAGAAATTTCGATTCTGACCTGTAAGGACTCGCTACTATTGCAGACACCACTGTTTTATCAGCCGGTCGACAAAGCGCCGAATGATATCAGAATTGCCAAAGCCATGCTACTAGATGAGCCTGAAAAAATTGATGAAGTAGTGGCTGCTTTGACGAAAGAGTTGCAAGAGAAGTACTACATTGTACGCAGTGTCCCGTATAATCTGGAATTTTTACACAAAGGTGTGAGTAAAGGGACGGCGCTCAAACAGTTGGCCGATTCACTTGGCATTTCCCGAGATGAGGTAATGGCGATTGGTGATGCTGAAAATGATAGTACGATGCTGGAATATGCAGGGATGCCCGTCGTGATGGATAATGCGGCTGAACATATCAAACAACTTGGTAAGTTTATCACTAAAACGAATAACGAAGCAGGAGTGGCCTATGCACTGGAAGAACTGGTGCTTAAGTAAGATGCAAATCTCTTCCCGAAGATTTTGTTATAGCTCGACATTAAACCAGTTTGCAGGATAATTCTTCGATGATGGTTAGCGGGAGAGAGGGCGTGACTTTTAGGATGATGTTCAGTCCCCTAAAATTTTAAAAGCAGAAATCTTAACGGATTTCTGCTTTTTTGTATGTTAGAGCAGTAAGTGAGGAAAGTCTAATTCGATTTTTGCTAGAAATGCCTTACTTTTTTGTGTATGCAACGTGAAAATTAATGTATCAAGTTTGTTCCAAAGTGCTTGAGTCAGCGGATAAATCATAGAGACAGTAGGGAGATCGACTGCTGCAGTCTGATATTCAGTGATCAGTAAATCTGTTTCTGCATCAACGTACGGATAGATAGAAATTTTATTCTGATAGCGCTGCAAAAGTGCAAGTTCGACTTGTTTTTCTACTAGTGGTCCTTCTGCACAAGCAATTTTTACGTGAAGCTTCGGATTGAAAGCATAAAGATCTATGTAGTTTCCCAAAATCAGCAAATAATGGGTCGTAAGAAAATCGCGATTCATTGGTTTGCTCTGTAAGACCGTATTCACAATAGTACTAATAGCAGCAAAAACAACAGGATATTCGCTTTGGTAGCGTTGGAGCATGGCAGCCATATCATAAGAAAGCGGAAGTCCGACGAACCAGGAAGCGTGGTTGTGTATTTTTGTCAGTTCCAGCATGGCGCGCGGGTCGGCACGCAAATCAACTCCCAGAATCGTATAAAGCTGACTCGCAAATAAAAGAGTCAGTTCGGATCCAACAGGATGATACTGATCATAAAGCTGCAAGACTTGTTCCAGACGGCCAGCGTGTTCATGTTCAAATAAGGTGATATTGATCATTGTATAGAAAAAGCGATATTCATCAAGCAGCAAATCAGCAGGAAATGATGTTTTTTTCTGATAAAGCGACCGGACGGCATCCACAAGTTCAGCGAAGATGGGCTGCCCTTCCTTAAAACGAATATCGAATAGTTCTTCTTCTGGCTGGATAAATCCTTGACTCAAAAGACGTAATCGAATGATAGCAAGGCCATGCAGAAACTTTTCCTTTTCGATAAGATTCGCTTGATAACCGCTTTTTTGCAAAAAATGATCCAGCAATAATTGGCATTCCGCTTTCTGGATATGTGAGTAAGGCCAATGATAATTGGAAAAAGTACCCCAAAAAAGCTGAAATAAGAAATAGCGAATATCTTTTTCTGCTCCAGTCAACCGATTGCCGCGTACATCGACCGAAAGACGATAATCGCCTAAGAACTGCTTTAATGTCTGAATTCTTTTATAAAAATAAGAAGAGCTGATATTCTGAGTGCGGCAAAATGTTTGAGCGGAGGTGGAAACCGGGGATAACAAAGTAATCAAGTAATGATACATCAAACTATTCTCAAAAATTGAAATCCCCACAAGTTTTGATTGAAACGAAAGTTCTTTTTCAATCATGACACCTGTTGATGAAGTAACGATTTCAACAGGGAGATTGCTTGAAGTAAGAATACCATTAAGCGTTTGAATATCTTTGATAATTGTGACATGTGATAAATGGAGCGATTCTTGAAGCTCCCTGATCGTAACAGGCTGCGGATAAACAGCATCGATTTTCGTAAAGATACGCAGCAGATCATGTTCTTTTTTATCTAATAATTGTTTCATAGGGGCATCCTTCTCTCATGTGAAAAGTCCTTTATTATTTACCTAGACACTAAAATAATAAACAAATTTCTACCTGCCAATGCAGTTATACTCAATGTGAGAAAGCTTTTTGGAGGCGATAAAAATGAAAAAATGGTATCAACAATCCATCCAACAGCTTCTAGAAAATACGGCGACCGATACAAAGGGGCTTACCCAAAATGAAAGGACGACACGTGTAACACAAAATGGCTATAACAGGTTGAGCAAGGGGCAGGAAGAAAGCGAATGGAAGAAATTTTTCAAGCATTTCCATGATCTCTTGATTTATGTATTGATCGTCGCGGGTATTTTGAAAGGGATTTCTGGTTCCTATACAGAGATGGCCATTATTTTTCTGGTAGTTGTAATAAATGCTTTAATTGGATATGTTCAAGAAAGAAAAGCTACCAATTCACTGAATAGCTTGACCAACATGATGAGTGCGGAAGCTACCATTATGTCGGAAGGTCAAAAAGAAATCGTACCAGCCGAAACACTGGTACAGGGCGATTTGGTACTTCTTGCGCCAGGGGATATCATTCCCGCAGACTTGCGAATCATTGAGTCCTACCAGTTAGTGGTGGAAGAAGCAATTTTAACAGGAGAATCTACACCAATTGAGAAAACGGTCGAGGCGATCGAAGCCGAAGCCGATCTAGGCGACCGAACGAATATGGCTTTTTCCGGTACGCTCGTGAACAGCGGCACTGGGAAAGGAATCGTCATTGCAACAGGCGATCACACAGAGCTTGGAAAGATCAGCCAGAATCTGAAAGAAGTCAAGCAAGCCGTGACGCCGCTAATCAAAAAGATGAAGCAGCTTAATCACCAAATTTTTTATATACTATCTGCACTTATCGTGTTTCTATTATTTTTCAGTCTATTTTATCATGATTTTGCTATGAATGAAATTGTCTCGGCCTTGATCGCGCTGGCTGTCTCTGCGGTCCCGGAAGGTTTACCGGCCGTTCTGTCGATTATTTTATCCATGGGCGTTTCTAAAATGGCGAAAGAAAAGGCTATTATCAAGAAAATGCCGGCCGTTGAAACACTTGGCAGTATGAGTGTGATTTGTTCGGATA
The DNA here is from genome assembly GCF_913566895.1 of Listeria ilorinensis. Taxonomy (GTDB): domain Bacteria; phylum Bacillota; class Bacilli; order Lactobacillales; family Listeriaceae; genus Listeria; species Listeria ilorinensis. The sequence goes on along the minus strand of NZ_CAJYCN010000010.1, from coordinate 54,232 downwards.
AGACCGGCACACTGACCAAAAATGAAATGACCGTTGTGTCTGTTTTGACAAAAGATGGTGTAAGTGAGCATACGGCAAGACCAATCGAATTACAGAATGAAAATGAGGCCTTTCGTAAGCTGGTCGAAATAGCCGTTTACTGCAACGATACAAAAATCGATTATCATGATGGCAAGCGTGAGGTCATTGGGAACCCGACGGAAGGAGCGCTACTTGAGTTCGCTCATCATGCCGATCTCAGCCAGAAGCATCATTTACTGTATAAAATCCCATTCGACTCTGCTTATAAATATATGGCCGTCCTAGTCAAAGTGGGCGGAGAAAAATTTATTTACCTGAAAGGAGCGCCAGATGTGATTTTTAGCATGGTAGGCGAGCAGATCGAGGGACATATATCAACAGGCCTTGATAGGGGTTATTGGGAGCAGATCATGTCCGAGTACGCCAGCAAAGGTCAGCGAATTCTGGCAGGGGCATTCAAACCGGTTTCAAGCGAGAAGGAGACACTCACGCATAAAGATTTGCAGAATGGCATGATTTTGGCTGGGCTATACGGCATCATGGACCCACCTAAAAAAGAAGCTGTCGAAGCAGTGGGCGTCTGTCGAACGGCTGGCATCCGTGTCAAAATGATTACTGGCGATCATAAAGATACAGCCATTGCGATTGCACGCGAGATCGGGATGGAACACTATGATCAGGCACTTGTTGGCAGTGAGATCGAGCAGATGACAGATGTAGAATTGCAAGATGTCGTGATGACACATGACGTATTTGCCCGCACAACACCAGAGCATAAACTACGTCTCGTATCGGCTATCCAATCACATGGCCATATCGTTGGGATGACTGGCGATGGTGTGAATGATGCACCAGCTCTAAAGAAAGCAGATATTGGGATTGCGATGGGGATCAAAGGCACGCAAGTAACAAAAGATGCTTCCGATATGGTACTAGCTGATGATAACTTTGCGACAATCGTCAAGGCAGTAAAAGAAGGCCGTCGTGTATATGATAATTTGAAAAAAACAATCTTCTTTTCCTTGCCGACTGCTTTTGCACAAGGTTTGCTCGTGGTGATCTCTCTCTTAGCGAATATGCCGCTACCACTGACTTCCGTGCAGATCTTGTGGCTCAATATGGTGACAACCATTACGCTTTCCTTTGCACTTGGTTACGAGCCATATGCCAAAGATGTGATGACCCGGAAGCCGAGAGACCCCAAAGAGAAGATTTTGGACGGCTATGCCATCGTGAGAGTTGCGTATGTATCGATTCTGATTGCTGCACTTGGCTTTATCGTGGAAGGCTATTTGAGAGGGCAGGGTGCCTCTACAGAAGTCATTCAAACGGCACTTCTACAAACGATTGTCTTTGGTCAGGCATTTTACATGATCAACTGTCGTGAGCTATTCAAATTTTCACTGAATAAAAGCATTTTGCAAAATCAAGCACTCTGGTATGCAGTAATGATCCTCTTTGTTCTGCAAGCACTAGTCATTTATTTGTCTCCTTTCCATGCTGTCATGGAAACGGCGGCACTTAGTGGATACGAGCTACTGCTCTCACTGGGAGCCGGACTGGCAGTATTTGTGATTGTGGAGTGTGAGAAAAAGATCTATTCAGTTTTAACAGGACGGAAATAACAAGATAAGCAAGGGTAGTTCTGCTATCCTTGCTTTTTGATCGTCCAATGTCAAATTTATGAAGTTAGGGTACAATAAAACAGAAAGGAGGCGATACGGATGATCGAAGTAACAGGTTTTCAACCAATCGTCGCAGGCTTCAACCGAGTGGGCTACCATGAATATCCACCGATCCGACCACTCCAGCCTTATATTGCTTGCTTTTGGGAATCGGATAAGACGGATACCAGTGGTTTGGTTGTGCCAGACATGTGTGCCGACATTCTTTTCATGTTGAATGCTGACGGAGCAATTGCCAGTGTGGCGTTTGCTGGACCGAGTGATGCGGCCTTTGAATCGGAGGGAGACGGGACGCAGATTTTTGCTGTGCGATTTTATGCTTGGGCGCTGCATCAGTTTGTGCCGGAAGCATTAGTTGTGACAGTGAATCAGCTGGTCGACCCGGTGGACTTGTTTCCAGGTTTCACGCGCCAGCTTTTGGAAGCCCTTGGCGAGGCGAGGGCTAATCGGGCACGAATGGTTCGACTGGAGGCCTTCTTTTTGAAGCAGCTTGAACACCCGGCTCGGAAAACGTCTACTGATTTTTTTCTAGCAATGGATCACGTTTTAAACGGGCGATCAGATCATTCTGAACAAGGGATGCTAGCAGAAACCCTTCTTTCGAGACGTCAACTTGAGCGGATTTTTAAGAGCTATCTGGGACTGGCACCGAGACAGGCAGAAAAATTGATTCGGTTTCAGCGGGCGGTTCGGGAGCTGTCCAGTGATCCGTATCGCAGCGGGGCAGAGATTGCAGTAGAGCTCGGCTTCCATGATCAGGCTCACTTTATCAAGCAGTTCAAAAGATATAGCAATCACACGCCGACAGAATTTCAACGTCGTTTTTTCCCCTGAAATGTCGTTTTTATACAATACGGATTTCCCGCTTGATGCTAGGATAAAGGAGAGGTGATAAAGATGATTAAAGATTTTATTTGTGTCAATATTTCAACGGAAGACCCGGCGGAATTGGTGGCCTTTTATCATGAGAAACTAGGCATGCCGATCACTTTTGAGGGTTATGGGGAGTATGATGGTGCCAAACTGGCATTTGGCGAGCAGGCGCCAGGCATTATCATTTGGAACAGTGGAAAATGGGGCAAGAGCAGTGAGTCTAAGGTTGAACTGGTTTTTGCTGCGAGTGGGACATTGGATGAGATGTACGAGGAACTTCGAGCAAAAAATGTGGAGATCCCTGAGCCACGTCTAGCTGAATGGGGCGGTCGAGAACTTAATCTGCTTGATCCAGACGGCAATAAAATTATGATTCTGGAGGAATGAAAAATGAAGGAAGCTTATCCAGAGATTCATCAGGCACTGATCGGGCATCCGGCTGTTGTTCATACGTACAAGGAAGAATGGGGAGCGCACCGCTACCACGTGGAAGGAAAGCTGATCGGCATGTTGGGCACTGAAAATGAAGGACGGCCGATTTTAACCCTAAGATGTGATCCGCAAAAAAGTGAAATACTTCGTGCAGAAAATCCGCATATTTTGTCGGGGTACTATATGGACAAAAGGACCTATATTTCGGTGCTACTGGAAGAAGAAACAGAGCAGCAATTGATTATGGAGCTGATTGATCATGCATACGGGCAGGCTTTCCGCATGTTACCAAAGTACAAGCAGCGTGCAATTCAAGAAGAAAAGGCTTGACTTCGAGCTAACTCCAAGTGCTAAAGTAAAGAAAAACAGATAAAGGATGACTCGAATGACAAAAACACTTTACTTAATGCGGCACGGGCAGACAGTTTTCAATATGCGACATAAAATACAGGGTTGGTGCGATTCGCCGCTGACAGAGCTTGGCATTGCGCAGGCAAAACTAGCCGCTGAATATTTTCAAAAAGAACAGATCACCTTTGACCATGCGTATTCTTCAACAGCAGAACGAGCATGTGATACGCTTGAGCTCGTGACGAATCAATCGATGCCGTATAAGCGGTTAAAAGGATTGCGAGAATGGCATTTTGGCGTGTTCGAAGGGGAAAGTGAAGATTTGAATCCGCCACATGAACCGGGTGCTACTTCTTATGGAGATGCTTTTGTGAAGTTTGGTGGAGAGGATAGTTTGGAAGTGCAGAACCGGATGGATACGACACTTAGAGAAATCATGGAACAGGCTGATCATGAACAGGTTTTGGCAGTCGGCCATGGAGGCGCCATGTATATGTTCATTCAGAAGTGGGAAGATTTTGCGCGCGTGAGACAGATCCGTTTTTCGAATTGCTGTATATTGAAGTTTACCTATGAAGCAGGCGAGTTTCAATTCGTCGAAGCAATCAATCATGATTTTTCGGCGTTGAGCAGGTAGGGCTTTAAAGAATTTGGAAAAGGTCCCTTGTGTCAATATGATTCTTTTACAGAAGAATCGTTGAAAAGACGACGACCATAGGAGTGAATAGCCCCAGAGTTTGCCAAACTTAGGAGGGGCTATTTTTTTGAAGAAAGCCCAAGTAAGGCAACAATTGAGACCGATCGAGAAAATCAACAGATGGTCTGTGACTTGTACAAGATCAGTCCACCATACACATCCCTGCCTTCATCAGGGATGATTCACTTTGCCTTCCGCATAGATTTATTAGGGCACATCCAAAAGGTCTCCATAGCTATCAAATTCAAGATACTTATCGAATTTGATAGCTTGATATAGGTAAGTGGCATTTCTATTGATTTTTCCGAAAACGCAGTGGCGTTTGACCATATTTTTGCTTGAAGGCCTTGTAAAAATTACTGGGGTCATGGTAGCCGATTTCATAAGCAATATCAGCAACTGGCTGATCTGTTTCTTCTAGCAATTTTTTTGCCACAGTCAACCGTTTCTCGTTAACAAGATCAAAAAAGCCTTTACCAAGTTCTTGTTTGATTTTGGTGGACAAGTAGTTTTTATTATACTTGAACTTTTGGGCGAGTTCGGTAAGTGTGATGTGCTGATAATGCTGATCAATATAGCTGATGATCTCCATGATTTCTCGATCCGTTTCCTGCGTGCCTTCCCAAGCGAGTTTTTCCAACTCTCGACTAATTTCATAACTAAAGATTGAAAAATAATGTTTGATAATTTCCTGCTTAAAATGATTCTGATTGAAATACTCCACTATCATGTTGCGCAAGAGAGCCAGGATATTCTCGTTTTTTGATAGATCAATCAGCAAAAAGTTGCTGTAAGCGGCTTTTTCACGAATGGCATGCAAAAGAAATTCACTAAAAATCGCGTGTGACTGAAAGGAATCATATAAAATATCTGTTGAAAGAAAGTTTTCATGGACGAGGATATTGATGAGAATATCCTGTTCCCCAATATAATCGATTTGTTGGACTACATCTTTATCCATCACGATGATGTGGTCCTTTTTGAGCTGGATTTTTTCACCGTTGATTGATTGGGTGCAGCTTCCGGCATACATATAGTTGATCTCGACAAAATCGTGTGTATGGGCTGGCGTATAAGAAAAGCGTTGCTGTTTATTGATAAAAATATTGCCATCTAAAAAGAACGCTTCTTTAGGGATTCGAGGGATTTTTTGAAGGGCGTAAGGCAGATTCAGCTCATTGATATTCATTTTTTCGGTCAACTGGATTTGTTCGATTTCTGTGTGCTGGAATAAAAATACATCGAGTTCGGATAGATTCATGAAATACACTCCTAAAATTTCATTAAAACTGAATAAATACCATTTTTTCAAGAATAAATGCCATTTTAACTAGAATATATTTAGATTATACTGTTTTTGTAAGCGGTTAACAATCAATAGGAAAGGATGAGGAGAGTGAGTTACTGGATTTGGTTCCCGGGAGATTTTGAGATTTATCAACTGATGAAACAGAATTTTAGCCGGGAAGAGCGCAGATTCGATTGGCCGGCTTACTGGCATGCTACCAGCTGGAATCATAATGTCCGGTTCAGCCGAGATTATGAATTGGTAGAGCCGGCGACATTTTATGTTTCAGCAAAGGGGAAAGGATATGTGGCAGTCAAGCGCCTTCTAACAGAGGGTACGGAGCAGGTCGACAAGTTTCCTTTCGAGACGGAAATTACATGTTTACCGGGGGCTGTGACGATTGAAGTCATTGTCTGTCATTTGGAAGGATTGCCAAGTATTTTTGTCAGCGGCAAAATGATTTACTCGGATGGCTCATGGCTTAGTTCCAATTATATTGAACACAGTCAGCCAGTGGGGACAAGTGAGCTGTTTACTTCCCACGAACAGAACCCCATGGAATTTCCTTATACACATGAAGTGAGGGAACCGGATAATGAAGAATTTACGGAAGGGGGGCTGCTGCTCGATTTTGGATACGATATCACGGCAGTGACCTTGCTTGAGTTTAAGGAGCGATTTGAACCGATGACGCTTTGCTATGGGGAAAGTCGGACGGAAGCGCTGGATGTAGCGGACTGTTATCTGAAGCAAGTTGTCGAGACGCCAGACGATGTGGGACTCGAAAAGGTTGATCAGCGAACCTTCGCCACCCGACTGCGCGCGTTCCGCTATATTTTCCTTCCGGGTATCAGAAAAGAGCAGAAGAATATTTCGATTCGAGTGGATCATCAGTATGTCGATTTTGGACCAGGCAGTCAGTTTACCAGTTCGGATGAGCGGCTCGACCAGATCTGGCAAATCGCTGAACGGACATTCCGCGCCTGCAGCAGTATTTTCTTTTTAGATGGTATCAAACGTGATAAATGGGTATGGTCAGGAGATGCCTACCAAAGTTATTTCATCAATCAGTACAGCTTTTCTGATAAAGCCATTGTCGAACGGACGATTTTGGGGTTGCGTGGCAATGATCCGTTCAAACAGCACCTCAACACGATCATTGATTACTCGCTTTATTGGTTGATCAGTTTGGAAGTCTACAATCAGACTTTCGGCGACCGAGATTTTTTGGAAAGGGTCTATCCGAAAATGGAATCTTTACTGGCCTATTGCTTGGAGCAAACGGATGAGAATGGTTTTATTTATGGGCGAAAAGATGACTGGGTGTATATCGATTGGGCGGAGTTCGATATTGAAGGACCGCTTTGTGCAGAGCAAATGTTGCTTGTCCGCGCTTTCGAAAGTGTGATCGCCATTCGGAAAATATTGAACCGACCTGTCACTGATATAGAAAGAAAATTGGCAATTTTGAAAACAAATATTCAAACATTTTATTGGGATGCAGATAAAAAAGCCTTTATCGACAGCTACGAATCTGGCAAGCGTAATGTGACCAAACATGCGAATATTTTTGCGATTTTATTTGATTATGCGGATGAAAAGCAGGTAGATGAAATCAAGCAACATGTTTTGCTCAATTCGCAGATACCAGAGATCCATACACCTTACTTTAAATTCTGGGAGCTAGAAGTGATGGCAAAACTTGGTGAATACACCTATGTTGTTGACCAAATCAAGGCTTATTGGGGAGGCATGCTGGACGAAGGGGCGACAACTTTTTGGGAATATTATGATCCAAGTGAAACAGATGTGAGCAAATATGCGATGTATGGGGATAAATATGGCAAGAGCCTTTGTCACGCGTGGGGTGCGAGTCCAATATATCTGATTGGTCGTTATCTACTGGGAATCCGTTCGACAGCACCCGGGTACCGACAGTTTGAAGTAGCTCCACAGCTTGATTTATTCGACCAATTATCTTGCATGTTTCCAGTTGGAGAAGGTGAAGTAACGATCGAACTTGCAGAGGGCACATTAGAAGTGAGGACAAATGTAGATGGCGGAACACTTCGGCTGCCGAATCAAACGTTTGCTTTGTCAAAAGAGCAACCATTGACAATCACGTTATAATCATAAAAGGAGGAAGTAAAAAATGGGCAATACAAAAGATAAACTTTCAAGCAAAGACTGGTTTTTGGCAAGTGTTGCCGGCATCGCTTCATATCTTGATGCCGCACTTCTTGTAAGCGCTGGCATTGCACTGGCGATCTGGTCAGGTCATTTTGGTATCAATCCATGGTGGACAGGCGTGATTAGCACCTCACTCACATTATCTGTGGCTGTGGGAGCTTTGTTTGGTGGCCGCTTATCGGATAAATTCGGTCGCGTGCGTGTCTTTAATATTGATATTTTACTTGTGGCAGTCGGAAGTGTGATCATTGCATTTGCTGGCAATATGGAGATGCTTTTGATCGGTTTGATCATTGCAGGTCTGGCATCGGGTGCAGATCTACCAACTTCTTTAGCTGTCATTACAGAACGCGTCGCGCCAGAACATCATGGGAAAGTAATCACAGTAACTGAGATTTTTTGGATACTAGGCATTTTGTTGTCACAGGCACTTGGCTTCGTGACGTCGACAATGGGGATGACGGGGACGCGGATGCTTTTCTTGTGGATAGCTGCAGTGGCACTTTTGAATTGGGGTGTACGTGTCTTCTCGCATAAATTCCGGCAAGTGGAACATGAGCTTTATGAAGAAAATGCACATAAAAATTTGGTCGCTCAGTCCGGACAGAAAGTTTCTATCAAAGCTGTCTTTTCTTCTAAAAAATTCCTTATCCCAATGATTACCATCACGGGTTTCTACTTATTCTGGAATATTCCGGCTAATACATGGGGTTCTTTTGTAAACTATTTCCTTGTTACAATTAACGGTCGTACGCAATCTTACTCAACAGCACTGGGCTTCTTTGCCAATCTAGCAGCTATTTTAGTGTTATTCTTTGTTTATATGAAACTGGCAGATACGAAATACCGCTATGCAATGATGCATACAGGACTATTCCTATGTGTCTTGTCATTCGTTGTCTCAGGAATCTTTGGCGGTACTTCATGGATCGTATTTTCAGCAGCTTACTTCATCTATTCAGCATGTAACAATTTACACGGTGAATCGATTTATAAAATTTGGACGCAGTCATTCTATCCTCCAGATTTACGTGCAAGTGTCACCGGTGTTTCGATTGCCATTGTACGGATTTTGACCGCAGTCTGCTCCGTATTCACGCCAATGATCATGAATTATTCGCCAGACCTATTGATGTGGCTTCTGGTAGGCTCACTTGTGATCTGTTGGATTTTTGCCGGCAGTACAATCAGACTTGTGAAGAAATATGACATTCCTGATCCCGGCATTAAGAGGTCAAATGTATCGAACAATACGGCAGTGAATGAATAAAAAATACAGCCCTCGGATCATCGCCATCCGAGGGCTGTATTTAATTAGTATCGGGGTTCATAGTAAATAGTTGTCCATCTTTTTCATAATAAATGAGACTAGCAACAAATAGAAATTTCTCATCTCATTATTTGTGCAAGATTTTGATATGTACTCCGAATACGCTTCCTTTATAAGCTGTAGTAGTTTTTTTGATAGATATATATGATAGTTTGCTAAATTGTCATAGTTACTCTAAAATATGTTCATGTCGGAACCACATTAAAATAGACGAATTATAGTGTTCGAAATAGTATGAAATTAATTTTGATAGTAAAAATATCAGACTGTAGAGCAAATATTTTCATACTTTGACTATAGTCTGCAACGCGTCTCACTCTCATAAGAGGCGGGTTTTTAGTGGTATAAAATTCATACAAATTATAAAGAAAACCAGCTACTACATAAACAAGAGAATCAAAACCATGTAACGCTATTTTAGAAATAATCAGTTACATGGTTAATGATTCTCTTTTTCTTTTATTTCACTTCTTCAGCAATCACAAAAAGTCAACATAATAACGATATTTTGCTCCAATATAATAACATTCACTATACTCGTAAAAATCGCTTTCTTTCTGTGTCGTCATCCGAACGCGTTTCAAAAGTGGTTCCTTTAACTTAACGGACAGCGCCTGTTTAAGTTCAGGCGTGGGCAGCACCGCTTCAATATACGCCCGCTCTTGATTAATAATAATGCCGAACCTCTCTAAATACTGATAAAAAGAGCCGTAATAGTCTTTACTGTCCAGCGAATATTCCTTTTTGTAAGGAATATAACTGATAAAATAAGCAAATACATCTTCATCTGCACCCCGTACCCGCTTCACTTGCAGTACATCACTTCCAAGCGGGATATGCAAATGGCTGGCCAGCTGTCGATCTGCTTTCACGATCTCAATTTCAGCATTTAAAGTGACTGCACGCTTGCCCAGCTCCTGCATCTCTCTCGTGAAACTTTTCACTAATGTAAAATGTTCATCTTCCTGATCCGTCACATCCCGCACGAAGGTCCCTTTGGCACGCTCCCGATATAATAAGTTCTCTCTTACCAGTTCGTCAATGGCTTTTCGGACGGTGATTCGACTGACATTATACAATTCGCACAAATTTAGTTCAGGAGGGATTTTTGTACCTGTTTGCCACTCATCTGAATAGATTTTGTAACGAATATCATCAGCAATTTGAGCATAAAGTGGTGACGCTTCATTTGTTTTATTTAGTCTGCGCATACCGCTAACTCCTCTTCCATAGATTATCGTCAACCTAAATTATAACAAAAATGTAAGCGGTGTACAAATGGCGTAAAACCTTCATAATTCATGTGTTCTTGCATATTTAAGAAATCTTTCCAAGTCTGCGTACATACAAAAAACTTACCACTATGACATAAAGCGGTAAGTTTTTTTACTTATATAATCGGTAGGGCATCTTTGTGACTCTGTTTATAGATTAAAGATTCTAAATCATTTAGATAAATCGTTTGTCCTTGTTTCAAACTAAAAGCAATTTTGGAAAGCACACCAAAAAAATCATTCTTCAATCTGATTTTTTCAGTAAGGGTGATCCGTGTCGTTTGTTCATTTAAATAATGGTATTCCTCCAATAAATAACCAGAAAAATAGCGATGTTCAATCCGATAAATTCGATATTTTCTTTCTTTTTGAGTCAAAAGTTGATAGCGGAGCAGTTGTCCATGCGGATAAAATTCCGTAATTTCTCTCGTAGAAGGGTTTGTTTGTACACGGATGACATTAGAACGCCAGCTGATATTTGACTTGTTTTCAAGCAGTGTCCATAAATCAGAGAGTACAATCGGCAAGTTTGCAGAAAGTTCATTTTTTTCATACAACCACATTTATTTTTCCCCCTTCGCGACTTTGCTATATCATTCCTGCTTTTCAAGACTGTCAAACCTAAATCTCGAAAAAAAGTAAACAGATTTTTTGATAAAGTCTTGCAAAATTAACGAAGCTATTTACAAGCAAGCATGTTATAATAAGAGAGAATGAATTGGAAAGGAAGTTTTTTGTGGGATTACAAGCTGAATTAATGGAATTGCAACCTGTTGTGATGCACTTATTCTCAAAAAGTATCCGCGAAAACAGACTGTCGCACGGCTATTTGCTAGAAGGCGCAAAAGGAACCGGTAAAAAACGGACCGCGCTCTGGCTTGCACAAAGCTTGTTTTGTCTAGAAAAAACAGATGAAAACAGTGCTTGTGGGCATTGCGTCAACTGTACGCGTATCGCAAATGACAACCATCCAGACGTTCACTGGCTGATTCCAGACGGTGCTTCGATCAAAATCGATCAAGTCCGTGAACTAAAGAATGAACTCAGTAAACGAGGCATGGAGTCAGATCAAAAAGTATTAATCATCGATGAAGCAGATAAAATGACGGTTCAATCCGCCAATAGTCTGCTGAAATTTATAGAAGAGCCGGACGGAGGCATGCTGCTTCTTTTTATTACGGCCAGTCCTGGCAAGGTCCTGCCGACAATCAAGTCGCGGCTTCAACCCGTGTCTTTCAAGGAACTCAGCTATCCCAATCGTCTGAAAGTTTTTATGGCTGCTGGGATCGGCGAGCAGAAGGCACGCATATATGCCAGTTTGACTGGCAGCCTGACGAAGGCGCAGGAGTGGGAAAAGGAAGAAGCGTTTTCCGAGGCTCGAACCGCAGTAGTTAAGTTATATGAAGGGCTATATCATAATGGCCCAAGTCCGCTTATCCATATACAGGATACGTGGATGCCGCTCTTTAAGGACAAAGCAGCCTGTGCATTCGGCTTGGAATTGTTCCTGCTTTTGTTCCGCGACCGGATGCATCTTTCGCTTTCCGAGGACTACGAAATGGTCTGCACAGGTCAAATGGAAATGTTGAAACAGGATGCACTGCGCTACTCGCTTAAAGAGACGACAAATGCGATAGAAGCTGTTCTATCGGCAAAAACCAAGCTGGATTCCAACATGAATGTGCAGCTTTTGATGGAGCAGCTGGTACTCAAGCTACAGGGGAGGTAATCCATTTGCTTAAAATCGTGGGCGTACGTTTTAAAGACGCTGGTAAGATTTATTATTTTTCACCCGGTGATCTTGCTATCAAGCAGGGGCAGGGAGTAATTGTCGAAAATGCGCAAGGCCTTGAATTCGGTCAAGCGGTCATCGAGCCACGGCTGGTCGATGAGGAAGATGTTGTTTTACCGCTCAAGAATGTGATTCGGATTGCAACAGCAGCCGACTATGCAAGCGTGCAGGAAAATGCGGCCTCCTGCCAAAAGGCTTTCTTGACGTGTGATGAAAAAATCCGTGAACACAAGATCGATATGAATCTAGTAGATGTTGACTACACATTTGATCGCAACAAAATTATTTTTTATTTTACGGCGGAAGGACGCGTAGATTTTCGGGAGCTTGTGAAAGATTTAGCTTCGATTTTTCGGACGCGGATTGAACTGCGCCAAATCGGTGTTCGTGATGAAGCCAAGTTGCTCGGCGGCATCGGTCCGTGTGGTCGGATGCTATGCTGTTCGACTTTTCTGGGCGATTTTGAACCCGTTTCAATCAAAATGGCCAAAGATCAGAACCTGTCGCTGAATCCGACAAAAATTTCCGGACTTTGTGGACGTTTGATGTGCTGTCTCAAATATGAAAACGATCAATATGAAGAAGCGAAAAAAGAAATGCCGGATGTCGGAACAACGATTACAACGCCAGAAGGAATTACAGCAAGAGTGACGGGAATCAATCTTTTGCAGCGTCTTCTTCAAGTACGTTTACCGGAAGAGGAACTTGTCGTGGAATATGAATTGGATGAAATTCGTCCTTTCAATCCAAGCTTAGCCCAATCAGCACAATCTTGAGGTGAATAACGTGGATAAAAAAGCTGTTTTTGATTCAGTAAGCAATATGGAAGAACAGATCGGCGAACTTTATCAGCAACTGGGAGAACTGAAAACCAATCTGGGCGAGATGCTCGAGGAAAATAACCGCTTGCAGCTTGAAAATGATCATTTGCGTGCTCGGCTTTCAGAACTTGATGACTCAAATGAGCAGACAGATTCTGAGACAGTCATGGCACCGAAACGAAAAGAAGCCATGAAGCAGATGCTCGATCACGGTGCAGGTCATGATAATTTGGTCCGGCTCTACAAGGAAGGGTTTCATGTCTGCAATGTCCACTTTGGCAGCCCTCGCAGCGGTGATGAAGACTGCTTGTTCTGTCTGTCGCTACTCAGCAAAAAATAATCAATACAGACCTTTCCCGCATGTTTAAACGCGTGAAGGGTCTTTTTAAAAGGTGATCAATATGGAATTTCTTCAAGGCGATGAAAGGCTGGATTTTTTACTGGCAGAAAAATTACGGATCGTGCAGAGTCCATCTGTATTTTCCTTCTCACTGGATGCTGTTTTACTTGCTCATTTCAGCTATATACCAGCACGAAAAGGGAGTATTGTCGATTTATGCAGTGGGAATGGCGTTGTACCACTCCTTTTAAGTAAGCATACGGAAGTGCCAATCTACGGTGTGGAGATACAGCCGCGTTTGGCGGATATGGCACGCCGGAGTATTGCCTATAACCAGCTCGAAGATAAAATCACGATGCTTGAGCAGGATCTAAAGACGGTTGTACCGCGGCTCGGAAAAGAAAAACATACTGTCGTAACTTGCAATCCACCCTATTTCAAAACGCCGAAAACTTCCAAGCAGAATCCCAATGAGCATTTGGCGATTGCCCGTCATGAGATCATGTGTACACTAGAAGATACGATCAATGTGGCCTCTGCTCTTTTGAAACAAGGCGGGAAAGCGAATTTCGTGCATCGACCAGAGCGACTGTTGGAAATCCTGGATTTGATGCGCCATTACCGGCTGGAACCAAAACGTGTTCAGTTCGTTCACCCGCTTTTGAAAAAAGAAGCCAATATGGTGCTGGTCGAAGGCATCAAAGATGGACGAGAAGGCGTTCGATATCTGCCACCGATGTATGTTCATGAGGAGGCGGGCGGCTATACAGACGAAGTGAGGGAGATTTTATATGGCGAAAGCAAATGACCATTACTTTTATGTGTTGCTCTGTGCAGATGGGACTTACTATGGCGGTTACACGACGGACGTGCTGAGGCGCGAGCGGGAACACAATGACGGCATTCGTTGCAAATACACAAAAACACGGCGCCCTGTAAAAATGATTCATTTTGAAAAATTTGCAACCCGGAGTGAAGCGACAAAAGCAGAGGCCGCTTTTAAAAAGTTGACACGAGTGAAAAAAGATCATTACTTAACCGAAAAAGGAGGGAGTCGCGATGAAAAGCCAGAAGAGTTTTGAACAGCAATCGATAGGCGGGATTTTGTATCTGGTGCCCACACCGATCGGCAATCTTGAAGACATCACTTTTCGAGCGCTTCGAATCATGAAAGAGGCGGATCTGATTGCAGCGGAAGATACGCGCAACACGATCAAGCTGCTCAATCATTTTGAAATCACTACAAAGATGATCAGTTATCATCAGCACAGTGACAATGGCCGATTAGAGGAGTTGGTCGACAAACTTTCAGCAGGAGAAACGATCGCACTTGTCAGTGATGCAGGCATGCCTTCTATTAGCGACCCGGGATTTGAGCTTGTACAGGCCGCTTTATCAAAGGAAATCACTGTTGTCCCACTTCCAGGTGCCAATGCCGCTTTGACCGCTTTAATCGCATCAGGTTTAGCACCGCAGCCATTCTATTTTTACGGATTTCTCCCAAGGCAAAACAAAGAACGCCGTGAAGCTCTTCAAAAGCTGGCGCGACGACAGGAAACGTGGATTCTTTATGAATCACCGCATCGGTTGAAGGAAGCTTTGAAAGCTATTGAAAAAGCAGTTGGTGAAACGCGGCGGATCGTTTTATGTCGCGAATTAACGAAACGCTATGAAGAATTTTTGCGCGGAACGGTTTCTGAGGCGCTTGAATGGGTAAATAAGGAGGAAGTACGCGGCGAATTTTGCTTGATCGTGGCAGGGAATGAGGAAGCGGTCGACACAATGGAAGATGTGGCATGGTGGCAGTCGCTTTCTGTGAAAGAACATGTGGAGCGCGTCATGCAGCAGGAGAACCTTTCTTCAAAAGAGGCCATCAAGCAGGTTATGAAAGAACGTGGTTTACCAAAACGGGAAGTCTACGCTGCTTATCATGAAATTTGAGGAGGAAATAACATGGCTGATCAAGTGATCAAAAACTACATCGAAACGTGTGACCCAGAAGTGCAGCCAGTACTCAGAAAGGTTTATGAGACGCTTCGAGAAGCGGTACCTGTTGAAGCAACTGAAAAAATGAGTTATGGCATGCCAACTTTTTATCTGAATGGTAATCTCGTCCATTTTGCTCCGATGAAAAAACATTTGGGCTTTTATCCGGCTCCAAGCGGCGTAACTCATTTTGCATCCAAACTCAAAGCATATAAAACAAGTAAAGGAGCGATTCAATTCCCATACGATCAGCCGATTCCATATGAATTGATTGCGGAAATCACGAAGTTTCGTGTTGAGGAAAATCTGTTGAAAGGGAAATAATTGCGTGAAAATCAGACTCTTTTTCTCATGAGTTTGGTTTTTTTTAGTTGTTTTGAAGATGGGATGCAAAAAAAGGTTCTTTTTACCCTTTTTTTCAAACGCATAAAAAAATGGATTTCAAAATAAAAGTAATCAAAATTACTATCCAAAGTTTTGAAGGAGGAAAAAATTAACAAAAAATTAGTTCTAAATAACTAATACACGTTTTGGTGAGAAATATACAGATAAAAAATTTGTTTGTAATCGCTTTCTCATTATGATATGATGATTTCAGAAAATAACGGATTGTTACTGCTAAGGCAGGCAAAACCAATGATTTTTCGATGTATTATCGGACTATTTTGGTATTGTCTGGCTTTTTTTGTGCAGAGAATCCGTTATTTAACTATTCAAAAAAGGAGACAAATCATGAAGAAAAAGATTAGTTTAGTTGCATTGCTACTGGTAGTTTCAATGGTGTTTGCTGCATGTTCCAACAGCGGTAGCGATTCTTCTGCGGGAGAAAAATTGAGTGCAAAAGATACAACGTTAGTGACAGATGTGATTGACAAAGGAGAAGTGGGATCTGCTGTTATTCTGACTTACCCTGAAGCTGTCAAAGGCAGCGACCTGTCGCCATCTGATTTCGCTGTTTTTGCGGGAGATAAGAGCCGTAATATTCAAGCGGTATATACAAGTGAAGAAAAAGCAGTTGGGACTCCAGCTGAAAAAGGTAAATATGTTGTCCTTGAATTAAATCCAAGTGACGCCAATGCAAGTACACTGGTTTTTGATATAGAAAAATTCATCAATAGCCGTGCAAATATGAGCTACACTGTCAAACAAACTGCTACAGTTAAATCGGATAAAGGTACGGAATATGCGCCAACTGCAAGTATGGCAGTAAAAGATACAGTTACACCGATTCTTGATCAATTCAAAGGGGATACATTCAAAGATGGCAATAACAAAATGGCTTACCGTCTGTATTCACCAACAACAGAAAGCAGTGATTCTGCGAAAAAACCACTGATCATCTATCTTCACGGTTCAGGTGAACGCGGTGATGATAATGAAATGCAGCTTTTAGGCACAGACGGACCGGCAACTTTTGCTGGAAAGAGTTTCCAAACAACTACACCAAGTTACGTACTAGCGCCACAGGTGCCATGGGATAAAGAGCGTAATGGCTGGTTCAATGAAGGCCAAACACAAATGGTGAAAAAACTAATTGATAAAGTAGTTTCTGAACATAGCGATATTGATACTTCTCGCATCTATATCTCGGGTGTTTCCAATGGGGCAACAGGTACTTGGAAAATGCTCGTTGAAAATCCAGACTTCTTTGCAGCAGCATTGCCAATCTCTGGTTACATGTATGATGCAAATGCAGAATTCGTTCAAGATGGCTCAGCTCGCTACTTAGCACCTAATAAGGAAGATGCAGCGAAGATCAAAGATGTTCCAATCTGGGCTTTCCAAGCAGAAGATGATCCTGTAAACAGTGTTCAAGGTTCACTTCAAGCTGTTCAAGCTGTAAAAGATGCTGGCGGTACGAAGATCCAAATGACTGAATATCCGTCTGGTCTTGTTACACCGAATCCGCATGCTGCTTGGGAAAAAGCTTATAATAATTCGCAAGCACTAACATGGTTGGTTTCGAATCATAAATAATCATTCATCATAAAAATAGGCAAAAGCATGTGTTTCTCTCGGATATAACATCTTGGAGAAGCTATCCCTCGCGCTTTTGCCTGTTTTTTTATTGGAAATTTTTCTGGATCTCGGCAATAAGTTCCTCGGCGCCTTCTTTGCTCAATGTCAATTTGCCGTCTAGGAATTTCTTATTATCAACTGAAAATTCTCCGGTCACATCGCAGACCAAACCTGCTGTATACTTCTTTAAGATAATGCTTTCTTCATCAATAAAAATTTCGACAGGGTCTTTAACTTTTAGATTGAGTGTACGGCGGATCTCGATAGGGATAACAATTCTGCCAAGATCATCAATTTTACGAACTACTCCTGTTGATTTCAAAATGAACACCTGCTTTCTCGTAGCTTTTTCTCACTTTACCCTGATTTATCCCATTATAAGCTCATTTATACCAAAAAATGGAAAATTTTTCTCTAGGAGTCATTTTCTGAAAAAAGGGGTATAGTCCAGAAGAAATCAAGAGGGGGAGTTCATAATGAATATTGTAGTAGCACTTATACCAGCAATTATGTGGGGGATCATGCCCCTTGTCGTTTCGAAGATCGGCGGGAAACCGAAACAGCAAATTATCGGTACGACACTTGGGGCTTTTATTTTTGCTGTTTTTGTTTTCTTTTTCACGGATCCACACTATACCGCCACCATTTTAGTAGCAAGTTTTGTTTCAGGAGCTTTTTGGAGTTTAGGGCAGATGAACCAATTTCGCGCCTTTACACAGGTTGGTGTCTCTAAGACGATGCCGCTTTCGACAGGGATGCAACTTGTCGGTACATCGCTTTTCGGTGTTTTTGCTTTTCATGAATGGGGAACAACAGCCAAATTGGTGCTAGGTTTTTCGGCACTGGTGTTGATTATTATTGGGATCGCCCTTACTAGCTATCAGGAAAATAAAGATGCTGAACAAGGCACGAATATGAAAAAGGGTTTAGCTACACTCTTGGTTTCGACGATCGGCTATGTTGGCTATGTGGTTGTAACAAGATGGTTCGATATAGATGGTTGGGATGCTATTTTACCGCAGGCGGTCGGAATGGTTATGGCGGCCCTTCTTTTTGCGATCAAGAGTGATGAAAAACGCTTTACCAAACAAACTTTTCTTAATATCATTCCAGGTCTTTTATGGGCAACAGGGAATCTGGCATTGTTGTTCTCTAATGCAATGGTTGGAATTGCTACAGGGTTTTCACTTTCACAAATGGGGGTTGTCATTTCGACGCTTGGCGGCATTCTATTCCTAGGTGAGAAGAAAACGAAAAAAGAATGGATATTTGTAGTGATTGGTGTCATTTTAGTCATTACAGGTGGCACAATGATCGGTTTGGCTAAAAGTTAAAGGACAGTTAGGAATTAAAATAGTTCTCTTTTTTATGATTTGAAAGATAATTATTGTATAATCAATAAAGAAATTATTTTAATGAAGAAAAGGGCGAAAAATGATGGAACAACATTCACTATCCTTCGTAGTTATACGTGAAGCATTAACGTTTTCTGGTTCTCCTGTCATTATTACCGATCCAAATATCCAGAATAACCCAATTGTTTTTGTCAATGAAGCCTTTGAAGAATTAACTGGCTACACAGCAGAAGAAGTCATTGGAAAGAATTGTCGTTTTTTGCAAAGAGAAGATACTAGCGAGGAGGCACTGCGAGCGATTAAAGATGCCATTCACGCGAAAATGCCAACAAAACAGATTTTAAAAAACTATAAAAAGAATGGCGATCTTTTTTACAATGAATTGACGATTCGACCGATCTATGATGAAAATGGCAATACCTATTTTCTAGGTCTGCAAAAAGATGTCAGCGAAGTTGAACAGTTGAAAAGGGAGATGCGTCATGCAGAGGAAACGATTTTTTCGCTGACCGCCCCGATCATTCCGCTGAGTCAGGAAATGGCGATCTTGCCGCTTATTGGTATCTTGGATGAAAATCGCTTCAAAATACTGCTTGAGAAAAGCACACGATATTTGGAAGCCAAAGAGATTGCTTATTTGATCCTGGATTTTTCCGGTTTGACAAAATTTGATGAATCGATCGTAACAGGCATTATGAATTTCCGCAAATTCTTAAATTTGATGGGTATTCGAACAGTCTTTACAGGGATCAATCCATCGCTTGCCAAGTCTTCCGTTTTATTTGATAATCATCTCCAAGGAATTACGACATTCCACTCAGTGGATCAAGCTTTGAAGCATTTTCAATTCGAACAGCATTAAAAAGCACGCCCGGAAGGTAAACTGGGCGTGCTTTTAAAGCGCTTCGAAAAATTTAATATTTAAATGAACCGCTTACCTGAAAAAAGCGCTATTCAATCTTTGCCACATCCGCTATAATGGAAGAGTTAAACATTTCACCTACACAAAATCGCATAACTTCCAAGCAAGGTGTACAAACAGGGAGGACAAAACGTTGAATATAACCATTGCGCTCATTCCAGCACTTCTGTGGGGATTTATGCCACTAATTATCACAAAAGTAGGAGGAACGACGAGACAACAAACGATGGGTGTCACACTGGGGGCGCTTCTTTTTGCGTGTATCGTTTTTCTCGTTTCACCGCCTACTTACACATTTTATACATTTGCAATCAGTTTTATGACAGGGTGTCTTTGGGCGATTGGGCAAATGTTTCAGCTTCAATCATTTAAGTTGATCGGCGTTTCCAAAGCGATGCCGATTTCAACAGGCATGCAGCTTGTCGGGACGACGCTGTGCGGAGTATTGCTTTTTCATGAATGGGACACGATGACTAGAATGATTCTGGGCTTTACGGCGCTAGCACTGATTGTGGCAGGAATCTTTATGACAAGCTATGCAGAGCAGCAAGAAGATGGAACAAAGCAATTGAATAAAGGTCTACTTATGCTGACAATCTCGTCTCTCGGCTATATTAGTTATGTTGTAATCATTCAAGGCTTCCATATTAATGGATTCGAAGCCATTTTGCCCCAGGCGATCGGTATGGTGGCGGGAGCACTTCTAATGACGCATAAAGGATCGGAAAAGCGCTTTACCTCGCGGACTTGGCTCATTATGATTCCCGGCATGATCTGGGCTGCGGGGAATTTGGCGATGCTTTATGCGAACGGACTTGTAGGCGTAGCGACAGGATTCTCACTTTCACAATTAGGTGTAGTTATTTCGACACTCGGCGGAATTTTACTGCTTGGCGAGAAGAAAACCAAAAAGGAAATGGTCTTTGTGCTAATCGGTGTGGTACTGGTCGTTGCTGGCGGGATTCTGATCGGCGTCGCAAAAGGATTATAAACAAAAAAAGGAAGCTGTATTTGAAATCTTGCAGCTTCCTTATGAACGTGATTTTCACTAGGCAAACAAGCACTCGTAAAACGACTATAACAGTTGATTTAAGACACAGCATGTTCTTGGAAAAGACAGCAGTGTCTTTTTTTGCTAAAATGATGATATTTTTTTGCAAAGGTATATTTCAATATCCCTAAAAATGCTATAATAAAAAGTAATATTTATTGATTGTCGGAATTACCGACAGATTCTGAGGGAGGGAACCTAGTTGCAAGAGGATAAAAATACCTTTTACATAACAACACCGATTTATTACCCAAGTGGCAAAGCGCATATTGGCCACGCCTATACGACCATTGCAGCAGATGCAATGGCACGCTATAAACGATTAACAGGTTACGATGTGTTTTTCCTAACAGGTACAGATGAACACGGCCAAAAAATTCAGGCCAAAGCGGAAGAACGTGGCATTTCTGAACAAGAATATGTAGACGAAATTGCAGCCGGCTTCCAAGACCTATGGAAAAAATTAGAGATTTCCAACACGGACTTTATTCGGACGACCCAAGATCGACATAAAGATAGTGTCCAAAAAATCTTTGAGCGCCTTGTTGAACAAGGAGATATCTATCTTGGTGAATACGAAGGCTGGTACTCAGTATCTGATGAAGAATATTTCACCGAAACACAACTTGCCGAAGTATACCGTGATGAGGACGGCAAGGTCGTTGGCGGTAAAGCACCGAGTGGTAATGAAGTCGAGCTGGTCAAAGAAGAATCCTATTTCTTCAGAATGAGCAAATATGCAGATCGTCTTGTAGATTATTACAATACACATCCAGATTTCATTCTGCCAGAGTCCCGCAAGAATGAAATGATCAAGAATTTCATTGAACCCGGCCTTGAAGACTTAGCTGTGTCGCGGACAACTTTTGACTGGGGCATCAAAGTCCCTAATAATCCTAAGCATGTAGTGTATGTGTGGATCGATGCGCTCTCCAATTACATCACAGCACTAGGCTATGATACGGATAACGACATCAAATTCCAAAAATATTGGCCGGCAGACGTTCAAATCGTCGGAAAAGAAATCGTACGTTTCCATACAATCTATTGGCCGATCATTCTTATGGCACTTGACTTGCCGCTTCCGAAAAAAATCTTCGGTCACGGCTGGATCCTAATGAAAGACGGTAAGATGTCCAAGTCCAAAGGCAATGTTGTCGATCCATATATGCTCATTGATCGCTATGGTCTAGACGCACTGCGCTATTATCTGCTACGTGAAGTGCCATTTGGTTCGGATGGCTTATTCACACCGGAAGATTTTGTTGATCGCGTCAACTACGACCTTGCAAATGACCTAGGCAATCTATTAAATCGTACAGTTGCGATGATTAATAAATACTTTGATGGCGAAATCCCTCCTTACCAAGGAAATATTACGCCATTCGATGAAAGCCTAGTCGCTTTTAAAGAGGAAGTAGTCAAAGAATACGAAGAAAATATGGAGAACATGCAATTTTCTGTCGTACTTAGTAAATTATGGACACTTGTCGCCCGGACTAACAAATATATTGACGAAACAGCGCCATGGGTACTAGCAAAAGATGAAGCAGCATCTGACCAACTTGCCAGCGTCATGACACATCTGGCAGAAAATCTACGAATTATTGCTGTCCTCTTGCAGCCGTTCTTGACACGTGCCCCAGGAGAAATTTTCATTCAACTGGGCTTACAAGATGAAGTAGCTAAGAAATGGGAAAGTGTGCATGAGTACGGTGCTATCCCAGCCGGAACAAAGGTTGTTTCAAAAGGAACGCCGATTTTCCCTCGTCTGGACGCCAAAGAAGAAGTCACCTATATTCAAGATGAAATGAAAAAATCAGTACCAACACCTGCCAAAGAAGAAGCAAAGGCGGAAGTGGAAGCACTTGAAACGCCGCAAATTGGTATTGAAGATTTCAACAAAGTCGACCTGCGAGTTGCGGAAGTTAAACAAGTCGATAAAGTCAAAAAGGCTGACAAACTACTATGCTTCCAGCTGGATATCGGTGAAGACAAGCTTCGTCAAGTACTTTCGGGGATTGCGGAGTTCTATCAACCTGAAGATCTATTGGGTAAAAAGGTTATTGTTGTTTCCAACCTGAAGCCCGTTAAACTTCGCGGTTTGCTTAGTGAAGGAATGATTCTTTCAGGCGAAAAAGATGGCAAGCTATGTGTAATAGAAGCAAACAGCGACCTTCCAAACGGCGCAAAAGTAAAATAATGATATTCGATCCGAGGTATATTTATTAGCTATCAACGCTATACCTCGGATTTTTCTGTAAAATAACCAGTTTCTTCTATAATAATGGAGAACAAGAATAATATTTATGCAACCGTTTGCAATGGGCGTCCTTTTTGATAATGATCTTTTTCATAGTTATAATAGAAGAAAATAGAATTTTGGAGGAGAAAAAATGCTTTTTGACACTCATGTGCACTTAAATGATGAGGCTTTTGAGGAAGATTTAGAAGCCGTCATTACACGCGCAAAAGAAAATGATGTAAGCAGAATGGCTGTAGTAGGCTTTAATAAAAAAACAATTGATCGGGCACTGGAATTAGCAGAGCAATATTCTTTCATCTATCTGATCGTCGGCTGGCATCCAACTGATGCAATAGATTTTACGGACGCTGATTTGGAATGGCTACGTCAACTGTCTGAACACCCTAAAGTAGTTGCATTAGGAGAGATGGGGCTCGACTATCATTGGGATACCTCGCCAAAAGAAGTGCAGTTTGAAGTCTTCCGCAAACAGATTCGCCTAGCTCGGGAAGTAAAGCTGCCGATCGTCATCCACAATCGCGAAGCAACAGAAGATGTCGTGCGTATTTTAGAAGAAGAACATGCGGAAGAAGTAGGCGGGATTATGCATTGTTTTGGTGAAACAGTTGAAGTGATGGAAAGGTGCTTAGCGCTGAATTTTCATATTTCTTTCGGCGGAACTGTTACTTTTAAAAATGCTAAACTTCCAAAAATTGCAGCCGAAGCTATACCAATTGACCGAATGCTGATTGAGACGGACGCACCGTATCTTGCTCCGCATCCTAATCGAGGCAAAAGAAATGAACCGGCCTATGTGAAGCTTGTTGCAGAAAAAATTGCTGAATTGAAAGAAATGAAATATGAGGAGATCGCTAGGTACACAATGGATAACGCGAATAAGTTGTTTGGTATACAATAGAAAATGTCATTGAATTGTAATAAAAGGTAGGGTCTGTAACTCAATATTAAGATTGGAATATAAACAAATTTACAATTTTATCAAACCCCCTTATTTTATGCCTAAGTCCCGAGTCGTAGATAAATATGACAAGAATGTTACAAATGGATTCGCACCTTTGAAAATAATTATGAAAAGGTGATTGTATCAGTGCTTTAGCAGTTTTAAACGTGTAAGAGTGCACAAACTGTCTCAAAAATTGACAGTTCTTTCGTCCCCCGTATATAATCACTAGCGAGTAGAAAGGGGAGAAATACATGACCATGGAAAACAGCAGTAACGTAGACCAACCATCAAAATGGAAATTACCAATTTTGATTGCAGGATTTGTTATTGTAGTCGCACTGGTTTTTTATTTCGTTTTCGAAGGAACTAAAAACGATATCACCATTATGAATGCGGGCGAAAAAATTGAAGCAAAAACGCATGCCGCTACTGTTGGTGAAGCGCTAAATGAATCAGGAATAGAAGTAGGAGCACACGACCAAGTCTCTCCTGCTAAAAATACACCGATCAAGGATAATATGAAAATTGATTATGTAAAAGCAAAGCAAGTAAACGTAACTGATAATGGCCAAACAGAAAAAGTTTGGAGCACGAAATCTACGGTGAAAGAATTACTTAAGGATGAAAATATTACTCCAGGTCCACATGATGTTCTGAATGTTTCACTTGATGATAAAGTGAAAAATGATATGGACATTGATATTGATCGGGCGATCGAGTTGACACTCAAAAATGGTGATAAAAACGAAACAGTCTGGACAACAAAAAATACAGTGGGTGATTTACTAGCTGAGAAAAATATTACCACTGACGGAGACGATCGTGTTTCACCAGCTAAAGAAACAAAATTAACTTCGAATATGAATATCGAAGTCGCGTATGTAGATAAAAAATCCGAAGAAAAAGTCGAACAAGTTGCTTTTGATACCGTTTATAAGGACGATGCAAATCTTGAAAAAGGGCAAGAAAAGATCGTCACTGAAGGTAAGAACGGCGAAAAGAAAGTGAAATATGATGTTACATATGAGAATGGCAAAGAAGTGAAGCGCGATCGCGTTTCTGAATCTAATGTTTCCGATAAACAAGATAAAGTTATTGCACGCGGTACAAAATCAGCTGTTCAGACAGTTGCAGCTTCTTCATCTTCATCATCAAAAGCTTCTGCACAATCAGCAAATCATTCTAATGATTCAGCTGCACCAAGCGGCGGTAAAACATTCACAATGGAATCTACAGCTTATTCTGGTGGGGGAACTACAGCAACAGGGATCAACCTGAGTGCTAATCCGGGTATTAAAGTTGTAGCTGTTGATCCGAGCGTGATTCCGCTAGGTTCCAAAGTATGGGTTGAAGGATATGGCGTGGCGATTGCCGGGGATACAGGCGGTGCAATTAAAGGAAATATCATTGATGTTTACTTTGATGATGCAGGCTCATGTTACTCTTGGGGCAGAAGAACCGTCACAGTAAAAGTTTTATAAAATCATTCAGAACGGCTTGGGTCAAAACCAGATTTTGACTCAG
Organism: Listeria ilorinensis; assembly: GCF_913566895.1. Lineage (GTDB taxonomy): Bacteria > Bacillota > Bacilli > Lactobacillales > Listeriaceae > Listeria > Listeria ilorinensis. The sequence goes on along the minus strand of NZ_CAJYCN010000010.1, from coordinate 29,072 downwards.
GCCGCTTTTTATATGTTCGAGCTTACTTCAGCCATATTTATTCCTGTACACTTCTGTGGTATGATGAAAGTACTGATTTTTTAAAGGACGAGTGAAATGATAAAACCCATTATTCATGAAATTATCGTTGTAGAAGGTCGCGATGATACGACTGCCATCAAACGGGCTGTCACGGCTGATACGATTGAAACGAACGGCTCAGCCATCAATGAGGCAACAATTGAACAAATTCGTCATGCTAGCGTAAAACGAGGCGTGATTATATTTACTGATCCAGATTTCCCGGGAGAAAAGATTCGAAAAACAATCGATCAGGCCGTACCTGGGTGCCACCATGCCTTTTTAAAAAAAGCAGATGCTAGACCGAAAAACGGGCGGGGCATTGGCGTTGAGCATGCATCAGTTGAGGCGATCCAAGAAGCCTTGACTCACTTCCACACTAGTAGTAAGCGCATGGAGCGTCAAGAGATCACTCATGAACAATTGATTGAGTTAGGTCTTCTTGGTGGGGCAGCTGCTAAAAAGCGAAGAGAGCGGCTAGGAGAGCTTTTACAGATCGGCTATATGAATGGGAAGCAGTTGGAGAACCGATTGCAGATGTTTGGTATTACAAATGAAAAGTTTAGCGCGGCGTGGAAGCAAGTGCTACAGGAGGAAAAAGATGACGAAAGAGATCGCCACACCATCAAAAACGAGCGAAATTCTTAAAAAATACGGATTTCTGTTCAAAAAAAGTTTAGGGCAGAATTTTTTGATCGACACGAATATTTTGCATCGCATCATTGAAACGGCAGGTATCACAACAGCAGACAATGCAATTGAAATCGGGCCAGGAATCGGAGCTTTAACAGAACAGCTGGCAAAAGCTGCTAAAGAGGTCGTGGCTTTTGAAATTGATCAGCGTTTGCTGCCGATTTTGGAGGACACATTATCCGCCTACCCAAATGTGAAGATCGTGCACAGTGATGTCTTAAAAGCCAACGTGCCGGAAGTGATCCAAGCTGAATTTGAAACTCCGGAAGCACCGCTTAAAATCGTAGCCAATTTACCATATTATGTAACGACACCCATCATTTTACAGCTTTTACATGCTCAAGTTCCCGCTGAATCCATGACTTTTATGCTACAAAAAGAAGTAGCAGACCGAATCAGTGCGGTGCCAGGCAATAAAAACTATGGGAGCTTGTCCATTGCGATTCAGTATTACTGCGTGGCAAGTCTGGCTTTTATCGTTCCCAAAACAGTATTTATGCCGCAGCCTAATGTTGATTCAGCAGTGATTCACCTAGAAAGAAGAACGCAACCAGCTGCTCAAGTAGATGATGAAACTTTCTTTTTTGAAGTGACCCGTTCAGCTTTTGCTCAGCGCCGGAAAACTTTGTGGAACAACTTAGTCAGTAAGTTTCCGATTTTAAAACAGGATAAAGAGCAGCTAACAAGTGAGTTGGAGCAACTCGGACTGGATCTATCCCGCAGAGGAGAAACATATTCGATCGAAGAATTTGCGCGGTTAAGCAATTTTCTCCAAAAATTCCTTGCTAAAAAATAATTTTGTGAAAAAGAGACCTTAGATGTTGACAGATAGGTGCATAAACTGATAAAATATTTGGTTTCTTGCTTTTGTTTCCATTCTGTGTTATACTATTCATTAGTGAGGTGGAAAATAAATGCCAACAACCATTGCAAGTATTAAGCAAAACTTAGATTCCAAGTTAGGTAAAGCATTGACTTTGAGAGCGAACGGTGGGCGTAAGAAGACCATTGAACGCTGCGGTATTTTAGCAGAGACTTATCCATCGGTTTTCATTGTTGAGCTTGATCAAGATGAAAACAACTTTGAAAGAGTATCTTACAGTTATACGGATATTCTCACGGATGCAGTAGAACTTGTTTTTACTGATGATCAAAAAGAATTAGCTTTATAAGCATTTATGTAGCCGGATCCAATATGGGTCCGGTTTTTGCTTTGTCTCAGAAACTGTTCGGAACGATGCTACCTATTTTTTTCTGCTTATGATAGAATATACAAAGAGATTTTGAATAGGATGCTCGGAGGCAAAAATAATGAAAATGAGTATTAAAGCGCCAGCGAAGATCAATCTGTCCTTAGATGTGCTTTATAAACGTGAAGACGGCTACCACGAGGTCGAGATGGTCATGGCCACAATTGACCTTTCTGATCGGCTGTATTTAGAGTTGCTTGACTCAGATGAAATCATTTTGGATGTCAAGGCGCACTTTATTCCAGAGGATAGACGCAACCTGATTTATCAAGCTGCAATGCTTTTAAAAGATAAATTTCATATTAACAAAGGCGTTCGAATAACTGTCGATAAGCATATTCCGGTATCAGCTGGACTGGCAGGCGGTAGTAGTGATGCAGCAGCAGCCTTAAAAGGGTTGAATATCTTATGGGGATTGAATCTATCCACAGAAGAGCTGGCTGAGATCAGCGGTGCAATCGGATCAGACATCGCTTTTTGTATATATGGGGGCACAGCGCTGGCGACGGGGCGTGGCGAAATCATCCAGCCACTCAAAAGAATGCCTAGTTGTTGGATTGTTGTAGCCAAGCCGAGCATTAGTGTTTCTACGCCTTCTGTTTATAAAGAATTGAATCTGCAGGAAGTTCAGCATCCGAATACGACACTGATGTTGGACGGGATTGAGACCGGCGACTTGGATAAAATTTGCCAAGCCACAGGAAATGTTCTGGAAAGCGTCACGCTTCAAAAAAATGACGCTGTAAAGCAAATCAAAGAGAAGATGCAGGCTTTCGGAGCGGATGCAGCTTTGATGAGCGGTAGCGGACCGTCCGTTTTTGCTATCGTCAAGCAGTATTCACGAGCAAAACGAATCTGCAATGGACTTCGCGGTTTTTGTGATGAGGTCTATCTGGTTCGCCCGTGGAGTGAAAAGAGTGAGGAGTAGACAATTTAGCTGCTAAAGAAGTAAAAAGTTGTCAAGAGCAGGAGAATCGTTTTATAATAAAGAAAATACGTACAAAAGCAACATTTTTGTTCTCAATATACGGAAATAAAGGGAGAGAGAGTATGAAGATTCGTCGTAGTGAGCGTCTGATAGACATGACGCAGTTCTTGTTGTCACATCCGCGAAAATTAGTCCCGTTGACCATGTTTGCCGAACGTTACGGATCAGCCAAGTCTTCTATTAGCGAAGACCTTGTTATTATCAAAAAGACGTTTGAAGAACGCGGTATCGGAACCTTAGAGACTGTGCCTGGCGCTGCTGGCGGTGTTCAGTATATCTCAAAGGCTGATAATGCAGATGTGCTTGATTTTATCCACACGCTTTGCAACCGCATCGCTGAACCAAACCGTCTATTGCCAGGTGGCTATCTGTATTTATCCGATTTGTTGGGTGAACCAGTTACTTTAAAAGCGATTGGTAAAATACTGGCAACCAAATTTAATGACCAACCAATTGATGCCATCATGACAGTTGCAACAAAAGGGATCCCGATTGCGCAAGCAGTATCTGAGCATCTGAGTGTTCCATTTGTAATTGTTCGGCGTGACAGCAAGGTAACGGAAGGCTCGACTGTAAGTATCAATTATGTATCCGGTTCAACAAAGCGAATCGAAAAAATGGAGCTTTCCAAACGAAGTCTTGCAGAGGGCGCCAATGTTGTCGTTGTAGATGATTTCATGAAAGCTGGCGGTACGATTAATGGCATGAAGAATCTACTGGAAGAGTTTAATGCCAACCTGGTAGGTATCGGCGTATTGGCAGAATCGGAATATGCCGAGGAACGATTAGTAGATGATTATGTTTCGCTCGTTAAAATCAAGAACGTGAATGTAAAAGAAAAACAAATCGAAGTTGTAGAAGGTAATTACTTCGCTAAATAGAGATTCAACCTGTCATAATGATGGATATGATCGTCAACAGATTTTCTGACAATCCACATATCCTTTCTTATGGCAGTTTTTTTATGAAAGTTACATCTCAAGGAGTAGTTAGGTAAGTTAACTTTTATGGTACAATGAGACCTATCATCACCAAAACGTGTGTTGATAATTACGGTCAAGGATATACTAGAAGGAGGAAAAAAATGAAGAAATGGATAAAATGGTTGATCGCATTGCTTGTCATTGTGATCATTGTTGGCGGAGGCTTTTTCCTACTGAATAAAGGCGGGGAGAGCACGAGCGTCGAACAAGAGAAGACTGTCACAACGAAAGTAAAACAGGGTGAACTAAAAATCAAAGCAACTGGTACAGGAGCGATTATGCCTGAAAATCAACAAATGCCTGATTATGACAAATTAGTTCTCCAAGCACAGATGGACGAACTGGATATTCCAAATATCAAAAAAGACCAGGAAGTCGACATTTCAGTGACTGCACTTCCGGGTAAAACATATAAAGGTAAAGTCACAGAAATAGCTGAACAAGGACAAGTTCAAAATGGCGTTTCAACATTTGCCGTGACCATCTCCATTGATGATACAACAGATTTGAAAGCCGGTATGACAGCAGATGCATCAATTCTAGTCGGTGAAAAACAAGATGCGCTTTACGTTCCGATTGAAGCGGTACAAAAAGACGATGACAATAACTATTATGTGATGGTTCCTGCAAAGGATAAAAAAGGAAAGCAAACCAAGAAAAAGGTGACAGTTGAAACAGGACTTCACAATGAGGACAACATCGAGATTACCAAAGGTCTGGAAAAAGGCGATAAAGTCGTTCTTCCATCACAAAAATCAAGCACCACCCCAGAAGGATTCTAAAATGAATCCATTCGGAAAGGAGGAGCTGTTTTGACAACACCATTAATTGATATAAAACATATCACGAAGTCTTATACATTAGGCGGTGAAACATTTAAAGCGCTGGATGATGTCTCTTTAGCAGTTGCTGAAGGTGAATTTCTATCGATCGTCGGTCCATCCGGTTCGGGCAAGTCCACGCTAATGAATATGATCGGCTGTTTAGATATGCCAGATGACGGCAGCTACCATTTGGATGGCGTGGATGTGTTCAAGTTGAATGATAATCGTTTATCTGAAATACGCAATAAAAAAATCGGTTTTATTTTCCAGCAATTCAATCTACTGACCAAGCTCAGTGCGCTGGAAAATGTTGAATTGCCACTGATATATGCTGGACTCAGTGCTTCAAAACGGGAAAAGGTTGCGCTGAAGAGTCTGGAAAAAGTAGGGCTCGGAGATAAAAAGAAAAATCTACCAACACAGCTTTCCGGAGGTCAGCAACAGCGTGTGGCGATCGCGCGGGCATTAGCTGCCGGCCCATCAATCCTGCTTGCTGATGAGCCGACTGGTGCGCTTGATTCTAAAACTGGTCGTGAGGTCATGGGGATTCTACAGGAACTTAATGCACAGGGAAATACAATCGTAATGATTACGCATGATTTAGACATTGCAGCTTATGGAACGCGCAGTATTCGCATCCAAGACGGCAAACTTTATGATGAGGGGGAAAATAAATGAGTGTCCTCCAAAGTATGAAAATGGCCTTCAAACAGCTTCGTTCCAGTAAGCTTCGTTCGTTCCTGACAATGTTGGGAATTATTATTGGGGTCGCATCCGTTATTCTTTTAGTCTCACTTGGGAAAGGTGTTACGCAAGAAGTGGACAGCCAAATGGGTGATCTCGGTTCCAATTTGGTTACAGTCATGAACTATTCGACAGATCCTAATAATCAGTTCTCTTATGATGAAGTCATGAAGTACCAAACAATTGACGGTGTCAAGAGTGTTTCACCAGAGCTTTCAGGTCAAGTTAATGCCACTTATGATTATCAGTCAAAAAATCTCAAAGTCATTGGTACAAATGACCAGTATCAAAAAGCGCGCAGTTTGGAATTAGCAGAGGGACGCTTTTTGCTACCGATGGATATTGAATATAGCCAAAAAGTTGCAGTCATTGGTTCTGGTACTGCAAGTGATTTATTTGGTTTTTCCGATCCAATCGGTAAAACGATTCGTTTGAATGGCATGCCTTATAAAGTAGTCGGTGTGTTAGAAGAAAAGGGTGCCTCCATGATGGGATCTAGTGATGATCAGATTTTCATCCCGATTCAATCAGCGCAGCGTCTTTTAAAAGATACAGGGATCCAAAGTATCTATTTAGAAACGAAAAGTGCAGAAGACGTGGACTTTGTTGTGAATACATTGGAATCCCGTTTGGCTATTAAGTTTAATGAAACTGACAATGCAAATGCCTCGTCAAATAATCAATTAGGACCATCGTATCAAGTGATTAATCAGCAAGAAATTCTGGATGCCTTCAATACCATCAGTTCTACTTTGACAACGGCATTAGGAGCCATTGCTGCGATCTCACTCGTGGTTGGCGGTATAGGTATCATGAACATTATGCTTGTTTCGGTCAGCGAGCGAACGCGTGAAATCGGTATTCGTAAAGCGCTGGGAGCTAAAAAACGTGCGATCCTCATGCAGTTCTTGATCGAATCCGTTGTCATAAGTGTATTCGGTGGACTCATCGGGATTGCAATCGGTGTTAGTGGAGCGGTTATCTTTGGGAATGTTGCCGATATCCCGTCAGGTGTGACAGCTGGAACGATTATCTTCTCGTTCGTATTCTCGCTGTGCATCGGAATCATTTTTGGGATTGCTCCAGCTAATAAAGCATCTAAATTGCGTCCTATCGATGCACTTCGTTCGGAATAATTGATGAAAGCCCATCTTTAACAAGTTTTGAGGATGGGTTTTTTCTAATTTGATTGCGTCTTTTTCTTGAATATGCTAAAGTTGATAGCGGAATAATGTGAGTATTTTTTCACGTGATTAGTTGTTAAAATTTAAATATTATAATAAAACATGTAATGTTACATCTTTTTAATGTTTTTGTTACATAAAGCAGTTGTAAAAAATGAATATCAGGGAAAATAGAGACTAGTTACATCTGAAAGCAAGTTATCTCAATGGTTTCAAACAAACTGATGAAAATGAAAAAGATACAAAGGGAATGGTTTTTGTAATAAAATAAAACCAAGTAAATTACTATCTGTTGTACACACTTTTCATATAGAATAATAACTTTAAACTTGTTTAGTTGGACAAACAGATGTTTATGTGGATGTATATATAGTTTCTCCAACAATTTAAATTTTGTCCATTGAGGAAACAGCTAAAAAATAATGTGTACAAAACTTGTACAATTTTAACCCTTTGTATCCATGTCAATAGTTTTCTGGTAAAAAAAACTATTTTTAAATACGAATTCACAAAGTTGTCAAATTTAGTTTTTTTTATTATGATAGCTTTAAGGGAAAAGAGATATAAGGTGGAAATGATCTCGATTTCTTACTAGCTGATTTTTAAGTCTACTTTTGTTGCATGTGAACTGAATTGATTTAAGCAGCGCAACTAGAATAAGGTGGTGAAGGAAATGGAAATTACAGATGTGAGATTACGTCGTGTTGAGACAGATGGAAGAATGAAAGCAATTTCTTCAATCACAATTGATGGGGAGTTTGTCGTACATGATATTCGAGTTATCGAAGGGAATGACGGACTTTTTGTGGCAATGCCAAGTAAACGTACGCCAGAAGGTGAGTTTCGTGACATTGCGCACCCGATCAATTCGGAAACACGTGCAAAGGTTCAAGAAGCAGTACTTGCAGCTTATGAAGTAGCGGACGAACCAGCTACAGAGGAAGAGGCTTCTGCTGACGAATCAGTCGTAGAAGAATAATTAAAAATTTCCCTTGTACGAGGAACGGCATGTGGAAACGGAACAGAAAGGGAGAACCTGATTCTGCTACCGGAGACAAAGCTATCCTTTTTGAAAAGGGGCAAATGGGATAAGGAGTGACGGAAATGCAAGTAACAGATGTGAGATTACGCCGAGTAGAAACTGATGGAAGAATGAGAGCAATCGCCTCAATCACTTTGGATGATGAATTTGTTGTTCATGACATTCGTGTTATTGACGGCAATAACGGTTTATTCGTAGCAATGCCTTCAAAACGTGGTGTTGACGGCGAGTTCCGTGATATCGCTCACCCAATCAATTCTGATACACGTGGGAAAATCCAAGAAGTTGTCTTGGCTGAATATGAACGTGTTGGCGAAGAAGAAGCGAACGCAGAAGAGTCAGAGTCCGTTTCTGCTGAATAATGAAAAAGTACGAAGCGCGCGAGGGGAAAAGCCTTTCGCGCTTTTTTGTTGGCAAGCAGAAGTGGCACGAGGGATGTTTCTGATGTACATATGAATAAAACGAGCGTATAACTCGGATTTGGTTGTCTTTCCTTTTCGGTCTATGGTATAATCAAAAGGAACGAAAAGTTAAGGAGGGGCAGCATGTTGGCATACATGGAAGTGCACTTTTTGAATAGTGAAGGCAAGAGCTTCTTAGGGTCAACTGTACCCAAATTTCATACTAAATAGCGGCACTTTACCTAATGAAATGACAGGTAAAGTTTTTTTATGATGAAGAATTTGGCATCGCTGAATTCATCTTGAAAAGTCAAGCTGTTTGAGGTATCCTTTTTATTGATATTTAAAAGTAGACTGGGGGGTCTTTTATGTCGAATCAATATACAATTGTTCTTGCTGCCGGTCAAGGTACACGAATGAAGTCCAAGCTTTATAAAGTTCTGCATCCAGTCTGTGGTAAACCAATGGTTGAACATGTAGTCGGCGAGATTGAAAAACTGGAAGTTACTAAAATTGTTACTGTAGTAGGTCATGGGGCTGAAAAAGTAAAGGAACATCTGCAAGGGAAAAGCGATTTTGTTATGCAGGCGGAACAGCTGGGAACTGCCCACGCTGTATTGCAGGCAAAAGATCTTCTGGAGAATCTGGACGGTGTAACATTAGTGGTTTGTGGGGATACACCGCTTATCCAAAGTTCGACGATGGCTGCGCTCATGAAATATCATCATGAAAAACGAGCTAAAGCAACGATTTTGACGACGACGGTCGCTGATCCGACAGGTTACGGGCGAATCGTTCGTGATGATTTGGGGATCGTTGAAAAAATCGTGGAACATAAAGATGCATCGGAAAAAGAACGACGCATTACAGAAATCAATACAGGGACCTATTGTTTTGACAACCGTTCGCTTTTTGCAGCTTTGGCGAAGGTTTCGAATGATAATGCGCAAGGGGAATATTACTTGCCAGACGTCATTAAAATTTTGAAAAGTGAAGATGAAGTCGTTGCAGCTTATCGAATGGAGAATTTTGAAGAATCACTTGGTGTGAATGATCGGGTGGCGCTTGCTGAAGCCGGACGCATCATGCGTGCTCGGATTAATGAAGCACATATGCGTAATGGTGTGACGCTGATTGATCCTGCGCACACGTATATTGATGTGGATGTAGAAATCGGTCAGGATACAGTGATTGAACCAGGAGTGACCTTGCGAGGACGGACGCGAATCGGCTCGGACTGTGTCATCACAAGCGGTTCAGACTTCAATCATGCTGAAATTGGTGATCGTGTCTATGTACGGAGTTCAGCGATTGAGGAGAGCTCAGTTGGTGACGATGTTCAAATCGGTCCATATGCGCACTTGCGTCCTGAATCTGTTATCCATGACAAAGTGAAAATAGGCAATTATGTCGAAACGAAAAAAGCGACCGTTGGCAAAGGAACCAAACTACCGCACTTTATCTATATGGGTGATGCTGAAATCGGCCAAAATGTCAATGTTGGCTGTGGTTCGATTGCAGTCAATTATGACGGTAAGGACAAGTTTAAAACCGTTATTGGCGATAATGTCTTCGTGGGATGCAATTCTAATCTAGTTGCACCAGTCACGATCCACAGTAATACCTATATTGCTGCAGGTTCTACCATTACAGAGGACGTACCAGAAGAAGCAATGGCAATTGCTCGTGCACGGCAAGTTAATAAAGAGGGCTATATCAAGAATTTGAATGTGGGTAAATGATATCTCCAACAGGGGTATTTAAAAATATTTTATAATAAATGTGGAGGCTGATTATGTCAAACGATTATTTTGATCCAAAGTTAAAGATTTTCTCACTGAATTCAAACCGGGCGTTAGCAGAAGAAATTGCGCACGAAGTAGGGATCGAGTTAGGAAAGTCGAGTGTTACTCATTTTAGTGATGGTGAAATCCAAATCAACATCGAAGAAAGTATTCGTGGTTGCCATGTTTATGTCGTGCAATCGACGAGCAATCCAGTCAACCAGAATTTAATGGAACTTTTGATCATGATCGATGCGCTGAAGAGAGCTTCTGCTGCAACAATTAATATTGTAATGCCTTATTACGGCTATGCACGGCAAGATCGTAAAGCAAGAAGTCGTGAACCCATCACGGCGAAGCTTGTGGCGAACTTGATTGAAACAGCTGGTGCTACACGTATGATTACGCTGGATATGCATGCACCGCAAATTCAGGGATTCTTTGATATTCCGATCGACCATTTGAATGCGGTTCGTTTGTTGAGTGACTATTTCAGTGAACGCCACTTAGGGGATGATTTGGTAGTTGTTTCGCCAGATCACGGCGGTGTGACACGTGCCCGTAAGATGGCGGATCGTCTCAAAACGCCAATTGCGATTATTGACAAACGTCGTCCACGTCCCAATGTTGCGGAAGTAATGAATATTGTAGGGAATGTGGAAGGAAAAGTATGCATTCTGATTGATGATATCATTGACACAGCCGGTACAATCACGCTTGCGGCTAAAGCGCTGAAAGAAGCGGGAGCGACAAAAGTTTATGCTTGTTGTTCACATCCAGTACTTTCTGGTCCAGCGATGCAACGAATTGATGAATCGCCGATTGAGAAATTAGTCGTTACGAATTCAATTGCGCTTCCGGAAGATAAATGGATCGATAAAATGGAGCAACTATCTGTAGCCCCATTGCTTGGTGAGGCCATTGTTCGCGTTCATAAAAATGAATCAGTAAGCTCATTGTTTGAATAGAATTTGATACGAAAGAGAACCAAAAAATGGCTGGTCGGACGAGTAGTGGTCCAAGGCAACTTTTGGTTCTCTTTTTTAAATAGAAAATCCGCCAAAAAGTCAAAAAATTGGCGGATTTACTTTGTTATTAATAATCGTGTGTTTCGACCACGACGGCTGTTCCCGATGCGGTAACCATCAACATACCGTTATCAGCTCCGAGAACCTCATAGTCAATATCGACACCGATAATGGCGTTGGCACCGATCTGTTCGGCACGAGACTGCATCTCCTGAATGGCTTCTTCACGCGCTTGGATCAATTCATCCTCATAGCCTTGCGAACGTCCACCAAAGATATTGCGCAACCCGGCACCGATATCTTTGACAAAATTGACGCCCGTAATGACCTCGCCGAAAACGATTTTTTTATACTCGACGATCTGATGACCTTCGATATTAGGGGAAGTGGTAGTAATCATTTGTTCATTCCTCCAGCTTTTATTTTCTTCATCATACATGGAAAAACTATGAAACGTCAATGAAGATATGTAAAAAACGGCACCCGTTTTGTCAAGGTGCCGTTTTCGCATGACTTATTCGACTTCTTTCATTGCGTTATGCAAGACCTCTTTCAATGTAGAAGCGGATTGATCCATTTGTTCTTTCTCCTTATCCGTCAAATTCATTTCGACAATGTGGCGGACACCTTGACGGTTAATCACTGCCGGAGCGCCGATATAAATATCTTTTTGTCCATAATGTCCATCTAAATAAACGGACAGCGGCAAGATTGCATTTTCGTTATTGAGAATGGCTTTGGTTATGCGGGCAAGTGCAGCTGCTATCCCATAAAAAGTAGCGCCTTTTTTATTGATGATCTCATAAGCGGCATCACGCACGCTGATGAAGATAGTATCCATCGCGCCTTGCTCATTTTCATTGATCCATTCAGTAATGGGCAGGCCGCCGACTGTTGTATGGCTCCAAGCAGGGAATTCTGTATCACCATGTTCGCCAAGGATGTAACCATGGACATTTCGAGCATCGACTTTCAGATAGTCGGCGATCGACATTCTGAATCGTGCGGTGTCGAGGCTTGTGCCTGAACCGATCACGCGTTCTTTTGGCAACCCGGAAAATTTCCAAGTAGCATAGGTGAGAATATCGACCGGATTAGATGCGATTAGGAAAATACCATCGAATCCACTCGCCATAATTTCGTCAACGATGCCTTTCATAATTTTGATATTGCGATTGACAAGATCCAGGCGGGTTTCTCCTGGTTTTTGTGCTGTACCAGCTGTAATGACAACCAAGTCAGCATCATGGCAGTCGCTGTAATTTGCGGAGTAAATCTTCTTAGGTGTAGAAAAAGGAACTGCGTGGCTAAGGTCAATGGCGTCTCCGATCGTTCTGTCTTTATCGATGTCAATAATGCCGAATTCTTGACCGATACTTAAATTGACACACGCAAAGGCGTAGCTGGAACCAACTGCTCCATCGCCGACTAGGATAATTTTTTGATGGTCTTTCATAATAAAATTCCTCCTTTTAAAACTTTCTACTAGTACAGTATAACACGTTATTTCTGTTTGTGAAGCATTGAACGACTTATATTTTGATTTTTGTTATATAAAAAAGATGTTTTCTTGGTGATACAGTTTGACGCTGATTAGCTGTAAGAGATGGCGGCTGGTTTACAGGGTATTTTTTGAGAAAAGAGAATTTTTGCGCTAAAATAGAGATATCAACATGAGGATGTTACACTAATTTCTGTTTACCTTTTATCCTGAAAAATAAACATAGCTTGTTTTGATTTTATTTCGCAGGGTAAAGAAGATTATTGTAGAAGAATACAAAATGAATGAGTGGAGTGATTTTTTATGGCAACAACGTTAGAAGTCCAGAAAAGAGATACGAAGCAACATTCTAGTACGACTCAGGTTCGGGAAGCCGGACGTATACCCGCAATTATCTACGGATATCAAGCAGAGAATATCCCTGTTTCTGTCGATGCGCTAGAACTGATTAAAGCTGTTCGGGAACACGGACGTAATGCAGTTTTTTCCATTACGATTGACGGAAAAAAATTAAATGTACTGCTTCATCAATATCAAATTGATTCGTTAAAAGATCAGTTAATCCATGTGGATCTTTTAGCCGTAAATATGAAAGAAGAAGTTGATGCAGAAGTTCGAGTTGACCTTATAGGAGAAGCTAAAGGCGTTAAAGAAGGCGGCGTTCTGCAACAAGTATTGTATGAATTGACTGTGACTGCTACACCAGACCAGCTACCTGAAGCAATCGAAGTGGATATTTCTGATTTAGCAATTGGCGATGCTCTTTCTGTGAGCGATCTGCCTGAAAATGGTGATTATGAAATTAAAACAGAGCCAGAAGAAGTTTTGGTGACAGTAGCAGCTCCTCGCGTGGAAGAGGTTGAACCAGATACAGATGCTCCGGAACCTGAAGCTGCTCATGGCAGTGATGAAGAACCAGTGAAATAAATAACTTGAAAGTGCAGTAGATTTTTCTGCTGCACTTTTTAAAAAATGATAAGCTGGAGGCGAAAGACAGATGAATATTTTATTACATATCAATGATGCAGAACGTTTTCCAATGCTGCGAAGCAATATCAAAAATCTGACTAAAGCTGAGTTTGACGGAACGATCACTGTAGTTGCGAACGGCGGCGCTGTGAAGAAATATTATGAGGAAGATGAGCGGAAATTCTTGGAAGCGTTTGCTGAAAGAGTAGAGTTTATTGCATGCTGTAATTCATTAGCAGCTAATCATTTATATGCAGAAGATTTGCCGCCAATGATTGAAATCGTTCCGAATGGGATCTTGGAAGTGGTGGAACGTCAGGCAGAGGGCTATGGCTATATAAAAGTATAACAAAACGGCGGTATTCTTTACCGCTGTTTTTTCTGGGGGAAAATCTTCAACTTTAATATCTAGCTAAACCGTGTTATAATCAAAAAAACAATAATCTTAAAAAACCAGTTCCATCGCGAAGTGGTTTAATTCGTTGAGGGGAACAAATATGAAAATGATTGTAGGACTCGGTAATCCGGGTAAAAAATACGAACGAACCCGCCATAATGTTGGTTTTATGGTGGTTGATGAGCTAAGCTTTCGATACCAGACACCTTGGAAGAAAACCAAGTTTAACGGGATGGTCAGCCAGCTGAATATAAATGGCGAAAAGATACTCTTAGTAAAGCCGCTTACGTTTATGAATGCATCAGGCGAATGTGTCCGGCCACTCATGGATTATTATGATATTCAAATAGAAGACATCGTGGTTGTTTACGATGATTTGGATCTTCCTGTAGGTCGGATTCGTCTACGGGCAAAAGGTAGTGCAGGCGGACATAATGGAATGAAGTCGATCATTCAGCATTTGAAAACTCAAGATTTTAATCGAATTCGTGTTGGGATCGACCGACCGACTAGTGGTGAAATCATTCATTATGTTTTAGGGGATTTCCCGAAAGCTGATCAGCCAACGATTATTGAAGCAATCAAACAGAGTGCGACCGCAATAGAAGATTTTGCCGAAATTCCGTTTCTAGAGGTCATGAATCGCTATAATTGAGTATGCTAAGCAAGGCGCGGCCATATGAGGCGGCGCTTTTAGGCATACGATTGTTGCATGTGGCTATTAGAAGGAATTTTCTGAATAAATATGGAAGAAAAGAGATGGTGGATTTTGAAAGGCTTACAGGAATTAGTTTATGGACAAAAAGATATTCGCGGCATTTTAGATGCCCTAGATAGAAAGAAAGAAACGCAACTTGTTACGGGGCTCTCGGGTTCGGCACGGGCACTTTTCACGAGTGTTGTGCAGGGGGGGACAAATCGTCCGGTTCTCCTTGTGACGCATAATCTCTATCATGCCCAAAAATTATATGATGATCTAGTTTCTTTGATGGATAGTGATCGGTTGTTTTTATATCCAGCAGATGAACTGATTTCCTCAGAACTCAGCGTATCTAGCCCTGAACTCAGAGGGCAGCGTGTAGAGGCTCTACAATTCTTGCAGTCCCATCAGCCTGGCGTGGTCATTGTGCCTATTGCTGGTTTACGCAAAATTTTACCGCCTGTTTCTTTGTGGGAAAAGTATAATCTAGCGCTGACACTAGGTGATGAAATAGATCCAGAAAAGCTCAAACAGGATCTGGTTACCATGGGCTATAATTTGACTGGTATGGTTAATACACCAGGAGAGTTTAGCGTTCGCGGTGGGATCATTGATATTTATCCGATTACAGAAGAATATCCAATTCGTTTGGACCTTTTTGATACAGAAATCGACTCGATGCGTTATTTTGATGTCGAAACACAGCGATCGCTTAGTAAGGTGGAATCTTTCCAAATTTTACCAGCCACCGAAATTTTACTGGAAGAAGCAGACTTTCCTGGTGTTGTTCACCGGCTTGAAAAACAAATGGCAGAAACACTCAACCAGATGAAAGTCGAAAGCGATAAACAGAATTTAGTCGAAAATATGGAACCGGATTTAGAATTGCTCCGTTCGGGCGTGAAACCAGATATGTTTTTCAAGTATATAGGTTTTGCTTATGCCGAATCGGCCTCTTTATTTGATTATTTGTCGAAGGAAACAGTATTGATTTTTGATGAGTTTGCCCGTATTCAAGAAACGGAAGAACGACTTGAACGTGAAGAGGCGGAATGGCAGACAGAAATGCTGAGTCGTCTGGAGATGGTACGGGAAAGTTCGCTTAGTCATGACTTTAAAAAAATGCTGGAAGAAAATAAACTCTCTAAAATTTATTTGTCTCTTTTCCAAAAAGCGATGGCCAGTATGCGCGTCACCAAAACGACCAATCTGGTGTACAAACAAATGCAGCAATTTCATGGTCAGATGAATGTTCTTAAAACAGAACTTGAAAGTTGGCATAAAAATAATTATGCGGTGGTACTTCTGGCTCCGTCTGTTGAGAGAGCGCAAAAGATGCAACAGACCCTTGCGGATTATGAGATGGAAAGTATCATCTTGAAAAATGAGCGGGATGTACCCAAATATGGCGTGGTACAGTTTGTGATCGGTTCCTTCCAAAACGGCTTTGAATTACCGCTTGCTAAAGTAGCCATCATAAGTGAAACAGAACTTTTTAATAAGAAGATGCCTAAAAAAAATAAAAAACGGCAAAAGCTTTCCAATGCCGAACGGATTCAGAGCTATTCGGAGCTGAAAGTGGGTGACTATGTTGTACATGTCAATCACGGGATTGCACGTTATGTAGGTATGGAAACGCTAGAAATCAGTGGTGTACACAAAGATTACCTGCTGCTTGTCTATCAAGGTGAGGATAAATTATTCATTCCGGTGGAGCAGCTCGATCTTGTGCAAAAATATGTCGGAGCAGAGGGCAAGGCGCCTAGACTGAATAAATTGGGCGGTGCGGAATGGAAACGTGTTAAAACGAAGGTCAAAAGTTCCGTGCAGGACATTGCAGATGATTTGATTAAACTATATGCGGAACGTGAAGCAGAACGCGGTTTTTCATTTAGCCCGGATGGTGAGATGCAGCGCGAATTTGAACAAGCCTTTCCGTATCAGGAAACAGACGACCAGCTGCGTTCGATCAGTGAGATCAAAAAAGATATGGAACGTGTTCGCCCGATGGATCGGCTACTTGTCGGTGATGTTGGTTATGGGAAAACAGAAGTGGCGCTTCGGGCTGCATTTAAAGCTGTGATGGATGGTAAACAGGTAGCCTTTTTGGTACCGACGACCATTTTGGCGCAGCAGCATTTTGAAACGATGAAGGAACGGTTTGAAGGCTTTCCAGTGAATCTTGGCCTGCTAAGCCGATTTAGGACGCGTAAGCAGCAAAACGAAACCATTGCAGGTCTGAAAAATGGGACGCTCGACATTGTGGTTGGGACGCATCGACTTCTTTCGAAAGATGTAGTTTATCATGATCTCGGGTTTCTGATTGTAGACGAAGAGCAGCGTTTTGGGGTTACACACAAGGAAAAAATCAAGCAGATTCGTTCTAAAATTGATGTATTGACTTTGACCGCGACCCCGATTCCGCGGACGCTTCATATGTCGATGCTCGGCGTTCGAGATCTTTCGGTTATTGAAACACCTCCTGCTAATCGCTTTCCAGTCCAAACCTATGTAACGGAGCGTAACAATGTGCTTATCCGCGAGGCCATCGAACGTGAGCTGGCACGTGACGGACAAGTTTATTATTTGTATAATCGAGTAGAGACGATCGTGCAAAAGGCCGATGAGATCTCAGCACTTGTACCAGATGCACGCGTTGCAGTAGCTCATGGTCAGATGACAGAAACTGAGCTAGAATCCGTCATTCTGAGTTTCCTTGAAGGGGAGTTTGATGTGCTTGTGACGACGACGATCATTGAAACAGGCGTTGATATTCCCAATGTCAATACGCTGTTTGTTCAGGATGCTGATCATATGGGCTTGTCTCAACTTTATCAGCTTCGAGGTCGTGTAGGTCGGTGGAATCGAATCGCGTATGCCTATTTCATGTATCAGAAAGATAAGATCCTTCGTGAGGAAGCTGAAAAGCGGCTGCAGGCAATCAAAGAATTTACCGAACTGGGTTCCGGTTTTAAAATTGCTATGCGAGACCTCTCCATCCGTGGGGCTGGTAATATTCTAGGGGCGCAGCAGCACGGCTTTATCGATTCGGTCGGTTTTGATTTGTATTCACAGATGCTGAAAGAAGCCATCGAAGAAAGAAGACCGCATAAAGAAGAAGATCCTGTCGCGCCAGTAGAAATTGATATTCAAGTAGATGCTTATATTCCAGAATATTATATTTCAGATGGCAGACAAAAAATTGAGATGTACAAACGGTTCCGCAATGTGATGGAAGCCGAAGAAGTGGAAGAATTACAGCGGGATATGATCGACCGTTTCGGCGAATATCCAGAAGAAGTTGAGTATCTGTTCAATGTGACGGAGCTGAAAGTAGGCGCCATCAAGGTAGGTATTGAACTGATCAAACAAGAGAAAAATAAATTAATCATTCTATTTTCAGAAAAGGGAACGAACGGTATTCGTGGGGATATCGTGATGCAGTTGATTGGAGAATTCGGTCGGCAAGTCGGCGTTGGTATGGAAGGTGCGCAATTGAAACTGACAATGAATATCCAAAACAAGCAACTCCATGAATGGCTATTCAATGTGAAATCACTTGTTGAAAAATTACAAGGAGCTCTAAAAGAAACAGTACCGGCAGAAACCGAATCATAAAAAGGGCCTGTTTTGCCAAGTTAGCAGAAAGGCGGGCACAAGCATGTCAGAACGATCAATCAAAAACTTAATGCGCGGTGCGATGTGGCTTACAGTCGCTTCGTTAATCTCTAAAATATTGAGTGCTGTTTACCGTGTCCCGTTTCAGAATATGGTGGGGGATGTCGGCTTCTATATTTTCCAGCAAGTATATCCGATTTATGGAATCGCCATGACGCTTGCACTTGGTGGTTTCCCAGTCGTGATCTCTAAAATGCTGGCAGAGGCTCAAGGTGATCCGCGCAAACAACGCATCATTTTGCAGGCTGTTTACAGGATGTTGAAAATCATTTCCTATAGCTGCTTCGTCCTGTTCTTCATTTTTGCTGGCTGGATCGCAGTAATGATGGGAGATCCCGGGCTTTCTGAACTGATCCGGATCATCAGTTTTGTTTTCCTGCTTACGCCACAGCTTTCGTTTTTACGCGGCTACTTCCAAGGACAGGAAAAAATGATCCCAACAGCCATTTCTCAGACTGTCGAGCAGACAATTCGAGTAGCCATCATTATCATTGGTGCAGGCATTGGGACGGCAGCAGGGTTCAATCTGTATACGACAGGTGCACTCGCCATGAGTGGTGCGATTTTTGGTGGAACGGCAGCGCTTTGGATCTTGCGTCATTTCTATAAGGTGAATCTTCGATCAGGCGGTTTTAAGGTATGGGGCACCTTCCCTGCTAAACGCGAAAAAAGAGGCATTGGTCGACAATTTTTAAAGCAGAGCCTGGCGATCTGCACAGTCAGCGCGATGCTCATTTTATTCCAACTAGTCGATTCTTTTCAGGTCTATCGTCTGATGGTCGAAAATGGTATACCGGATATGCTGGCAAAATCACTGAAAGGGGTCTACGATAGGGGGCAGCCGATTGTTCAGTTAGGTCTAGTCGTCTCGACAGGTTTGGCATTGGCGCTTGTTCCTATGATCACCTCGGCACGTGTCCATCGACAAAAAAGCCAATTGCGCCGTTCGGTCACATTGGCACTAAAGTTAACAATGATCATTGCCGGAGCTGAAACGGTCGGATTGATCGTCATTATGCGACCGCTCAACCAAATGCTCTTTGAAACAAGTGATGGCACGCTTGTTTTGCAGCTTTTCATGCCAGCTGTTTTTCTAAGCTCGCTTATTATTATGATCAGCAGCATTCTACAAGGGTTTGGCAAAATTGAAGTTCCAGCGGTTGCAGTGGCTATTGGAGTCGTTGTCAAAATGATAATGAACGATTTGCTTATTCCCAAAATGGGGACAGCAGGAGCCTCTGTGGCAACCTGTATCGGGCTCGGTGTCATCTTGTTTCTATGTTTCTATGCGCTTAAGCGGAATGTGCGCATGCCGATTGTTGAATGGTCGCAGCTTGCACGTTTAATAGGGGCGCTTGCTTTTATGGTGATTATCCCGTGTTTGTGGGAAATCGTGGCACCGATGACATCACGGCTTGGAAGCAGTTTTCAAGCGCTTGTCAGTGCGCTTTTAGGCGGGATAGTGTTTCTCGTTTTTGCTTTGCGTTATCGACTATTGGGGCCCAAGGATTTTGTTTTCCTGCCATTCGGTTCAAAATTATTAACGATTAGTAAAATGGTTGCAAGAAAAAATAGAAAGTAGGTAAAGTAAATGGCTGCTACAATGAGATTAGATAAATTTTTAAAAGTTTCTCGATTAATCAAACGACGCACGGTTGCGAAAGAAGTCGCTGAAAAAGGCCGGATTGAAGTTAATGGTTCGGTAGCAAAACCTGGCACCAATGTCAAAGTAGGCGATGAACTGGTTATTCGCTTCGGACCCAAAACAGTGACAGCGAAAATCGAACGTTTAGAAGAAAATGCACGAAAAGAGCAAGCAGGCGAGATGTATACGATTATTCGTGAAGAACGAAACGGTCAAGAATAAAAAGCGCCTGTATGGATTGGCGGCAGCAAGTTTTGCCAATCTGTACAGGTGTTTTTTTAGTTGAAAAAGAACCTGTAAAACTATCTTCACGAAATTGTCAAGAAAAAAATGTTAAAAATTCCAGATGACAATGGACAAACAAGCAAAATATTGCTATTATCTTGTTATGGACCCATTTTTATCTGCCACTTTTTAACAATAATTCATGAGTTAAAGGAGGAGCGATAGATGAGAAAAGAAAAAACGAAAGTAGCCAAGATGCAAAATCGTTATGTTCAAGACACCCAGACAATGAAAAAAACCAGAAATCGTCGTCGCGTTGCTTTAGCTCGGAGACTAATGATGTTAGCTGTTATTTTACTTGTTGTCGGGGGTGGCATCACCTATGCTTATACGAAACAGGCCCTGGTTTTAAGAGAAAAAGAAGAACAGAAAGTAAAGGCAGATAAAGAGCTTGCAGACATGAAAAAAGAGGAGACTGAACTGAAGAGTTCGATCACTAAACTGCAAGATGATGATTACATAGCCAAATTAGCTAGAAGTGAATACTATCTAAGCAAAGATGGCGAAATTATTTTCAACACACCAAGTGAAGATAAGAATAAGAAAGAGTCGTCTAACTGACAAGCCTGAGAAATCGGCTTTTCTCAAGTTTGACTGTTTGACACTCTTTTTATTATAGCTATAATTAAGCTGTAGAGTGATTTTTAAGGAGGAAGCTTTTTTTTATGTCGATCGAAGTAGGCAACAAGTTACAAGGGAAAGTTACTGGGATTACCAATTTTGGTGCGTTTGTTGAGTTGGAAGGCGGCAAGACAGGGCTTGTCCATATCAGTGAGGTTGCGGATAACTATGTGAAAGATATTAATGATATCTTGACAGTAGGCGATGAAGTGACAGTTAAAGTCATGAACGTTGGGGATGACGGAAAAATCGGTCTGTCTATTCGTAAAGCTGTAGACCGTCCTGAACGTGAGCGTCATTATGATCGCAAACCAAAATACAATAAACCGGCAAACAACAAGAAAACCGTTGAAAATTTTGAAGATAAAATGTCGAAATTCCTTAAAGATAGTGAAGATCGGCTATCAACTTTGAAACGTCAAACAGAATCCAAACGTGGCGGACGCGGCGCAAGACGCGGCTGATAATTGACCATTAAAGATAGGGTGGGAAAGCTGATTCAGAAGTAATCTGATTGGCAGCTCCCATCCTTATTTTTACCAAGAATTTTAAAGAAGGGTTTCCTACATGGACGATTTTGAAAAGCGAATTGTCAGATACATAAAGAAAAATGAGTTGATTCGTTCCGATGACAAGCTGCTTATTGCGGTGTCTGGTGGAGCGGATTCTTTGGCATTGCTGCATTTTTTGGTAAAAAATGGCTTTGCCGAGCAAGACCAAGCAGCAGTCGTCCATATCAACCACATGCTGCGAGCTGAGTCGCAAGAAGAAGCTGTCCATGTTGCTAAAATGGTCGCTCATTATGCATTGCCATTTATCAGGGCGGATATCCCGGTCGGGCAATTAGCAGCTGAGCAAAAGATCGGCATTGAAGAAGCTGCGAGACAAGCGAGATACCAGCAATTTAAAAAAGTAATGCAGGAACAAGGTTATAACAAGTTAGTACTGGCGCATCATGCAGATGATCAAATTGAAACGATTTTGATGCGTCTTGTACGTGGCAGTTCTAGTACTGGCTGGTCTGGAATGGCACCATATCGTTCGATAGCATCAGGACAAGTCGTGCGGCCAATGCTTGCAGAGACGAAAGCTAACATTCTGGCTTATTGCGAGAAGGAACAGATCAGTTATTGTGCAGATGTCTCTAATCAGGATCTCCGTTTTACGCGCAATCGATATCGCGCAGAGATTCTGCCGTTTTTACAAAAAGAAAATCCAGCTGTCCATGAGCATTTTACTCGATTTTCTGAAGAATCTAGGGCTGATTTTGAATTTTTGGAAGAAATGGCAAAACAACTTTTCGAGCAATTTTGTTCATTAGGTGATGAATGCGTGGACGTATCCGTTGAGAATCTGAAAAATGAAGGGATACCTTTACAACGACGTGTAATTCATTTACTATTAAAATATCTGTACAAAGACATGCCGAAAGAAATCACTTCACATCAACAGTATCAGATTTTAGAAATAATTCACCGCAATAATCCGTCTGCTGAATTACATCTTTCAAAAGGACTGATTATCCGGCGTTCATATGAGCAACTACACTGCTTTTTCGAGAAAAAAGCCCCCGTTTCAAATGAATTTTACTATCAGATGGTGCCAGGGGATCGCGTCCGATTGTTCGATGAATCGGAACTGCGAATGAAGCAAAAAAGTTCAGTTGTTCAGACTGCTGGGCTTGATGGTATCATTGTCAGTGCGGCAGATATACAGTTGCCGCTGATTATTCGCAGTCGTATGCCGGGAGATCGACTAAAGCTAAAAGGAACTGGCGGGACAAAAAAATTGAAAGATATTTTTATTGATGCCAAAATCCCTAAATATGAACGGGATCAGTTACCGGTAATAACTGATGCTACAGGCGAAATCCTATGGATCCCGGGGGTAAAAAAATCAAACTATGATGTGGCAGCAAGTCGTGTGGAAAAGCAATATATAATCAGGTACAACAGAAATTTAGGAGGAAATAAAAGCATGCATAATGATATTCAAAAAGTGCTGATTAGTGAAGAAGAATTGCAGGAAAAAATCCGTGAACTAGGTGCAGAGCTTACGAATGAATATGATGGTCGTAATCCTCTTGTCATTGGGGTACTAAAAGGTGCAACGCCTTTTATGACGGATTTGATCAAACGAGTCGATACTTATCTGGAAATGGACTTCATGGATGTTTCTAGCTACGGCAATGGGATGGTTTCCTCAGGAGAAGTAAAAATCATCAAAGACTTGAATACGTCTGTAGATGGTCGTGATGTACTGATTGTAGAAGATATTATTGATAGTGGCCGCACACTTAGTTATTTGGTAGACTTGATTAAATACCGTCGTGCTAAATCTGTCAAATTAGTTACATTACTTGATAAACCAGAAGGCCGCAATGTTGATATCGAAGCGGACTATGTCGGCTTTATCGTTCCGAATGAATTTGTCGTTGGATACGGCTTGGACTATGCGGAAAAATACCGGAATTTGCCATACATCGGCGTTCTAAAACCGGAAGTATACAGTAATTAAATTTGTTTGCATAAACTATTTTATTTTTAGTAGAATAAATAGTAAATAATAGGGTATAAAAATCATGTCAACCATGCAAAATAGTAGGAAATTGATAGTCGGTATGCTATCATTAATCTTAGTTTTTTAGACCTATTTAAAAGGAAAAATATTATAATAGAAGATCTTCGTGAGAGGTAGACAGCGGATGAGTTTTTGGAATCAGGGAAAGAGTCCGGTCGAGTAACGAACTGCGCTTTTGTACATGATTAGAAAGCCATAAGTCGACTTTCTTACGTGGGAGGAGGTAAGGAATGAACAGGTTTTTTAGAAACGCAATATTTTACGTCATAATTTTCTTGGTCATTATCGGCATCGTCGCATCACTTAACAATAACAAAGAGGCCGCTAAAGATATTAGTTACAATGAGTTTATGACAAAACTTGAGGATGGAGATATTAAATCATTTACCATTCAGCCTGATCGAAGTGTTTACACCATCGAAGGCGAACTCAAGTCATCTGATTCTTCAAGCAAAGAAAAAAGCTCCGGTCTAGGTGCTAATAAAGATGAAAATACGTTCACGACGTATGCAATTAACAGCGACTCGCTTTTAACGGACATGGAAAAAGCAGCCACTAAAAGTGATACAAAAATGGAAGTCGTTCCTGCCAAACAAAACAGTGGTTGGGTAACATTCTTTACTTCGATTATTCCATTCTTGATCATTATCATCCTGTTCTTCTTCTTGATGAGCCAGTCTCAAGGTGGAGGCGGCGGTAAAGTAATGAGCTTTGGTAAAAGCAAAGCCAAACTTTACAACGACGAGAAGAAAAAAGTTCGCTTTACAGATGTAGCAGGAGCGGACGAAGAGAAGCAGGAATTAGTTGAAGTTGTGGAATTTTTGAAGGATCCACGCAAATTTTCTGAACTGGGCGCCCGTATTCCAAAAGGAGTGCTGTTAGTTGGTCCTCCAGGTACAGGTAAAACGCTCTTAGCTCGTGCGGTTGCTGGTGAAGCTGGCGTGCCATTCTTTTCTATCAGCGGTTCTGACTTTGTAGAAATGTTTGTTGGTGTCGGTGCAAGCCGTGTACGTGATCTCTTTGAAAACGCCAAGAAAAATGCTCCGTGTATTATCTTTATCGATGAAATTGATGCAGTAGGTCGTCAACGTGGCGCAGGTCTCGGCGGCGGACATGATGAACGCGAACAAACACTTAACCAGTTGCTTGTAGAAATGGATGGTTTTAGTGGCAATGAAGGGATCATTATCATCGCGGCAACGAACCGTGCTGATGTACTTGATCCAGCCCTTCTTCGTCCAGGACGTTTTGACCGTCAAATCATGGTTGACCGTCCAGATGTGAAAGGTCGTGAAGCAGTCCTTCGTGTTCATGCGCGGAATAAACCGCTTGCGAAAAGTGTTGATTTAAAAGCTGTTGCACAACGTACACCGGGATTCTCTGGTGCCGATCTTGAAAATCTGTTGAACGAAGCTGCTCTTGTTGCAGCTCGTGCAGATAAGAAACAAATTGATATGAGTGACATCGATGAAGCAACAGACCGTGTGATTGCTGGTCCCGCTAAGAAAAATCGTGTCATCTCTAAAAAAGAACGTCGTACAGTTGCTTATCATGAAAGTGGCCATACCATTGTCGGGATGGTACTTGATGAAGCAGAAACCGTTCATAAGGTTACGATTGTGCCACGCGGACAGGCTGGCGGATATGCAGTAATGCTTCCAAAAGAAGACCGCTTCTTAATGACAAAAGCTGAGCTGCTTGACCGGATTACCGGACTTTTAGGTGGTCGTGTTGCAGAAGAAGTCACTTTTGGTGAAGTTACGACAGGTGCTAGTAATGACTTTGAACGCGCGACTGAAATTGCTCGCCGTATGGTAACTGAATGGGGAATGAGCGATAAAATCGGCCCGCTTCAATTTGCTTCTGGCGGTGGTCAAGTATTTATGGGACGCGATTTCGGCAATGATAAAGGATTTTCCGATAAAATTGCTTATGAAATTGACACAGAAGTACAAAGCTTGATTCGTCACTGCTATGATCGAGCTAAAAACATCATTCTTGAACATCAAGAACAACATAAACTGATTGCAGAAACGCTGCTTGAAGTTGAAACATTGGATGCCCGTCAAATCCGTTCGCTATTCAATGACGGAGTAATGCCACCGGATGCTGATACACTCGTCATCGAAGACTATCCTTCTGAAAAAGACAGTGAACCAAAATCTTTTGAAGAAGAAAAGAAAGAGATGTTAGCAGAAGATAAGGCTGAACACAAACAAGACGAGGCAAAACAGGAAGAAGCTACTGAAGAGGAACAACCCACAAACGAAACAGAGATCAAAGCATCAGCAGAAGAACCTGCTTCAGATGCAGATGAAGACAATAAAGAAGATAAGTAAGGGAATATAATCAAAGGAGAACTAAGCGATTCAGCTTGGTTCTCTTTTTTCGGAAAACCAAACACTCGGCAATTTTATAAAAAAGTGCTATGATACAAGAAGATTATGCGCAAAGGATGGCGGGAAAATGATTTTAGTCATAGATGTAGGCAATACCAACTGTACATTTGGTCTCTATCAAAACGATCAATTAACTAATTATTGGCGACTTGAAACGAATCGTCTTCGCACGGCTGATGAATTAGGGATGATCGTATTAAATTTTTTCGGACATGCAAAAATTAAGGCAGACCATGTAACAGGAATTATTATTTCATCCGTTGTACCGCCAGTGATGCACGCAATGACCACCATGTGTACACGTTATTTTCATAGTCAACCATTAATCGTAGGACCGGGGATCAAAACTGGGCTGAATTTAAAGGTTGATAATCCACGCGAGATCGGTGCTGATCGGATTGTCAATGCAGTTGCAACGATTGAAGAATATGGCAAGCCGGCGATTGTTGTCGATTTTGGCACCGCAACCACCTTTTGTTACATTGACGAAAAAGGGATTTATCAGGGGGGAGCGATTGCACCTGGGATCATGATTTCAACCGAAGCTCTTTATAACCGCGCGGCAAAACTTCCACGTGTGGATATTGCGGCTGCTGATAAAGTGGTGGGAAAATCAACCGTCAGCTCCATGCAGTCTGGTATTTTTTACGGTTTCCTCGGTCAATTCGAAGGTATCATTCGGGAAATGAAGAAGCAGGCTGGCACAGATCCGATTGTCGTCGTAACAGGCGGACTTGCCCGGTTAATAACGGAGAAATCTGATCTAGTGGATGTGTTAGACCCGTTTCTAACTCTCAAAGGTCTCAATTTGCTATATAAGCGAAACAAAACGGTATAAAAAATAAAGGAGTTAATTCAGGATGACAGATTATTTAATCAAAGCGCTCGCATATGATGGCCGTGTTCGGGCATATGCAGCCATTACAACAGATACAATCAATGAGGCACAAAAACGACATGACACATGGTCCGTTTCGTCAGCTGCCCTCGGGAGAACGATGACTGCAACACTTTTGATGGGTGCTATGCAGAAAGAAGATCAGAAAATAACCATAAAAATAGAAGGCAACGGTCCAATTGGTCCAATTATTGCAGATAGCAATACACAGGGCCATGTTCGCGGGTATGTAACCAATCCGCATGTTCACTTTGATGAACTTAATGGAGCAGGAAAACTGGATGTGCGGCGTGGAGTAGGAACAGAAGGGACACTGTCAGTCGTAAAAGATCTGGGATTTGGACAAAACTTTACAGGACAGATTCCGATTGTTTCTGGAGAAATTGGTGAAGATTTTACTTATTATCTGGCTAAATCTGAACAAATCAATTCTTCAGTCGGTGTAGGTGTGTTGGTAAACCCAGATGATTCTATCAAAGCAGCTGGTGGCTTTATGATTCAACTTATGCCAGGAGCCGATGATGCACTGATTGACGATTTAGAAAAAAACTTGAAAAATTGCCCAACAGTTTCTAGGCTTATTGATGAAGGTAAGACACCGGAAGAAATTCTAGCGATTTTAGCAGGAGGAGAGGATAATCTGCAAATCCTTGAAAAAATTCCTGTGTCATTTGAGTGCAATTGTTCAAAAGAACGTTTTGGCGCTGCAATCATATCGCTTGGAAAAGATGAAATCAAGCAAATGATCGAAGAGGATCATGGAGCAGAAGCAGAATGCCATTTTTGCCGTAATCACTATCACTTTGATGAAGCAGAACTTGAAAAACTATATGAAGAAGCACAATAAGAAATTTATTTTAAAAGGCAGCTCTAAGTTTTAGATAGCTGCCTTTTTTGAGACATTAAATTTGACAAAAACACTCGGAATTGAT
Organism: Listeria ilorinensis; assembly: GCF_913566895.1. Taxonomy (GTDB): domain Bacteria; phylum Bacillota; class Bacilli; order Lactobacillales; family Listeriaceae; genus Listeria; species Listeria ilorinensis. Next base: position 1,486 of record NZ_CAJYCN010000010.1, on the reverse strand, counting down.
TAAAGTAAAAGAAAAGCCTATTAAAGGAGTGCTGTGAAAATGACAATTGTAAATTCTGTTACAGATTTAATCGGCAATACCCCAATTGTAAAATTAAATCGTCTACCTGAAGCTGGTAGTGCGGAAGTGTATGTAAAATTAGAATTCCAAAATCCGGGAGGAAGCATTAAAGATCGTATTGCGAATGCAATGATTGAAGATGCAGAAAAGAAAGGACTAATCAAACCAGGGGATACAATCTTAGAGCCTACGAGCGGTAATACTGGTATTGGACTGGCGATGGTGGCAGCAGCTAAGGGCTATAAGGCAATCTTCGTTATGCCAGACACAATGAGTATTGAACGTCGCAAATTGCTTCAAGCTTATGGGGCGGAGCTTGTTCTTACACCAGGAGCAGAAGGAATGAAAGGAGCGATTGCCAAAGCGGATGAATTAGCAAAAGAACATGGCTACTTTATTCCACAACAATTTCATAATCCTGCCAATCCTCAGGTGCATGAAAATACCACAGGACCAGAAATCGTAGAAGCTTTTGGTAAAGAAGGCTTAGATGCTTTTATCGCAGGCGTTGGAACAGGTGGAACAGTTACTGGTGTTGGTCATGTTCTAAAACAAAATTATCCTGATGTAAAGGTGTATGCATTAGAGCCAGAAGAATCCCCTGTGCTAAGTGGCGGTTCTCCTTCTCCGCATAAAATTCAAGGAATCGGAGCAGGATTTATTCCTGATACTTTGGATACCAAAGTTTATGATGGTGTTTTAAAAGTTAAAAGCGAGGATGCATTAGAAATTGCGCGCGAGGTAGCAAAAAAAGAAGGAATTTTAGTAGGGATTTCTTCGGGAGCAACAATTAAAGCGGCCTTGGATCTAGCGAAGAAACTGGGTGAAGGCAAAAAAGTGTTGGCGGTCGTTGCAAGTAATGGCGAACGTTACTTAAGCACTGCACTTTACAATTTTGAATAATCGTTGAAGGCTGGACTAATATGCCAGCCTTTTTATGTAAAAAAGACTTCTGAGAGAGTTAAAACAGTTTTCTTAGGAAAATCTAATCTTTTTATCAGCAGAATAACTTTTTCAGTCGGTATTATATAAACATAAGCTAACAACAAACATTTTCATTTTTCCCCTATTAAATGAAAATCCCAAACTCCCTTTTTGGCCGATGTGGTTTACTCCCTTTTTCCACATCGGTTTTTTGTTGTTCAAAAACAGCCAGGTGAGAAAAAGTTTTTGAGATTCTCATGGAACTTTCATGAGAATCACCGTGAAATCTAGCCTAGACTGGTTAATATATAAACATAAGCTAACAACAAGCAAACATTTTCATTTCTTTCCCTAATTAAATGAAAATCCCAAACTCCCTTTTTGACCGATGTGGTTTACTCCCTTTTTCCACATCGGTTTTTTTATTGTTCAAAAACAGCCAGGTGAGAAAAAGTTTTTGAGATTCTCATGGAACTTTCATGAGAATCACCGTGAAATCTAG
>NZ_CAJYCN010000009.1 GCF_913566895.1 Listeria ilorinensis | reverse complement strand
GAACACGGTAGTTAAGCTTCTCCGCGCCGATGGTAGTTGGGGGCTTCCCCCTGTGAGAGTAGGTCGCCGCCGGGCAATTCAAAACATCTGTCTTTTAGACAGATGTTTTTTTATGCTTATAAAAATTTATTTAGTTGATCCCTATTAATTGCACATTAAGGGACTAGTTTAGTATAATTAAAGTCAAAAATAGTCAAAGTCAATGTGTAATATTTATGAGAGAGGTGTTTTTTTATGAGAAATATTTCTGATATTATTGAAGCTTATTTAAAGCAGGTACTGGAATCTCAGGAAGCCATTGAAATAAAAAGAAGTGAAATTGCGGATAAATTTGAATGTGTTCCTTCGCAGATAAATTATGTCATCAATACACGTTTTACGATGGAACGAGGTTATATAGTTGAAAGTAAACGTGGTGGTGGGGGTTACATTCGAATCATTAAGGTAAAAATGAGTGATAAGCTGCAACTGTTGGATGCGATTATTTCTATGGTGCACGACAAGCGGGTTTCTCAGGCGTTTGCAGAAGATGTTGTGTGGCGATTATTGGAAGAAGAGGTTATTACGCAGAAGGAGGCTCGACTGATGGTTACTGCAATGGATCGGGAGGTGCTGATCATTCCGCTTCCTGATCGGGATATTTTGCGTAGCCGCATTTTGGAAGCCATGTTGATTGCTTTGAAATATGATTGAAAATTGAAGGAGTGATTGGATGCTTTGTCAAAAATGCGGTGAGCAAGAGGCTACAATGGAAATTCAACAGGTAAGCCAGGATGGGACTATGGAGAGTCTCTATATTTGTGAAAATTGTGCGGCAGAGATCAGTTCGCTTGAAGATGAGGTCGCTAAGGCAATGGATACTTTTAATGGGATTGCATTGGACTTTCTGACACTATTACAACAAGGAGGAAAACTTCAGACGGAGCAAGGGGTTGTGTGTGAACATTGTGGTTTGAGTTTTGATGATTTTTTAGCGCACAATCGAGTGGGGTGTGAACACTGTTATCAGGCGTTTCAAAAACAACTTCTACCAATGATTGGCCGGGTACAAAATAATCATGTGCGTCATATTGGGAAAATGCCGGCTCGTTTTGAAGAAGCGGTAAATCGACAACAGGAAATTCAGGCTTTACGGGATCAGATCCAGCAGGCGATCGAATCGGAAGCCTTTGAAGAAGCGGCCGTTTTACGAGATAAGATAAAAGCTTTGGAAGGGGGAGCAGAATGACTGAAAAACAAGTGATTTTAAGTCAACGGCTCAGTTCTTGGCTTATAGAAGATGGTGATGATCGGGATGTTGTGATCAGTTCAAGGGTTCGACTGGCTCGGAATATTGAAGGGCAGCCTTTTCCAGTGTATGCTCAGAATGCAGAGATTATTGAACTGGTCGCCCAAGTTTTTTCAAATGGTTTTTTACAGATGAAGATGCAGGATTTGACTGGGCTTGAGCGTGCGCTTTTAGTGGAAAAACATTTGATTAGTCCATACTTGATGAGTAAGTCGCTGCATGGAGCCGTTTTGATTAATGAGGCCGAAGATGTTAGTATTATGATCAATGAGGAAGACCATTTGCGTATTCAGGCGATGGCGGCGGGGCTCAATTTGTTTAAGGTGCTTGAAGGGGCATTGGAAATTGATCGCAAAATTGAGCGGGAAATCCCACTGGCTTTTGATCAGCAGCTGGGCTATTTAACCAGTTGTATGACGAATATCGGTACCGGGCTTAGGGCATCTGTTATGGTACATTTGCCCGGACTTGTTAAAACTAAGCGAATCCGAAAGATGATTGAAGCGATTAGAAGCGTCGGTTTTGTGGTAAGAGGTATGTACGGGGAAGGCAGTCAACCTGCTAGTGATATTTTTCAGATATCCAATCAACTGACTCTCGGAAAAACAGAGGAAGAGATTGTGGAAGATTTGACACAGGTGATCGAACAGCTAATCATGCAGGAACGTGTGGCTCGTACAAGTTTGAAACAAAAATTCCATATTCTCTTAGAAGATCGATTGTATCGGGCTTATGGGCTGCTTAAAAATAGTCGGGTGATTTCGGCTAGCGAAAGTGCAGATGCGATCTCAGATTTGCGTTTGGGGATAGAATTGGGCTATTTTGAGCATATCCCTCGCGAAAAGATGAATGAATTGGTACTATTTTCGCAACCGGCGTTTTTAAGGATGGTTGCTGAGAAAGATATGACAGAATTAGAAGAAAAAGTGATCCGTGCTTCTGTTATTCGCACGATTTTAGGTGAGGAATAAGAGATTTACGGAAAGGAGGAAACAACAATGATGTTTGGACGATTTACCCAACGTGCACAGAAAGTATTGGCACTATCTCAAGAAGAAGCAATGCGCCTTAATCATAGTAATTTGGGAACAGAACATATTTTGCTTGGATTAGTTCGTGAAGGGGAAGGAATTGCAGCTAAAGCTTTATATGAGCTTGGTATCAGTGCGGAAAAAGTACAACAGGAAGTTGAAGCGCTGATTGGGCAAGGTGAAAAAGCGGTAACGACGATTCAATATACGCCAAGAGCGAAGAAGGTCATTGAACTTTCAATGGATGAGGCGCGTAAATTAGGACATACGTATGTGGGAACAGAACATATTTTATTAGGACTTATTCGCGAGGGTGAAGGTGTAGCAGCTCGTGTGCTCAGCAATCTGGGAGTAAGTTTGAATAAGGCTCGTCAACAGGTATTACAACTCTTAGGCGGTGGTGATGCGGCTGCTTCCGGGCGTCAAACCAACACACAAGCAACGCCTACGCTGGATAGCTTGGCAAGGGATCTGACGGTGATTGCAAGGGAAGAAAATCTTGATCCGGTCATTGGACGGACGAAAGAAATTCAACGGGTGATTGAAGTGCTCAGTCGTCGGACGAAAAATAATCCGGTGCTCATCGGGGAACCTGGCGTTGGTAAAACGGCGATTGCAGAGGGGCTTGCTCAGCAGATCGTGCATAACGAAGTGCCAGAAACTTTGCGTGGGAAACGTGTAATGACACTTGATATGGGAACAGTCGTGGCTGGTACGAAATATCGTGGTGAGTTTGAAGACCGCTTGAAAAAAGTGATGGATGAGATCAGACAAGCGGGAAATGTGATCTTGTTTATTGATGAGCTGCATACGCTGATTGGTGCTGGTGGTGCTGAAGGGGCAATTGATGCTTCGAATATTTTGAAGCCGCCACTTGCTCGTGGGGAACTGCAGTGTATTGGTGCGACAACACTGGACGAATATCGGAAATATATTGAAAAAGATGCGGCACTTGAAAGACGTTTCCAACCTATCAAAGTAGATGAACCTTCTGTGGATGAATCGATTCAAATTTTGCACGGGTTGCGGGACCGGTATGAAGCGCATCACCGGGTAGCTATTACAGACGATGCGTTAGAAGCGGCTGTAAGGCTCTCTGATCGCTATATTTCAGATCGATTTTTACCAGACAAGGCAATCGATGTCATTGATGAAGCAGGCTCAAAAGTGCGTTTAAAGGCATATACGACACCGACTGGTTTGAAAAAGATGGAGGCTGAGCTTTCCGAGCTGAAAAAAGAAAAGGATGCGGCTGTTCAAGGGCAAGAATTTGAAAAAGCGGCGTCTCTCCGTGACAAAGAACAGAAACTGAAAAAAGTGCTAGAAGAGAAGAAGGTCAGCTGGAAAGAGCAGCAAGGTATGGATAATAGCGAGGTCACGGAAGATGTTGTGGCAGAAGTTGTGGCGAGCTGGACAGGAATTCCAGTGACTAAGCTTGCTGAAACAGAAACGGATAAGTTGCTGAAAATGGAAAAGTTACTGCATCAACGCGTGATAGGGCAGGACGAAGCGGTGAAAGCTGTTTCGCAAGCAGTTCGTCGTGCACGTGCCGGGCTCAAAGATCCGAAGCGTCCAATCGGCTCCTTTATTTTTCTTGGACCGACTGGGGTAGGGAAGACGGAGCTTGCTCGTGCACTAGCTGAATCCATGTTTGGCGATGAGGAAGCGATGATCCGGGTGGATATGTCTGAGTATATGGAGAAATTTTCGACTGCTCGACTAGTGGGGTCACCTCCTGGTTATGTTGGCTATGAAGAAGGCGGTCAATTGACAGAAAAGGTTCGTCAAAAACCTTACTCTGTGATTTTGCTGGATGAAATTGAAAAGGCCCATCCAGATGTGTTCAACATGTTGCTCCAAGTGCTTGATGATGGTCGACTGACTGATTCAAAAGGTCGGGTCGTTGATTTTCGAAATACGGTCATTATCATGACATCGAACATTGGCGCGCAAGAGATGAAGCAGGATAAATCAATGGGCTTCAATGTAGCCGATGTAACAAAAGATCATAAAGCGATGGAACACCGTGTTTTGCAGGAATTAAAGCAGGCTTTCCGACCAGAATTTATTAACCGGATTGATGAAACCATCGTTTTCCATTCGCTGACAGAAAAAGAATTGAAACAAATCGTTACGCTCCTTACGAGACAGTTGACGAAGCGCTTGGCTGAGCGGAATATCCATGTGAAGCTGACGGAAGGAGCAAAGGTGAAAATTGCTAAAGAAGGCTATGATCCGGAATATGGTGCACGTCCGCTCAAACGGGCAATCCAAAAGAATATCGAGGATCGGCTTTCTGAAGAATTGCTGAAAGGTCATATTAAGCCAGGGGATAGTGTGGAAATCGGCGTGAAAGATGGCAAGTTGGAGGTTCGTAAAAAAGACATCGCGAAGCCAGCAGTTCAAAAAGCCAAATAAGTATAATGTACTTTTAATAGATGCTGATCTTTGAAATGCCTTTTAGGTTTCAGGATCAGCATTTTTGGTGCTTTTTCTGCTTTGAAATTTGGGAAAAGCGTAAAAAAGTCAACTTTACTAAAAAGACTAAACAGAACGTATGATCTATGTTAGAATAGAACAAAGTGAAGGGAGACGAACAAATGGCCAAAGCAAAACGTACAACGAAATTTGTCTGCAATTCGTGTGGTTATGAATCACCAAAATGGATGGGGAAATGCCCGAATTGTGGCGAATGGAATCAGATGGTCGAAGCGCTGGAACCTTCTAAAAAATCACGTTCAGCATTTACACATACAGGCGAGCCTTCAAAAGCTACTCGCATTACAGATGTCACAAGTGAATCAGAAAAACGAGTGGCTACAAAAATGCCAGAACTGAACCGAGTGCTTGGCGGCGGGATCGTTGAAGGCTCAATGGTGCTGGTTGGTGGTGATCCTGGTATTGGGAAATCAACATTGCTTTTACAAGTATCAGCAGAACTGACGATGGTGGAGAAAAAAGTGCTTTATATATCAGGAGAAGAATCTGTCAAACAGACGAAGCTCCGTGCAGAACGACTGAAGGTCACTGGGGATAATTTATACGTGTATGCAGAGACCAATTTAGAAGCGATTCAAGAAACAATTGATTTTATTAAGCCAGATTTTGTGATCATTGACTCTATCCAAACAGTCTATCATCCTGATGTGACGAGCGCTGCTGGAAGTGTTTCACAGGTGCGGGAGTCTACTGCTGCGTTGATGCGAATTGCCAAGATGCAGAATGTGACAGTATTTATCGTCGGACATGTAACGAAAGAAGGTGCTATTGCTGGACCTCGATTGTTGGAACATATGGTTGATACGGTGCTTTATTTTGAGGGGGAGCGCCATCATGCTTACCGAATCTTGCGGGCAGTAAAAAATCGATTTGGCTCAACTAATGAAATCGGAATTTTTGAAATGCGGGATGTTGGTTTAGTTGAAGTGGCCAATCCATCTGAGGTTTTTTTGGAAGAACGTCTGGCAGATGCGTCCGGGTCGACGGTGGTGGCTTCGATGGAAGGAACAAGACCGGTTTTGGTAGAGATACAAGCTCTTGTTTCACCAACGATGTTTGGGAATGCCAAGCGGATGGCAACGGGGCTGGATCATAATAAAGTTTCGTTGATTATGGCAGTTCTTGAGAAGCGGGTCGGACTATTGTTGCAAAATCAGGATGCTTATTTAAAAGCAGCAGGCGGGGTCAAACTAGATGAGCCAGCCGTTGATCTGTCGATTGCAGTTAGTATTGCCTCCAGTTACCATGATAAACCAACGCGAAGTACAGATTGTTTCATAGGTGAATTGGGTTTGACCGGAGAAATAAGACGTGTATCACGGATTGAAGAACGTGTCAAAGAAGCAGCGAAGCTAGGATTTAAACGAATTTTTATTCCGGCAAATAATTCGGGATCTTGGAAGGTGCCGAAGGATGTGGAAATTGTTTCGGTAGACACGATTGCTGCAGCGCTGAGTAAGGCATTGCCGCGATAACAAACAGGAAAAGAGACTGGGAAAAGCGTCTCTTTTTTTGTAAACTAAAACAATATTTGCCGTAGGTTGTTTCGATAGTGTAAAATGAATATGTATGAAAATAAACTTGGAAAGGAGGAAAACGAATGCTAAAATGGGTAATTAGAGCGTGTTTTCTTCTGTTTGGAGGAACATCGGGAGTTTTTATTTTGCCGGTCGTTTGGGCAAAGCTAGGATTAAGCCACATCTTGTTAATTGATAATCCCTATTCCAATGCTTTGATTGGTGCACTTATTTTTTATCTTATTACATTTTGGGCAGTGAAATATATAGAATCCCCCCTCAATTGGTTAGAGGAAAAATTAACAAAAATTTCCAGCGTCACGATTTTATATGGCGGGGTCGGGCTGATTATCGGTCTTGTCATTGCATTTTTTGCTGGGAATGCATTCAGCCAAACACGTATTCCGATTCTTAACTCTGTTGTGCCGATTTTGCTAACATTGGTTCTGGGATATTTAGGATTCCGTGTAGGTATCAGTAGACGAAGTGAGTGGGGGAACCTTCTCAGTCGCAGCACGAAGAAAAAAGGTGTTAATGAACCGAAAAATGAGGGAGAACAGGCACACAAAGAAGATAATAGTGCTAAAATCCTGGATACGAGCGTCATTATTGACGGGCGCATTGCGGACATTTTACAGACAGGTTTTTTAAGTGGAACGATTGTTATACCGCTTTTTGTGCTGGCTGAGCTACAACATATTGCGGATTCTTCTGATACACTTAAGCGGACACGTGGACGCAGAGGCTTGGATATTTTGAATCGAATTCAAAAAGAAGAAGGTATCCATGTAGAAATGTATGAAGGCGATTTTGAGGATATCCAGGAAGTAGATAGCAAATTGGTGAAGTTGGCTAAACTCACTGGCGGTAAAGTTGTAACAAATGATTATAATTTAAATAAAGTTGCTGAATTTCAGAATGTGGCAGTGTTGAATATCAATGACTTGGCCAATGCTGTGAAGCCAGTTGTCTTACCAGGCGAAAAAATGACAGTTCTAGTTGTGAAAGACGGGAAAGAGCATAATCAAGGAGTTGCCTATCTGGATGACGGCACCATGATCGTTGTAGAAGACGGACGAAAATACATCAATGAAACAATCCGAGTCGAGGTAACAAGTGTTTTACAAACATCAGCTGGTAGAATGATCTTTGCCAAACCGATTAATTGAACACGGAACCGGAGAAAGACAGGGGTTAAGATATAATGAACTATGAACTGATTTTTTTGGCTGCGGGGCAAGGGAAAAGAATGCAGGCTGATAAAAATAAAATGTGGCTGGAGCTGTTTGATGAGCCTATCTTTATTCACGCATTGCGGCCATTTTTGGCTGATAAAAGGTGTACACATATCGTCCTTGTCTGTCAAAAAGGTGAGGAACCGCTAGTAGAAGCTAATTTGTCGGCACTTGCTGCAGAGGCAGGGCATGTGGATATAGAGATTGTGATCGGTGGTTCTGAACGACAATACAGCGTGGTGGCAGGACTTGCAAAATGTGATGCTGAGGAAGTCGTTCTGGTGCATGATGGTGCCCGACCATTTGTGAATTTGGCGATTATTGACCGACTTTTGGATGGTGTGGCACAGCAAGAAGCAGCTATTTGCGCTGTGAAAGTCAAGGATACGGTGAAGCGGGTTTCGCTTGGACTAGTTCGAGAAACCATTGAGCGAGATAATTTATGGCAGATTCAGACTCCACAGGCATTTAAGCGGTATATCCTTGAGCAGGCGCATCAAAAAGCGCAGAAAGACCATTTTTTAGGGACAGATGAAGCCAGCTTGGTCGAGCGTTTGGATAGACCCATTCAAGTCGTGGAAGGAAGCTATTACAATATCAAACTTACAACGCCAGAAGATATGCCACTTGCAAAGGCCATTATAAGTGAAACAGGAGGCAGGTTTGAATGATTCGAATCGGACAAGGGTACGACGTTCATCAGCTTGTAGCTGGGCGTAAACTGATTATTGGTGGTATTGAGATTCCTTATGAAAAAGGACTGCTTGGCCATAGCGATGCGGATGTTTTGCTGCATGCTGTGACGGATGCAATCATTGGTGCTATTGGAAAACGTGATATTGGTCACTTTTTCCCCGATACAGATATGGCATATAAGGATGCGGATTCGGCGGAACTTTTGGCAAGTGTCTGGCAGGAGGTCGAGCGAGAGGGCTTTCGACTTGGAAATATTGATTGCACGATCATTGCGGAAAAGCCGAAAATGGCTCCATATATTGAACAAATGAAAGAACGTATTGCCGTGCTTTTACACGCAACGCCTGAACAGGTGAATGTCAAAGCTACAACGACAGAGCGGCTGGGTTTTACCGGACGTGAGGAAGGAATTGCCAGTTTAGCGGCTGTATTGTTGGAAAAATAACAGATTTTAAAGGAGTGGAAATTGTGGGAGACACAAAACGAGTACGTGTTCGTTATGCACCAAGTCCAACAGGCTTCTTGCATATCGGGAATGCACGTACAGCATTATTCAACTATTTGTTTGCAAGACATAATCAAGGGGACTTTATCATTCGGATTGAAGATACGGATGCAAAGCGTAATATTGAAGACGGCGAACAAAGTCAGTTGAAAAACCTTGAATGGTTGGGCATAGATTGGGATGAAGGTGTGGATAAGCCAGGCGAATACGGACCTTATCGCCAATCAGAACGGTTACACATCTATCAACCACTTATTCAAGAACTGCTTGATAAGGGGCTTGCTTATAAATGCTATTGTACGGAAGAAGAACTAGAAGCAGAACGTGAAGCGCAAAAAGCACGGGGCGAAATGCCGCGATATGGCGGAAAGTGCCGTCACCTAACAAAGGAAGAACAGGATGCGAAAGAGGCGGAAGGATTGAAACCAAGTATTCGCTTCAAAGTACCTGAAAATGAAACGATTACATTTAAGGATATCGTGAAGGATGAAGTATCCTTTGATTCGAATGGTATCGGTGATTTTGTTATTCAAAAGAAAGACGGCATGCCGACTTATAATTTTGCTGTAGCAGTTGATGATCATCTGATGGAAATGACGCATGTGCTTCGCGGAGATGATCATATCTCTAATACACCGAAACAGTTGATGATTTACAATGCTTTTGGCTGGGAACCGCCAACGTTTGGTCATATGACACTGATTGTTAATGAAAGCCGACGTAAGTTAAGTAAACGGGATGGTTCGATTATTCAATTTATCGAGCAATACCGTGACTTAGGCTACTTACCGGAAGCACTCTTCAACTTTATTGCGATGTTAGGTTGGTCGCCAGAAGGAGAAGAAGAAATTTTCTCGAAAGAAGAATTTATCAAGATTTTTGATCCGAAGCGTCTTTCGAAATCACCGGCATTGTTTGATAAGCAAAAATTGGCGTGGGTGAATAACCAATACGTGAAGAAATTGTCGCTTGAGGAAGTGGTAGAGCTTTGCTTGCCTCATCTGAAAAAAGCTGGGCGCATAGCTGAAGATCCAAGTGCTGAGGAATTAGTTTGGATTGAAAAGCTTGTATCTCTTTATCATGAACAAATGAGTTATGGAGCGGAAATCGTGGAATTGTCTGAGATGTTTTTTGCCGCAGATGATAGCATCCATTATGATGAAGAAGAGCAAGAAGTGCTTGCGCAAGAAACTGTTTCTACAGTGATTGAAGCGTTTGTACAGGAAGTGGAAACGATCGAAAGCTTTGAAGCAGCAGAAATCAAAGCAGCGATCAAACGTGTTCAAAAAGCCACTGGAGTAAAAGGAAAAGGCTTATTTATGCCAATTCGGATCGTGACGACAGGGGAAATGCATGGGCCAGAACTTCCGCTTGCCATTGAAGTTTTAGGACGTGAAAAAGTAAGTAATCGGTTGCGTCATTGGCTGAACCGGTAGTAATAATGATGTGTGGAGCAGTGCTAGCTGCTCCATTTTTAGCATGAGACTGAAAAAGTTGCGAATAAATTTTTAGCTGATATAATAAAGTTAATAAAATCTCGAAAAAGTGATGATGGGAAGAAGTAAGAAACTGGGAGATTCATAGAGAGAGCGGTGTTTCGCTGGGAGCCGCTTAGTCCAACGTTTCTGAAATGCATCCTTGAGTTTTGGTGGGAAATTGAAGTATCACCAGACGGCGACAGGTCGTTATTCCTGTTAAAAGTTGGAGTTCTCGTTTTTTTGAGACTCAATCAGAGTGGAACCGCGCAAGACGTCTCTGTTAGGAGGCGTCTTTTTACATGCCTTCAAATAGGTGGGGCTTGGTGCCGTTGATGAAAGGAGTTTGTAAGATGGCTGGCAGATTAAGGGAAGATATTACGACGATCATAAAAAATGATGCAGCGACACGCGGCTTCTGGGATGCCTTTTTTACAAACCCGGGGCTGCATGCTCTTTGGGCACATCGAGTAGCGCACTTTTTTTATAAACATAATATGATCGTTTTTTCGAAGATGATTGCACAATTTGCAAGATTTATGACGAACATTGAAATTCATCCGGGAGCAGAGATTGGGCGACGGTTGTTTATTGATCATGGTGCCGGTGTAGTGATTGGGGAAACGGCTGAAATTGGCGATGATGTGGTTATTTTTCATGGTGTAACACTTGGCGGGACAGGAAAAGACTCCGGGAAGCGCCATCCGACTGTTGGAAATGGCGTATTGATTTCAGCGGGAGCTAAGGTGCTAGGTCCTATTCAGATCGGTTCAGATGCAAAAATCGGAGCCAGCGCGGTTGTGCTTAAGGATGTGCCGCCGGATTCGACAGTTGTTGGCATTCCGGCCAAAGTAGTTCGATTGAACGGCCGGACAGTCGGACATGTGGAGCCGAATATTGATGCACTTTATCAAAGAATGAGTGAGCTTGAAAGAAAAATAGAAAAACTGGAACAAGGAGAGAAGAACGATGACTCTACAGATTTATAATACGTTATCTCGTGAAAAAGAAGTTTTTAAACCACTTGAAAAAGGAAAAGTGAAAATGTATGTCTGTGGCCCGACGGTGTATAACTTTATTCATATTGGGAATGCACGGCCGATTATTGTTTTTGATACAGTGAGACGTTATTTGACTTACCGCGGTTATGACGTGCAATTTGTCTCAAATTTTACTGATGTGGATGATAAACTGATTCGTGCAGCGGAGGAATTGAAACTGACTGTGCCAGAAGTGGCGGATCGCTTCATTGGAGCCTATTTTGATGATGTGGATCAGTTAAATGTGGCAAAAGCTTCTGTTAATCCGCGGGTGACAGAAAATATGCCGGATATCATTACTTTCATTGAGCAGCTGATTGAAAAAGGCTTTGCTTATGAATCGGCCGGGGATGTTTATTTCCGTTCTAAAAAATTTGAGGGGTATGGGAAACTTTCTCATCAGCCTATGGATGAGCTGCAGCACGGGATTCGTGTGGAAGCGAATGAACGAAAAGAAGATCAGTTGGATTTTACGCTTTGGAAAAACGCAAAGCCGGGAGAAATCAATTGGGCAAGTCCGTGGGGCAAGGGGCGGCCAGGTTGGCATATTGAATGCTCGGCTCTAGCTCGTAAATATCTAGGAGATACGATCGATATTCATGCTGGCGGTCAAGATTTGATTTTTCCGCATCATGAAGATGAGATTGCGCAGTCTGAAGCTTTGACGGGGAAAACTTTTGCCCAGTACTGGATGCATAATGGTTTTTTGAATATTGATGGAGAAAAAATGTCGAAATCACTAGGGAATTTTATTACCCTGCATGATGTTTTGGAAGATCATGATCCCAATGTCATTCGTTTCTTCATGCTTTCTGTTCATTACCGTCGGCCGATTTCTTTAAGTGATGCGACGCTTGAAGACGCCAAAAATGGACTTGACCGCTTAAAAACGGCGTATCAAAATATTGACTACCGGATTGCGAATGCCGAAGAAGATTATGTGAATGAAGTGGAGCATGACGATTGGTTGGAGCAGTTGACTGAACTTAAGCAGCAATTTGAAGATGAAATGGATGATGATTTTAACACGGCAAATGCCATTACAGCTTTTCATGAGCTTGCCAAGCGTGCCAATATATATTTGACAAAAGAAAAAGCATCGATTGCGGTTATGCGTGAATTTTTAAGTATGATGCATTTATTTGCGGAGGTTCTGGGACTGAAATTAGAAGATTCTCAGGCAGCTGGACTTGATGATGCGGAGATTGATGCACTTATTGAGGAACGGCAAGTGGCAAAAAATGAACGTAATTTTGGTCGTGCGGATGAGATTCGTGATTTACTGAAGGAAAAAGGGATTATTTTAGAAGATACAGCACATGGAACACGTTGGAAAAGAGGCTGAGTAATGACAAAAGTGAAAGACTATAAGCAGCTTAATGGTTTGGCGCTTGCTTACATGGGAGATGCGGTTTATGAAAAAGAAGTGCGGCTGCATTTGCTGGAAACGGGGAAAACAAGACCTAATCATTTGCACAAAACAGCGACACAGTATGTTTCAGCTAAAGCGCAGGCCTATATTTTACAGACGCTTTTGGATGAAGGGTTTGTGAATGAAGAGGAAGAGCTGATCATGAAAAGAGGACGGAATGCGAAAAGTTATTCGGTACCTAAAAATACGGATGCGGCCACGTATAACATGTCCTCGGGTTTTGAAGCAGTCATTGGCTATCTGTTTCTGGGCGAGGAAACAGAGCGGGTGGCTTTGTGGATAGAACGTGCAATAACAATTATTGAAGAAACGGGGCTGAAAAAATAATGGATCAGGAATGGATCGGCGGGCGGAATCCTGTCTTAGAGGTACTGCGTTCTGAGCGGGATGTGCATAAAATATATATTGCAGAAGGATCTCAAAAAGGTGTCATGAAGCAGATTATCGGCCTGGCGAAAGAAAAAAAAGTGGAGATTCGTTTTGTACCTAAAGCTAAGATTGATAAAGTGGTCAGTGGTGCTCATCAAGGCGTGGCAGCTCAAATTGCGGCGTATCAATATTTTGAATTGGAAGATCTGTTTCAAAAGGCGGAAGAAAAACAAGAAGCCCCTTTCTTTATTATCCTTGATGAATTGGAAGATCCGCATAACCTAGGTTCAATCATGCGAACAGCGGATGCGGTAGGTGCACATGGTATCATTATTCCTAAACGACGGTCTGTTAGTCTGACACAAACGGTTGCAAAGGCCTCTACAGGGGCAATTGAATATGTGCCAGTCGTTCGGGTAACGAATATTAGTCAAACGATCGAAAAATTACAAAAGCGGGGCATTTGGGTTTTTGGAACGGATGCAAAGGGGAGCAGCGATTATCGGACGATGGATGCGGGATTACCTCTTGCGGTTGTGATTGGCAGTGAGGGCTTTGGCATGAGCCGACTCGTTCGTGAGAAGTGTGATTTCCTGATTCATTTGCCAATGGTTGGTAAGGTAACCTCGCTCAATGCTTCGGTAGCTGCAAGTTTGCTTCTTTATGAAGTTTATCGAAAAAGATTTCCATTGGGGGAATAAAACTATGCAGCATATTTTTCTCGTAGATGGGTATAATGTGATAGGTGCCTGGCCAGAGCTCAGTCGGTTGAAGGATTATGATTTAGAGGCGGCGCGGAATACGCTGATCGAATGGATGGCGGAATACCAAAGTTATACGGGCTATCGAGTGGTGGTCGTTTTTGATGCTCAGTATGTTCGCAGTGTTCAGCGAAAAATGATACAACACAAAGTTGAGGTCGTTTATACCAAGGAAGATGAAACGGCGGATGAATATATTGAGCGCAAGGCAATCGAATGGAAAAATGCCAAGACACAAATTATCGTAGCAACGAGTGACTATACGGAACAATGGGCGATCTTTGGACAGGGAGCGCTCCGGCTTTCGTCAAGAGAGCTGCTTTTCGAACTTCAAGAGATGACTAGATCAACAAGCCGTAAAATTCAGCAGATCCAGGAGAAAATGCCAAAATCAAAGCTGAACTTGGATTCTGAGACATTAAAACAGCTGGAAATGTGGCGGCGCGGCCAAAAATAGTCGTTGACCGTTGATTGCTTATCTCTGTATAATAGAACAACCAAGCAAGCGAATAAATTTCTAAATGAAGGAAGAGAGGCAGTCATTGAAGAATCAAAAGGACCAAAATGCTTCTGAATTAGAAAAGCTTGAACGTGCTAGACATGGAGATACAGAAGCATTAGAATATTTTTTCACAAAATATCAACCGGTAATTTATTGGAAGTCAACACAATATTTTTTGCAAGGGGCAGAACGGGATGATTTGATTCAAGAAGCAATGATCGGTTTTTTTAAGGCAATTCGCGACTTTGATCCCGCACGTGAAGCATCATTTCGTTCTTTTGCAGAAATTTGTATCAATCGGCAGTTGCTTTCTGCGGTGAAACGCTCGACGCGTAAGAAGAATTTTGCTCTGAATCATTCTGTTTCATTGGATACGCCAATGGCAGATGACGAGTCTCTTGACTGGACATTGCTTGATGTGATTTCCGAGGAGAGTGCGGAGACGCCGGAAGATTTTTTGATTAAAAATGAAGATCTTGGTCAAGTGGCGAGAAAACTTGAGAAAGTGACCAGTTCTTTTGAAAAGGAAGTCTTGAGGCAATATCTGGAAGGGAAAAGCTATCAGGAAATGGCAGCTGCATTTGGAAAAAATGAAAAAGCAATCGATAATGCTTTGCAGCGAGTCAAAAAGAAAATGGCGAAAGAATTAGCAGATCCTTCTTGATTTTTGACTAAAATGTCACAAAAAATAATTTGACGGTCTATTTAACAGGTGGTATAGTAAAATGGATGCGAAGAGTACTAGCATCGATTTGTCTTAATCAATCGGAGTTGAAAGCAATGAAGAAAAAAGTATCTCTCGCTTGTTCTGAGTGCGGATCTAGAAACTATTCAGTAAGTGCCAGTGGAGCAAATCGACAAACGCGTTTAGAAGTGAAGAAATTTTGCCGGCACTGCAATAAACATACGTTACATCGTGAAACAAAATAGTCAATGGAGGGTTTAGCATGTCTGCAATTTCACGCTTTTTCAAAAATGTCTCTTCTGAAATGCGCAAGGTTACATGGCCAACACGTAAAGAGCTTGCTTCTTATACTGTAACAGTTGTTTTCACTGTTATTTTGTTTGCAGTGTTCTTCATGGTCATCGATTTTGGAATTGAACAATTGATTCAACTTATTATGTAGTAAAGCTGGGCAATTATAAAAAATAATGATATAATACTACTTGTGATGAAACCCGAGTATTCCCGGGTTTTTTATTTTGCAATTTAATCGATGGCGATTTATTCTAGTGAGTAGAAATGAAGGAGGATGCGGCAAACAGGCTGCCGCTTACAATGAAATGGAAAAAAACTGGTATGTTGTGCACACTTATTCAGGTTATGAGAATAAAGTCAAAGCAAACTTGGAAAAACGTGTAGAATCAATGGGGATGGCGGATAAAATCTTCCGTGTTATCGTACCCGAAGAAGAAGAAACAGAAGTGAAAAATGGTAAAACGAAAACTGTGAAACGTAAAGTGTTTCCAGGGTATGTGTTGGTAGAAATCGTGATGACAGATGATTCATGGTATGTTGTGCGGAATACACCTGGTGTAACAGGGTTTGTCGGTTCAGCTGGGTCTGGTTCTAAGCCAACACCACTTCTTCCAGAAGAAGCAGATCGCATTCTGAAAAGCATGGGAATGGTCGATAAACGCGCCGATGCTGATTTTGAAATTGGCGAAATAGTTATGGTTAAAGAGGGACCGTTTGCCGAGTATTCAGGTAAAGTGGATGAAATGGATATGGATAAAGGCAAAGCTAAAGTCATGGTCAATATGTTTGGCCGTGAAACGCCTGTTGAAGTGGATTTCAATCAAATCGAAAAAATCTAAGTGGAAACCTCTGCCTATAGCAGAGGTTTTTTTGTGGAATCAGCTTGCATTTCCCAGTAAGAAGTGGTAACATATATTGGTGCGTTTAGACGCATGTTTCAATGTGGGAGGGGAAATACTTAACCCCAATCAACCACAACACGGACTTAAGGAGGTATGTCTCGTGGCTAAAAAAGTTATTAAAGAAGTTAAGCTTCAAATTCCAGCAGGTAAAGCAAATCCTGCACCTCCAGTCGGACCTGCACTAGGTCAAGCTGGTGTAAACATCATGGGATTCTGTAAAGAGTTTAACGCTCGCACAGCCGATCAAGCTGGTCTTATCATTCCTGTTGTGATCACTGTATTTGAAGACCGTTCGTTTACGTTCATCACTAAAACTCCGCCAGCAGCAGTATTGCTTAAAAAAGCTGCTAAAGTAGAAAAAGGCTCTGGTGAACCTAATCGTAACAAAGTTGCATCTGTAACTCGTGCTCAAGTACAGGAAATTGCTGAAACTAAAATGCCTGATCTTAACGCTGCAAATGTTGAATCTGCAATGCGTATGGTTGAAGGTACTGCTCGTTCTATGGGTATCACAATCCAAGACTAAGAGAGAGTTCGCAATTTCGAAACAATAAGGAGGAAAAGAAATGGCTAAGAAAGGTAAAAAGTATCAAGAAGCTTTGAAAAAAGTTGATGCAAAAAAAGTGTACGCTGTTGAAGAAGCAGTAGCACTTGCTAAAGAAATCGACTTCGCTAAATTCGATGCAACTGTTGAAGTAGCATTCCGTCTTGGCGTTGACCCTAAAAAAGCGGATCAACAAATCCGTGGCGCAGTAGTATTACCACATGGTACTGGTAAAACTCAGCGCGTTCTAGTATTTGCAAAAGGCGAAAAAGCAAAAGAAGCAGAAGCTGCTGGCGCTGATTTCGTTGGAGATGCTGAATATGTTGATAAAATCAACCAAGGATGGTTTGATTTTGATGTAATCGTTGCAACACCTGACATGATGGGTGAAGTTGGTAAACTGGGCCGCGTGCTTGGACCAAAAGGCTTAATGCCAAACCCTAAAACTGGTACTGTAACGATGGATGTAACAAAAGCTGTCAATGACATCAAAGCTGGTAAAGTTGAGTACCGCGTCGACAAAGCTGGAAATATCCATGCTGCAATCGGTAAAGTATCCTTTGACACTGACAAGTTGATTGAAAACTTCCGTACAGTGAATGATGTGCTTCAAAAAGCGAAACCTGCTGCTGCAAAAGGTACTTATGTAAAACATCTAGCAGTTGCAACTACTTTCGGACCTGGTATCAACGTAGATCCATCTTCTCTATAAGAGATTTTCCGAAAAAGGTTGACGCAAAAAGCATGATTTGCTAAACTGTATTAGTTGAAACAAATTAAATATCCTACCGTAGACAGCAGGTGCGATTTTTCGCTTAATTTTGCCCGCCGAGGATTTTTGATAAGAAGGCTTGCTTTCTTGTACCTCTGCGTGTCTACGTGCGCAGAGGTTTTTTATTTGTATTCAAATGGACTGAAATCGGACGGAGGTGTAAAGATTGAATAAAATTATTGAAGCTAAACAAAGTGTTGTTGATGAAATTACAGGTAAATTAAACGACAGCGCATCAACAATCATTGTTGATTATCGTGGTCTTAATGTAGCTGAAATCACTGAGTTGCGTAAACAATTGCGTGAAGCAGGTATTGATTTTAAAGTATACAAAAATACACTTGTTCGTCGTGCTGTTAGTGCAAAAGGCTTGGAAGGACTTGAAGAAGTATTGACTGGCCCTAACGCGATTGCTTTCAGTAACGAAGACGTAGTTGCACCCGCTAAGATTTTGAATGACTTCGCCAAAGCTCATGAAGCACTTGAAATCAAAGCAGGTATTATTGAAGGCAGCGTATCTTCTGTTGAAGAAGTCAAAGCCCTTGCAACTCTTCCATCTCGCGAAGGTTTGCTATCCATGCTTTGCAGCGTACTTCAAGCTCCAGTTCGCAACTTGGCACTTGCAACAAAAGCTGTTGCTGACCAAAAAGCTGAACAAGAAGCTTAATCTAAAGGTTATCTAAAACTAAAAAATCAATTTTAAATGGAGGAATTTTAAAATGGCTTTAAACATTGAAGAAATCATTGCTTCCGTTAAAGAAGCATCTGTATTAGAACTTAACGATCTTGTAAAAGCAATCGAAGAAGAATTTGGCGTAACTGCTGCTGCTCCTGTAGCTGTAGCTGGTGGTGCTGGTGGAGAAGCTGCTGCAGAACAAAC
The DNA here is from genome assembly GCF_913566895.1 of Listeria ilorinensis. Classification (GTDB taxonomy): domain Bacteria; phylum Bacillota; class Bacilli; order Lactobacillales; family Listeriaceae; genus Listeria; species Listeria ilorinensis. Next base: position 81,403 of record NZ_CAJYCN010000009.1, on the reverse strand, counting down.
TGAATTCACAGTTGAACTTGCTAGCGCTGGCGATTCCAAAATCAAAGTTATCAAAGTGGTTCGTGAAATCACAGGTCTTGGCTTGAAAGAAGCGAAAGAACTAGTTGATAACGCTCCTAAAGCTCTTAAAGAAGGCGTTGCTAAAGAAGAAGCTGAAGAAATCCAAGCTAAACTTGAAGAAGTTGGCGCTAACGTAGAAGTTAAATAATTTTTGCTTAGCAGAACGTCTGTTACCTTTCGAGGTGACAGACGTTTTTTTATGGGAAATTTAAAGGCTTTTTATTATCAAAAAGAATAATTTTTGTTAAAATGGACTGCAAGAAAGGGGGAATCGAAGGGCTTAAAGCTAACTTAATACTGGGTTTAGGGAAATCATGATGGACAAGCAAGGAGGAAGCAATGAAGAAACCTGAATTTAAATGGTTGTTTGTCACTTTTGTTGTAGGGGTACTATGTTTAGTCACGATTCCAATGAAAACCAGTGCTGCAGGAACATGGCTGTATACTGAAATGGACGGGAATCAGGCTTTTGTTGATAGTGTAGTGCTCAGTTATAATGAGGAATATGGTACAAATTTGACGGAAGCAGAAATCACGTTGACGCAGTTGCTGCAGATTCATACGCTTGTTTTGCAGTCAGAGGTGACTGCGATTCCTGATGGTGTAACGGATATGAGCAATGTGACGGAATTGGAAGCTGCAGGGACTGGCATGACTACGATTCCTGATATAGTTGGAGAGTTAGATACGCTGACAGAATTAAACTGGAATCAAAATGGCTTGACGGAATTCCCGGAAGTTGCCTTCGAGTTACCAAATTTACAAAGACTAGAAATAAATGGTGGGACGATTAGTGAGATCCCGAAAGAAATCACACAGCTTTCTGGGACTTTAGAGGAATTGGACATTCGCTTTAATCAACTAGTCACACTCCCTGAAGAAATGTTTACGACTTCTCCATGGGGCTCTAAAAACGAGTTGCAGCTCTTGACGCAAGATAATCAAATTGTGTCAGATGTCCCTATGGCGAATTTAGATGACTATAATCAAGGAAATAATTTATTAGAACATGCGACGACAAGTTATCAACGACAAGATCAACTAATTTATACGGGCGATCCCATTACAGTGAATGTTGGGGATGATTTCAGTCAGCTGACCCCGGATAAAGCTTCACTGGGACTCAGATCAGGGCGCGATTTGTTTGCGGGACATGAATTTATTTACTATGATGATGGCAGTGATCCACATATTCAAAATGGTGTAGCCACTGAGCCTGGAGATGCTGAAATCACAATCAAAAGTGCTTTTTCTACAACAACAAATCCATATGCTCAAGTGAAGGTGCCGGTTCGAATTGTAGAGGCTCCTCCTGTAGAAACCGGAAAAGTAATTGTGACTTATAAAGATGAAGAGGGGAACGTGCTAGCGGCGCCAACAGAAATGACTGGTGAAGTTGGTGAGCCGTATCTAACAGAGGCGAAGGTGATTCCGGGTTATCATTTAGTGGGCATTGAACCAAGCGCATCAGGCTTTTACAAAACGGAGCCACAGATAGTCCAGTATGTGTATCAGAAGGATTTTGAGCCAACGATGGCAACTGTAACCGTTCAGTATCAGGATGCATTTGGAAATGAAATCGCACCTCCGGATATTTTGACAGGGAATGTCGGGGATGCCTATACAACAAGTCCGAAAATGATTAATGGGTATGTATTGCGGGAGATGCCGATCAATGCAACGGGCGAATACCTTGAAGACCCACAGACTGTAGTTTACGTATATGATAAAGAAGCGAATGTGATACCGAGTCCGGATGATAATAATGAGGTTCTTCCGCCTGCAGAAGGAACCGCCGTTTTGGATGTAAATTCTAGTTCCGCTTCCCATGAGCAAGGAACAACGATGTCCCAAACAGCTGGAGTCAAATTGCCGGCGACAGGCGATACGTCTGGTAGCAGTCTGCCTTTACTAGGAGGGTTGCTTGCTTTAACTGGAGCCTGGGTTTTAAGTCGCAAAAAATGACTGACCAATAAGTGTAATCTCTCTGCTTTTATGTTAAAATGACAAAGATTGGCAAGGGAGGCAGAGAAAGTTGGATCATTATTATACAAATAATCAAGATGCCAAACATGATCGGAAACGTTTTTCGTTTACGCTCAAAGGAACAGAGCTTACCTTTATCAGTGACGCAGGAGTTTTTTCTAAAAATACGATTGATTTTGGTTCGCGGCTTTTAGTGGAAAAGTTCTCGATGGATCGTGAGGCTGTGAGGTTTCTAGATGTGGGCTGCGGATACGGACCGATCGGACTGGCGCTTGCCAAGGCGTTTCCGGATGTCAGCGTGGATATGGTAGACATCAATCTTCGGGCTGTGGACCTTGCAAAAGAAAATGCGGCACTAAATGAGATCCGCAATGTAGAAATCTTTGAAAGCTCTACTTATGAAAAAGTTGAACGCGGAGATTATGACGCGATTTTGAGTAATCCGCCAATTCGGGCAGGGAAAGCGGTCGTTCACCAGATTTTAAGCGGTGCCTATGCTCATCTGGCTGCTCGCGGAGAACTTTGGATCGTCATCCAGAAAAAACAAGGCGGTCCATCAGCTGCTGCAAAAATGGAAGAAGTGTTCGGCAATGTAGAAACGGTTGCAAAAGATAAAGGTTACTATATTTATCGAAGTATCAAAGAATGATTGGAAAGCTGAACGGCTATTTGCTGCTCAGCTTTTTTATATAGAAAAAGATTGACATGCTTGCCTGATTGTAGTATTATAATATAATGCCAAAAGAATCTATACTGTTGATCAAGTGCCCATTTTCAAGACAATTTTGTTACGGAAAATGAAGCGTTTGCAAGCAGTTGCGGCGAAATAATGACAATGGATGTGGTTTTCAAATGCCGATTTTAATAATCGGTTACTGACACTTTGAATGATATTTTCAACAGTTTCAGACATGATGAAATCCGCTTTCTTTTTGTCCAAAAACGTCTGTAGATTACTTTTCAAGTTCCACTTTTTAGATAGCCAGATGTTTCCCAGAATTGCTGGGAGAGTGAAGGAGAAGGAAACTTTTGATAGACGGTGTTTAAGCCAGCTGGGATTCGTGATCCTGATTGCTGCTAGCGTCTTAAACTCCGGGTGCGGGGGGTTCCACTGCTTTTTGCGTCTGCTGTTCACAGAAAGTGTGCTTATAAATTTTATACTATTTTTGAGGGGTGAAGAGTTTGTCAGGACATGTTGTACAATATGGCAGACACCGCAAACGTAGAAGTTTTGCGCGTATTAGTGAAGTTTTAGAACTGCCGAATCTGATTGAAATCCAAACAGCTTCTTATCAGTGGTTCCTAGATGAGGGCTTGCGGGAAATGTTCCGTGATATTTCGCCAATTGAGGATTTTGCGGGCAATCTTTCGCTGGAATTCATCGATTATGATTTAGGCGAACCGAAATACTCCGTAGAAGAATCCAAAAACCGTGATGCTAACTATGCGGCACCGCTTCGTGTCAAATTACGTCTGATCAACAAAGAAACAGGTGAAGTGAAAGACCAAGAAGTTTTCATGGGTGACTTCCCACTGATGACTGAAATGGGTACGTTTATTATCAATGGGGCTGAACGTGTTATCGTTTCCCAGTTGGTACGTTCTCCAGGTGTTTATTTCAATGACAAGATTGACAAGAACGGTAAAAAAGGCTTTGGCTCGACTGTTATCCCTAACCGCGGGGCATGGCTTGAATATGAAACAGATGCCAAAGATGTTGTACATGTTCGAATTGACCGTACGCGTAAATTGCCAGTAACGGTTTTACTTCGTGCACTGGGCTTTGGTTCGGATCAGGAAATCCTGGATCTTATCGGGGATAATGATTACCTTCGCAACACGCTTGAGAAAGATAATACGGATAATGCTTCTAAAGCACTCCTTGAAATTTACGAACGTCTGCGCCCTGGTGAGCCACCAACAGTTGAGAACGCGCGCAGCTTGCTGGTTTCTCGCTTCTTTGATCCAAAACGCTATGATTTGGCAAGTGTGGGACGTTATAAAATCAACAAAAAACTGCATCTGAAAAACCGCTTGTTCAACCAAACATTGGCTGAAACATTGGTTGATCCGGAAACTGGCGAAATTATTGCATCGAAAGGCGATATTTTAGACCGCCGTAAACTCGATCAAATCATCCCTAATCTGGAAAATGGTGTAGGCTTCCGTACATTGCGTCCAACTGATGGCGTAATGGAAGATGATGTTCTCGTGCAATCAATCAAAATTTATGCACCGGATGATGATGAAAAAGTAATCAATATCATTGGGAATGCGTATATTGAAGAAAATGTGAAACATGTGACGCCGGCAGATATCGTGGCTTCGATCAGCTATTTCTTCAACTTGTTGCACGGTGTTGGCGACACAGACGATATTGACCACTTGGGGAACCGTCGTTTGCGTTCTGTTGGTGAACTTTTGCAAAATCAATTCCGGATTGGGCTTTCCCGTATGGAACGTGTTGTACGTGAACGGATGTCCATTCAAGACATGAGCACGATCACACCTCAGCAACTAATCAACATTCGTCCAGTCGTGGCTTCGATCAAAGAATTCTTTGGTAGCTCGCAGCTGTCTCAATTCATGGATCAAACGAACCCGCTTGGCGAATTGACGCATAAACGTCGTCTTTCTGCGCTCGGACCTGGTGGTTTGACGCGTGAACGTGCTGGTTATGAAGTGCGTGACGTTCACTATTCTCACTATGGCCGTATGTGTCCGATTGAAACGCCGGAAGGTCCGAATATCGGTTTGATCAACTCGCTTTCTTCTTATGCAAAAGTGAACCGTTTCGGATTTATTGAAACACCTTACCGCCGTGTTGATCCCGAAACTAATCAAGTAACAGATATCATCGACTATTTGACAGCTGATGAAGAAGATAATTATGTAGTAGCCCAAGCCAACTCGAAGTTGGATGAAAATGGTGCTTTTATTGAAGAAGAAGTTATGGCTCGTTTCCGTTCTGAAAACTTGGCAGTAAGTAAAGAGCGTGTCGATTACATGGACGTATCACCGAAACAGGTTGTATCGGTCGCGACTGCATGTATCCCGTTCCTTGAAAATGACGATAGTAACCGTGCCTTGATGGGTGCCAACATGCAACGTCAAGCTGTTCCACTTATGCATCCTGAAGCACCGTTTGTTGGGACTGGTATGGAACACGTATCTGCCAAAGACTCCGGTGCGGCTGTAACGGCTAAACATGATGGAATCGTTGAACACGTAGAGGCTAGAGAAATTTGGGTTCGCCGCGTTTCAATGGTAGATGGTAAAGAAGTAACTGGTGGAATCGACAAATATACATTGCGTAAATTTGTTCGTTCTAACCAAGGAACTTGTTACAACCAACGTCCAAATGTTTCGGAAGGAGACCGCGTTGTCAAAGGCGAAATCCTTGGTAATGGTCCTTCGATGGATCAAGGGGAACTTGCGCTTGGCCGTAACGTGCTAGTTGCCTTCATGACATGGGATGGATATAACTATGAGGATGCCATCATCATGAGTGAACGTTTGGTGAAAGATGATGTCTATACTTCCATCCATATCGAAGAGTTTGAATCAGAAGCACGTGATACGAAGCTTGGACCTGAAGAAATGACACGTGATATTCCGAACGTTGGCGAGGATGCGCTTCGTGACCTTGATGAACGCGGAATTATCCGTATCGGTGCAGAAGTAAAAGATAATGACTTGCTTGTTGGGAAAGTAACGCCAAAAGGTGTGACTGAACTGACTGCTGAAGAACGTTTGCTACACGCGATCTTTGGTGAAAAAGCACGTGAAGTCCGTGATACTTCGCTTCGTGTTCCTCACGGTGGCGGCGGTATCGTACTTGATGTGAAAATCTTTACGCGTGAAGCTGGTGACGAATTACCACCAGGCGTAAACCAACTCGTTCGTGTATATATCGTACAAAAACGTAAAATTCATGAAGGGGATAAAATGGCTGGTCGTCACGGAAATAAAGGGGTTATCTCCCGTATTCTTCCGGAAGAAGACATGCCGTTTATGCCAGATGGTACACCAGTGGACATCATGCTTAACCCACTAGGCGTACCTTCCCGGATGAACATTGGACAAGTGCTTGAGCTTCACTTAGGTATGGCTGCTCGTAAATTGGGTATCCATGTGGCTACACCGGTATTCGATGGTGCGAATGATCAAGATGTATGGAGCACGGTAGAAGAAGCTGGTATGGCGCGTGATGCCAAAACAATCCTTTATGATGGACGTACTGGTGAGCCATTTGACAACCGCGTTTCTGTTGGTGTCATGTATATGATTAAACTTGCTCACATGGTTGATGACAAATTGCATGCTCGTTCAACTGGACCATACTCACTCGTAACACAACAACCACTTGGAGGTAAAGCTCAATTTGGGGGACAACGTTTCGGGGAAATGGAAGTATGGGCACTGGAAGCATATGGTGCCGCTTATACACTTCAAGAAATCCTGACGATCAAGTCCGATGATGTTGTAGGACGTGTGAAAACTTATGAAGCAATCGTGAAAGGTGAAAGCGTGCCGAAACCTGGCGTGCCGGAATCCTTCAAAGTACTGATCAAAGAACTTCAAAGTTTAGGTATGGACGTAAAAATCCTGTCGGGTGATGAAGAGGAAATTGAATTACGTGACATGGATGACGACGACTTCGCTGGCCAAAATGATGCATTCAACATTGTAAAGCCGGAAGAAGCAACCACCGAGCAGGTTGATTAACCCGCCCGATTTAAATCACTCCAATAAATCAAGTAACTTTTATGGAAGTTAAGAATAAAGAGATCGTGTGGATCCTAGGCAGAGTCGCGCCACACTGCTTGCGGCGCGGCCAAGCCTGCACGGTCATAATCAATAGTAGGAGGTTGGGCACTTGATAGATGTTAATAATTTTGAGTATATGAAAATCGGTCTAGCATCTCCAGATAAAATTCGTTCGTGGTCTCATGGTGAAGTGAAAAAACCGGAAACCATCAACTACAGAACGCTCAAACCGGAACGTGACGGCTTGTTTTGTGAACGTATTTTTGGACCAATGAAAGACTGGGAATGTTCATGCGGAAAGTATAAACGTGTACGCTATAAAGGCGTTGTTTGTGACCGTTGTGGCGTGGAAGTAACTAAATCCAAAGTTCGTCGTGAACGCATGGGACATATTGAACTGGCAGCACCAGTTTCGCATATTTGGTATTTCAAAGGCATTCCAAGTCGAATGGGTCTTGTTCTTGACATGAGCCCTCGTGCCCTCGAAGAAGTTATCTATTTCGCATCGTATGTAGTAACAGAACCAGGGGACACACCACTTGAGAAAAAACAATTGTTGTCTGAAAAAGAATATCGTGTTTATCGCGAAAAATATAATAAAGGTTTCCAAGCCGGAATGGGTGCAGAGGCAATCAAACGGTTGCTTTCAGACATCAATCTGGAAAAAGAAACAAACGATTTGAAAGAAGAACTGAAAACGGCACAAGGTCAACGTCGTACACGTGCGATCCGTCGTTTGGAAGTCATGGAAGCCTTCCGTAACTCTGGTAATGAGCCAAGCTGGATGATTCTTGATGTACTACCAGTTATTCCGCCAGAACTTCGTCCAATGGTTCAACTTGAAGGTGGCCGTTTTGCGACAAGTGATTTGAATGACTTATACCGCCGGGTAATCAACCGGAACAACCGTTTGAAACGTCTTCTTGATTTAGGCGCACCAAATATCATCGTTCAAAATGAAAAACGCATGCTTCAGGAAGCTGTCGATGCATTGATCGATAACGGTCGTCGCGGTCGTCCTGTAACAGGTCCTGGTAATCGTCCGCTTAAATCTCTTTCGCACATGCTGAAAGGGAAACAAGGTCGTTTCCGTCAAAACTTGCTGGGTAAACGTGTTGACTACTCTGGTCGTTCGGTTATCGTCGTAGGTCCAAACTTGAAAATGTATCAATGTGGTCTTCCAAAAGAAATGGCACTTGAACTTTTCAAACCCTTTGTAATGAAAGAGCTTGTTGGTCGTGGCCTTGCCCATAACATCAAGAGTGCAAAACGTAAAATTGAACGGATGGCACCAGAAATCTGGGATGTGCTTGAAGAAGTTATTCGCGAACACCCAGTTCTTCTAAACCGTGCCCCTACGCTTCACAGACTTGGTATTCAGGCATTTGAGCCAACTCTTGTTGAAGGGCGCGCAATTCGTCTTCACCCGCTTGTATGTACAGCTTACAATGCTGACTTTGATGGTGACCAAATGGCGGTCCACGTACCACTTTCGGCAGAGGCTCAAGCAGAAGCGCGTATTTTGATGTTAGCTGCACAAAACATTTTGAATCCAAAAGATGGCAAACCAGTCGTAACCCCTTCTCAAGATATGGTGCTGGGTAACTACTACTTGACACTTGAACGTGAAAATGCGGTTGGCGAAGGTACGATCTTCAAGGATATCAATGAAGCCTTGCTTGCTTATCAAAATGGCTATGTACATCTTCACTCTCGGATTGCGGTTTATGCGGGATCCATTCCAAATGAACGCTTTACTGATGAAGAACGTAAACAGCTGCTTATTACGACTGTTGGTAAACTTGTTTTCAATACGATCTTGCCGACATCGTTCCCTTATATTAATGAACCGACAAAATATAACTTAGAAATCGAAACACCGAAGAAATATTTTGTTGATACAACGACGGATGTGAAAGCACATATTGCTGAACAACCGCTTGTTGATCCATTCAAGAAGAAAATTCTTGGAAATATCATCGCGGAAGTCTTCAAACGGTTCCACATCACAGAAACATCAAAAATGCTTGACCGTATGAAAGACCTCGGCTTCAAGATTTCGACTAAGGCTGGTATTACAGTAGGGATCGCTGATATTCTGACACTTACTGAGAAGCACGAAATTCTTGAAAGAGCACATGATACAGTTGAAAAAATCACGAAACAATTCCGTCGCGGTTTGATTACCGATGATGAAAGATATGAACGCGTAATCGCCGTTTGGAATGCAGCGAAAGATGAGATCCAGGGCAAACTGATCTTGAGTTTGGAACGCTTGAACCCGATCTTTATGATGCAAGACTCTGGTGCTCGTGGTAATATTTCCAACTTTACACAGCTTGCGGGGATGCGTGGTTTGATGGCTGATCCATCTGGACGTATCGTAGAACTTCCTATCACATCAAACTTCCGTGAAGGTTTGACAGTCCTTGAGTACTTCATTTCGACTCACGGTGCGCGTAAAGGTTTGACCGATACCGCCCTTAAGACAGCCGATTCTGGTTACTTGACTCGTCGTCTTGTGGATGTTGCGCAAGATGTTATCATCCGTGAAGATGATTGCGGCACTGACCGTGGTCTTATGATCAAAGCGATCAAGGAAGGTACAGAAATCATCGAGCCACTTGAAGAACGTTTGGAAGGTCGTTATGCACGTAAGACGATTCGCCATCCAGAAACAGGCGAAGTGCTTGTTGGTGAAAATGAACTAATCACTGAACCAATCGCTCAACAAATCGTGAATGCAGGTATTGAAGAAGTTTCGATTCGTTCTGCTTTCACATGTAATACAAAACATGGTGTATGTAAAAAATGTTATGGTAAAAACTTGGCGACAGGTACAGAGGTCGAAGTTGGGGAAGCAGTTGGTATTATTGCGGCTCAGTCGATCGGGGAACCAGGTACACAGCTTACAATGCGTACGTTCCATACCGGTGGGGTTGCCGGAGACGATATCACACAAGGTCTTCCGCGTATTCAGGAAATCTTTGAAGCACGGAATCCAAAAGGTCAGGCGACGATCACAGAAGTTGGTGGTGAAGTCGTTTCGATCGAAGAAGGACGTGACCGTGGTTTAGAAATCACCATCCAAGGCCAAGATGACCGTCGTAGCTACACAGTTCCTTATACAGCTCGTCTTCGTGTGCAAGAAGGTTCCATTGTGGATCGCGGAGAAGCTTTGACAGAAGGTTCGATCGATCCGAAAGCATTGATCCGCGTACGTGACGTATTGTCTGTTCAAGAGTATCTGCTTGCTGAGGTACAAAAAGTGTACCGGATGCAAGGGGTAGAAATCGGCGATAAACACGTTGAAGTAATGGTACGTCAAATGTTGCGTAAGATCCGTGTGATGGATACTGGGGACACAGATATTCTTCCAGGTACGTTGATGGATATTCATACGTTTACTGAAGCTAACCGTGATGCGATCTTGAGCGGTATGCAGCCAGCAACAGGTCGTCCAGTCTTGCTGGGTATCACGAAAGCCTCTCTTGAAACTGACAGCTTCTTGTCAGCTGCTTCCTTCCAAGAAACAACACGTGTCTTGACAGATGCAGCAATTAAAGGAAAACGTGATGAACTTCTAGGTCTGAAAGAAAATGTCATCCTTGGTAAATTGGTTCCAGCTGGTACGGGTATCAACCGTTACCGCAATCTGAAACCGCAAGTTGTTTTGGATGACACAGAAGTATCTGAAGAAACAACGAATGCATAATTAAAAGACAAACAGATCCGCTTTTGGGCGGGTCTGTTTTTTTCTGTCGACCGGAGATAATGTAAAATACCTGGGAGATCGACAGAAATGCGAGAACCCTTGGGAGAGAAGGGAGGTACTGGATTCTGAAAAGAAAACAGCTGCTTTGGAAGAACAAAAAAGCTCTATTTTTGGGAGGTCGACAGAAAATGGGTTTTGAGGTAAGATGGTTGTGTGGGTTTCGAAGCTAGGGTTTTAAATAAGCATTGTGAAATGTAAATTATACATCCGTGTGTCCACTGAAGAGCAAGCAGCTGGTTTTAAATAAGCATTGTGAAATGTAAATTGCTGTATCTTAAAAATAACATATAAAAGAAACTTAGTTTTAAATAAGCATTGTGAAATGTAAATCCTCTTTGCCATCACTGGCAGAGATCGTGAATTGCTGTTTTAAATAAGCATTGTGAAATGTAAATATAGTAAAAGCGTTTGGAATGGCTCTTGGAGCGGCAGTTTTAAATAAGCTTAATGAAAGGTATGATAAAAATGACGCGTGCATTAGTGGTGATCGATTTACAAAAAGGGCTACATTCGCCTGAGCAACCGCTGTTTGATTTAGCTGGGGTGTTGAAAGGGGTGAATGACCGGCTTGCTGTCTATCGAGATTCAGGGAGACCGGTTATTTTCATTCAGCATCACGACGAAGGCTTGCCGCTCTATTCAGCAGAATGGGCATTGATGGATGAATTAGATGTGCAAAAAGATGACTATTTGATTTCTAAAACACATGCGAATTCTTTTTATCAGACGGAACTGGCAGAGCTGTTGGTGAGGTTGTGTGTGGATGAAATTGAGTTTTGTGGGGCACAAACGGAATATTGTGTGGATACGACAGTTCGAATGGCACATGGACTGGGTTATCGTTCTTTTATGAAAAAAGGGCTACATACGACAGTAGATTCGGAGTTGCTTTCGGCTGAGGTGATTCGGCAGCATCATGAGGTGCTTTGGGGAGATCGGTTTTTGACGTGGATTTAAAATACGATATAAAAAAGGACTTGAACGCAAGAAATACTGCGTTCAAGTCCTTTTTGATGATTGTTTAAGCTAAATCTTCACCGTTTGTTGCGATGACTTTTTTATACCATGCGAAGGAATCTTTTCTGGAGCGTGCCAGTGTGCCGTTTCCTTCGTCGTCTTGGTCAACATAAATGAAGCCATAACGTTTCGACATTTCACTCGTCGAAGCACTTACCAAGTCGATTGGACCCCAGCTAGTGTAACCCATCAGGTCAACGCCGTCTGCGATTGCTTCTTTCATTTGTTCGATATGTTTACGCAAATAGTCGATGCGGTAATCATCATGGATCGAACCGTCTTCCTCTACTGTATCGTAAGCGCCTAGACCGTTTTCAACGATGAATAGTGGCAATCCATAACGTGTGTAAAGGTCATTCAGTGTCCAGCGTAGACCTTTTGGATCGATCTGCCAGCCCCAATCAGAGGATTCCAGATACTCATTCTTAACGCCGCCCATTAGGTTTCCGGCTGTGCGATCGCCTTCTGGGCTCGCTGTAGCAGACAAGGACATGTAGTAGCTGAACGAAATAAAGTCCACTGTGTGAGCTTTCAAGATTTCATCATCGCCGACTTCTTTTTGAATCGTGATGTCATTTTCTTTGAAGAAGCGGTTCATATAGCTTGGGTATTCACCGCGTGCGTGAACATCTGTGAAGAACAGGTTCATTTGGTTTTCGTATTGTGCTTTTAGTACGTCGTCTGGATTGTTTGTAGCTGGGTAAGTAGACATACGAGCAAGCATACAACCAATTTGGGCACCTGGGATGATTTCGTGTGCTAGTTTTGTTGCGATAGCACTTGCTACAAACTGATGATGTGCGGCTTGATAGCAAAGTTGCATTGGATTCTCGGCGTTTTCAGTTAGTACGCCGCCGCCAGTGTACGGGCTAAGCGAGATTACATTGATTTCGTTGAAGGTCAACCAGTATTTGACTTTATCTTTGTAGCGTTTGAAAACTGTTTCAGCATAGTTGGTGAAGAAGCCAATGACACGACGGTCAGCCCAACCGTTATATTTTAATGTTAAGTTGAGAGGTGTTTCATAGTGGCTCAATGTGACAAGTGGTTCGATGCCGTATTTTAGCAGTTCATCGAAAACGTCATCATAGAAAGCGAGTCCTTTCTCATTTGGCTCTGTATCGTCACCGTTCGGGAAGATACGCGCCCAGTTTAGTGAAAGGCGGAAGGTTTTGAAGCCCATTTCAGCAAAAAGTTTGATATCTTCTTTATAGTGATGGTAAAAATCGACACCGAAGCGTTTTGGAAAAGTTGCATTTACTTTGCCGGCTAAAATGTCGTCAATTTCTGCACGTGTTACATCTAGAGAATGGTCTGCTGTACGTTCTGCTTTTGGAACGAATTTGACCATATCAGCTGTAGAAAGTCCTTTTCCGTCTACATCATAAGCGCCTTCTACTTGGTTGGCTGCTGTTGCGCCGCCCCATAAAAATCCTTCTGGAAATACTTTTTTGAATTCTGACATTGTTTGTTGCTCCTTCCATCATTCTTCTTTACTTTCCCATTGTACTTTCTGTAATGCATTACATGTCAAGAGGGAATTATTTGCAGAATAAAATTCATTCTCAAAAAGGGCGGGATTGCTTTTTTCTATGCGGTTCGATACACTTAAGAAAATGAGAAACGGGGGAAGAAAAATGAGCAGCAGACAACAGATTATCCATGCAGCGATTGATGTGATCAATGAGAAAGGTGTGCATCAGTATAGCTTGGCCAATGTGGCTGCTCGTTCAGGCATCACCAAAGCGGCGATTTTCTACCATTTTAAAAATAAAAATGAGCTAACGCTTTCATTGATCAAATATACGATCGAAATGTATGAACAGATTTTGGCAGAGGAATTTGAGAAGCTGAAAGATTCATCGCGTTATCCATTCACAGAAAGCTATTTGAATGGGAATTTGCGGCAACTTTCGGATGATGCGCTGATAGGACTTCATGGGGCGCTTCTGGCAACGGCTGTTTCTGGAGATGTCGATTCGGGTTACTGGGATGCGGCATATGCGGAAGATTTTGAGCGGATGGCATCAGAGGTGGGAGCTGAAATGGCAGAGTTGTTACGCTATGCGATCGATGGTATGTGGCATGCGAAGATCCTGAATATCAAAGAATCTGAAGGTGTAACGAAGGAGCAGGTCGTTCAAAAATTAAAGCAAATGCTGGGTTGAGTCATCGCAAGTTCAAAGGCTTGCTTTTTCTATAGTTTAGAACTAAACTATATATAACAAAGGAGGAGATTAGAATGGTGAAAGCTGAACAACGACTGGGTGTCCTTTTATGGTTTCGGCTCAGCAGATTTTATAATCGCAACATGAAGAAAACAAATCAGAATTTGAAACCGTCTGGCCTTTCCACAGCGCAATTTGACTGTATTGCTCAAATTGGTCCAAATCAGGAATTGACGCAGCAGGAGCTGGCTGAGAAGCTGGTTGTGACAAAGGGCAACATCACCCAACTCCTCGTCAAACTGGAAGAAATCGGCTTGGTTCAACGGACAAAGAACGGTCGGGAAAAATATATTGGTTTAACGGAAAAAGGGAAGGTCTGTTACAGGGAATATGTGCCTATGCAGGAGCAGTTTCAAAGTGAACAGTTCGGCAAATTGACACGTGATGAACAAAAAGAATTGCTGCGATTACTGAAAAAATTAGATTGATGGAGGGACTCGGCATGGAACTAAAAGGTTTGCATCATATTTCAATTTTTACGGATAATGCCAGAAAGAATTTTGATTTTTACACGAAGGTGCTAGGCTTGCGGTTGGTGAAAAAGACGGTCAATCAGGATGATCCCTATACCTATCACCTTTATTATGCGGATGAAACAGGCAGTCCCGGTACGACGGTGACTTTTTTTGAGGTGCCGAATATAGCGCCGAACCGGCCCGGACGCAATCAGATTTCTGCGATGGGGCTGCGGGTTCCGAATGATGCAGCGCTCGACTATTGGGATGAACGGCTGGATGGGTTTCAAGTTTTTCACAGTAAGGGTGAAATGCAGTTTGGACGAAAGGTGATTCGTTTTAAGGATGCGGATGGCTTGACGATCTATTTGGTTTCAGATGAAAAGAACCAGGGCGTAGCAGGTGGGCAGCCTTGGGAAGGGAGCCCGGTGCCGCCAGAGTTCGCGATTCAAGGGCTTGGCCCAGTTCGTTTTTCGGTCTATAAGAAGGAAAAGACGGATCATGTTTTGACCAAAGTAATGGGCTTCAAAAGGGTTGGAACTTATGAGGATAAGGAAAGGTTTCTGACTGTTTACCAGACGGGAGCAGGTGGTACGGGTGCGGAGATCCATTTGGAGGCTCGACCTGATCTGGAACAGCGAAACTTAGGGGCAGGAGGCGTACATCATGTCGCTTTCCGAGTGGCGGATGATGCCGAGATGATGGAATGGAACGAACGGATTGCAGAAGCGAATTATCCTAACTCCGGCTTTATTGATCGTTACTACTTCCACTCGCTTTATTTCCGTGAGCCAAATGGGTTGCTCTTTGAACTGGCGACAGATGGACCTGGTTTTCGAACTGATTTTGAAGTGGAACACGGCACCTATGTGGAACTGCCACCGAAGTTTGAGGGACGGCGTGCGGAAATTGAAGCTCATTTGACGCCACTTGATACAGATATTTAATGAAAATAATTCTTGAAAATGAGGCTCACAGTGGTAAAATCAAGGGTAGACTGAATTTTTTAGGAGGAGCCGCATTGACGAGTAGTAATTTGACGATCTATTTTGTTCGTCACGGAAAAACAGAGTGGAATTTAACTGGACAAATGCAGGGCTGGGGAGACTCGCCGCTCGTAGAAGAAGGAATTCGTGGTGCTGAGGCAGTTGGCACGGCTTTGAGCGATGTAGCATTTGAAGCGGTTTACACAAGTCCAAGCAAGCGGACGCAGGACACAGCTCGATTAATTTTAGGCAATGAAGAAGCAGAACTTCATTTGCTGGAAGAACTGCGCGAGATGCATTTTGGCAGTTGGGAAGGTGTGCGGGTCGCGGAACTGGACGTGCAATTTCCAGAAGAGCGGCACGAATTCATGACGAGTCCGGCGACTTACGATGCAAGTGCGAATGGCGGGGAAACTTACTATCAGCTTGAAAAACGTGTGCTAGCTGGGATGGAAAAGATCGTGCAGGCACATACGGAAGGAAATATTTTAGTCGTTTCTCACGGCATGACGCTCACGCTTCTGATGCATCTTTTGAATGGGGGAACGGTTGAAGCGCATCGTGAGAAAGGGGCGCGTATTTTAAACACAAGTATTAGTGTCGCTCGTTATGAAGAGGAAACTTTTCAGGTGATAAAAATCAATGAGACGGGGCATTTGACACAGTCCGTTCAATAAAAGAAGGCCAGAATCAGGCGACAGCTTGATTCTGGTTTTTTCATTAAAAAAATTAATCATCGCTATTCAAAATCCATATTTCCCATCTGGCCGTAGCTGTACTATAATTTGATTAAAAGTGAAACGTGGTGAAAAAAATGGGTGAGTATCGGAAAATTTTGTTAGCGTTAGATAAAAGCGAGAAAACGGCGGCTGTGCTGAAAAAAGGACTGTATATCGCACGGCGCGAGGAGGCAGAGGAAGTTGTGCTCGCAAGTATTGTAGATCCGGGCGTCTATGCGGCAGCGATGGCTTATGATGAAGGGATTCTGGAGCGGCGCTTGCAAGAGACGGCTGACTGGCTGAACGATATTGCGGAACAGGCGAGAGCAGAAGGCGTTGCCAATGTTCGAACGATCGTACGTGAAGGCGTGCCGAAAAAATGCCTTGTGCATGACGTGCTGCCAGAAGTAAATCCGGATTTGATTATATGCGGGGATCGGCAGTTGAATGAGTTTGAATATTTGCTGACGCTTGGAAGTGTATCGAGCTATATAATCCACCACAGCAAATGTGATGTGACGGTGGTTAAAGACTAAGAGAAGGAGTATAGAAATGGCGTTGTTTAAAACAAGAGGGTTTTGGTATGCAATTTTTATTACATTATTATGTTCACTTGTGGGGAAGTATTTGGCAACATTGCCGGGCTTAAGTCTGGTGGGATCACTTGTGATTGCACTGATTCTAGGGATGCTGTTTCAGCTTGGAAATGAAGGGTTGGTTCAAGCCAAACCAGGGATCGGGTTTATTTCAAATAAATTTTTACGTCTAGGGATCATTCTGCTGGGTTTTCGGCTCAATCTGATCCAATTGGCTGAATCAGGTGTGAAGACAATTGTGCTGGCTGCAGTGGCTGTCACCATGACGATTTTTATTGTTTACTTTTTCTGCAAAATGTTCAAGGTGGAAGACGATCTGGCAATTTTGACAGCAAGTGGTTGCGGGATTTGCGGGGCAGCAGCTGTGATGGGGATCTCGCCGCAAGTGAAGGCAAAAGAAGATAATGCCGTATTGGCAGTGGCTGTCGTATGTATTTTAGGGACGATTTTCACATTGGTGGAGATTGCGATTGCACCGCTGCTTCATTTTTCTGAAACACAGCTTGGTTTTATGAGTGGTCTGTCGCTTCATGAAATTGCCCATGCAGTTGCGGCCGGGAGCTCGTTTGGGCCGGATGCGCTGGATATGGCTTTGATCACCAAGCTGTCGCGCGTTCTTCTTTTAGCACCGGTGGCTGTGATCATCGGCATTGTTTACGGCAAGAAGCAAAACCGTGGCAAGGCGGCTGATGAGAAGGTCAAAGTGCCGATTCCTTGGTTTATGGGTGGATTTTTGCTGGCAAGTGCGGCAACGAGTTTCCTACCACTCCCACAAAGTGTCATCGATACCTTAGTTTCAGCAGCTTATCTATTTTTAGGTATGGCAATGGCGGCGCTGGGTATGAGTGTCAATTTTAAAGTCATTATTGAAAAAGGCGGCAAGGTATTTTTAGCAGCCACAATGGGATCGGTTATTCTGCTCGGTTTTGCAATCGTTATGGCGAAAGTCTTTTTCTAAATAATAATAAGTCTCCTGCTTAACGGAGGCTTATTTTTTTGTAATAAAGTGAGATGGGCTTTTGAATTAATATATGTTACTATTATTTAGTAAAAGATAAACAAATGTGAGGGATTGACCATGACAAGTATTCGTGATATTGCACAAATGGCGGGTGTATCAGCTGCCAGTGTTTCCAGAATTTTAAATAATGATCCTGCTTTTAGCATCAATGAGAATACACGTCAGCGAGTGATTGAGATTGCTAACAGTTTGAATTATTCAACAGATAAAAATAAGCGTGGAACTCGCAGTGTTGGAGATGATTTAACGATTGGCTTGATCGTGCGTCACAATGCGCAGTCGGAATTTGATGATCCCTATTTTCGGGATATTAGGCGTGGGATCGAGCAGGAAGCGGCCAAGTGGCGTTTGAAAACGATTCAAGCCTTTCGGATGCGAGACGAGAAAAAGGATTGGGATCAGCTAAAACGTTATGGGGCGGTCATTATGATCAGTGAAATGACGAAAGAGGCCACTGAATATGTGAGTCAATTAAATCCCAACCTGATTTTGGTCGATAATTACTCGAAAAATCCGCAGTTTGACTGTATTCAAACAGATTTTGCTACCAAAACACGGGAGATACTGGATGTCTTATATGAGAAAGGGCATCAAAATATTGCTTTTATTGGCGGTAGCAGCAGTTGTGTGACGGCGGAAGGGGATGTACTATACAGTCAGGATGAAGTGAGGGCAATGAGCTATATCGAATGGATGAAACTGCATAATTTAGAGGCATATATTCGTGTGTTGCAAGGCTCCTGGAAAACGGAAACAGGGCTCCAACTTGCAGCGAAACTCTTAAATGAAGAAAATAGACCTACTGCACTCGTTGTGGGTAGTGATCCTTTATCCGTAGGGGTTTACCGAGCAATCAGTGAGGCCGGGCTGTCCATTCCTGAAGACATTTCGATTATCAGTTTTGACGACAATGAAATGTCAAAATTCATGATTCCAGCGCTTTCCAGTGTTCGAATGAATGCAGAAGAAGTGGGACGTATTGCTGTGCGTATGGCTAAAGAGCGTATCTTGAAAGAGCGGACCATGCCCATTCGTGTTGTTTGTGGTAGTGAACTGCGTTTGCGGGAATCTGTGAAAGAAGTTTAATCAATGAAGTAAAAAAATTTTAAAAAACTCTTGTGTAAACATTAACTAAACAATTATACTTATTCAAGTAAACGTTTACAATGCGTTTCAGCTCAATCAGCTGAAAAAAATAGTGCAAGGGAGAATAGCAATATGAAATTTATTGATAAAATTTCGGAAAAAATGGTTCCTGCTGCATCACTAATTGCGAATAATCGTTATTTATTGAGTTTGCGGGACGGTTTTATGATGGCGTTTCCAGCCACGATGTTTGCTTCGATTATGATTATTATTCAAAACCTGCCGACTACATTTGGTTTTGCAGGTTATCTGCCTGACTGGTTTAATCAATTCTTAAATGAATTTTTTGGCCCTGTAAGCAATGCTACGATGAGTATTTCAGCACTTTTTATCGTTTTTGGGATCGGCTATCAGTTAGCAGGTCATTATAAGCAGTCGCAGCTTTTTGCTGGTGCGATTTCATTATCTTCGTTTCTGATGTTATTGCCTTATGGAACAGATGACAAATTCGGTACGTTTATTCCGATTTCTAAACTGGGAGCGGAAGGGATGTTCGTAGGGATCTTGACGGCGATCATCGCAACAGAGATTTACAGCCGGATTAGTCGGGCGAATATCACGATCAAAATGCCTGATTCTGTACCGCCAATGATTGCCGATTCGTTTGTTGCGATCATTCCAGGGGCAGCACCTTTATTCTTGTTCAACTTGATTCGTTATCTCTTTACCTTTACTTCTTGGGGAAACGCGGTTGATTTTGTTTATGAGCTGTTGCAACAGCCGCTTATGGGGCTTGGTGGTACTTTACCGGCAATTTTGGTAGCCGTGTTCTTTACACAATTCTTCTGGTGGTTCGGGATCCACGGTACTCTAGTCATCAATGCGATCATTGACCCGATCATGAGTGCTTTGGCGATTCAAAACTATGAAGCCTACCAAGCTGGGGCAGAACAATTGCCAAATATCATCAATACGACTTTCATGGGCGTTTTCGTTAATCAGGGGATGCAACTAGGGATTTCACTTACGATGGCATTCTTTATTGCTCGATCTGTTCGAATGAAGACGATGATGAAAACGATTATTGCACCATCTGTATTTAATGTTTCTGAACCGATGACCTTTGGGCTACCGGTCGTGATGAATCCGATCGCGTTCATTCCATGGGTGTTGGCACCACTTGCTTCAACAACGATTTCTTATTTTGCGATTGCGGTGGGACTGGTACCTCGGCCGATCGGAGCGACGGTTGTTTGGACGACACCAGTATTTCTTTCAGGTTGGCTTGGCACCGGTTCGATTGCAGGGGCGATTTTGCAGCTTGTCACATTGATTGTGATGACCTTGATTTGGCTGCCGTTCTTGATTGCGATGGATGGTGAGTTCTTGAAAGAAGAAAAAGCAGAAGAGCAAAAAGAAGTATAAAACGCCTTTTAATTTGATGGAGAAAAGGAGAGGAATGCCATGCGGACAGATACTTTAAGTTATAAGTATCAGATCAAAGCTGCACGGGAAGCCGTTTATCAAATACTTTTAAAAGAACAGCTGACATATTTCCAAAAAGCGGATCCTTCGATTGTAGAATTGGAACAAGGAACAAAAATCACTTGTTACTTGTCGACAAAAATGCGCGGGGTAGTTGAAAGTACGATGGAAATCAAGGAAATCATTCCTGAGCAGCGTATCCAATTTAAAACGGCTTATTTATCAGGAGAGATTTTGCAGACCTATGAGTTCTTGACGAATAAAGCAGGTGTCTGCCAATTGGTCTATTCGGAACAAAATACATTTGACAAAGCAAGAAGTCAATATAGTTTCATGGTAATGGGCTTGTTGTATAAGTTCTTTTATAATCGCGGTATTGCCAAGCGCATGAAATATTTGGATGAATTGGCATTGCAGCAGTGAGAAAAGCAGGTTTGATTCTCCTGAAAACGCAACGAATTAGTTTTGAAGAAAAGGTTTGAAGACGATGATAGAGATATTGAACGAGAAAATTTTTCATTTATATAATGAGAAGATCAGCTATATTTTTTATATAATGGAAAATCAACAATTAGGACACTTGTATTATGGGGGCTCACTAGGAGCGATCACAGCTCATGACTTGGCCTACTTTTTAGAGCGTGAAAATAAATCGGCAGGAACTGTAAAATTCTCGCCAGACAGTGGCTTGTTCACATTGGCTGATCGTAGTCAGGAATATCCTGTCTATGGCACATCTGATTTTAAGGAAGGCGCGCTTGATATTCAGGTTGCGGATGAATTGTGGTATTTAGACTTCCAGTATGCAGGCTATGAACAGACTGCGGTGAAAGAACGGTCGCTTGGTCGGCCGGCAAGTTATGCATACTCAGGTGAGGCGGAGACCTTGATCATTCATATGACGGATGCTGACCATCAGTTGGCATTGGAACTTTCTTTCTCGATTTTTGCTGATTCATCTGCGATTGCTAAAAGTCAGGTGTTAAGAAATAAGGGAGATCGGGATATTCAGTTAAATAAGATGCTGAGTGGTGTTTTGGAATTGCCGAGTGCGGATTATGAATTTATCCATCTTTCGGGCGCATGGTTAAAGGAGCGGCATGTCAAGCGCCGATCTCTAGAGCAGGGAACTGTATCGATTGGCTCATTGAAGGGAGCATCGGGACATCAGCACAATCCTTTTACAGCATTGGCGCATAAACAGGCGACATTGAATGATGGACAGGTTTACGGCACCAATCTTATCTATTCGGGTAATTTTTTGGCGCAGGCGGAAGTGGATGAATGGCAGCGGACTCGTTTTATGGTCGGGATACATCCTACGCATTTTAGCTGGCAACTGGAACCGGAAGAAATTTTTCAAACGCCGGAAGCTGTGCTGTTTTATAGCGACAGAGGGCTGAATGGTTTAGCGAATGAGGCTGCTCGTTTTACTGAACAATATGTGATTGATCGAAAATGGGCTGAGAAACCCCGCCCGATCGTATTCAACAACTGGGAAGCTACCTATTTTGAATTCGATCAGGAGAAATTAGTAACTTTGGCTGAAGAGGGTCAAGCACTAGGTATGGAATGTTTTGTATTAGATGATGGTTGGTTTGGACAGCGGGATGATGATCGCAGTTCGCTGGGGGACTGGTTTGTAGATACGCGGAAATTCCCGAATGGTATCAAGGCGTTTGCTGAACAGATCCATCAGATGGGATTGCAGCTTGGAATTTGGTTTGAGCCGGAAATGATCTCGCCGGACAGTCATCTCTATGAAAAACATCCCGAATGGGTCGTCCGGCATCCTTATGAACGGGCTGCTTTTGGGCGTGGACAGTATGTGCTGGATTTTTCCAACCCGGAAGTCGTAGAAGCAATCTACGCACAGATGAAAACGATCATAGAAGAAACGCAGCTCGAATATATCAAATGGGATATGAACCGGAATATCACGGAAGCCTATTCGACTTATTTGAAAACAACTGGGCGACCGCAGACAGAATTTTTCCATCGGTATATTTTGGGCGTCTATCATTTGTATGAAAGGATCTTGACGGATTTTCCGGATATTTTGATCGAAGGGTGTGCAGGTGGTGGCGGTCGTTATGACTTAGGCATCTTGTTTTACAGTCCGCAGATTTGGCCGAGTGATGACAGCGATGCGGTAGAACGGCTGGCCATCCAGTCCGGCACATTGCTAGGTTATCCACTCTCGTCGTTTAGTAATCATGTTTCCACCAGTCCCAACCATCAAATGGATCGCTATACTTCACTGAAAATGCGTCAGGAGGTGTGTTTGTTCGGTCCCCTTGGTTATGAACTGGATGTGACCCAATTAAAGGATACAGAAAAGCAAGCGATCCAAGCCAATATTCAATTTTATAAACAGCATCGTAGTTTGCTGACGCATGGCACATTTTTCCAACTGCTTTCAGTAGAAGATACAACAAATGAAGTAGCGTGGGGAGTTTGTAATCAGGATAAAAGCGAGTGGCTGATCGGCTTTTATCGCAAATTAGCGCAGGCCAATCCAGCGAATATCGAGTATCTGAAAATTCCAATGATCGATCAAACGAAAACCTATTGGATCAATCAGACAGAACAGGTCACAGGTAGCATGTTGAAAGAGATTGGTCTTAAGAAGCCGTATCAATTCAATGGAGTGAACCATGAACAGATGCATGTCAGTGGAGATTTTCAGTCGACGATTTATCATTTGAAAGAAGTACGCTAACAGAAAGAAGGAGGGAATGCAGTGGCTCGGTTTGATTTAGATGAACGATTTTGGCACGGTGGTGATTATAATCCAGATCAATGGCTTGCTTATCCAGAGATTTTAGAGGCGGACATTGTGATGATGGAGAAAGCGAATATCAACACGGTCACGTTGGGTGTATTTGCTTGGAGCGCACTTGAACCTGAGGAAGGTACGTTCACGTTTGAATGGCTCGATAAGATCTTCGAGGATATTCATGCGATGGGGGGCAATGTGATTCTGGCGACACCGAGTGGAGGCAGACCGCAGTGGATGAGCGAAAAATATCCGGAAGTCAATCGAACGGATGCGCTGAACATGCCACACCATCATGGTTTCCGGCATAATCATTGTTACTCGTCACCAGTTTATCGCGAAAAAGTACAGATCATCAATCAAAAACTGGCTGAGCGTTATGGGCAGCACCCGGCCCTTTCAATGTGGCATATTTCGAATGAATATTCCGGTGAATGCTACTGCAAACATTGTCAAGAAAACTGGCGCAAGTGGCTGAAAAAGAAATATGGTGATCTGGAGGCGGTCAATGAAGCTTGGTGGATGCGTTTTTGGGGAGGAACATACAGCTCATGGTCTCAAGTATTGCCGCCGTCCCCTCTAGGAGAAACCAAAGTTCACGGGATGGATCTGGACTGGAAGCGATTCAATACGGATATGACGATTGATTTTTATTTGCACGAAATCGAGCCACTTCGCCGTTTAACGCCTGACATCCCAGTGACTACGAATTTTATGGCAGAGGGACATGATCAGCATGATTTTATCCCGCTGGAAGGGCTTGATTATGGCAAATTTTCAAAGTATGTGGATATTGTAAGCTGGGATAGCTATCCTGATTGGCATAATCGGTATGAGTCGTTGGCTGAGACGGCTATGAAATCAGCGTATGTGCATGATCAGTTCTGGTCTCTCAAGCAGCAGCCGTTTTTAGTAATGGAGTCAACCCCCAGTGCGGTCAATTGGCATTCGTATAATAAATCAAAGCGGCCGGGTGCGCATATCCTGACTTCTATGCAGCAGATTGCCCATGGTTCGGACAGTACACTTTATTTTCAGTGGCGACAGTCAAGGGGCAACTCAGAGAAGTTCCATGGCGCGGTCGTGGGACATGACAATTCCACTCAGAACCGGGTCTTCCAAGAGGTAACTGAATACGGGAAACGATTGGATAAGCTTGCGGAAATCAAAGGAGCAGGCAAGCAGGTCAAAGTGGCGATCTTATTTGACTGGGATAGTAACTGGGCGCTAAAGCGAGGCGGTGGTTTTGGCAGACCGACACGTCTTTATCCGCAAACGCTGCAAGAACACTACGCGGTATTTTGGGAACAGGATATTGGCGTCGATATTATTACATCTGAGCACGATTTTTCTAAATACGACTTGCTGCTCGCTCCTATGCTCTATTTGATGCGGCAAGGGACCATGAGAAAACTCAAACAGTATGTGGAGACAGGTGGAACCTTGGTTTCAAGTTACTTTACAGGGATGGTGGGGGAGACGGATCTGCTATATGTAGGCGGCTGGCCGGAAGAATTGCAGGAAATATTCGGAATCAAACCGCAGGAACTGGAGATGTTGTATCCAGATGAACATAATCGCATCACATTTGAAGGACAGCAGTTTGAGACGAAAGACTATTCGGAGATTATCACTGTGCAGCAAGCGGACGTTTTAGGCGAGTATCAGGAAGATTTTTATCGGGGGACACCAGCTGTGACAAGACATATACTAGGTGAAGGAACGGCCTATTATCTTGCGGCTAGAACGAATCGGGATTTCTTGAAGCAATTTTACCAACCGATCATCAAAGAGTTAGCGCTTGCTGACTCGTTAGCCAAAAACCCAATTTATGAAGTATCGATCCAAACCAGAATCAAGAATGGGTATCGCTATTATTTTGTCATGAACTTTTCGGAGGATGTGCAAACAATTGAACTATCGCAGGTAACGGCGGATATTGAAACGGGGCAGACAGTAGAGGCTGAGTTAAGGCTGGCACCTTATGAAACAAGGATCTTGAAAGCAGTAAAATAAATAACAGACTAAAAAAGAAAGGAAGTTGAAATGATGGCAAAGAAAACCATTATGCTCGTTTGCTCTGCTGGGATGAGTACCAGCTTACTTGTGACTAAAATGCAGAAAGCGGCAGCGACTAAACAGCTAGATGCTCAAATTTTTGCTGTAGCAGCGGCGGAAGCTGATCAAGCTCTTAGTGAAAATGAAGTGGATGTGTTGCTACTCGGTCCACAAGTTCGTTTTATGGAAGCACAATTTAAAGAAAAATTAACACCGGTAGGAATTCCATGTGCAGTCATTGATATGGCGGATTATGGCATGATGAACGGGGACAAAGTGCTGGCTCAGGCAGAACAGCTGATCGAAAGCAAGTAGTGTCTCCTAAAGAGGCAGACGATGAATTTATCTAGAAGTAGGACTTGAGTGATTGTATGGCTTAGATCACTCAAGTCTTTTTTAGCGATCTAAGCCGTTTTTTTGGTACTTATTTTATGATACAATAGGTACATTAGTGGCGAAAAGGGGCGAATGGGATGCGTATTCGAGAAATTTCTGAGCAGGATAATTCAGCGATCGAGCAGGTGATTCGGGATGTCCTGATTGAATATGGGCTGGACCGACCAGGGACGGCTTGGGAAGATGCCAGTTTGCATCAATTGTCTGATTATTATGAACAAGAAAGGCGAGCCTATTGGGTCGTGGAAGTAGAGGGTGAAATCGTTGGTGGAGTCGGGATCGCCCCGTTTGGTGATGCGGATGTGGCTGAGTTGCAGAAGCTGTATTTGAAAAAGGAAGCACGCGGTAAAGGCTATGCGGGGCAGCTCATCCAGCAGGCTCTAGACTTTGCGGCAGTCCATTATCAGGCCTGCTACTTGGAAACGGTTCAGGAAATGGATGCTGCTCGGCGATTATATTTGCGAAGCGGCTTTGTGGAGCTGAGAGAACCGCTTGCTGGTTCGGTACACCATTCGATGGATCGCTGGTATTTGAAGAAGTTTGAACGGGAGTAGAGGGGCACGATGAAAAAGGGCAGGATCATTTTAGGACATTATTTGGCAGGAGTTTGCGGGATCGTTTTGATTAGTGCTTTTCCCGCGTTGTTTATGAATGGTACATATGTTTCTTTGAAAGATTTTTGGGAGACTGTACAGCAGATTTTAACAGGGATTGTCACTCCTTCCAGTTGGGTGATCCGTTATGTGGTACCACAGCCTTATCAGCAGATTGATGTACCGCTTGGGGATTACTTGACAGGGCCGTTTGCCTATTCAATTACAATCATTCTCTTTAGTCTAGTAACAGCACTACTACTGGCATTCTTTTTGGCAATTGTAGCTTTTTCGGGTCCAAAATGGCTGCGAAAGGGATTGACAGGTGTTTTTCAAGTACTGCTAGCTTTCCCAGATTTTTCATTTGTTTTTTTCATTCAAATGATCGTGGTATTTATTTATCAGCAGACGGGGATTTTTACGATGGAATTTTACAGTCTGAATGGGGAGCATATTTATTTAGCGCCGGTGATTTGTCTCATGATCGTGCCGATGCTATTGTTTTATAAGTTGATGATGGCGCTTTTGCAGGAGGAGTCTGTGAAGGATTATGTGGAGCTGGCACGGGCGAAAGGCCTTGGCGAGCGAGCCATTCTATTTCATCATGTCACACCGAATATGCTCCGAAGTCTTTATTTCAAGTCCAAAACGATTGTCTGGTTTATTTTGTCCAGTTATGTGGTGATCGAGTATTTATTTGGGCTGGAGGGAATCGTTCAGTATATGATGTCTTCTTTCGATCCGATGACGATTTTTCTGACCCTCACGGCGATGTTTACACTCTTTTTTGGAATTTATACGGTTCTTGACGCAGTTATTGGCAAACCCGAGCAGGGACACGCTGAAATACTTGTTCATTTTCCACTGCGCCCGGTGAGTTTTAAGAAAGTGTCCCTTCCATCAGGGAAGCGTAAGCGTGGTCGAGCGAGGGAGCTTGTGAGAAATTGGCGTTGTATGGTGCCGTTCTGTGTACTCTTGTTGCTCGTTGTGGTGAGCTTGATTGATGGCGTGCTGGGGGATCCAATCTCTTCCCATAAATTTATGACTGATGCAGATGGGACGATTAAAGCTGCTGCGCCGTTCCGACCTTCTGAAGTGCCACCGCTAGGTACGGATAAAAATGGGCTGGCGTTGATGGATCAGTTGCTCGTTGGGATAAAATATACCGTGCTCCTGGCCGGTGGGATTGCCCTTTTGCGCGTGCTGCTGGGGTATATATTTGCAGTCGGCTATGTTTTCTTTGGTGGAAAAAGAAGTCGCCGTTTGGTTTCAGGTGTGGCAGACGGGATGCATTATCTGCCGCTGACACTGATTCTTGTCATCATGTTGGGGCCTGCTTTTATCAATACGTCAGGGGTGTTTGGTGCGACACTTGGCGAACGAATCTTTTTTCAGGCGCTGTTGATGATTTTGATAGTTTTGCCGATCACGATGAACGCGGTGGGTTCGGAAATCGATCAGGTGTTAAAAAAGGAGTACGTTTTGAGCAGCTGGTTAAGTGGGGCGAATGCCAGATGGATCCTGCAAAATCATGTGCAACCAGCCATACGACAAAAAGTAGTGCTGCTTTATCTGGAGCAATTCATTCAAACTTTGCAGATGTTTGTGCACTTAGCCGTACTGGGGATTTTTATCGGTGGTGCCGTGGTGGATGAAGTGGGAGATTTTAATCCGGCGATCCCTGAACTTTCGGGGATGATTGCCAGTGCGAAATATGTCTTTACGAATCATCAATTTTGGATCATTCTTCCGCCATTGGTTGTCTTTATGTTGCTTATATTGTGTGTCCAGTTGATCGTCAATGTACTGACAAATGAAGCGGTGCGAAAGGAAGGGGATCAATGAAAATTATAGAAGCAGATTTTAATAATCCGGCATTTCTTGAGCTGATCAGGGACCATCTGGCGGACATGTATGCTACGTCCCCGCCGGAAAGTGTCCATGCGCTCGGAGTAGAATCTTTACAGGCAGAAAATGTGACGGTATGGATGGTTCTTGAAGGAACGGAAGTGGTTGGCTGCATAGCCCTGAAAGAACTTTCGCCGGTTCAGGGGGAGTTAAAATCCTTAAAAACGCATTCTAGGCACTTGCATAAAGGAATCGCCAAGACTCTGGTGCGATTCCTTTTGGCAGAAGGCAAGCGTCGAGGCTATCAGAAAATCAGTTTAGAAACGGGTGTGGAGGATTATTTTATTCCGGCCAGAAATTATATGAGCGGGAGGGGTTTGTTTATACAGAGCCATTTGGTGAGTACTCAGCTGATCCTAATAGCTGCTTTATGACGAAACAAATAGAAACAGCGTCAAGCAAGAGTTGAATTCTCATGTTTGACGCTGTTTTTTAGTGATAACCTTTATCTGTTAGCTTTGGAATCGTTTTTTGGATCTTAATTCGACGGATGCTGTATTTTGTCGAAAAGGATCGCAAGCGAATTCTTACTCAAGCCAGTTCTGCGGTTTGGGGTGTGTCAGCCACTTTTTGGTAAGCTTTCAAGTCAGGATATACCTCTTGTTTAAATGGATTTCGTTTGAATTTGACAATCTTGTAGACGTGATAAACGAAAACAGCCACATTGGCAGCCAGAGCCAATCCGCTAACGAACCAAAGTGCAGCTTCACTATGCGAAGAAGCGACTGAAAAGCGAGACTCGCCCACAAACATTGGAAAGCTCATCGTGAACATCATCCAGAAGGCCAGTGTTTGAGCTCGGTGCTGCAGCCAGGCGCCTTTTTTGATGAAGAAAGCGGGGATGGTGCAGGAAATCAGCAAAGCCGCTCCAGCATAGAATGCGTGATCAGATACACAATTATAAACATAGGCAAAATTCCAGAGGTCGTAGGCAATGATCCAGAACCAGAGCTGATCGGGCCACAACATGTCCCGATGCTTGTCGCGACTGATGACGATACCCATCCAGCCGGAGATCGTGATAATATTGAGGATTCCGGCAATCCCATTCATGATATTCCAAGGGCCGCCGACCATCATCACGCCATCGATATAGCCATGAAGGTTGGAGACCTGAAAATCACGAATGACTGCTTCCATGATATTGATCGCCAGAATGATTGCGGGGAACATCAGCAAGTATTTATTTTTATCCCACCCTTTGATAAAACGAAGTCCCATAAAGCCGAGACAGCCGGCAAGTGCTGAATAAACTTTGACCCAATGGAACCATGTCCCAGTACTGGAGCCTGCGCCAGCTGTTTTTGGCCAAACAGCGATGGTCAAAATGATCGGCAAAACTAAGAAGAGGAGCAGTGATACCCATTTATTGGCGCGGGCGATCTCGTTTGCCAGCATGAGTGCGGCGATCACCACGAAAAACATCACCCAAGAATACCAAGGAACAGCTTCAAATAAAAACATTTTCATTTCCTCCCTTTGGAAAAATTATTGAACACGTGCCAAAACAGATTTCAGCATTTCAAGAATCTGCTTAGCTTCTTCTTTAGGCACACCGGTCAGCGAAAGAACTTCTTTTGGGATATCCTTCACAGACTCTTTGAGTGCAAAACCATTTTCAGTAACATCCACGATGACATTCCGTTTGTCAGTAGGATCCCGTCTTTTTTGAACAAGCCCTTTGGTTTCGAGTTTCGTCAAAAGTGGTGTAAGTGTGCCGGAATCGAGAAACAATTTTCTGCCGAGGTCCTTGACGGTGATGGGATGTTCATTCCACAAGACAAGCATGGCAATGTACTGCGTGTAGGTCAAACCAACTTTATCCAGGTAAGGCTTATAGCGGCGAATGGTTTCTTTAGAGCAGGCGTACATGATGAAACTAAGCTGATTTTCAAGAATTAAGGTTTCTTCGTCCATGGTTTTCCTCCTTTTTTGAAATAGGTAAATTGGTTGTGTGCAATTAATTGTGCGCGATTGATCTGGTAAAAATAAATAATGCCGATTTGTTTAGTTAAAAAAATCACATTATATACACTTTTATAATAGCGCTTTCACAGAAGGAAGTCAATGGTTGTTTTAGAAGATATTGCGCTGGAGGAATGTGATGGTATAATGATGGAGAAGACCTCTAAATGAAAGAGGACTAGAACGTGTAATGTGGATAACTTTCTCTACATTATGCGTTTTATTTTTTTTGTGAATAATTTGAAAAATGACACAAAAAACATTACGCATTGGAAGAATCCTTATAAGGAAATAAATAAAACTAATTTACGAGTGGACAAATAAATAACTATATAGAGTGAATGACAAAAGGCTGGGACATAAGTCCAGCCTCTTTTTATATTAGGTATGAATTTATGTTCAATATTGAAATATATTATAATTATCCTTGTAAAACAAGCGAACTGCAGGGAGATGAGAGAATGAAATATACCGCAACAATTGACCGGCTGCATCAAGATGTCTTGTTAAAACGGGAAAAACAAGAAAAATTGAGGGCGCTTTCAATGAAAATAAAATCAAAAAGTGAGCATCTGGCTGATTTAAACGTGAATGTGTTGTTGATGAATGATGACGTTTGGTGTGATAAATCCGCTCGCCTACCACTTGAGATTTTCACCTTTTCCAAATTTGAATATATATGAGATTGAAGAAGTTGACTATGACATGAGACAAGAAGTCACAAAGATTATTACCAACTCCACGACTTTAATATAACATGGGTCAATAACTTCAAAGAGATTCACCAGATGCAAGATGAGCTTGATGCGATGCTAGATCAATTGGATGATAGCAAGGTTTCACCAATGAGTTATAAGGCTGGAACAATTAATTATAGCTCTGAAGAAGCAGAGTTTATATTAACCATGAAAAATCAGTTTGGTTTTTCAGAAGAAGAAGCGGAAATTATGTATAAAGTTTACTTGGCGTTAAAAAGCCAAACTGATAATGAAGTTGAAGCTTTCAAGTTATTCTTTGCCTACATGGGCGCATTTTGCTATGGTGAGCAAGATATGTTAGGTATTGAAGCTTGGGGAATTGTTTCGGGAACACTAAATGAAGCAGACTTAAAAGCAAAGTTACTTGAACTAGGCTTAAATGAAGATGAGTACGCTTTATTAAGCAAAGCTATTGTGAATCAACACAATATTTGCGCTTGGAGCAGTGTTGAAGAATATACAAAAGCAATCCTTGAAAAAGATTATGACCTTATGTCTGAGGAAGAACAGAATAGATGCGACTTCTTGTTTGATCAATTTAAAGGAACTACTGATTTTGCACATATGTCGGTTACATTGGCAGCACAGCTTCATTCTGATACATTTAAATGGACGGGTTCTGTTTATACTGGTGTAGAGAATGGTATCTATTCAGTTGAAGATAATGCAGGTTATGCAGGGGATATATTTGGTGTGTTTGGCGCTTTTCCAAGCATGGGGAAAGACGATTATTGCGCTGATTTAGACGCGATAAATCTTGCGGCAGCTATGAGTAAGAAGACTTCTGGCGGACTAAATGTGATTAACGATTATTATAATAAAATAGATGCAGGAGAGTTAAACCGTGCGAATGAATTTGTAACGAATGTTGGTGATGGTTCTAGGGAAAAAGGATTTGAAATAATTGAAGGGCAAATTACTGATCATCTAGTCAATTATTCGCATAAGGGTATGGTTTTTGATTATCTTAACGGTGGAATGGAGCAGGTAGAAGATCACATTGAAGTATCTCTTCAATTTATAAAGAATCTAAAAGAAGGTAATAATGAGTGGACTGACTATGAGTAAAAAATGGATATTGGTACTGAAAATAGGAATAGGATTAGTTTTATCAGTTGGATGCATTGGATTGATCATTTATTTAACACAAAATATCAATAGGCTCGAAAACGCTAGTATTGAAGATAGGACTCAATATCTTTTTCAAAGAAAATTTGATGATGAATGGGAAAAAATTTCGCCAGATATAGAGATGGATTTTGACGTTAAGAGTGGAAGAAATCATTTGATAACAGATCAATTTGAAATTTCTGCACAAGTCAGAAATTTGAATGATGCTTATTATACTTTTTCTACAAAGCCTTTTGATGAACTCAGCAAGCTAATTTCATTTGATGTTTTTATAAAAGATAATATTACAGCGCATACTAATATTAAAAAAAATGAGCCTATATACATTCATCTAAGTGATAGTAAGCAACGTATCGAGCTTCAACGCGTAAATGGAGAATATCAGTACAATGGGAAGTTAGAAAATGAGTTAGGTGTCACGGTTACAGATATAGTAACTAAAGTTGTCAATGCACAAGATGACTACAATTCTTGGCTTACTCAAATGACGAAAAATGAAATATCATTTAAAATATTGATGAGAAATATTGTAATATTAGTAGGTTGTATTATTTTAATTGCTTATCTATTTATAGCCATTATACGCCCTTATTAAAAAAAAGAAGCATAATCGAATACTTCGTGATAATAGAAAAATATATTTAAAAACTTGAATATAGCTAGATCAAAGTAATTGCTTATCAACCGTTTTGATTTGACTATGTTAAAAACTGCCACAGTTCTGGTGATGGGTATTAATCAAGCAGATTGGATTTGTTCGACTAACATTTATTTTTCGTCCCAAACAGCAACACAAAAAGACCACTGCACGAAAGTGCAGTGGTCTTTCTTATAAAATTACAGCTCAGTGCCATTTGTTTCAATCACTTTTTTATACCAGTAGTAACTATCTTTTGGAATCCTCGTCATTGGCGCATCATCTTCCACATCGCGATCTACATACACGAAACCATAACGTTTCTGATAACCGTTCAACCAGCTCAACAGGTCTGTGAAGCTCCATGTGCAGTAACCCATCATATCCACACCATCACTAATGGCATCACGGATGGCTGTGACATGGCTTGCCAGATATTCGATCCGGTAGTCATCATGGATTTTTCCGTCTTCCAGCTTGTCAAATTCGCCAAGTCCGTTTTCTGTGATCAGGATTGGCAGATTATAACGGCTGTTGATGCGGCGCAGGGCGATTTGTAGACCTTTTGGATCGATCGTCCAGTCCCAGTTTGTTGTTTTTACGAATGGATTGACCACTTTTTTATAAATACCCGGTACACCAGTTTCTTTACTTGTCCCTTTTTTACCGGTCGTGTTCATTTCCATGCTTTGACCAACGCCATCAAGTGGGTTGAAAGCAACTGTTGCAGATTGGTAATAGTTTACACCCATGAAATCAGGTTTTCCAGCAGCTAACAGTTCCAGATCGCCTGGTTCGATTGTTGGAGCAAGATCGTTTTCTTCCAAATAGCGCCAAACAGCACTTGGATAGCGGCCGTATGCGTACACATCCATCCAGAAGTAGCTTTCCAATTCTTCTGCATCGTCAGCAGCCTGCACGTTTTCAGGATTGGTATCAATTGGGTAATGCGGCGTGTAAGCAAAACTTGGGCCGATTTTTCCGTCAGGGACAACTTCATGGAATGCCTTGATAACACTTGCATTAGCAAGATTGGCAATATGATTGACCGCATACATCCTTTTCGGATCGGAAACTTTTGGCGGGTGGACGGCTAGATTGTAACCCATTCCAACAAAAATATTCTGCTCATTTAAGGAAATCCAATGTTTCACACGATCGCCATAACGTTTGAAAAGTGTAACTGCATAATTGGTAAAGTCTTCAATTACTTGACGCGATTCCCAACCACCATACTCGTCGTAAAGTGCCTGCGGAATATCCCAATGATAAAGCGTTACAAGTGGTGTAATATCATATTTCAGCAGCTCATCGATCAAATTATCATAAAATTTCAGACCAGCCTCATTCAGTTCACCTTTTCCGGTCGGATAGATCCGCGACCAGGCAATCGAGAAGCGGTAAGCTTTCAAGCCGGCATCTGCCATTAGTTTGACGTCTTCTTTGTAACGATGATAATGGTCTACGGCTACATCACCATTCGTGCCTTTATATGTTGTGCCGGGAATACGGACATATTCATCCCAAACAGATAGGCCTTTCCCATCTTCATTCCAAGCTCCTTCGATTTGATAAGCTGCAGAGGCAGACCCCCACAAAAAATCTTTCGGAAAAGGGGCGCGAGTTTTATGTTCCATTTTTCGTTCCTCCATTTATGACCGAATTCCTTCGGTTTGATAAAAACATTCTACTTCTTTATTTTAAAGTATATTCTTTTATAAAGATAGTCAGAAGTGTAGATTTTAAGTAAGTTTCTTTTAATGGGTATATCTAAAGCAAATATGTTATTTCAGTAGGAAGTTCACCTGCAATCCGGTCTTTAAAAAACACTTGTAAATTAGGTAAAGAAGAGCATTTATTAACGAGCTTGAGTACAGACTGAAGAGCAACCACATCGATGAAAAACAACTTGGCTTTAGCAGGTATTGGAAAATTGTTTTGCAAATAAAAATCGAGAATCATGGTCATTCTGGTTAGTAGAAATGAGCATGATTCCCGTTTTTTTATTTATTCACCTAATATAAACTTCCGAATCGCCACTGCTACGCCACTTTCGTTGTTGGTTGCTGTGATGAATCCGGCCGCCTCTTTGATGGCATCGGTGGCATTGCCCATTGCGACGCCAAGACCGGCATATTGGATCATGGTCATATCATTTTCCTGATCGCCGATACACATCACTTCTGACTGCTGAATGCCAAGTTTTTCGGCCAGTGCATGGACGGCATTGCCCTTGCTGGCATCTTTATTCAGGATTTCCAAATAGAACGGTGTGCTGCGAACAAGATGGAATTTTTCGTGAAATTCGGCTGGAACTTGCGCGATACCCGCTTCCAGAAGTTCCGGCTCGTCGATCAGCATCGCTTTTGACATCATAATATCGCGAGGTGTCTGCTCGATTTCTTGGAAGATCAGCTGCGCACCAGTCAAGTAGGCCTCATTGATCGTATATTTGCCAATGTGGCGGTTAGGTGTGTAAAGTGTTTCGCTGTCAAAGAAATGCATATGCAGAGCAGTTTTTTCACTGAAAGTATAGATTTCTGCAAGATCGTCGTAGCCAAGCGTCAAATGTGTCAGAACCTTTTTGGTAAAGGTATCCTGAACCATTGCACCATTAAAGCTGATCACATAGTCGCCTTCTTCGCGCAGCTCAAGATCACTCAGATACTGCTCGACACCGACAAGCGGGCGACCTGTGCACAGGACGATTTTAACACCTTTCTTTTTAGCCTCGCGGATTGCGTCTTTTACTTCTGTTGTTACTTCATGGTTGTCATTTAGTAATGTTCCATCAATATCAATTGCTACTAATTTATACATCATTTGTCTCCTTTTAGCTCATTCTTTACTAGTATAACACAATTTATCGGCCTGTTTTCGATTTGGTTTGAAAGTTGCCTAGAAATATGGCAAGATGAAAGAGTGGAAATCCGAGTAGAAAAGAGTGAAAGAATGAAACGGAATTATCATGTCAAATTTTTAAATAAGACGGATGTGGCGCTGGTGGAAACAGTCGCGGATGCCAGTAGCGACTATTTTTTGATTGAGCAGGGACGTCCTGCTACTGAGGCGGATGCGCTTGCCATTATTCAGGACTTGCCTCCCGGTAAAAGTAAATTCGATAAGTTTGTCATGGCGATCTTGGACGAAGAGGATGCCCCGATCGGCGTAATTGATGTTGTGGCAGATTATCCGCGCAAAGGTGAATGGATCATCGGGCTTTTGCTGCTGGTTCCAGATGCACGGAAAGCAGGCATGGGCAAGGTCCTCCATCAAGTGATTCGCGAATGGGCGATTGACGGGGGAGCTGACACACTACGAATCGGTATTCTTGCTGAAAATGAAGCGGCGGTAGGGTTCTGGGAACACCTAGGCTACCGGAAAATCGATTCCAAACAGCAGACTTTTGGTGAAAAAGAACATCAGGTGGATGTTTACCAACTAGGAATCAAATAAAAACAGCTCTTGTAAGAAGCGGAAAAGCTTCTTACAAGAGCTGTTTTTTAGTTTATATTTTTTCTGCAGGGCTGTTAGTGCCAAGTCGCTTCCACTCACAAAAGCAGGTAGTTTGCAGTTACCAGCACCTCTGTAACTAAGGTGTGCCGTGCAGCATCCACATTCTTCTTTACAATACGAGCTAGGCTGACGGATAGATTAGTTTTAGAAAAGAGTGAACTAAAGTACTTCCGTCAGAGATGGCTGTAGTCTGTAAACCGGAATGTTTAAGCTTACTATCAAGAAACAGCGGTTTTTTCTTCCCACATTTCTGTATCTGTCTCAGTTTGCTCAGAAAGAACAGTCGCTCTGCTGACTTGCTAAATGCGAATAATTCATATCCAATATTTGATTTCAAAATAAAGATAAAAAGCCCGATTTACCGTAGTAAACCAAGCTTTTTTCTTCTGGCAATCAAGCATTTGCTAATTTGGCTGTATAATAATCATTTCCATTTCGACGATCAAATTTTGCTGCCAGTTCACGCGTTTTTTCCTTCAAAGCAGTATCTGTAGTGATTGGATAAATAGCACTCAGCAGATAGAGTCCCACAAGACTGCCTTCTGTATTAAGCGCCATTTCACGGTGGTTTTCAAAAACTTCCAAGGCCTGTTCATGACGATCTGTGCGAATCAGGTATTCAATCAGTTGAGCCAGCGCGTCCAGCAAGTCCATGTTTTGCTGAACAAGCGGCAATCCTTTATCTAAACATTCTTCTGCCTTCTCTTTTTCACCCAGTTCTAAGTAAGTGAGCGCCATCAGTCCATAAGTCAAATGTGGCACCTCAGCACAGCTCATGCGTCCGTTTAAAATAGGTTTAGCCGCTTTTAATGCCTTCTCATAATCACCAACGAACCAGTAATAGTGAGCCATTTCATGTGCTTCACAAGCCGGGCAGTCATTCATGAAGTCAGTCGGCGTCGCTTGCCACTCTTTGAAATGATGCAATGCTTCTTCCCGATCACCCATGTGCATGGCGGTTAATGTTTTTACCTTATAATAAGGCGCAAGCGAGTAGCTGCTCGCCAAATATTTTGCCTTCATATCTTCCTGTAGTGCCTGGATTT
The DNA here is from genome assembly GCF_913566895.1 of Listeria ilorinensis. Lineage (GTDB taxonomy): Bacteria > Bacillota > Bacilli > Lactobacillales > Listeriaceae > Listeria > Listeria ilorinensis. The sequence continues at coordinate 44,432 of NZ_CAJYCN010000009.1, read as the reverse complement.
GCTCCTTAGAAACTTCTTCAAAAGAAGCGATCGATTCGCCAATCCATTTATATTGCCAAAGAAGATTATATTCATCTACATACCCTTCATCTTCTTCGTACTTTTTGATCACCCAGCTGAAAGCTTGCAGTTGCTTACGTGGGTAGCCTTGAAAGCAGGCCGCTTCGATCATCAGGTCACGCGCTTCAAGCCCAGTCTCAATATCATTACTGACATCTGCCCCGGCAATCGCGCGCTCTAATACAGGGAAAATGTCCTTGTGTTCGATACCGATCTCATAAGCTAATTCTAAATCGTTCAAATAATCCATCTGAAAGTCCTCCTTAGTTGTTGCTTTGTAATTTATCATAAAAGTAAGTATTGCCGTTTCGTCGGTCGAATCTCTCGACCAAATCTTTTAGCAAACATTGCAGCTTCGACTCGCTTTCTAAAAGAGGGGAGCAGGCAAGCAAAAAAACAAGCTGATCGTAGGGCAATCCTAGTGAAAAAACCCTGTCGCTATTTTCTTTCATTTTAACTTTCGCAAGATCGAGCCTTTCCATTTTAATCAGATAGTCAATTAATTGAGCGATGGACTCGATATTTTCTGTGTTGTTCACAGCATTGTAGCCAAGTTCGAAATTTTTCCAAGCATTTTCATGATCGCCAAGCGCTTCATAAGCATTTGCTAGAACAGAATAGGTAATATCAGGAACATCCCAACAGGTCATGTGACGATCGAAAATCATTTGTGCAGCTTGAATCGACTTTTCCGGATCATTTTCGACGCGTAGATAGTACTCAGCCCGCAGATGCTGCTCACAAGCTTGGCAATCTGTCAGCACATCATCAGTCGAACGATTCCACTTCTCAAAAAAGTACGATGCACGTTCCGGTTTGCCCAGCTCGATACTTGCCCAGAGTTTGGTCATATAATAGGGGCGCAAAGAAAAATGACCGGCAAGTAATTTTTGTTTCATATCCTCATGCAGTGCCTCGATTTTTGCAAGTGGAATCGAATCAAAATAAGTCACAGAACCGGCTATCCACTTATATCGCCATAAAAGGTCTATCGTTGAAAATGTGAAAAGGCTCTCCCCTTCTTCGTAACGCTTCACTAGCCAGCCAAAAGCAAGTAAGGCTTTTTCACAAGATCCCGCATAGGTTGCTTCGTCAATCAGCCGAAATCGGGCAAATGTCGCGATTTCCTCATCTGCATAAGCATCCGCCGACTGAATAATATGTTCAAGCAAGCCAATATTTTCTGGTTGATTTTCTTCGGCATCTAAAAGTTGTGCCCATTCTTCTATATAATTCATTCTGCTATATTTCCAATCTGATCCAAAAGCTGTAGATAGTTTTGGTTCATTAATGTGCGTTCCTTTTGTTTCAAAGGATAGTGGCCGAGTAACAGCGCTTGAATGTAAAGTGATTCAACAATAATCAGCATTTTTTCCGGCGCTCGTTTTTGTGTGAACAGTTTTTGGATCACTGGATTTTGAAAGTTTAAATAAAGAGTCGACTGAGGCGGCAGCTCAACATTTTGACGTAGACTGTCAATGATGCTGCCAAAAAGTGGATTGCTTTCTTCAGCCGAACGTTCCATTTCTCGATAAAATTGAGTGGAAGACGGATTGATGAACAGCATCGGCAGATCTTCCGGCTCAAATTTGCGCAAGGCGATTTCTACATCATATTGCCGCATTTCCTGATTTAAAAAAGTTAGAAGGGCTGTATGTGCAGCATCCGTTTCAGGATCAAGTGACTCAAGATCACCTGCAAAACGATCCGGTTCTGCCATTTCAAGTTTGACGCCAGGAATCATATCCATCAGCATGGTTAAAAGATTTGTATCAAACGTGTAGCCACCATTGATCAGCTCAAAGCCGCGGGTTCTTGCCAAATCACGAACTTGACGAAAATCATCTACAGAATGGGTAAAATAAATCGTGCTGCTGCGTTCCGTAATCTCTTTCATTTTCTCTTCACCGTCAAGCGTTCGGAATGGAAGAAACGGATAAATAAAACGTAAAAATTCTTCGTCTTCCGTTGCGACAGATTTAAAAGCCATGTAATGCGTAGCAATCAACTTGTCGAGCTTTTTAGGTTCCAAATTGACCAGTCCATTTTTAAGTGCGGCCCCAAGACTTGCCGAAGTTTTCTCAAGGGTTTCATTTTTGTAGAAATCTTCCCGTGAAGCAACAGGCTGCAATTCATTCGTAAATAATAGCGTCCGTGTAAAAAAGGCCCATTTTGGAAGCAGATTATCATTCGTTTCCGTCACGAACATTCGGTTCAAATAAACGGTATGATGCTGTTTTGCCGTCATTTGAACAGCATATGGCAGGATATAGGCAATACCATAAGTCTCTCCTGTATTATTTTCAATATAAAAGTAGTCTGCAAAATCCTGATGGAGCAGCGTGCGACCGAGCTGCAGAATCTCATCAGCGGAACAATTTTGAAGCACTTCTTTATTTGCATAGACTTGTGTCCAGTTATTCAATACCTGATTATCATCAAAAATAATCGGCACTTCCAGCATGGCGCCGTACTTCATCAGTGTTTCTTTCAAAATATCTGCTTCAAAACAGCTGCCATCTAAAATCAAATCAGTTTTTGCTCGAAGAAACAATTGTGTACCGGGTTCACGCCCGGCTGTCTCAAGTGTACGTACTTGATAGGTGCCATCAGCTTTACCGCGCCATTCCGTCGTTTCGTGATTACGTGCACTCGTTGTGATCAGTACGATCTCCGGGCTAGCAATAAAGCAGGATAAAAGCCCGATACCAAAGCGACCAATGAAGTCATTTTCATCAATGTCAAAGGTTTTGCTGCCTTTGGAAGAATTGGCAATCGTTGCTAGGAAATCATGGACTTCCGCGTTCGTAAGTCCAATGCCGTTATCCTCAAAAATCAGCGTGGTATTTTCATCTGAGCCGCTGAGACTGACATGGATGTTTCCCTGATAATCAGGTTCAATTTTCTTTCTGGCGCGCACCGCATCAGTTGCATTTTGAAGCAGTTCGCGTATATAAACATCTTTTGAATTATAAATATGATTGGACAGGATGTCGATCATCCCGCCGAGATTGACTTGAAAACGATAATCTTGACTCAAAATAAGTTCCTCCTTCATCTAGGTGTTAAAACATCTGGCGTAAAAATTGAGCGACGCCGCCCATTTCGTTGTCAGCTGTAATATGGTCAGCTGCCTGTTTGACATTGTCCGGAGCATTGGCCATTGCCACACTAATCCCTGCATATTCCAGCATGCCGATATCATTTTCCCCATCACCGAAAGCAATGACATTTTCACGGGGGATCTCATAATGCTTGGCCAAAAGTTCAACAGCTTTAGCTTTATCGGAACCAGCAGGGAGCACTTCAAGATTGTTATGATGGCTCGATAAAATACGTAAACCATTCTCTTTTTCGAGCACATTTCGGACCTCAGCCAATTTTTCTGGTGCATCTTCTGAGACCACAATGGCATTTAAAAAAGAAGGTGCGTGCTCTTCAAAAGCCTGAACTTCATGAATCGGCACTAAAGAGAAGCGTCCATGACCGGTAGAAAGCCGTTTCGCTTCAGCCAGATCCTGAAAGAATGCAGGGGGCGTCTTCGTGAAAAATAATTCATTCGTGGAAAAGAAAAAGAGTGGCAGATCATAGTGATGCAGAATCTCATATGTTGCCCGCGCTGCCTCTTCTTCCATAAAGAACTGGTGGAAGGCTTTACCGCCAGCAGTTGCATAGGAGCCATTCGAAGCAATCACATCTGTTTCTGGACTGATCATTTGGGCGACCTCATAAGCCCCTTGGTACATGCGTCCGGTGGAAACAGAAAAATGATGGCCAGCTTTTTGCAATGCTAAAATTATTTCCAAGTTTTCATTTGGGATTGTTTGATCGGCACGGATCAGTGTGCCGTCAATATCTGAGCAAATCAAGTATTTAGTTGTCACAGTGTTCCTCCTCATTTATTGGATAAAAAATTGTCGAATACTATTTCGGATATTTGTCTCAAGACCAACAGTTTCAATTTGAACACATAGTTCATTCAGCCACTGTGCTTCCGCGCTAAGATGCCGGATCGCATTTTCAATGATCCAGGCACTGGCACTTCCAGTTGGATGTTCCTTTTGATCGTTTTGCTGCTCTACGCTGCTTGCAAGCTCTGCCTCTATTCGAAATAAACGCTCTTTCAGATAAAAAAGCAGACGGTTCTTATCCGCATAATCTGCAAATAGAAGTGCCGGATAAATCGCTTTATAGGATAAAACGTCTTTTTTGAACACTTTATAAATTTCTTTTTCGATTTGCCTATGTCCGGAATCGGTAATTTTATATACCGTTTTAGTCGGTGTTTTTTCACTGGTAATGATTTCAGCCACCTCAATATCACCTTTTTTCAGCAGTGTATCGAACGCATAATAAATCTTGGCATCACTGATCTGAAAAAGATATTCCCAGCTGTAATGCTTTAAAAAGCGTTTAATATCGTACGGATGGACATTGGTTTGATCAAGCACGCCCAGAATCACTAATTTTAAAGACATATAAACAGCCTCCTTCGACTATCTTTTTCATTATAACATTAGTCAAATCTGTTAATCTATCGTAAATAGATGTTTTTATAGACTTATCAGCCAATTTGTTAATACTTTTTGACATTTAATTAATAGGGGTGAATAAAGAAGCTTGATTTAGGAAGTGAAAATAGAGTCTTATGAAGTTTTTAGAAAATAGTATCTAAAATTAGGAAGATACCTAATCCTAATTTTGAATCGAAGGGTTTAGAGCGCGGGACGGAGATATTCTCCATGAAAAATGGGAAAGAGTTGTGTATAAATTAGATGGGAAATTTTATATAGCAACAGAAGCCATAGAACGATAAGTGGAAATCTCTAAACTACTCGACATGTTTTGGCAGGGAGGTTTTTAATCATCCAAAAATATTTTCAAAGATAATGAAGTAGGATTTGTTATGAACTTCTAAGGATTTTAAAACCCGCCCTGAAATTCAGGACGGGCAAAAGTGGGAGGTACGCTTATTCAGTCAAAGCTTCTTCTGTTTCTGGATCAAAGAAGTGTGCCTTGGACATTTCGAAGGCTAGAGTAAGCACTTCGTTTGGTTCGTGGTTCGAGCGGGAATCGACACGTGCAACGAATTCATCTGTGCCGACTACGCTGTGAAGCATGAATTCTGCCCCTGTAAGTTCAGCCACGATTGTTTTAGCTTTGAAGGTATAGCCAGGATTTGCTTCAATTACGATAGGTTCGTCGTGAATATCTTCTGGACGGATACCAAAAGTGATATCTTTTCCTTCATAACCTTTTTCTTTCAAGATTTTTAGTTGACCTTCTGGAACGGCGATACTGAAATCAGTTGCCACGAATTGACCATTTTCCAAGCGGCCTTTAAAGAAGTTCATTGCCGGGCTTCCAATAAAGCCTGCGACGAACATATTCACTGGGTGATCATAGACATCTTTTGGTGTTCCTACTTGTTGAATGACACCATCTTTCATGATAACGATCCGAGTAGCCATCGTCATTGCTTCTGTTTGGTCATGGGTTACATAAATCATTGTGGTATTCAATTGTTGATGCAGTTTGGTAATTTCAGCACGCATTTGAACACGTAATTTGGCATCCAAGTTGGAAAGTGGTTCGTCCATCAGAAAGACTTTGGCATCACGAACGATTGCACGCCCAAGTGCTACACGTTGACGCTGACCACCAGATAAAGCGCTCGGTTTACGTTTTAAGTATTCAGTCAAACCAAGGATATTGGCTGCATGTTCCACACGTTTTTTGATATCTTCTTTCGGCATTTTACGAAGTTTTAGACCAAATGCCATATTATCATAAACCGTCATATGTGGATAAAGGGCATAGTTTTGGAAAACCATCGCGATATCCCGATCTTTTGGTGCCACATTATTCATGACTTTACCGTCGATCGAAAGTTCACCTTTTGAAATTTCTTCCAGACCTGCGATCATCCGAAGAGTTGTCGATTTACCACAACCAGATGGACCAACAAACACGATAAATTCCTTGTCGTCGATTTCCAAGTTGAAGTCTGTAACCGCAGTTACTTTATTATCATAGATTTTATAAATATGTTGCAAAGAAAGTTGTGCCAATTTCTTTCGCCTCTTTCGTTTAAATTGATAGCCTTATTGTAAATGAAATCGCTTTACAAAGACTATGGCAATTTGCACAAAGAAAATCGACTTTCATTAGGCACCTTGTCGGAATGTCCTTATTTACAATCATTAAAAAGTACTTTTAATAAAGAAAAATAAGCGATTTTTGGTTAGCAAATCATTCGCTTTTTGTAAAGTGACGAAAGACCTTAATTTGAAAAAAACTATCCGTTGATAATAGGCGTTTTTGTGAAATCCTTCATGTGAAGAAGAGAACTTTAGCCCTATTTTTAGCTGGATATCAGACTATGACTGTAAAACAACTCTATATTGTGCTATTATAATTAAGCGAACACAACATATAGTTGTTTGAGAGGGGATAGTACGAATGTATATGGAACAAACAGAAGAACAAGTAGTCATCAAAAGGGACGGAAGGAAAGCCAGCTTTGATTTAATCAAGATTCGCAATGCCGTCGAAGCTTCCATGGCAAGTATCCAATTAGAAGATGAAGATTTCCTAGATAATATCATTATTACGATTGTGAACGCCTTGCCAAGCAAAGCAGAGTTAACGATCGATGAAATTCAGCATTGTGCGGAAAATGAGCTCATGAAGTCCAAATATCCCGATGTTGCAAGAAGTTACATAGAATATCGTCACGACCGCGACCAGATCCGGGATAACATGACGGATATGACCAAAAGTGTTCAAAAACTCCTCGAAAAAGACGAAACAGTTGTCAACGAGAATGCCAATAAAGATGCGACCGTTTTTAACACACAGCGTGACTTGACCGCTGGAGCTGTAGCAAAAAGCTATGCGCTTAAATATATGCTGCCAAAACATGTGGCAAACGCTCATTTAAAAGGTGATATTCATTTCCACGATCTGGATTATAGTCCGTACCATGCTATGACTAACTGCTGCCTGATTGATATCAAGGGTATGCTTGAAAAAGGTTTTACGATCGGAAATGCTAATGTGGAAAGTCCAAAATCGATCCAAACAGCAACCGCTCAAATCGCCCAAATCATTGCCAATGTGGCTAGTTCCCAGTATGGGGGCTGTTCTGTGGACCGGATTGACGAAATTTTGTCAGCTTATGCAAAACGTAATTACGCAAAACATGAACAAGAGGCTGCTGAATGGGTTACACCTGAAAAACGCGAAGAATACGTGCAAACGAAAACGCGCAAAGATATTTATGATGCTATGCAAAGCTTAGAATATGAAATCAATACGCTTTATACAAGTAATGGTCAAACACCTTTTGTAACACTAGGTTTTGGACTAGGTGAAGACTGGTTTGCCCGTGAGATTCAAAAAGCGATTTTAAATGTTCGACTTGGCGGAGTAGGAAAGGATAAACATACAGCAATCTTTCCAAAACTCGTTTTTTCCATTAAAAAAGGAACGAATCTGGAAGCCACTGATCCCAACTACGATATCAAACAGCTGGCGCTCAAATGCTCGGCAAAACGTATGTATCCGGATGTGTTGAATTATGACACACTTGTTCGACTAACAGGAGACTTTAAAGTACCGATGGGCTGTCGTTCATTCTTGCCGGCTTGGAAAGATGAGAATGGGAATTTTGTCAATGCCGGTCGGAATAACTTAGGGGTTGTCACATTAAACATCCCGCGCGTAGCGATCCAAAGTGGTGGCAACATGGATAAATTCTGGGAAATTTTCCACGAACGTCTGCAAACAATCAAAGATGCGCTGCTCTTCCGTGTGAATCGCGTTCGTCAAGCGCGACCTGAAAATGCGCCGATCCTTTATAAATATGGGGCATTTGGCAAACGTTTGAATGATGGGGACAATGTGGATCAGTTGTTCAATAAAGAACGCTCGACTGTTTCCATCGGTTATATCGGACTTTATGAAGCGGCAACAGTTTTTTACGGTGGAGAATGGGAAACAAATCCGGAAGCAAAAGAATTCACGCTTGAAATCGTGAAAGAACTGAAACGCTATGCAGATGAATGGAAGGCGGAGTATGGCTATTGGTTCAGTGTGTACTCGACACCGAGTGAAAGCCTGACAGACCGTTTCAATCGTTTGGATAAAGAAAAATTCGGTGTGATTAAAGATATCACGGATAAAGATTACTATCAAAATTCCTTCCACTTCGATGTTCGGAAAAAAATCACACCGTTTGAAAAAATAGATTTTGAAAAAGAATATCCTGAATACTGCTCTGGTGGCTTTATCCATTATTGTGAATATCCAAAACTCGACCACAATACGAAAGCGCTGGAAGCTGTATGGGACTACTCGTATGATCGTGTTGCTTACCTTGGAACAAACACACCAATTGACAAGTGTTATGAATGTGGTTTTGAAGGTGAATTCGCACCAACAGAAGATGGCTTCAAGTGCCCAAGTTGTGGCAACACAGATCCGGAAAAAGCTGATGTTGTCAAGCGAACTTGCGGCTATCTGGGCAATCCAATGAAGCGTCCGATGGTACATGGTCGTCACGTCGAAATCTCGAATCGTGTCAAACATATGGAGCTTGGCAATGAATAATCCTGACCCAAAAGAATGGCGATCGGAGGAACTTTCGCGTGGCTACATCGCGGACTATAAGGCCTTTAATTTTGTCGACGGAGAGGGGGTCAGATGCAGCTTGTATGTATCTGGCTGTCCTTTTCATTGTGAGGGCTGCTATAATAAGGTGGCGCAAAATTTTAAATATGGTAGACCTTTTACAGATGAACTGCTCGATCAAATTGTGGCAGATATTGGTCATGAAAGCGTACAGGGGTTGACGCTACTTGGCGGAGAACCGTTTCTTAATACGGGAACTTGTCTTACAGTTGTTAGAAAGCTACGCGAGGTATATGGTGATACAAAAGATATTTGGTCGTGGACTGGTTACACATGGGAAGAAATGATGCAGGAAACGGATGATAAATTAGAACTGTTACAACAGATTGATGTCCTGGTTGACGGTCGCTTTATGCAGGAGCTATTTGACCCGAAACTGGCTTTCCGTGGTTCAAGCAATCAGCGGATTATTGATGTGAAAAAGTCGCTTTCTTGCGGGAAAGTTGTTTTATATATGGAGTAAGGAAGCAGTGAAGAACGCTGCTTCTTTTTTATGAATAGACACAATAAAACGACTCGATCGATTCGAGTCGTTTTATTAGGAACAAGGATATATATAAAACGGGGAGGAGTCCCGTGAAACAACTGAATCGGGGAAATTCAATTGTCTCGTTTGTGATTGCTTTTATTATCGCAAGTTTAAATGAGAAACCTCCATAGAAATGATGAAAATATCAAGAGAAAAACAGAAAGAAAAGTATAAGTTCACTTTTAGGAAAGTTTAATACAATTCAGGACGTCGATCAGCAAAGAGCGGCATCGATTCGCGAACAGTTTTTACTTCCTCTAAATTGATCGTGGTGTAAAAATTACCTTCCTGCTCACCAGCATGCAAAATGATTTCACCATGCGGGTCGATCACAAGGGAATGACCGTTAAAATGATTGGCTGGGTCATTGCCGACACGATTGACGGCCACAACGAATGCCTGATTTTCAATAGCACGGGCGACCAGTAATTTTTCCCATTGGTCAATGCGCGGTTCAGGCCACTCAGCCGAAACGAACAATACTTCGGCACCAAGCGCACTGTGCTTCCGCAACCACTCAGGAAAGCGGATATCATAACAAATGAAGCCGGCAGCCGGAACATCTTTGATACGGAACAAATTGGTATCAGAACCAGCTTCTAAATAAAGATGCTCATCCATTAGCTGAAATGGGTGAACTTTTTTATAAGAAGAAATCAGATCGCCATTTTCATCGAAGCCGTACATGATATTTGCAAAAGAATCTTCCAAGTGCACGGCGACAGATCCGCCAATGATATTCAAATGATATTTTTTCGCATAATAACTTAAAAAGTTTTTTGTTTTCTCTCCATTTATATCCGCGAATTCCAGCAGCTCATCTAAGCAGTAGCCTGTATTCCACATCTCTGGAAAAATGATCACATCCGCTTGGTTTTCAGCTGCTTCGATAATCGCTTGTTCGATTCGATCAAAATTTATTTTGGGATGCCGAAAAATAACATCCGTTTGGCATAAAGCGATTTTCCACATGATAAGAATCCTCCAGTTCCGTCAATCTTTTTTTAGGCGTCTTGCTAAGTAATTACCCAAAGATTGCAGAAGTTGAACCATAATAATCAGGACGATGATGGTGGTGTACATGACCGCCGGTTCAAATCGCAAGAAGCCATATTGATAAGCAATTGTTCCGAGTCCGCCGGCACCGACTAGCCCAGCCATCGCCGTAGCCCCGATCAAACCGATCGTAGCAATCGTTAAGCCGAGAACAATACCAGATCGGGCTTCCCGAACAACGACAAAGAAGATGATTTTAAACGTAGAAACACCCATTGACTGATAGGCTTCGATTACACCGCGGTCTACTTCAAGTAGCGCTGACTCCATTAGTCGTGCGATATAAGGCGCTGTGAAAACAACGAGTGGTAGGATAACTCCTTTTACACCAATGGACGTTCCGACAACTAAACGCGTAAACGGTAGCAGTAAGAATAAGAGAATAATGAACGGCAGTGACCGGAGAATATTGATCACCCAGTTGGAGATCGTATAGATCAGCTTATTTTCAGCTTGGCCGCCTTGGCGAGTCAGCACTAAAAGAATGCCAAGTGGCAGTCCGATAATGATGGCAATAACAAGAGTGATGCTGGTCATTTCAAGTGTTTCGAGGAAGCCTTGCCAGATGACGGGGCCCCATTCTACAACAAATTCATTCATGCGTGCTGCACCTCCTCAACCACGACCCCTTCAGAACGCAGATAGGCAATCGCTTTTTCATATTCCGCTTCGTCTCCTTTTAAATGAACCAACAATTTTCCAAGCGTATCATTTTTTAAGTGATCGATTCCGCCAGCCAGAATGCTTGGCAACACGTCGAATTTTCGAGAAACGAGCGCCAAAGCAGGTTCATCAGATCCCTCACCAATAAAATGAAGCGAAACGAGTTTCCCGGTTGAGCGGTATTTTTCCAGCACATCCTTTGGAATATCGTAACTTGCTTCTGAACCGACAAAACGTTTTGTCGTGGGATGTTCAGGATGAGTAAAGACTTCCAATACGGAACCTTCTTCGACGATTTGACCATTTTCCATGACCGCGACTCGGTCACAAATGCGTTGAATCACATCAAGCTCATGCGTAATCAAGAAGATCGTAATACCCAGTTCTTTATTAATTTTCAAAAGCAGGTTCAGAATTGCTTCAGTTGTTTCAGGGTCGAGTGCACTTGTTGCCTCATCACTCAGTAAAATCTCCGGTTCATGCGCAAGTGCCCGGGCGATTGCGACACGTTGCTTCTGACCACCGGAAAGTTGAGCGGGGAAGTTATCTTTTTTATCTGTCAAACCGACGATTTCTAGATATTTTTCAGCACGCGCACGGATCACTTCTTTAGACAATCCTTCAAGACGAAGCGGGATTGCAATATTATCATAAACAGTGGCTGTCTTCAGCAAATTATAGCCTTGGAAGATCATGCCGATTTTGCGACGCGCTTCCCGAAGCTCTTTGACTGAAAGTGTAGCGAGATCCTGATCGGCAATCTTGACAGCCCCGCTTGTCGGACGTTCTAGAAAGTTCACGCAACGAACGAGTGTACTTTTACCGGCACCACTATAGCCAACAATACCAAAAATTTCTCCTTTTTTTACCCGAAGTGAAACATTTTTGACTGCTTCGACCGATTGGCCATTAACGTTAAAAGTTTTAGAAACCTGATGTAATTCAATCACTTAAAACAACTCCTAAAATGCAGGTACGACAGACCCATTGAATTCGTCTTCGATAAACTGCTTGATTTCGTCTGAATGGTAGTATTTTTTGAGCGTCTTCACAACTTCATCGTCTTTATTTTCAGAACGGACAACGAAGACATTCGGATAGGGATTATCTTTTGTTGGTTCGTGGTAAATAGAATCTTCATTGATGGATAAACCAGCACCCATTGCAAAGTTGGTATTGATGGCTGCAGCCGCCACTTCGTCCAATTGAGCAGGGATCTGAGAAGCTTCCAGTTCGATCACTTCCAGATCAAGTGGATTTTCCGCAATATCATTTTTAGTTGCTTTTTCTTCCACACCATCTTTCAGTTTGATGACACCTGCATCTTCAAAAAGTTTCAAGCCGCGGTATTCATTAGACGGATCATTCGGCACTGCGATTTTGTCACCTTTTTTCAGATTCTTCAAGTCTTTGATTGAGTTAGAATAAATACCCATTGGAAAAGCTACCGTTTTAAAAGCAATATCAAAATCATAGCCTTTGTCTTTTTCCTGCGCTTCAAGGAAAGGAATGGTTTGGTAATTATTGGCGTCCAAATCACCATCACTAAGCGCTGTGTTAGGTGTATTATAGTCATCGAATGTTTTAACATTGATTGTCAAACCATCTTTTGCAGCCAGTTTTTTCACTTCTTCAGCGATTTGCTGATGCGGACCTCCTGTTACGCCGATCGTGATTTCCTCTGTGCTCAGTGTTTTTGAGTCACTGCTGCCGCATGCTGCAAGACCGAATACAAGCACACCAGCAAGTAATGCAAAAATTCCTTTTGTTACTTTTTTCATGAAAAAATTCCTCCCTTTTAGGTAAAAAAATTAGGCAATAAAAAAACTTCCCTATTCAGAATAGAGAAGTGGAATTCAAGAACATGTCCGACTCCTCTTATCTGTCAAAATGGTTTCCCATTTTGCTGGAATTAGCACCTTCACCTCCAAATAATTGGAAAGTTGGGTTGCCGGGCGTCGACGGGCCAGTCCCTCAGCCGCTCTTGATAAGAGAATGAAATTTTAAAAAACCTGTTGCCTTTAAATATACCGATTTAATGAAGAAATGTCAATGGCGTTTTGAAAATAGTGAATGAAGATCATTAAAAACACCAGTAAAGATCGGCTTTTTCTTGTCCTGTTCGACCCGTTTGTTGATTTCTACTTATAAAGAAATATTTTTTATGTGACTAGACAAAACTCGCTGAAAACCGTAATATGAAAAACAATGAAACTAATCGAAAGTGGGTGAATGATTTGAAGCTCTCCAGCAAACTTCAAAATCTTCCAGAACAGTTTTTCTCCAATCTTGTCCAAAAAGTCAATGCAAAAATCGCGGCGGGTGTGGATGTCATCAATCTTGGGCAAGGAAATCCTGATCAGCCGACACCATCACATATTATAGAAGCACTTCAAACTGCTGCGGCAGAACCAGCGAATCATAAATATTCACTTTTTCGCGGTAAACCTGCATTCAAGCAAGCTGTGGCTGACTTTTATCAACGGGAATATAATGTTGTGATCGATCCCGAAACAGAAGTAGCAATCCTATTCGGATCGAAAACAGGCCTTGTGGAACTGCCGATGTGTGTACTTGAAGAAGGCGACACGATGCTTTTACCGGATCCAGGCTATCCTGATTATCTTTCTGGCGTTGTGCTTGGTGGTGTTCAGTTTGAAACGATGCCGCTGCTTGAAGAAAATGCCTTCTTACCAAATTATCAGGCGGTTTCTGCCGAGGCGCGTGCTGCCGCTAAATTAATGTACCTGAATTATCCAAATAACCCTACAGGGGCTGTGGCGACAGAAGCCTTTTTTGAAGAAACGGTCGACTTTGCTAAACAAAACGATATCGCAGTCCTGCATGATTTTGCATATGGCGCATTGGGCTTCGATGGTAAAAAGCCGCGCAGTTTTTTGCAAACCAAAGGGGCTAAGGAAATCGGCATCGAGCTTTACACGCTCAGCAAAACATACAATATGGCCGGCTGGCGAGTAGGCTTTGCTGTTGGAAATGCGGAACTTGTTGAAGCGATCAATCTAATTCAAGATCATCTGTATGTCAGCCTTTTCCCAGCCGTTCAGGATGCAGCCATTGCAGCGATCAGTGGACCGCAGGACTGTGTGGCAGAATTGAATGCTCGCTATCAGAGTCGACGGGATGCTTTTTTGACCGCTTGTGACGAAATTGGCTGGCCATATATAGCGCCAAAAGGCTCATTTTTTGCATGGATGAAAGTGCCAGAAGGCTTTACTAGCAGTGAGTTTGCCGATCATCTGCTGAACGAGGCGGGTGTGGCTGTCGCGGATGGTAGTGGCTTCGGAGCTTGCGGTGAGGGGTATGTTCGAGTGGGCCTTCTGATTGATGAGCCGCGCTTGCAGGAAGCCGTTCTAAGAGTAGGGCAGCTTGACCTTTTCAAAAAAACAATAAAAAACTATTGACTGAGTTCATATGTTCATGTTTTAATAAGGGAGTGCCTTTTTTCAGGAAAACAACAGTGAGGGATATTCTCCCTGCTGTTTGATATAGTTTCTTGTAAAGGAGACCCCTTTAAGGTTCCGTGGTGTAGGGGTTAACATGCCTGCCTGTCACGCAGGAGATCGCGGGTTCAAATCCCGTCGGAACCGCTTGATGAAAGCCTTTGAGAGTGAGACAATCGTCTTCTTTTAAGGGCTTTTTTGTTATGGATAATTTTTTTAACAAAACACAATACCCAATCTTGATCATAAAAAATAACTTTCGTATACGCTCAAAAAAGTTCTGTACTATTTTGGCTTTCTTTCCTTGTAAAGGGTTGTCTTGGTACAGGAAATAGATTATGTTTGGCATATAGAAATGAAAACGCTTAAAAGGGTGGTTGAGATGAAAAAAAGAGTTCTACTAGTGGGTCTTTTGTCGATTGCGATCGCCTGCCCCAGTCAAGTCTTTGCACAAACAGATGCAGGAAAGAAAGTACAAGTTTTCAAAACGTCAAAAGCGGGAGATAAAGATTATCAGTACCAATCGATCGACATGAAAAAAATGCAAGATCAGGAGTTATTGACTGATGAGACGATCCAAATTTTCAGCGGTGAAAAAGGGCAGAAAATGCTTGGAATTGGCGGATCAGTTTCAGAAAGTGCTGTTTCCAACATCAATCGTCTGAATGCAGAGAATCAACAAAAAATTTATGATGCTTATTTTTCAAGAAACGGCAGCCAGTATTCGGTGATTCGCAGTACAGTTGGTTCAGCAGATTTTTCATTAAGTGAATATTCTTATAATGATTTGCCGAAAGGAGAAATAGACCTAGAGCAGGAAAAGTTTTCAATCAAGCCAGATGAAGATGATATCATCCCGGCAATCAAACGTATTCAGACATACAATCCTAATGTTAAGTTGTTTGCAGCTCCTTGGTCACCACCTGCGTGGATGAAAGAAAGTGGTCGTCGCCGGTCGATTATTCCTAGTAAAGGCATCCCTCTCGTCAATAACGCAGTGAAGCCAGAGTATTATGATGCCTATGCCAAATATTTGGTAAAATACTTAAAAGCATATAATGCATACGGCATTCCCATTTTTAATTTGTCGCTCAATAATGAAACACAAAATAATCCGCCATGGGAGTCCGGGTTTTGGTCCACAGATGCAACGATTGAATTTATTGCTAATCACTTGGGGCCACTGATGGAAAAAGAAGCCCCTGAAACAGAACTGGTTATTTGGGATTGGGTGAAGTCAGATAATCGTCTTTTCTTTAGAGATGGTTTCCTCGGCTATAATCGTACAGTACTAAGCAATCAGGCTGCGAGTAAATACATTGATGGAGTGGCGTTCCACTGGTATGAGGTCAATGTTATAGATGCTCTCCAAGGGAAACCGACATGGGACAAAAATTTTCAAAATTTAAGCACACTCAAAAAAGAATTCCCGCAAATCCATCTTTATGCGACAGAAGGCTGTCAAGAAATGGGACCGTGGATAAATGAGTGGGAGCCAGCTGGACGCTACAGCTACGATATTATCAATGATATTGAAAATCATACAGAAACCTGGATCGACTGGAATTTGGTACTCGATTCAAACGGAGGGCCTACCCACGATGTCGACAATAAATGCCACGCTCCGATCATGGTCAACTATCATGATCCAAATTCACAGGATGACGACGAAGTCATTTTCAATCCTTCTTATTATGTGCTTAAGCGTCTCAGTAAAGAGATACAGCCTGGTACCTATCAAGTGAAAACGGACAGTACAACAACTGCCATTGATCGGACAGCAATTCTGCAAAAAGATGAGTCGGTATCACTCTTTTTAAACAACAATAATGAAGAGGAAAAAGAAGTGACAGTTATTCAGGACGGTTATTATTTCAAAACGAGACTTTCTCCAAACTCGATGACAACATTTAAAATCCCGCCATTGAATGAAACCAAACGGTCGATTGACGACAATTTGTCCATCACGGCATCTAGCATAGAAAAAACGATTGTAAACCGTGTAGATGCACGACTAGCTGTAGATAGTAATCATTCCACAAGATGGGCGAGTAGTTGGACAGATCAGGCAACCCTTACGATGCGCTTTCCGAATGTGCAGAAATTAAAATCTCTGACACTGCATTTCCAACATGGTTGGGATAGTCAATTTCGAGTGGAAGTTTCAACGGATGGGCAAAATTGGCAAGAGTTACGGCGCTTTTCAGAAGGAGAAAATAACGAACAGATTCTAACAATCTTGGGCAAAGACTTACAGGCAAAATACATTCGCTTTGCTGGGGAGAAACGAGCGACTGGAAACAAGTATGGGTATTCACTTTTTGAAATGATGCCAACTTTTGAATAATGAGGAAAATAAGGAAGGATAGGGGCGCAGGAAGCGGTTTTATCCTTCTTTTTTGTCGTGTCGACTTGTTTGATTACAGGTAATCAAGCATGATAGTGCTATATTTGACACTATAATGGTGCAGATACTTTTTTAGTTGTGTTATAATAGTTGTGACTATCGTATTGCGACAGGATTATTTTTACCAAGTCACAAGACGCCGTCGGTCATGTTCAGGGAGAAGAACAACCGTACCGCAGTCTTATGTGATAAATGTTTTTCAAGATATTGCCGGCAGGACCGGAAAAATCCATTTATGGGAGGACTGTTTGAATAATGGCAGAGAAGAAAATATTAGTTGTTGATGATGAAAAGCCAATTGCAGATATTGTGAAGTTCAATTTAAATAAAGAAGGGTTTGAAGTGTTTTGCGCTTATGATGGTGATGAAGCACTCGAACTAGTAGAGGAAGTACAGCCTGATCTGATTTTGCTTGATATCATGCTTCCAGGACGTGACGGTATTGAAGTTTGCCGTGAAGTTCGCAAAAAATATGATATGCCAATCATTATGGTAACGGCTAAGGATTCTGAGATCGATAAGGTTCTTGGTTTGGAATTAGGTGCAGATGATTATGTCACAAAGCCATTCAGCAATCGAGAATTGATTGCTCGTGTGAAGGCGAATCTGCGCCGGCATAGTCAAATCAATGCGCAAACTCCGGAAGAGGATGAAAACAGTGAACTGGAAATCGGCTCTTTGATTATTCATCCGGATGCTTATGTGGCCTCAAAACGTGGCGAAACTATTGAGCTTACCCATCGTGAATTTGAGTTGCTGCATTATTTGGCGAAGCATATGGGGCAAGTAATGACGCGGGAACATTTGCTACAGACTGTGTGGGGCTATGATTATTTTGGCGATGTCCGTACGGTCGATGTAACGGTTCGTCGTTTGCGCGAAAAAATCGAGGATAATCCAAGTCATCCGGCTTGGCTCGTAACTAGACGTGGGGTCGGCTACTATCTGCGCAACCCTGAACAGGAGTAGAAGAAAAATATGCATAAATTGAAGTTTTTCAAGTCGGTCCAGTTTCGGCTGGTGATGATCTATCTATTGCTGATACTCGTGGCAATGCAGGTGATCGGTGCGTATTTTGTACGAGAACTTGAAGGACAACTGGAAAAAAACTTCCAGGATTCGATTACGAATAGTTTGACGCTGCTTGATTATAGTGTCAAAGAAGAAATGTTGAAGAATAGTGATAACAGCGCGCAGCTCCAAACGAATATCCGGGGGCTGCTCGTTGACTATGCACGCAACAATACGAATCTGATCGAGGTCCGAATTGTAGACGACAAAGGCAAAATCCTCGGAACGTCCAATATGGACAATCAAGGTGTTGTTGGCCAGAAAGCAACGGACAATTTAATAAAACGGACTCTTTCGCTTGGCACAACAGAGGACAATATCTATTTAGAAGATAATGACAATGGTGGCGGCAAGCGGGTTTGGGTCTATTCCACCCCCATTAAAAATAAAGACGACATTCTTGGGGCTATTTATCTTGTTGCTGATATTGAGACAGTTTATGAACAAGTGGATGACGTGACGAATATTTTTATCACGGGTACATTGATTGCGATGATCATTACGGCAATCCTTGGAATCCTGCTTTCTAGAACAATCACAAAACCGATCATTGATATGAAACGTCAAGCCTATGCCATGGCACGGGGCAATTATACCCGTAAAGTTAAGGTTTATGGACAGGATGAGATCGGTGAACTTGCTGAAAGCTTCAATTCACTGACCAAGCGGGTTCAGGAAGCGCAAGCCATGACAGAAGGGGAAAGACGAAAATTATCATCCGTCCTCGCATTTATGACAGATGGGGTTATCGCGACAGATCGGCGCGGCAAAGTAATATTGATCAATACCCCAGCTGAAAAAATGCTACGTGTTCCGCATGAAAGTGCGAACGGCAAATCAATCATTGAAGTACTTGACATCGCGGATCAATTTGAATTTGAGGATCTAATGGAGATGGAAGAACCACTTACAATGGATCGCAGTACTTTTGATGAGCCATATGTTCTGCGGGCGAATTTCTCAGTGATCCAGCGGGAAACGGGGTTTGTCAACGGGGTTATTGCTGTTCTGCATGATATCACGGATCAGGAGAAAGTTGATCAGGAACGGCGTGACTTCGTTTCCAACGTTTCGCATGAATTGAGAACACCGCTGACTAGTATGCACAGCTATCTGGAGGCACTCAATGACGGTGCTTGGCGTGATGAAGACCTCGCTCCGAAATTCTTAGAGGTCACACATAATGAAACAGAGCGAATGATCCGACTAGTTAATGACCTGCTTAAGCTATCTCGCATGGATGGCGGTCGTGAGCAGCTTGATAAGAGTTTTGTGAATTTCACTGACTTTTTCAATCATATTATTGACCGTTTTGAGATGATGAAAAAGGATAGCATTACGTTTAAACGTTATATTCCGCGTGAACCAGTCATCATTGAGATTGATGAAGATAAAATCATGCAGGTGCTCGACAATATTATTTCTAATTCTAATAAGTATTCACCTGATGGCGGACAAATTTCCTTCTATCTGAAAAAATTTGAAGATGAGATCGAGATTAGCATCAGCGACCAAGGATTGGGGATTCCAGAAGAGGACTTGGGGAATGTATTTGAAAGATTTTTCCGTGTCGACAAGGCGCGTTCAAGAGAAATGGGCGGAACAGGGCTGGGGCTTGCCATTGCAGCTGAAGTGATCAAGGGGCATGGCGGCCGGATCTGGGCAGAGAGAAATCAAGATAAAGGGACAACGATCCGCTTTACCCTGCCATATAGCGACTTACCGGAGGATGATTGGGAATGAAGAAAAAATTCAACTGGCTCAGCTTGATCCTGATATTCCTAGTGGTCATCAGCATTGTGCTTAGCTACTTTATTTGGAAGGGACAGCCAAATTACGAATCGATCGATGTAAAAGAAGTTAAAAAAACGACAATCGATCAAACCATGACGACTTCTCAGGTATTTCGACCGATTGGCATTCAGGCGAACATTGATGAAGAGCATTATGCCACCACAGATGCAAAAGTAGTCGACAGTTTGGTTGCAAAGGGACGCGATTTCAATTTTTCAGAAGTAGTCGCTTCTGGCAAAAAATCAGACAGTGAATATGATCAGATCATCCATCAAAACGGAACAGTTGAGCTGGTCTACCCAAACAATATTCCATTTGCGATTTTCTCACAAATTTTTGCCATTCAAGGTAAAGACTTGGATTCAGCCAGTTTTGACCGAATCGTATTTGATATGAATAGTACCAATACAAATCTCCATCCCGTTTATTTTGCTAATGATGATGAGCAGATGATCTATCAAAGTACGCTACAGCAGCAGAACATGGATGATGTAATTGAGGCAGTCAATAATGCCAAAAACGGTAATCAACTGACCAAATTGAACGAAGTGAACGATGGTAATCGGACAATGTATCTCTCGGATGAACAGCCTGAAATCAACAGTGAAACTTATATCATTGATTCAATTGATATTGGACTATTTACAAAAGCATTGTTCCCTGATTCCGAATCTGTAAAAAACGAGGATAACTCTTATACGGACGGGTCGAGCAAAATCGTTCTCGATACAGAAAACAAAGTGCTTGATTATATCAATCAGGCACAGGAAATTACTGATACGACTTCTTTTACTAAACAAAAAGAGGCGAGCATGATTCAGGACAGCTTTAATTTTATCAATGAGCATGCTGGTTGGACAGGTGATTATTATTACACGGGCTTCAATCAGCGAACAGGGATGACGACGTTCAATTTGTTCGTTAATAATATGCAAGTTGTCAGCAATACGGGTATGTCACAATTCGATGTAACAGAAGGAAAAGAGGCAGTATACAAATATACACGGCCATTTTTCAAACTGGATTATGCTATCCCTCGTGAAAGTGGCAAAGTGAAACTTCCATCGTCACAATCCATTTACAATCAATTGAAAGAGGATAAGGAAGTTGATATCAACAATGTTGAAAAAATCGTTCCCGGTTATGAAATGCACTGGACAGATGATAAGGATCTGAATCGGGTCGTTGAATTGGATCCGGTGTGGCTGTACCAATATAAAGGCGCATGGTATCAGGCGGATAAAAAGGAGGGCGAATAAGGATGGATTGGAAAAAAACAGAGATCATTTTCATCATCGCCTTCCTCGTGCTTGACATTTTTTTGGCATTTATGTTTTTCAACAAACAGCTGACGGATGATCCGGACAAACTGGGCACGGATACGTTACAGGATCATCTTAAAACGGATAATATCAGCTATCCACAGAGTGCACTCTCTACTAAAAAATCTCAAGGAGCCATTTTTACTGCTGAACAAACCGCTTTTGTGCCGAAAGATTTGCCCAATGATGATAATCAGTCCTTCTTAATCGAGGAAAATGGCAGTGCGATTTACAGTACTTTAAAAAAGCCAGTCAAAGCGAACAAGCAAGGAGACAGTAAGGAAATGATGGCTTTTATGAAATCAAATGTTTATAAAGGCGATTCCTATAAATTTTGGCGGTATGACAAAGATAGCAACCAGTTGATTTATAATCAGATCATGAAGGATGAACCAGTACTGATGGATCAAGGCGGACAGATCACTTTTCAACTGAATCAGCAGTATGAAGTTGTTTCGTATCGGCAGACGATCTTAGGCAAACAGGATGATCTGGAAGACAAGGCGGAGCTAATCTCCTCGATGGATGCGCTTGAATCTGTCTATCAGCACGGCGATCTGAAAACCGATAGTGAGATTAAAAAGGTTGATTTTGGTTACTATACAACGGTGCAATTGTCGAGCGGTGATGTGTACTTCCCAGTCTGGTGCTTTGAAATCGAGCATAAAGGAGAAACAAATTATATTCTTGTCAATGCGAAAGATGAGCAAGTGATTAATATGAATGAAAATCGTCCAACAACTGTAAAGTAATCTAAGCCGATTTGCCTGATTTTACCGGCAGATCGGTCTTTTTATTCTAGAAAGCCAGATTCCCGCACGATAGAAAGCATGCAATTTTTGACGATAAAGGGTACAATAAAAGAATGGAAATCATCCTTTTTTGAGGAGACGCAAGGGGGGCAATATAATGTTTGCCAGTAAAGTAGTCACAGACAAATTGACCGATCAAATCAGTTTCAGTATTCTTGCGAGCGGTAGTTCAGGCAATGCAACGCTTGTAGAGACAGGTGATCAAAAAATTCTAATTGACTGCGGGCTCAGTGGGAAAAAAATGGAAGGTTTGTTTTCTCAAGTTGGGCGCAGTATCAGTGATGTAGATGCGATTTTAATTACGCATGAACACTCGGATCATATCAAAGGACTAGGTGTTTTAGCGCGCAAATATAAACTGCCGATTTATGCCAATCGTAAAACTTGGCAGGCAATGGATTCGATGATTGGAGAAGTAGCCAATGACCAAAAATTTGAGTTTGCCATGGAGACCGTTAAGGATTTTGGCAGCCTTCAAGTTGAATCATTTGGTGTATCTCACGATGCGGCAGAACCTATGTTTTACATATTCCATAACGGGAATAAAAAATTCGTAATGATCACTGATACAGGCTATGTGAGTGATCGAATGAAGGGACATATCGCTGGAGCTGATGCCTATTTATTTGAAAGCAACCATGATGTAGAGATGCTGCGAATGGGTCGCTATCCATGGAATGTCAAACGACGGATACTGGGCGATGAAGGACACGTTTCTAATGAAGATGCAGGACTTGCGATGAGCGAAGTCATTAGTGATCGGACGAAACGCATCTATTTAGGGCATTTAAGTAAAGATAACAATATGAAGGATCTTGCAAGAATGAGTGTTACGCAAACTCTAGCGGGGGAAGGCATTATCGTTGGCGAACAGATTGAATTATTTGATACTGATCCAGAAATGGCGACCTCTATTTTTACCATTTAAACACCTAGATAAAATGACGTGGCATAAATCCGTTTTTCATGGGGAATTTTTAAATTTTTTTCATGAATTTTTCATAATTCCCCTGTAAGATAAAGGTTATAAAGGCAATTCTATGTAGAAAGGGATGGAACAATTGGAGAACAACGAGTTTGAAAAGAAAAAGAATACAGACAGTGCGGAGCAACCGTATCAGCCAACACATGATGGACCAGTTCCAAATGTGAACGAAACACATAGTGAGCGTGCCCCTCATCCGCAGGAACCGGTGCAGGAGCCAATCGCTGAAGGTGTAACACCAGAAGGACAAGCTTTTGCAGGAGCCACACAAGAACAGGCAGAAGCCAGCATGACGAATGCCTTCTTTGAAAAAGCAGCTTCATCAAATGAAGGGCAGCCAGTCCACCCAGGTACACGGTCTGGCGGTGGTGGAACGATTCCACCAGAAGGGCCACAAATCACAACCGGAGGAAGTGGCAACGGCGGCGAGCCACCTCGTAAGAACCATTCAAAACGCAATAATATGATCGGCTATTTTGTTATCGGATTAGTAGGCGTTCTTATTGGTGCGCTTGTCGTATTTTTTGCAGTGAGCGGTTTTGGAGATACAAGCAACTCATCTGGTTCCAGCAGCGATGTTCCTGTAAAAAAAGCTAAAGTTTCTTATGAAAATTCTACAGATATTACAAAAGCAGTAGACAAAGTACAGGACGCAGTGGTCAGTGTATTGAACTATCAACAAGGGACATCTTTGACAGGTGAAACTTCTGAAGAAGAAGCATCGTCAGGTTCTGGTGTTGTTTATAAGAAAGAAGACGGAAAAGCCTATATTGTAACAAATAACCATGTTGTGGAAGGTGCGAACAAATTAGAGGTTACTTTCTCAAGTGGCAAAAAGTCAGAAGCTAAGCTGCTGGGTACAGATGAATGGAATGATTTAGCTGTTTTGCAAATCGATGATGAAAATGTGACAACTGTCGCTGAATTTGGTGATTCGGATTCACTAACAGTCGGTGAAACAGCCATTGCGATCGGTAGTCCACTAGGCACTGAGTTTGCCGGTACAGTTACACAAGGGATCATTTCCGGATTAAATCGTACAGTTCCAGTAGATGTGAATGGTGACGGTTCGGAAGACTGGGAAGCAGAAGTTATTCAAACAGATGCAGCAATTAATCCTGGTAACAGTGGTGGGGCACTTATCAATCTAGAAGGCCAAGTGATCGGGATCAACTCGATGAAGATTTCCACAGAAGATGTTGAAGGCATTGGTTTTGCTATTCCAATTAATACGGTTGCGCCGATCCTGGCACAATTAGAAGCAAATGGCGAAGTTGTTCGTCCATCTCTAGGTGTGACATTACGTGATGTTGATACAATTCCAGAAACACAACAAAAGAATATTTTAAATCTTCCTGATGGCGTTGACTATGGCGCGATGGTTTCTTCCGTTCAACAAGGCTCCGCAGCTGATGAAGCAGGCTTGAAACAATATGATGTTATCGTCGAAATGAACGGTAAGAAAGTCAGCGATTCAATGGGCTTGCGTAAGATTCTTTATAGCAGTGATTTGAAGATCGGTGATAAAGTAGATGTGAAATATTACCGAGATGGCAAAGAACAAACAACAACTATTACCTTAAAAGCAGCAAATACTTCTGCACAATAAGAAATATTTCAAAACCTGTATTCTCTGATTTAGAGAGTGCAGGTTTTTTGTTTAGTCTTTTGAATATGTGGAAAACAAATAAAGAGGTTATTTTTATAAAGGAGAGATGATAGGAATGGGAAAAAGAATTGCTGCCGTATTGACGGATTTATTTGAGGATGTGGAATATACAGATCCAGCTGAAGCTTTTCAGAATGCAGGGCATGAGGTCATTACGATTGAAAAAGAAGCTGGCAATCAGGTAACAGGTAAGCGTGGAGAAGCAACAGTCAAAATTGAGAAAGGAATAGATGATGTAAAGGCAGCAGATTTTGATGCTTTATTTATTCCAGGAGGTTTCTCGCCCGATCAATTGCGTGCAGATGAACGATTTGTTAAATTTGCAAAAGCATTTATAGAGTCGGATAAACCGATTTTTGCTATTTGTCATGGACCACAACTGCTCATACAAACCGAGCAATTGAAAGGACGGACAGTTACTGGATTTACTTCCATTCGCCCCGATTTGGCAAATGCGGGAGCTACTGTCAAAGATGAAGAAGTCGTTGTGGATAAAAATATTGTTACAAGCCGTACACCAGATGATTTACCTGCATTTGATCGGGAAGCTTTGCAATTACTGAAATAAATGAAGATGAGATAGTCGCTGTTCGCGTAAATGAGAACAGCGACTTTTTTGATGGAATAAATTTCTTGTGGATAAGTATGTGGACAATACGGTTTTTCCTTGACCATGATTTAGTGGGAGAACAGATTTTCGCCCACAGAATATAGATGTATCTGTGGATATGTGGATAAAACTTGTGGATAAGCTGTGTGTAAGCCATGGATAAGTTGTGGAGATGTAAATATTCAGTTAATTTTGATTGATTTTAAGTATAATTTGAGTCGAAATCGCTTCTTATCTAAAAAAATAGGGAAAAGGATTTAATTATGGCGAAAAAATGAAAGAAAAGGCTATATTTATCCACAAATTAATAAAAGTAATGCCTATAGAGAATAAAAATGTAAAAATGAAACATGTTGGGCGCCAAAGGATTAGAAGAACTATTGATAGAAATAAACAGGTAAAATCATCCCGTGGATAACCTGTGGATAATCTGTGGATAATCTGTTGATAGTGAAGTTTGTGAAAAATAGATATAGTAGAGAACGTATATTCGGATACAAAATGTAGGGAAGTATTGTGGGTATGTGGATAAAGTCTGTGGATAACCTGTGTGTAAGCATAGCATACGCTGTGGAAAACCAGAAAAATAGATTAATGTGGCAAATAGGGAAAAAAGTAGGATAGATGTGGGAAATGGACTGACTATCCACTTTTTTTAGAAGAAAATCTTACGCATTTGCCAAAATATAGTATGATAGAGAAGGAAAGTGAGGAGGCTCGGGCATGAACATTCAAATTATTGCAGTAGGGAAATTAAAAGAGAAATATTTAGTGCAGGGGATCAATGAATATTTGAAGCGGCTAGGTGCATATGCAAAAGTTACCGTAGTAGAAGTGGCAGATGAAAAAGCACCTGAAGTGTTGAGTGAAGCGGAAATGCTGCAAGTGAAACAAAAAGAAGGCGAGCGGATTTTGAACAAAATTGCTGCTGATACATATGTGATGGCACTGGCAATCGATGGTAAGCAACAGTCGAGCGAGGCTTTCGCGGCAGACTTAGATAAACTGATGACATATGGAAAAAGCAAGGTGGCATTTGTGATTGGCGGCTCGCTCGGTCTTAGTGATGCGGTTTTGAAGCGAGCCGATGAAGAGATTTCATTTGGAAAAATGACACTGCCCCATCAATTGATGCGACTAGTGTTAGTGGAGCAAGTTTATCGAGCATTTAGGATTATGCGGGGGGAGCCGTATCATAAATGAGTAGTTCATTTGAGGTGGAAGCCTTAAACAAAGCAAAGACAGAATGGAAAGGTTAGATAAGATGAACAGAAACTGGCAAAAACT
This sequence comes from Listeria ilorinensis, assembly GCF_913566895.1. Lineage (GTDB taxonomy): Bacteria > Bacillota > Bacilli > Lactobacillales > Listeriaceae > Listeria > Listeria ilorinensis. The sequence goes on along the minus strand of NZ_CAJYCN010000009.1, from coordinate 18,012 downwards.
AAAGCAATCTGCTAATGGCATTCCTACCAATGAATCTTTAATTCCATATATACTTGAGATTCTAAAAGATGGTAAAGAAATGAAAAATCGAGTAATTAGAGAAAAAGTGATTATATTTCTTCAAATTCCAGATCGAATCTTAGAAATTAAATATCCAAATTATCCAGAAAGCGAAGGCGTGTTGTTAAATAGATTTAGTTTTGCGCTTAGCAATTTGTATAAAGCCAATGCAATTGAACGCCCTAAACGAGGAATCTATAAAATTACAGAAATAGGAAAGTCATTGCTAAATCAATATGGTGATGGATTAACAAAAAAGATTTTAGAAGAACAACCTGCATTTAAAAAATATATGGAAGAACTGGCTATTAGAAATGAACGGACAGGAAGTACAGGACTGCTGCTAGAAGATATGCAAGAAGACGTTATGCTTGAAGTTGAGAATAGGATTAATAATCGAAAAAATGAGGTGGCTATCGAACTTTTAGAAAAAGTTCGCCAAGTAGAACCCACCTTTTTTGAAAATTTGGTAGTTAAATTGCTGATTGCTATGGGGTACAGCGGTAAAAATGGTGAGGCGAAAGTAACCACTCGAACAAACGATGGTGGGATTGATGGAATTATTAATCAGGATCCATTAGGAACAAGTACAGTTTATATTCAAGCTAAACGCTATCAGGAAGGAAATAAAGTAGGACGGCCTAATATTCAGGCTTTTTATGGTGCATTAGCTAGCGTTAACGCGGATCGAGGAGTATTTATTACAACGTCTAGTTTTTCTAAAGGGGCAGTAGAATTTGCAAAAAATCAAGGTATTGTTTTAATTGATGGAATTAAACTGACAGATTTGATGTTGCAGTATGAAGTGGGCGTAGAAGTAGCCAAAATATATAAACTGTTTCGTATAGATAATGATTATTTTGATAATGATATTTGATTAAGGAAATAGAACATACAGTTCCCAAACACAATTTCTCTACTCGTATAAAAGAACAACTTTTTTAAAGGAGACGATAAAATGAATGAATACCAACTAAAGAATGACTGGAGACTTTACTCTGATCAGAAAGTTCGTGTGTATCAGGACGGAAATGGTGGGGCAGTAGTTTTGCCTTTATCAAAAGAATTTGGTGATCCGGCACCAATTTTGCTACAGGCAAACGAAACAGGAGCGGAAGTAGAGACAATTCCTTTTTCAGTTGAAAAAATAGCGGTCTCACTTGATCGGAAAATCACGATTATTTGGCAGCAAATAGATGAGGGACTCCAAACTGAATCGACTATATCTGTTTACAGAGAAATGGAAGAATAGGCTTATACTAAATTAGTAAAGAGGTTTGCTATGCGTTACGTAAGAAGTTTTATGTTTTCTGAAAAATTAATGCAAAATCCGAATATTTATCCCTATAATCAATTACGTTCTAAGACCGGCGAAGTATTGATTTTTGATGATATTACGATTCTTTATGGTGAAAACGGGGCTGGAAAATCTACCATCCTCAATTTATTAGCTTCAACATTGGCAATTCCAGGGGCAGAATATAGTCAAACAGTGAGTCAATATGACTACTTTGCTGATTATTTAGCTGAATGTAGAATAGGTTTTGAGCATGATGAATCTCATTTGAATGCGAATAATCTACCTGAAAATCGTCGGTTTATCAAGAGTGAAGATATATTATACGAAGTAAAGAAAATACAACAAAAAGAAATTTTACAGAAAAGTGTTCTTTTTGAGCAAGCTACAACAAGTAAAAACTCAGCTGTAATAGAAACATTAAGCAACTCTTTTGGAATAGAAAAACAAGTCGGAAAAATACAATTTGGGCAGGAAAAGTATTCCAATGGTGAGACAGCTATGACGATTCTGGAAGATAAACTCTTGCCGGATGGTTTTTACTTATTGGATGAACCAGAAGTGTCTTTGTCACCATTGAATCAGCTCCGTTTAGCAGAGTTTCTTAATGAGGAAGTGCGTTTTCACGGTTCGCAGTTTGTGATTGCGACACATTCTCCGTTTTTATTGGGTAATCTGGTAGGGACGATTTACCAATTAGACCTACCGGGAGTTAAAGTAAAGGAATGGCAAGATCTGCCCAATATGAAGATTTATCAGCAATTCTTTGATAAGAAAAAGGCTGCTTTTAATTAAAAGAATGTTATTTGCAAATTAGATTAGCTGGTAATCATGGTTTTGTTGATTCGAGAGTTGTATTGGAAAAAGACAGGGCTCAAAAGGTCAATTTAGATAATGACTAAGTAGAGCCTCTTTTCGAAAAAACATATATATTTTTTAATAAAACGTGATATAATTAAAAAATAAAGGAGGGCTGGAGATGAAAGAGTATTCGCTAGCGTTTTTTCATGCGATTCAAGTGAATATCCCTGTTATTCAATTTGATTTAAATAAAAAAGTTACCTATGTCAATGAGCTGTTTGCTGATATTATGAAGTATCAAAAAGAAGAGCTGATCGGGCAAACACATGCTGATCTTTGCTTTCCAGAATTTACTTCCAGTAAGGATTATGAGAGGTTTTGGCTGGCATTGCTCAACGGTGAATTTGTTCGGGATAAAATGAGACGCAAAGCAAAAGATGGTTCGGAAGTTTGGTTGCAGGCGACCTATTTGCCGATTAAAGAAGAGAATCAGGTCGTTGCAATTGGAAAAATTGCCTTTGATATTACAAAAAGAACCCAACATATGCAAGTCTACAGTCAGGATTTTTCAGCTGTTGCAGCGACACTTTTAGAACAGGCTGCGACAAATAAAACAATTGCGAATGCGCTGGAACAAGAGTTTTCAAGTATTACGAATAGCTATCATATGAGTAAGGGGCAGTTGGATGTTTTGCGTAATGACTCGGCGGATATTCAGGATGTTGTGACAATCATCAATAAGATCTCCAGTCAAACCAATCTATTAGCTTTAAATGCTGCGATCGAAGCTGCTCGAGCTGGGGACGCAGGGAAAGGCTTTGCAGTTGTCGCCGAAGAAGTTCGTAAGCTTTCTAATCAAGTGGAAAAGGCGATCAAAAAAGTAGAAACGAGTGTAAAAGAAATTACAGAAAACATTGCTACGATGGCTGGGGATATGACGAAGGTTGAGAGAAATATCGAGACGGGACAGCAACAGCTGAATATGAATTTGGAAAATCTGGTTTTGCTGGAGGAAACAGCAACGAGTTTAACTAATCGTGCGAAGTCTTTTGAGAAAAATGTTTGAAATGATAGTGGCCTTGGAACTTATTATGTTTCAAGGCCACTATTATTTTTAGCACGATCAATAAGTGATGTAAAATAATTGACTTGGAGTGCACTTAAAGTTGTATAGTGAAGAAGAAATAGAAAGGCGGGATAAAGAATGGTGAAAAGAGTAACAGCCGGACGCGATCAGTTAGGAAAATTTGCGCCTAAATTTGCAGAACTGAATGATGATGTTTTATTTGGTGAGATATGGAGTCGAGAGGAAGCTTTTTCAGCACGCGACAGAAGTTTGATTACGGTTACGGCACTGATTTCAAGTGGGGCATTCGAACAACTGCCGTTTCACATGAACAAAGCAAAAGCGAATGGATTGACACAGACGGAAATGGCAGAAGTGATTACGCAGCTTGCCTTTTATATTGGATGGCCGAAAGCGTGGAGTGCGTTTTCGATTGCGCAACAAGTTTTTGAAGGAGATGAAGAAAAATGAGTAATTATGAAGAATTACAAGCTGGCCCGATTTTTCCGCTGGGTGATAAAGTAGCAGAAAATTTTCTTGGAGATGCCTATTTGAAGAGGCTTTATGCTGGGAAAGAGCCGCTGGACGTGGTGATCGGAAACGTAACGTTTGCACCGGGTGCGCGCAATAATTGGCATGTGCATGATGTGGGACAAATTTTACTTGTAACAGGTGGTGAAGGCTGGTATCAAGAATGGAAAGAACCAGCTCGTCACTTGCAAAAGGGGGATGTTGTGACGATCCCGGCGGGCGTCAAACACTGGCACGGGGCGACAAAAGATGCCTGGTTTGTACATCTGGCTATTTCGCCTGGCGCTACGACATGGCTGGAAGAAGTGACAGAAGAAGAGTATCGAATGCTGTAAAAATAAGTGAAGCCGCTCCCCATGAATTTTTGGAGCGGCTTTTTTTTAATATTCACTGAGATGGCCGTTTGTCATACGATATTTTCTGTCGGCAATCTCTAAGGTGGAAGCACGATGGCTGATGAGGAGTGTCAGCTTATTTGTGCTTTCTTTTTTGATTGTTTGTAAAATGGCCTGCTCATTCAAATAGTCCAGATTACTGGTTGGCTCATCTAATAGGAAAATCGGGCTGTTATGAAAAAAGAGCCGAGCCAGTCCAAGACGTTGTCGTTCACCATCTGAAACGAGCCGGTTTTTTGTGCCGATTTTCGTTTGGTAACCTTCTGGCAGGGAAAGGATCCAGTCGTGAATGGACGCTTTTTCAGCGACCTGCTGGATGGTTGTCAGGTCGACATTTTTGTCTGAAAGCGCGATATTCCAAGCAATCGTTCCTTCAAAAATAAAAGTAGTCTGTGCCATCATGCCTTCCATCTCATGCAAAGCCTGTTCGGAAAATATGGAAAGATCATCTTGTGCGATCGCAATGTTCCCTTGATCGGGCTCATAATAGCGCATCAACAGCTTGAACAAGCTGCTTTTCCCGCTACCGCTTTTCCCGCCAATCCCGATGATCTGATTCCGTTTTAAATCTAATGAAAGATGGTAAAGGGTTGGTGTCATACTGGTTGGATAATGAAAAAGCAGATCGGTTACAGTGGCTGTTTCGGGTGCAGACAAAGCTGTTTTTTCTCCTCGGAAAATGACAGGAGGTTTTTCAGTAACGAGTGTAAATAGTCGATTGGCACTTGCGAAAGTAGTGAGCAGTGCATTACCGAGACCGTTTAAGGCGAATACCGAGCCGAACGAACTAAGTGCCAAAATGGTTGATGTGGCAAGGGTTTCGGCACTGCTTCCTGTAGAGGCTCCGATCCCAATCATTAATACAGCAGTCAGGAGCAGTATAGCTTCACTGGTAATTTGCAGAAAACTATTCTGGTTCATTTTTTTCTGATATTGGCTGTTCAGGGTTTGACCAAGCTGCCACATTTGTTGAAGCCGCTTTTCGGTTAAATCAAACTGTGAAATATCTTGCAGACTGGTAATGTTTTCCAATATTTGCTGATTGAGGGCAGCAAAGTGTTCTGCATAGACGGCTCCAACTTTTTCATAGTTGCGGTAGCTCAAGATGGGGACAACGACACCGACGCTGATTTGACCAGCCAGCAAAATCAGCGCGAGCCGCCAATCGAATGTTGCTAGATAAAGAACTGTCGCGGTGGTTGTTCCAAATGCAATGAAAATGGGAGAAACAGTATGAGCAAAAAAGACTTCCAGTGCCTCGACGTCACTTGTAATGGCTGTAACTAGTTCGCCGCTTTTTTTGCCCGATAGTTTGGCTGGCCCCAGTTTGCGCAGCGTATCGAAAATCTGATTGCGGACACTGGCCAAGAGTCGAAAAGCGATATCGTGGTTAAGATACTGCTCTCCGTAACGTGCCAGTCCGCGGATGATACCGCAAGAAAGGAGCTGCCAAAATGCTTGAGAGAGGGTGTCATGATTGCCTTGTAAAATAAGCAGCAACTGCTGAATGCCAATGAGAGGAATGAGTACAACGGACAAGTTGCTGATGATACCAAGCAAGATGGCCAGTGTCATTTTAAACCAAAAGGGCTTTAAAAAGCGAATTAGCCATTTTAACATTGGACCTTTTTTCATCAGTATGCGCCTCCTTTCAGAATTTTTTGTTCTTGTGCGAAAAATTGTGTGACATAGCCATCTGAATGGAGTAAGTCAGTAGGATTTCCTTGTTCTACAATACGACCATTTTCAAAAATCACCAGTTGATCGGCTTCTAAAATATTATAGAGTCGGTGTGAGATGAACAGGACGATTTTTTCTTGTGCAAGTTCTTGGATAACTTCCCAGATCGCCTGTTCACTTTCAAGATCAACGCCAGATGTGATCTCATCAAAAATATAAAAATCTGCATCTTTCAATAGGGCGCGAGCAAGTAAGAGTCGCTGCCGTTCACCACCGGACAAGTTGGCACCATCTTCAAGAAGCACTGTGCTGAGGTTGTCCGGCATTTCCCGAATCAATTCGTCAAGCCCAACGGTTTTAAGGCTAGCCCACAGTTTTTCATCGGCAGCTGTCTCGTCTGCTACCAGAAGATTTTCTCGTATCGACTGTGGATAAAGATAAGCATGATTATCCACGATCAGTGCTTTATCACGAAGTAGTCGCTCGGAAATTTCGGCTAAGGGCTGCCCGTTCCAATCAATTGAACCACTTGTTGGTAAATGTTTTCCAGCGAGTAGCCGAGCGAAGGTGCTTTTTCCAGAGCCGGACTTCCCAGCGAAAGCGGTTAAGCGGCCGCGCGTCAACTGAAGCGAAAGTTGTTGCAGGACAGGTGGAGCACTAGGATGATAAGTGAATTGCACCTGCTGAGCAGTGATCGTCGCCAGTCCGACTGATTCAGCTATTACCGCTTTGCCAAAGGGGCGTTCAGGGCGTTCCAAGTAGTCGAACAGTTTGCTACAGGCGCTGATGCCGTTCATGGCAACGTGGAACAGAGAGCCTAATGTCCGCATCGGGATAAAAAATTCTGCGCTTAAAAGAATGAACATCAGCATACCGGTCAAACTGAGTGAACCATCTTGATAGCTATAAAGTGCCAGTCCGATCCCTAAGCCTGCACCGCTGTAAGAAATGATATCCATAATGGTGATCGAGTTCAGTTGCATCGATAATAGCCGCATCGTGATTTTACGGAAAGCACGGGCATCTTCAGCCATTTTGATACTAGCAGCTCCATCTTTGTTATAGGCTTTGAGAACAGAAAAGCCGCTAAGAGATTCATAAAAACGAGCGCCCAGATCGGTATATTGGGACCAGTATTTTCCAAGAATTTTCTTCGCGATCTTCATGACGGACATGATGACGAGCGGAATCAGTGGCATGGCAATGAGCAGCGCGACAGCTGGTTGCCAGGCAAAAAAGACCAGCACAGCAAAGATCAGCATCGAGGCCAACATACAATAAAACAATTGCGGCAAAAAGCGGGCATAATAGATCTCCAATTGCTCGATCCCGTCGACCGCAAGCTGAGCCAATGTGGAAGAGCGCATTGGCTCTGTTTCATTTTTTTCTAGCCGAAATGCTTTTCTCATGACTTCATCTCGAAGCGTCAGCCTCAGGTTGGCAGATGAAGAGACAGTTAATTTCTCAGTATATTTGATCAAGAGGGATTTGAGCAACCACAGGCTAAAACAGGCTAGCAAAAAATAGCTCCAATGGGTCAATTTTTCAGTACTGATATATTCAGCCAGTTTGCTTGAAAGCAGATACCATGTTGCAAGTGATAAGCAGAGAATGAGGAGTCGGGTCATGACGATCCGAATGATCGCCTGCTTTTCAACAAGCTGGAATAATCGTTTATCAATCATTATTTTCTCCTAACTCATAGGCTTTTTTTCGGAATTTTGCCTGGATACTACTGCCTCTAAAATACCAGGTTAAACCGATCAAATGGGCAGAATAAACGACTGCTAGCGTCACATTCATATAAAAATTACGCACGATTAGGCAAGGAATCAGAAATAGAATCCCCATCGCCACAAACATTTTGATCATGCCGAATGTTGAGATTTTCTTTTTGGAAAAGGTCTGGGTCACGTATTGGTCGTAATATTTTGAATGGGTCAGTTTTTGGTAGAGACGTTCCGAGCTGCGTATCCAGAAAAAGCCAGTCAAAAGATAAAATACAGTTGTCGGCAAGAATGGAAGGAAGATCCCCAAAGTCCCAAGACCGAAAGATAAGCATCCAAGAAAGATATATAGCCATTTTTTCATATTTATTCACTCCTTATGTAAAAGGAAGCACAGTAAAATTGTTCGGTGCTTCACGTTGATTCGTTCACAATTTACTATAACATAAAAAAATGTAAATGAGAATGAGACTCATTATTAATTGCTGAAATTATTCATTTTCAGGGATAGTTTGTTCTGTGACTGAAAGCTTCTCTTGCAGTCCACAGCTTCAAGGCTTACTGACAAGTTCTCCGACCGCAGCGTAGATTCTAAGGAATTTATTTGCTCCGTTTATTTTTCTTTCCTAGCTCTTTCACAGAAATGGATTTACATAATGCCGTATTTATATTTTTTCGTCTATACTTTGATGCAAATACAATGTGATACTTACAATTTCATGTTGTGTGTTCGAAATTATTGATTTCCTTCATCAGGTGTCCCTTTTACTAACGGTTGGGGAACCACTGTTAGTTTATCGCCTTGGAGATTTTTGATACCTTGCTGAAAGCTCTTCTGAATCGTATGGTTTTTGTTATACAATAAGCCCTGTAACTTGCAAAAATACTGCAAATTACAGGGCTTTCGATTGGGCAAAAGTCGCCCTAGATCTGCCGGATTTCAAAGCTGGCGGCGATATTCCACAGGAGCAAGCCCCGTCCTTTTTTTGAAAACGCGGCTGAAATAATGAATGTTTTTAAAGCCGACCTTTGTAGCAATCTCACCCACTGAGGCATTGGCAAATGGATCAGTAAGCAGTTCTTTAGCTTTCTGGATACGAATCTCTGTCAGATATTCTAGAAAAGAGGCTCCAAGTTCTTTTTTCATTCGACGACTCAGATAAGCGGGGCTGCTGTTGAAGTTTTGAGCCGCTTTTTGGATCGTCAGTTCATGATCGGCATAATGTTCATCCAAGTATGTTTTCAGAGCTGAAATAACAGGCGATAACCCGGAAGCTGCCGCCACGTCATCCGACTCAGAAACAAGACTTTCCAAATGGGCGGATAGCTTGTTGAACAGGTGGAGCAGATCACTGCGTGGGACAGGTTTTAACAGATAGTCGAACATGTGCAGCTGAATCGCCTGTCTCGCATATTCAAAATCATCATAGCCGCTGATAATCACTGTGATAAGTGCAGGATTGGCCGATTTTAATACACGGGCCAGATCCAGTCCGTTCATGCCGGGCATGTTAATATCGATTAGTGCGACATGGGGACGAAGGGCTTCGTTCAGTTGCATTGCTTCATCCGCATTTTTAGCCAGTCCGCAGACCTCAAAATAGGCCGCTTCTTTTTCAATGAATTGCTTGAGACCGTTTCGGATGATTTTCTCGTCATCAATAATGAGTACCTGATGCATCAGCAGCTCTCCCTTCTTCCGCTAGACAAATGCGTATCAATGTTTTTTCTTCCGTTGAGTGGATTTCAAGTTGGGCATGCGACCCGTAAATAAGTTTTAAACGACGATAGACGCTGTAAAAACCAAAGCCGATCTCTGCCGGTTTTTCCTCTCCGTTCAGCATGTTCTCAAGCAGTGATTGTTTTTCAGGCGAGATCCTCTGCCCGTTGTTTTCGATTTCTAGAACTAGCTGATCGTTCGCTAGATACCCGCGAAGAATGATCGTATAGATTTTATCGCCAAGCGGCTTGATTCCATGATAGATGGCATTTTCGACAAGTGGCTGTAAAATGAAGCGGGGCATTTTCTGCTGGCTTGCAGCATCACTAAGTTCAGTTTCATAGCGTAAAATATCTTCATAGCGAACTTGCTGCAAATTTAGATAACTCGTGGCATGGCGGAATTCCTGCTCAACATGGATGAATGTTTGCCCATCTCCAAGTCCCAGTCGAAAATAAAGACTGAGATCTTCTAGCATTGTCACAACTTCATGCGCATCATAACCAGATGCTAGCCAGCGGATCGTATCGAGCGTATTATAGAGAAAATGAGGCTTGACTTGCTCTTGGATCATCCGGAACTGTAACGTTTTCTGCTCTTTTTCGATTTCATACAGATTGTCGAGCATCGTATTGAAATTCTCGGCAAGCTCTCCAATCTCATCCTGCCGATCAACCACCGCCCGGATGGAGCGATCGCCTGTTGAAGTTTGTTGCATCACGGTTTTTAGTTGCCGAATAGGCTTCACGATGGAGGCCTTGAATAGCGAAAATAGCAAAATGAGCACCAGAATGATCAACAAGGCGGTCAACATAGCTGTTTGCTGCATGCGGATCATGCCTTGCTCCAAGTCGCTGCGCGGAACGCCGAATTCGACTCGCCATCCTGAAAGACCCTCGATCTCCGAAGAAAAATTCACGTTGTCGGCTGGCTGCAAAGAGCTGGCTGGGGCGGTGAAAAGCTTGCCTCGTGAGTCATACATCTCAATTTCACCTGCAAGCTTGCGCATTTTTTCAATATTCACAGCTGCTGCGATATAAACAGCCTCATCATTTGCCAGCGGTTCGATCCGATAAAGCAGAACAACAATCTCGGCATCGTTTTTTCGTGAATAAAGTAGATCGCTGATTGCATAAGTCTTGGTGGATTCCTCCAGCTCGCGATAGTAGTTTCGATTTGTGATCGCAAAATGCTGGCCGCTGTTGGCGTAGGATTCTCCATTTGCATCAACAACATGGATTGATTCATATTCTCCTTTCATTCTTTGCTCAAGTAATGTCGTTTCTCGAAGAATTTCCTCCCTCGACCATGCGTGCTCACCAGCAATTGAGGCAATAGTTTCGATCTCGTGCCGCCTTTCACTAAACCAACTTGAGATTTGGTCGCTTTTTGCCTGAACGATCTGCTGGGTCAGTGATTCATTCAGCGGAATAACGGTCGTTTTAAATTGATGATGCATCAATAGAAGTAAAATTGTGAAGAGAAGCACAAGCGAGCCTGTAATATAAAGTAAAATCCTTTTTTGTAAACTTTTCATAACTTTATTATACATAAAAAAGTGTTTACATTTACTTTTTTATCAATCTTTTTTGAAAAAGTCTTTAAAAGATAAAAAATGGTCAATTTGTCCAAATACAGAAGCGCAGGATTTCGTTATACTTTATGTGTAAATATTCACAAATTGACCGAGAGGGAGGCAACATTTTATGAAAAAGGGTAGAAAATGGCTGATCCTGCTGGTTGTTTTAGCGCTCTTTGCATCACTGGCGACAGCATGCGGTGGTGACGGCAAAGAAGAAGTCAAAGCAACGGGTGTGGGGAATGGGAAACATGGGGATATCAAAGTAGAAGTCACTTTTAAAGATGGAGATATTAAAAATATCGAAGTGTTGAACCATAAAGAAAATGAAGAACTGGCAGATCCCGTCTTTTCACAAATGAAGGATAATATCATTGCGAGTAACAATGTGGATGATGTGGATGTTGTCAGTGGATCATCGGCAACGAGTAAGGGCTATAAGGAAGCCGTACAGGATGCTGTGAAAAAATCAGGTGTCAAGTTGAATGCCAAAACAAAAGAAGCGATCAAAACAGAAAAAGAGGAACCCAAGCAGACTTATGATGTCGTTGTTGTCGGCTCAGGGGGCGCCGGATTCAGTGCAGCAATCGAAGCGGCACAAGCCGGCAAAAAAGCTGTTATTTTAGAAAAAATGCCAGCAGTCGGCGGTAATACACTGATTTCTGGTGCTGAAATGAATGCACCAAATAACTGGGTACAGAAAAATTTAGGTATTACAGGTGACAGTGCTGATTTGATGTATGAAGATACATTAAAAGGTGGAGATAATAAAGGGCAGCCGGAGATGGTGCGGATACTGGCAGATCAGGCTTTACCGAGTGCCGAGTGGCTTCGTGACGAAATCAAAGTCGAATTTTTAGAAGATGAGCTGTTCCAGTTTGGCGGACACTCAAAAAAACGGGCATTGATTCCAAAAGGTCATACAGGTGAAGAGTTGATCAAGAAATTTAAATTGAAAGCAGCAGATCTGGATATTCCAATCAAAACCAATATGAAGGCAGAAAAGATTCTTACAGACGACAGCGGCAAGGTAACGGGAATCGAAGCAACCGATATCAATGGTGATACGATCACTTTTAATGCCAATAATGGCGTCGTTTTAGCAACTGGTGGCTTTGGTTCTAATGTGGAGATGCGTAAGAAGTACAATTCGGAAATGGACGAGCGCTATATGACAACGGATGCAGCCGGCACGACTGGCGACGGTATCGTGATGGCTGAAGCGATTGGCGGAGCGTTGACCAATATGGAAAACATCCAGACATATCCGGTCTGTGATCCTGAAACAGGGGTCATCTCACTTGTTGCGGATTCACGGTTTAATGGGGCGATCCTAGTCAATCAGGAAGGAAATCGTTTCGTTGAAGAATTGGAACGCCGCGATGTTATTTCCAAAGCAATTCTGGCACAACCAGGTGGCTATACGTATCAACTGTGGAACGGCGATATCGAAAAAATCTCCAATACAACAAAGGTCCACAAAGACGAATATGAGCAGCTGAAAAAAGAAAAAATGCTTGTTAAGGCGGATACATTAGAAGAAGCAGCTAAATTCTTTGATGTAGATCCAAAAGCTTTGAAGCAAACTGTCGACAAGGTCAATCAATATGCCAAAGACGGTAAAGATCCGGATTTCGATCATCGGGCAGGTCTTGTAGATATGTCGAAAGGTCCGTATTATATGATGAAAGCAGTCCCATCTGTCCATCATACAATGGGTGGCCTTGTCATCAACGAACAGGCACAGGTCATGAATACAGACAATCAGCCAATTGAAAATCTTTATGCAGCCGGCGAACTGACCGGTGTGATTCATGGGACCAACCGACTGGGCGGCAATGCCATTTCTGATATTATCACATTTGGGCGCATTGCGGGTCAGGAAGTTTCCAAATAAAACCACCTTTATGGAGCCAGCAGGCAATCACGTTCTCGGACGGGTTTCCTGCTGGTTTTATTGTATATTTAGAGAAATGTGTATAAAAATCAAATGAAATATTTATCAAATGCGTAAAATATTATCTAATAATATGAAATATAAACAAAAATATTTTTGTTCAAAAAATATCCATAGTATAAGTTAAATATATCTATTATACTTATTTTGTTAGATAATTTATTGTTAAAGTAATATTAATATTAATGTTTATAAAAGAGGGGGAAAGAAAGATTTTTGACGGGACAAGTTCTAAATTTAGATGGACGTATTTTCTGACTGCAATGTTACCAGCTTATTTTTTCTTTTTAATGCAGATTTTTCCTTTTATTCGCTACGATCAATCGTTTAAGGAAATTTTTATAATACTTATACTTGGTATAAGTATTGTTGAGATTTATGCATTTTATAATTTGAGAAGGATGCTGTTAATGAGAAAAAATAATGGTCGAGGACTAACAAAAGAAATAAAAAAAGAAGATATTGGATTAAAAACAAAGAATAATGATGTAGTATCTTTTTTAATTAGTACATTACTGCCTTCAATTTTGATAATTGAAGAACATCTTTTTCTAACTTTAACAGTATTTATTTTGTTGCAGATTTTAATTTATACACTCACAGTGAGGAGTTCTAGCATACTACCTAACATCATGTTGCTAGTGTTAGGGATTAATACGTATAACATTTCGGGAGGATTTCTTATAGCAAAACAAAGAAATTTTGAGGAAGGAAAAAAAGAATTTATATTAGTACGAATTGGTGATTCTGATTGTTGTAATACGTATATTTTGGCAGTAGAGAAGGAGTAGTAAAAGGGATGGAAAATGTTTGGGTAGGTGTATATAAAAATAATAAGTTAAATAGATTATTACAAGTGCCATTAACAAATGAAGTACTAAATGATATAAAAGCTAATCTTGATGAAGTACAAGATAAAAATGAACTAATTTTATATAGTAATGAAGCGTTGGTTTTAGACTGTGGATATAAAATTAATTGTAGTGAGATTAATGAAAAACATTTCTTATCTCAGTTTAAAGATATTTTTTATATAAATACCATAGATGAAGGATTAGGAGTATTAAATTTTAAACGTAATGGGGAGAAGCATATATCTAGAGAAGAGATAATTCGCTTTTTACTGATTAATTCAGAAGAAAAAATGTTAATTTTAGCGATTGAAATAAGAGGGATTGTTAGGAAAAAACATTTTCTTGATTTAACAAGATTTAAAGATAAACATGATGATACGGGAAATCAAAATATAATTTATGAAATTGATTATGGAATCCCAGTACCTAAGTGTATTTGTGCTGAATACGATAAAGTGGATGATATATTTTATGTTTATGATAATGAAAGTTTAGAGAAATTAATTGGCTCTTTTGAAGAGAGAAAGAAGCGTGCTATAAATACTTTGGATGACTTTAAGTCTCATAAAAATAAAATTGGTTTGGAAGAGTATAAAGTTAATTTTAATGACTATGAAATTATTAAAAGCAAAGTAGAGAACAGTAATCGAACTTCAACTCGATTATCTAAATATCAACATGATAAAAAATATTCGATTGAGCAGATAAAAGGAGCGATTCAAAGATTGCCAGAAGAAAAACAGCTTTATTTTGATAGAAGAAGTCAGTCAATTGAAGTTAATAGTAAAAACTATGAGACATTTATTGCAGTTTTGCATAATTCAATCATTGAAAGATTAATTTCTGGTGACGTTGATATTATTTAAAGATTAATAGAGGTATAGAATGAGCAGGATTAGAAATTTATCTATCCGTCCTGCTTCTATATTTTTTATTAATGTTTTTCGTTAATTTATTATTGATAAGGATTAAATGACCTGTTATGATAAAAGAAAAAAGGGAGAAATAAAAATGAACATCCAAAGATTGCAAAAATTGAGCGCCATTCTAAATATTTGCTTTAAGATTCTCAGTCTGATAGCAGCAATGACACCGGTTTGGGCCTTATGGATGATGTTTCATGCGAGGAACTTTACATTTGATGTGGATCAATCAGGTGCGTTATTTAGTATATCAGCGGGATTTCAAGCAGTGGCAGACGATGGAAAAAGGTACCAGAACGAACAAAACTGGACGATATTTGCGGCTTTAACGATTGCGATGCTCCTAATGGCGGTAGCTCTTTGGATTGCGAGCTTGATTTTTCGTGATATGAAAAATGGGGAGACGCCTTTTCGGCAACGGACGGTCAAACGACTGAAAAAAATCGGTACTCTGGCGCTCAGCTATGCGATTATTCCACAGATAGTTTACACAGTGGTCTATTCATTACTGATCCCAGGATATAAATTTACATTGGAGATCGGGACAGCTTTTGTTCTGGCCTTATTGATTTTTTGTGTAGCAGAGATCTTCAATTACGGTGTGAGCTTGCAGCAAGAGTCAGACGAAATGTTATAAGGAGGAAATCAATGGCGATTATTTTACGCCTTGATCGGGTCATGGCAGATCGAAAAATGTCACTGAAAGAGTTGTCGGAAAAAGTTGGAGTTGCCAATGTCAATCTTTCAAAAATAAAAACTGGCAAGGTCAGTGCGATCCGTTTTTCAACGTTAAATGAGATATGCCGCGTACTCAATTGCCAGCCGGGAGATATCTTGGAATACATGGAAGATGAAAAGAATCAATAAGCCTATGCTGAATGATGTCCTATAAATAAATCATCCCTTTTCCACGTGTTGGAAAAGGGTTTTTTTAGCAGAAAGCTGAAAATTGAGCTTTGTAGACGTTTATAAATGTAGATAAAAGGTTAGAGAATGATAGCAAAGTTTAGAACGGGGGATTCAGATGTTTTCATATTATTATGTTGAAGAAGGCCACCAGATAATGAAAACCGATAAAGAGAATTTCAATTGGCTGCACATAGATGGAAATAACACAGAACAAATATCACAAGTTATTCAACATTTTGATTTGCCAGAAGAAGTATTTAGTAGGAATGATTCTCCAGAAGAAGTTTCTCAAATCAAATACTTAGATGGAGAAGTTTTAATTGCTCCAATGTCATTAGTATTAATTGATTTGATTGATTCAGATGAAAAAATTGAGCAGAGACTCGTTCCGATTACTTTTATTTTGTCGAAAGAGATATTGATTACTTGTACAAACAAAGATAAGCACGGAACAAAATATATTGAGCATTTATTTGGAAAGTATAAGAAAAATCTTGATTCTTTTGAAAAAATTATCGCGTACTCTATTTTGAATATCTATCGTCATTTTATTGAAGAGCTGAAAAAAATTAAGGAACAAATTGATAGCTTAGAGCAAGCTGCAAGAGAAACGACCAAAACGGAGGCATTACTTTGGCAAACGGAACTGGAAAGAAAGATCGTCTATGTTGATCATACCCTACAAGATCAAAGGAGTATGCTGGATGGTTTATGGGATGAAGCCGTATTCAAGAAAGGATTAACGAATGATGATTTGATTTATGATATTCAATTACGACAAAGACAAGCTGAGAAGTTGATCGATATTTATAGAGATCTTTTGGAAAGTATAGGGGCTTTATTCAGTAGTATGATGAGCAATAAGCTGAACCATTTGATGAAATATTTGGATTCGGCAAGCTTAATCATTGCTGTTCCGGCTATGATTGGCGGGATATGGGGAATGAATACTCGTGTACCAGGGGAAGGGTCAATTACCGGTTTCTTTATCGTGGTAGCGGCTGCACTATTTTTAGCAGTAGTTGTGGCCATTCATTTAATCAGGAAGGATTATACAAAATAAATATGTACTTGAATGAGACCGATCGATGGATATAGATGTCGGTCTTTTTTTGAGCATTGTTGCTTTTTCGACATAAATAGAGGAAATAGCTTCCTTATTCGGATATTTGTCTGCCTTGCACACATGCTATAGTGATAAAAAAGTGATGAAAGGTGAAGTTACTCTTGAAAATAATGAAAGCATTAATTATTCCATTTGCTTTATTCGGATTATTTTTCCATCCAGTATGCGTGGATGCTGAAAATTCCGAGCTAGATCAATCAAAAACAGCTGATCAACAAATGGATACGCAAGATGAGACAGGAGATGAAGAGCAAATTGCTGTCAGCCCGCATCAAAACGTCTCAGAAGAAGAGACCAAAACCTTCTACGAGTGGTTTCCAGATGACCATCTGGCAGAGTGTGTGGCCGCTTGGATGCCAGGTTTTATGCTGCCCACAGATCAAGTTAGTTTGGAACAATTGAGTCAGCTGGAAGTTTTATCCTGTGCACATAGCGATGTTACTGATTTGAGCGGTTTAGAGTATTTGACTGGCTTGACTTATTTTGACTGTGCAGATAATCAAATTACTAAGTTAGATATTAGTCAAAATCCTAATATATCGGAACTTTATTGTTCACGTAATTCACTAACGGAATTAAGATTAGGGCCAAGTGTCGAAACTGTTGAGTGTAATGATAATCAATTGACAACAATAGATGCAAGTTTGAGTCCCAATTTAACCTATCTTTATTGCTTTAGAAACCAGTTAACAGAGTTAAACGTCAGCGAAAGTAAAAATTTGGCTTCTTTAATTTGTTATGACAATCAATTAACAGCATTGGATGTGAGTGGCTGTTCCAATTTAGATCGACTGGATTTTGACCACAATCAGATCTCGGAAATAGATATTAGTCAAAATCCTCATTTACACGCGATTTCTTGTGCAGATAACAAATTATCCGCACTGGATATAAGTAGAAAACCTGAATTATTTCTAGTCAACTGCCCTGGAAATCAAATAGCCAATTTAAACTTAAGTCAAACTCCAGAACTTGAATATATGTATCTAGATAATAACCAACTGCAAAATTTTTCATCTATCCCTAGCCAGTACACAGATTTTTCAGCGGTTAATCAAAATGTGACATTGGAAGCGCAGGTAAGTAAAAATAAGACATTAACGATTCCAGTAAGCGAAGAGTTGAAGGATGAAAATGGAAATCCAATGAACATTACCGTTACCGATGGCGGGATATATGATCCAGATACCAATACGATCACTTGGGAAAATTTAGATGCTTCTGGAACAGTCCAATACCATTTTGCCTCTGAAAGTACGCACTGTTCTGGGACGGTTACAGTGCCTTATCAAGAGTCTAAGCCTATGACCCTTCAAGTTGACGAAGAAATCACCTATGATAAAGCCGCAGTAATTTCCGAACAACAATTTTTACAAGATATCCATGC
>NZ_CAJYCN010000008.1 GCF_913566895.1 Listeria ilorinensis | reverse complement strand
AGATTATCTTGAGTTTTTTTATGAATAGATGAATAAAAAGTTATTGACTTCGCATAAATAAAAAGATACATTAGTAGCGAAGTAAATAGTAGAGGTGCTTTATGAAGAAAAAATGGTTAATGATTATTACTGCTTGTTTGGCTTTGCTGATTCTCACAAGTTGCTCCAATAATGAATCAAAATCTGCAAAAAAGACAAACAGCCATCTGTTAGAGAGTCCCTATTCAAAAACTGAATTTATGATGGGAACAGTTGTCACACTTAAAATTTATGATAAAGGAAAAGAAGAGGTACTTGATCAAGGATTTGCCCGTGCCAAAGAACTGGCTGATAAAATTGATGTAAATGATGAAGCGACACGTTCAACGGAAGTGGATAAAATCAATGCAGCTGCTGGTAAGGAAGCTGTTCAAGTTGACCCAGATATCTACTATCTAATTAAAGAAGGTATCCATTATAGCGCAGCAACAGGGGGATCAAAAGATGTAACCATCGGCCCGATCACATCGCTTTGGCATATTGGCTTTCCTGATGCCCGCAAGCCATCCCAAGCTGAAATCGATGCCCGTCTACCGTTAATTGGCTATAAAAACGTCCAATTAAATGATGCGAATCATTCTGTTTATTTGGCAAAAGAAGGAATGCAGTTAGATTTAGGTGGGATTGCAAAAGGGTTTATTGCAGACGAAATCGAAAAAGTCTTTAAGAAAAATGGTGTGACAACCGCCATTATCGACCTTGGAGGTAATATTGTGGTGGAAGGAGAAAGTCCAAAAGGAGGAGACTGGACAGTAGGGGTTCAGGATCCATTTTCACCACGCGGCTCCATTATCGGAAAATTGCCTGAGAAAAATAAGTCGATTGTAACTTCCGGCATTTATGAACGTTATCTAGAAGTGGATGGTAAAAAATATCATCATCTATTTGATCCAAAAACAGGGTATCCATTTGATAATAATATTGCGGGAGTGACAATCATCAGTGATAAGTCGATCACAGGTGACGGTCTATCGTCCGGTGCCTTTTCCAAGGGGATTGAAGAGGGGCTGAAATTTATTGAGAAACAAAAAGGTGTTGAAGCGATTTTTGTCAGTAAGGATAAAAAAGTATATTTGACATCTGGCCTGAAAGATCAATTTGAACTAACCGATAAAGATTTTACTTTAGCTGATTAAATGTAAGCAGGCAGTTGAAGAACGCTGGACCCGGAAGATATTTTTTTCGGATCTGGCGTTTTTTATTTGTTCCATGACCTGTTGCAAGAAAGATTTTTTCGAGATAAGTAGCCAGCTATTATGATATGATAAAAAAGTACTTTTAAAAGAAGGAGCGATCCATATGTTAAGTCATCACTATTGGACGGAATTGAGAAAAAGGTTGCCTGAAACGATTCTGCAAGAGCTTGCGCAGACAACAGGCGCTTCAACTGAAAATATAGAACTACTGAAAATGACCTATCCGGAAGTACCGCTCGAACTTCTACATCTGCTTGAGCTGATTGGTGGTACTTATCATGAGTCGTATCATGGTCAGATTATCTCCATTCCAATACTTGGTTCAGATCTTTACGAATATCCATACTATTTAAAATCTGCCAGCCAGATGGTAGAAGAAAAGAAAAAACGTTTAAATAATGAAACGATTCGCACGCGTTACGGAGAGTGGCTTGATCAACCGGATTTGATAACCGTTGATCCGCGTATTGATATAGACGCGCCATTTGGTGATTGGCTGAACTTTGCTGATTGTATCAATAATGGTGGCACATCCAGCTTGTATATTGACTTCACTCCAACAGAACAAGGAAACAGTGGCCAGATTATCCGGTATCTGCATGATCCTGACAGTTATTTGGTGATTGCGCCAGACTTTGAACACTATTTGCAGTCCATTATAGAAGCGGAATTTGATTTTACGCAGTTTTTTGATGAGGAATACTAACAAGAGAGGACGATGAATATGCGGACAAATAAACAAGCTTATTTAGCTATCCAAGGTGGCACAGGAGAAAAATATCCTTCCACATTTGCATTAACAGTAGAAAAACCTGCTTCCTATCAAGAAATGGAACAGAGGCTTACTAAAATAGCAGAGTTTGAACAGCCGGAATTTATGCAAACAGAGGCAGAAAGTGGGTTTTATTTTCGATTCAACTATTTAAACGAAGAATATCGTTATTATATTGAAAATGTAGCGATTCAGGAACCAATTGATTTCCGTTATCTTTTCTTTATTGACCAAGTGTCCCCTGATATCTTAGAAAAGGCACATCACGCTGATCAACAGATTTTTGTTGAGACCCTATTTGGAGATGATCCACTTTTAAGTTATCAATTGCAGTTAAAAGTTCTTTATCTTCTAGCACCAGATTTGTTGATCGGTCAGGATCTTTCAGCAGGAAACAAAG
This sequence comes from Listeria ilorinensis, assembly GCF_913566895.1. GTDB lineage: Bacteria > Bacillota > Bacilli > Lactobacillales > Listeriaceae > Listeria > Listeria ilorinensis. The sequence continues at coordinate 138,605 of NZ_CAJYCN010000008.1, read as the reverse complement.
TATTTTCAAGAGAATGGCTGAGTTTTCAAACAGAAACGAATCTATTACCTAATGTTGAAAACCTCTATGTGATCCACACCGTCTACGATGAAAAAAATGATCCACCAGCAGGATACTGGTTTCATACACACGGCTTAAACCGTCTAGGCTTACCGGAAGCAGAATTAATCATTCCAAATCCACTGCCTTCTTATTATGGTGTGACAGAGCTGATTGCTACGTATGTGAATAACTGTATAGAAAATAAACGGACACCATTCTACGAACCGATTTTAGCGATTCAGACCCCCACGCATTATGACTATCTAGTAGCCGTCCCATGGGAAGAAGGACTCACCTATGTGGAAAACCTGCCCCAACTAGGAGAACTGGGTGGGCTGGAAAAATTACCGGAAGAAGTAATCCGTGAAGACGCTCGTTTTCTGGGTGATTATGCGGATCGTGATGAGTATCATGCTTTGCCGTCTGTTATCCTCTTTAAAGTGCAAGAAGGTGGCGAACAATTACAAAAAGTATTGAGTTATCAGGAAGAAACTGACTTTATGGTCATGAAAACTAATAAAGAAACCACTGAAATGTCAGAACGCGCCCAAAAACGGTTTCCTTATTTCCGTTCAGCATTTGAAAAATTCGGTCTGCCTGTTAAACCTAAAGGATTTTTCAAAAAACGCGCTAAAAAGTCTCAGGACGAGTGGAGTTTTTTGATCAAGTTCGGCATTCGTTTCGGCAAAGAAGAGGGCGAACTCGAACATATGTGGTTTGAGCCGATCGAACTAACAGAAACCCATGCCTTGGCAAAACTCATCAATGATCCGTACTATGTGGATGAGATGCAACTAGGCGGCGCATATGAGATTCCTCTGGATGCGATAACCGATTGGCATGTCTACCGGAATGGAGAGACCTTTACTTCTGAAACGGTGTATCAGGTTTTTAGATGAGCGATGATTTTTTATAAAAAACGAAATGATTAAACAGAATAAAAGCAAGGTTGTTTGACTTCCCTAAACTTACCTGTTAAATGACAATTGCTTATCTGCTTCTTCAGCCAGAAAAAAACTATCAGGAAAAACAACAATCGGGACCATTAATCAAACGTGAACAATTGAGACTCTTATTGAATGAAACAACACATTAATAGGTTGGACGCTTAAAGTGTCCAGCCTATTGCGGTAAACATAAGGTGTAGAAATATTTTTATAAGAAAAAATACTTGCAAGTTTCATATGATTATCTATTTGTCATAAGATTAGTCGGATTCAGCAGAAATATTCTTGATGCTAAGAGAATAACTAAAAATGAACACGTTTTCATTTAACTGTTTGTAAGTTTATACGATTGCAAGACCAGGATCACTATAAAAAAACACTCGAATCGTTGAAAAACGATTCAAGTGTTTATCAAGAAACGGAGAAACGGGGATTCGAACCCCGGCGCGAGCTAGGCCCGCCTAACAGATTTCGAGTCTGTCCCCTTCAGCCGGACTTGGGTATTTCTCCATAATCAAAAACTTGCCGACAAATGATATTGTAATATAAAATGGAAAGAAATGCCAGCATTATTTTCTGTTTTTTAGAGGAAACATAGGAGGAGAAGGCTTTTGAAAAAAAGAGAGATCCATTTGCTTGAAAATCAGTCGCTGCTTATGCGGCTAAATCTGATAGGGCTAGCTTTGTTTGCCGGAATATTGGTAGTGGGGATTTTTGTAGGCCCTCACTTTTCGATGGGAATAGTAGATATCTTGTTAGGCCTGGTTCTGTTAGTCGCTTTATTTTTATTCCATGAAGTGGTTCATGGTCTCTTCTTTAAACTGTTTTCTCCGCGGGCAAAGATCCAGTTTGGTTATACGAAAGGAATGCTATATGCAGGGGCGCCGGGTACTCGCTACACGCGTTTTCCATTTTTTATCATTGCAATCATGCCATTTATTGTGGTCAGTCTGCTGTTATGGTGTTTTTTTCAATTGGGGATGAATTACTGGGCAGTGCTGTTTATTTTTGCTTGTCACACATCGGGCTGCATCGGTGATTTTTATTATGTTTATTTGCTGATGAAAGCGCCAAAAGGGACAAAAATCGAAGACACAAATTATGGGATCGCACTTTATTTTAAATAAGTCTATCCTTTTATTTGGTATCGCTTTCTAGGCGTGCTAAAATAAAGATATCTAGTAGAAAGAGGTGGCAGAATTGAAAAAAATAAGATTAGGTGGAAAAGTGGAAGTGCCGGTCATTGGTCTTGGCTGTATGCGGATGGCAGATCTTTCAGCTAAAGATGCGGAACAGGTGATTCAAGCGGCATTAGATGAAGACATTCATTTTTTTGATCATGCGGACATTTACGGTGGTGGAAAATCAGAGGAAATCTTTGCGGAAGCTGTCAAAAATATGGGCATTCGTCGTGAAGAACTCTTCTTGCAATCAAAATGTGGTATTCGCCAAGGCATGTTCGATTTCTCGAAAGAACATATTTTGAATTCTGTCGACGGTATTTTGAAACGTTTAGATACAGAGTATATTGATTCGCTTCTTTTGCATCGTCCAGACACGCTGGTTGAACCGGAAGAAGTGGCAGAAGCTTTCTCTATACTTGAGAAAAGTGGCAAGGTGCGGCATTTTGGTATCAGCAACCATACCCCTTTGCAAATTGAGTTGCTGAAAAAATCTGTTGAGCAGGACTTGCTTATCAATCAACTTCAATTTAGTATCATGCATACCGGCATGGTGGATGCAGGGTTCAACATGAACATGACAAATGATCCAAGTTTTGATCATGATAACGGTATTTTGGATTACAGCCGTCTGCATGATATGACGATTCAGGCATGGTCACCTTTCCAATTCGGTTTCTTTGAAGGCGTATTTCTAGACAACGATCGCTTCCCTGAGCTGAATGCTAAAATCGATGAGCTGGCAGACAAGTATCATGTGACCAACTCGGCGATTGCTGTTGCCTGGATCAAGCGTCATCCGGCGAAGATGCAAACGATTGTAGGTACGATGAATCCAGGACGGCTGCATGATATTGCAAAAGCAGGTGATTTGACACTGACGCGTGAAGAATGGTATCAGATTTATCTAGCTGCAGGAAACAAACTTCCTTGATAAAGAAAGACGGCTTGGCGATATCGCTAGGTCGTCTTTTTTTGATTGATAGAGATTTTCATTCTCAATTAGAACATAATTTTTTCAATTAGATTGTTTATTTTATCAAAATGTAGTATAATAAAAGTGGATAAAAGAATAAGTTTATTAGAATTATTATTAATAGAATTATCTGTTCCCAGACTGAAGGGAGCAGATTTTCGTGTTTTTAGGGGTAACGATAACGATTATCATTTAGGAGAAAGGAGTTGAGAATGATGAAAAAGTGGCTGAAAGAATATTGGCAATTTGCAGCAACAGGGGTCAGTGGTTTGTTGATTTTGATCGGCTGGGCCCTTGAGAATCAAGTGAGCAGCGGACTGACGGCAGTTATTTTCATCACAGCATTCATTATTGGGGGATTTGAACAAGCAAGAGAGGGAATTCGGGCAACGATCGAAACACATAAATTAAACGTTGAACTGCTAATGGTACTGGCTGCGACGGGAGCATCGATCATTGGTTATTGGCTGGAAGGCGCTGTACTGATTTTCATTTTTGCTTTAAGCGGCGCACTTGAAAATTATGCGACGAGTAAAAGCAAACGTGAAATTTCCAAATTGATGGCTTTTCAACCGGATGAAGCTTACCGAATCGAAGCAGATGGCGAGCTAAGGAAAGTGGCGGTCTCGGAACTTGCTGTGCATGATGCTGTGCTGATTCGTCCCGGCGAAAGTGTTCCAATTGATGGAGTCGTCCGAAAAGGCGCTACGACCGTGAATGAAGCAGCGATAAACGGGGAAAGTGTTCCTGCTGAAAAGGGGGTAGGGGCGGATGTATTTGGTGGAACGATCAATATCAGCGGCGCCATCACGATCGAAGTAACAAAAGCAGCAGAGGACACACTATTCAGCAAGATCATTCAAATGGTCAAAGAGGCACAAAGCGAACCTTCACAAACTGCTCGTTTTATTGAAAAATTTGAAGATAAGTATGTGAAAATTGTTTTACTGCTAGTTGGCGTGATGCTGTTTCTGCCACATTTCGCCTTTGACTGGAGTTGGAACGAAACTTTCTACCGGGCAATGGTGCTTTTGACCGTCGCTTCTCCGTGTGCCCTTGTGGCCGCCGTAACCCCTGCGACACTTGCGGCGATTTCGAATGGAGCGCGGCATGGCATTCTGTTTAAAGGTGGCGTTCATTTGGAGAATTTGCGGCATGTTCGCGCGATTGCCTTTGATAAGACCGGTACACTGACAAAAGGAGAGCCAGTTGTGACAGACTTCATGGTCGATCCCTCTTTTGACCGGCAGACGGTGATTGATATTGCGGTTGAACTAGAAAGGCGTTCCATGCATCCGCTGGCAAAAGCTGTGGTAGCTGCTTTTGATTCTCAAGTCAGTCGCCGTTTGGATGATTTAGTCTTAAAAGATGTGCCCGGCTGGGGTGTTGCCACTGATTATGACGGGAAAAATTGGAAAGTTGGAAAGAAAGGCTTTGTCGGAGCAAGTCAAGCGGAAAATTTTGCTGGGGCAGATGCCGAACGGCTGGAAAGTGATGGGAAAACGGTCGTTTATATCAGTTGTGATGATGCGGTCGTGGCGCTTTTAGCTATGAAAGATGTGGCGCGTCCAGAAGCACAGGCAGCCATTGCTCAATTGAAAAGAAATGGTATCCAAACGATCATGGTGACGGGTGACAATGAGGCAACTGGGCTGGCGATCGGTCGGGAGATCGGGATTGACTATGTGATTGCCGGATGTCTGCCAGAGCAAAAGGTCGAGGTGTTGAAGGAATTGAAAGCCGCCTATGGAAAAGTAGCGATGGTTGGTGATGGGATCAATGATGCGCCGGCACTGGCCAATGCGACTGTTGGGATCGCGATGGGGGAAGGCACAGATATTGCGATGGAAAGCGCTGATGTGGTTTTGATGAAAAATGATTTGGGCAAATTGGCTTTCACATACCAACTTTCGAAACGGCTCAACCGGATTACCTGGCAAAATATCATCTTTGCTATTGCAGTGATTATTTGCCTGATCACAGCAAATCTGTTCCAGTCGATCAATCTACCATTCGGGGTTATCGGTCATGAAGGCAGCACGATTCTTGTGATCCTAAATGGTTTACGGCTACTCTATTCATCAGATCGTGAAACAAATAGACCAGCCAAGCAAGCGGACACGCATCTGAGCGGACCAAAAATTTATCATTTGGAAGAACAGAAACAATTTGCGAAATAAATTAGTGTGCGCATTAATCAGAAGCCCTATCGTGACAATGGAGGGCTTCTGATTTTTTGTTCTCCCTTGCTTTAGTCATCAATCTCGTCATACGGATAACGACTAAGCGCTTCTTTGAGAAAGTCAGGCGTTTGCTGATATTGGAAGTCAGCCAGTTGCTGGATATCTATAGCTAAACGATCAAAAATCCAATCCATGAACAGTCCCATGACAGCATGCTGATGATAGGTGACGGCAATCTCTTGTTGGAGAGTCCAGGGGCTTCCTTGATAATACTCGACCGCTTTTTTTGCCATTAAGAGGCTATGTTGATTGGCATATTCCTTAATCGTATTTTGCGACTTATCGGTAAAAACTTTTTGATAGAAGGTCTTTCTTTTTTCGAATTGTGCCATCATCAGCATGATTTGCTGAGCACTAAAAGTCTGTGTATCATCTTTGACGATGGCTGCATAATCCTGCAAATAGATCCAAGCCGCTAAGTCATATTTATCCTGAAAATGATAGTAAAAAGATTGGGGCGTCGCACCTGTTGCCTTGGCTAGATGGGTGACCCGAATCTTTCCCATCGGCGTGGTTTCAATCATCTGCTCAAAAGCTGTTGCAAAAGCCTGTTTACTGAGTTTTTTTAGAGACATACTATAGCTCCTTTTGATATTTTCTCCATTTTATAACAAAACTTGATAGATATCTAATTTCATCAAATGAATTTGCGAGATAAGAAGTCTATAATAAGGGCAATCAAAAGAAATGAGGGAACTGAATATGAATATTTTTATGACAGGTGCTACAGGACAAATGGGGAATTTTACAATAGAGTATTTAAAAGAATTTGCTCCACAAGCCCATCTTTTTGGTCTTGCGCGCACCCAAGAAGCTGCTGAGAAGTTAGAAGCACGTGGAGTTACAGCTCGTATAGCAGATTTCGCGGACAAAGAAAAACTTGTGAAAGCCTTTGAAGGTATGGATCGACTTCTTTTTATTTCTATTCCACAAGCGAATTTACAAGCGAATGTCGTGGCAGCTGCTAAAGAAGCGGGTATCGGTTACATTGCTTACACAAGCATTAATGCCATTGATTATCCGAAAAATGGATTGGAACATAACCATCGTCAAACGGAAGCATTGATTGCTGAGTCAGGCATTAAGCATACTTTCCTTCGTAACAGTTGGTACTTGGAAATGGAGAAAGGACCATTCAGAGCTGCCATGGCAACAGGCAAGTACTACTATCTAAGCGAAGGGAAAATCTCTTATGCGACTCGACAAGAGTTTGCAGAAGCGGCTGCCCGAGTGATTGCGACAGCAGCTTTCGGAGAAGTTGTAGAACTAGGGCGTGATGCGCTTACTCATCTGGATATAGCGAGAGCTCTTGAAATCGCAACTGGTAAATCTCTTGAAACTAAAGAAGTGGATGTCGAAACTTACAATGCTCACTTGTCACCATTTGCCGAAACAGGATTTGAGATCGTCATGCAACAGTATGTTCAAGCAGGGAATAATGGGGAGAATGCTGTGACAAAAAAAGACTTTGAAACCGTCCTTGGGCACCCGCTTGCCCCTCTTTCTGAAGCGATTAAAACGATTTTGTAAGCGAATATTCTTTAAATACCTAATGGATAATTTGAAAACATCAGTGAAACTTTGGCGACTTTGATTCGTATGAGAAGATGCATAAAAGCAGGTAAGATCTGTGCTAATGCTTTCCTAGTAATCATCTGTAATAGGAGAGGCTTGTAGTGTGTCTATTTAAATTAGTCGAGAATTTCACGATTGCTAAAACTGGGTGCAAGTCAATAAAGTTGTCGAAACCTCCCTTTTTGGTTAAAGTTAATCTGCGAGGGGGGGAACCGGGATTGGAGATTTATCATGTTGATCTGGCACCGCCAGAGGATACGCGTCCGGCTGTGCTTTCCATCGGCAAATTTGATGGCGTACATGTGGGACACCAGAAAATTTTACGGACAGCTAGACAACTTAAAACGGAGGCAGAACGATTTTCGGTGATCAGTTTTAGTCCGCATCCGCTTTATGCACTGCATGGTGTGGAAGCATACCGAGAAATGCTGACACCAGGAGACGAGAAGGCTTTCTGGCTGGAACATTACGGGGTTGACAGCCTGATTGAAACAGCCTTTACCGCAACTTATGCCGAAACGTCGCCCGAAATATTTGTCCATGAGCATTTGACTAATTTACAACTGCGTCATATCATCGTTGGAGAAGAATTCAATTTTGGTAAGGGACGAGATTCGGATGTGGAGTTGCTGCGGTCGCTTTGTACCTCTTATGGAATCGAAGTCACAGCTGTTCCCGTTGAAAAAGAAAGCGCTCGGGGGAAAGTCAGTTCAACAGTTATTCGCGCGCTGATTCGTGAAGGGCATATTCAGGAAGCCGAACATTTTTTAGGGCATCCGTTTTTTGTCCGAGGCATCGTACATGAAGGAATAATGACGGGACTTGATGAAGTCGTTTTGCCAGAGGTGGGCAGTTATCTGAGCGACGCGGGACGAATTGAAATTTTACCATATAAAGAAATAAAAATCGATCTGCCAGATGGACCAGCGAGGATCAGTTTTCAATAAAAATACGGCAAGCGAGTCAACATACACTCGCTTGCCGTATTTTTATTTCAGCTTAATCGCCGCTTGTTTTACTTTCAATGGCTTTTTGTTGTTCTTGAGCCGCTAAATCTTTATTGTTGATTGTTGGATTTTTAGTATCTTGCTGCTCATTTTCACGTTGTTTTTTCAGTTCAAAGTATTTATCGAAAACTTGTTTGGAGATCGATAAGTTGATTTTGCTGTCCGAATAACCATCACGATAGAGCCAAGGCACAACAACTGCGATCTCGATTTCCGGATCATCAGCAGGTGCATAGCCAACAAAGGTTGTATTCCACACTTCAGCCATATTGCTAGATTCTTTTGGCCCGTCATAAAAAGCCTGAGCCGTCCCTGTTTTACCAGCTGCCACATAATCATCGGAATCAAAGTAGCCTTTGGCGGTGCCATTTGCCCCGTTGATTACTTCATAAAAACCTTCTTGGACAGTTTTGATTTCTTCATCAGTCGCATCCAGCGTGTTCAGCACTTTTGGCTTACTTTCTTTGTAAACAGAACCCAGCTGATCACCGCCGGAACTTGGATTGCGAATTTCTTTGACAAGTGTTGGGGCGATCCGTTTACCACCATTTGCAATGGTTGCTCCGTATTGTGCTAGTTGAAGCGGTGTATAGGAGTCGTATTGTCCAATGGCAAAGTCGAGAATCTTACCGATCGTGTCATCCGGTCCTTGATAACCAATTTGTTCACCTGGAAGATCAATACCAGTTTTAACACCCAGCCCGAACATATTATAATACTTACGCATTTCTTCAAATGTAGAAAGTGGGGCATTAAGCGGTCCATAAGGCACATAGGTCGTACCAGCAAATTTCATCGTCAACTGGTACATATAGGAGTTGGAGGATCTCTCCAAAGCACCAACAGGATCTAGTGTCATATTATTGTAGCCGTCCGTGTTGAACCAAGAGCTCTTCTTTGGTGTCCCCTTCAAATAGATCGGCTGGTCGACAAAGGTGCTGGTTGTCGTGATCGTGCCACTCATCATGCCCATCAGTTCTGTGGCCCCTTTGACAGCAGACCCCATATTATAGGCCGTTGTGAAGGTTCCAAGTGAATAATCTTCAAACTCGCCGTCATCATTCAGCTTCTGTCCCGCAAGTGCTAAAATTTGGCCGGTATTCGGATCCATTGCAACGACGAATGCTCGGTCAAAAAGATCAGATCCAGCATAAGCTTTACCTTTTTTGATGTTTTCCTGCAAAATCTCTTCGACCGCTTTTTGGAACTCAACATCAATAGAAAGTACTAGGTCTTTCCCGTTGGAACCCGCTTTTTTCTGAACGGTACTGATGACATTATTGTCCGCATCCAGTACGCTCTCATATTCGGCTTTTTTGCCTTGAAGCACACTTTCATACTGCTCTTCTAGATAGCTTTTTCCGACCCGATCATTGCGGCTGTATCCTTGAGACAAATAATAATCTGCTTTATCAGCAGGCAGCCCTTCCTGTTCAGTGGTGACAGAGCCGAGGATCGAGCGAAGCGTGTCTTCATAAGGATAATAACGGTCCCAGTTCATTGTTGTATCCACACCAGGCAGCTCATCCAGATTTTCGCTGACGCGAGCGATTTCTTCATTTGTAACGCCTTCGTCTTTGACTGTCTGTTCCGTCATAGCATATCCGTTTGTCATTTTTTTATAAAGGGTGGCGACTTTTTTATCGTTGTCAGTCAAGGTAGCAAGATCCGCGTCCGTGACATCTTTTAGTTGTGCCTGATACTGATCAGAACCATCCATATTTTTCTCTTTATCAGAGAGGCGACTGATCGATTCTTCTTCATGAGAGACGATCCAATAATCTTTTAAATTGCGTTCTGTAAGATTCTCATCAGGCGTTACGTCAATCAATGTGTTGAGTTTTTGGGCAACCTTGAGAATCTCTTCAGAGTCAGTGCTCTGACTTCGCGTGTAAGTAATCGTGTTGTAGCCAGCATTCCCGACTAATAGATTATAATTGCTATCATAAATTTCACCGCGTGGCATGCTTTTTTCGATCGTTACATTATTGGTTTTTTCTGCCTCGGCTTTATATTCATCACCGTGGACGATTTGAAGTACACCCAGCCGCAAAATCAATACCGAAAAGCAGATAAAAATCACGAAGAATAAGATATTCAGCCGAAGAGGGATCGTCGGCAGTTTTTTCTTCTGCTCTTTTTCCTCGCGTTGCCTTACTCGTCTTTTTCTACGCATTCACTCAGCCAATCCTTTCTGTGATTAGTGAAACATACCTTTAATTATGCCCATTTCTTTCAAAAAGTAAAGTGAAGGAAAAATAAAAGTTTCATGAGAAAACAAGAATTTGCGAAAAAATCGATTTTTCGTTATACTAATTTAGTAATTTACTAAATTAGTAAAGGAGTAATCAAATGATTCCAGTTCATTTAAAACATAAACCTGTGTTGATCGTACCTAACTACGAGGAAGTAGATGGCAAAATGGCCTATGATTCTGAAGCAAAGGGGCTTTCGCTGGGGCTCGCGCAATGGAATGATCGTGGCAAAGTCGATATTTCAGCAAAAGTGTGGCGCCATACGGGTGGCAAATGGTCGCGTCAATCAGAGGAGTTGCCGCTTCATCGAGTACTAGATTTGGCGATTTTGATTGCACGAGCAAAACTACACTTTGTGAATGCCTATAAATATCCCCATTTCTTTGATCCGGAAAACCCACAAATCGACCGGATCGGACTACAGGGAGATGCCATGAGTGTTGAAATTTGTACGGATAATGATCATATTGAGGAAGATATTGAACTATTTGAACAAGCACTTAAAAATGATGATGAGCTGCTCAGTGAGCGATTGCGGATTTTAAGTGAATTGCTGCGAGAAGCGGGTTATTAGAGGAGGAAAAACAGATGACTGATCGAGAAGCGCGTAAAGAAAAAATCAAAGCATATAAGGAAAAAACGCCTGATGCCGGTGTCTATCAATTTATTTCGACACAATCAGGAGAAAAATTATTAGGTGCGACGATGAACCTTGCAGGCATCCAAAATAAACTAGCGTTTGGTTATAAGATTGGTGATGGCACCATGTTGCCACCGGAAATGCAAAAAGAGGCCAAACTGTACGGTATCAAAACGATTAAGTTCGAAGTAGTCGACCGATTGAAAATTAAGCCGGAAATGTCGTATAAGGATGTTCAGGACGAACTGGCCGTCTTGTTGGATCTTTGGCAGGAGAAACAGAATGAAAATAGATGATCGATTGGTTTTTCGCGCAGTAGGGGAGTCGGATCTGGCAGAGGTTTCGGCTCTTTTTTCGGAGGGGAAGGATACTTTTTTTGCCACAGGAAAGGAGAAAATTTCGATTCAGGATGTTGCCAGCTGGCTGCAAACTGACGATCAGTTTCCGTATGTCTTGATAAGTGGAGAGAAAATGATCGCTTATGGCGAGATTTGGGTTGACGAAGAAGAGGGAGATTTAGAACTTGCTCATCTGACTGTCGCAAAACCAGCGCGCGGACAAGGTTATGGGGAAACGCTGTTGGTCCATTTATTGAAGGAAGCGGAAAGGTGGCATTATCCGGTCGTCTATTTACGTGTTTTACCGGCAAATTACCCAGCTATTGCACTATACCGAAAGCACGGTTTTACTGAGATATCCCCCTTTGATTCTACGTATAACTGGTTCAAGTGGGACAAAGATATGAAACGACTTGAAGAGAAATAATGTGCAATTATGGAGGTTATACCATATTTTAAGATGATAGTGTCTCTTTTGCTTAGGAAATTTCAAAAGAGGGACATGGCTGCCATTTTCGAAAGTATCTTCTTACCGGCATTCAATAAAGAACGAATCGCAGGATACGAGCGGTTCGTTCTTTTTATGGAATAGTTACTTACTTTTTGTGAGCATATAATTTCCAATTTTAATAGTTTAGTTATAAACTTTAGATAGTCAAGAAGGAGGGGATGGTAAAATGAGGATTCATATGCATCACGTATCAGCATTAATCAAAGAATTTGAACGGACTGACCACTTCTATGCAAAAGTTTTGGGGTATCGTCTCGTTAAAAATACAGTCAATCAGGCGAACGTTAAAATGCGTCACTTATTTTATGGAGATTATGAGGGAACACCAGGCACGATTTTAACTTACTTCGAAGTGCCGCATATTGGTAATCATTACCATGAAAAAGCTTATTTTGGCACCATTCAACTAGGAATTCCAGTGGGAAGTTTGACAGTTTGGCGTGATCGGCTGGAGCATTACGGCATCGCATTCTCAGTTCAGGAAGACGGATTGCATATTACAGACCCGGATGGCATGAAGCTTGCTCTGATCGAAATAAACGAGCAGATTGCACCCGAAAAGGCCACGCGACACACGGATATTCCAGCAGATAAACAAATTGTTCGAATTATCGGCGCTGTCTATCACGTGCCTGACTTGGAAGCAGAACGTACATTTTTCCATAAGAGGTTTGGCTTTACACAGGAAGGGGAAAGTTTGACAGACACTGCCGGGCGGAGCAAAATGACGTTTATCCAGACGACCAGTTCCAAGAAGACACGATTTGGTAAAGGGACGATCGATCATATCGCTTATGGTGTCGAAACAGCAAGAGAAGTGGATGCACTTTATCGGCGAGCTATAGAAAATGGACTTGAAATAGAAGAGTATGTGGATCGAGGCTACTTTAAGAGTTTATATATCCGTGATCCGGCGGGGCTGCGTATCGAATTTGCCAGTGATGAACCAGGCTTCACACTTGACGAGCCGATTCAGAAGTTGGGGATGCGTCTCAGTTTGCCACCATTTCTAGAAGAGCGAAGACAAGAAATCGAAACTTATTTTGGAGGGGAAAACCATGATGAAAGAATTAAAAGGAATCCACCACGTAACAGCAATGACAAGTAGTGCAGAAAAGAATTATCAATTTTTTACAGAAATTTTGGGAATGCGACTTGTGAAAAAGACGGTCAATCAGGATGATATCCACACTTATCACCTCTTTTTTGCAGATGATAAGGGCTCGGCAGGAACGGATATGACATTCTTTGATTTTCCGAATCTGCCAAAAGGTCGTCGTGGAACGGATAGTATTTCTCGGACGAGTTTTCGCGTGCCGAGTGATGCAGCACTTGAGTACTGGCATCAGCGTTTTGAACAGTTAGGTGTGACACATGGTGAGATTGAGACGATTTTTGAACGTAAAATACTGACTTTTGAGGATTTTGATGAGCAGCGCTTGATGCTGATTTCAGATGAAAATAATCAGGGCGTTCAAGCTGGAACCCCATGGAAAAATGGACCAGTTCCTGAAAAATATGCGATCTATGGCTTAGGACCTGTTTTTCTGACAGTGCCTAAACTAGAAAATATGGATGCGGTTTTAAAAGCTGTGCTTGGCTTTCGTTATGTCAAAGAAGAGCAGGGATTGCACCTTTATGAAGTAGGAGAAGGCGGCAATGGGGCTTCGTTAATTGTCGAAGAGCGCACGGATCTGCCGCACGCAATGCAGGGCTATGGAGAAGTGCATCATGTAGCTTTCCGAGTAGAGGATCACGAGGAACTGATGAAGTGGATCGAAAGGATGGATACGTTTGAAGCTCCGAATTCGGGCTTTGTCAACCGCTACTATTTTGAATCGCTTTATGTACCAGTCAGCCGCCAAATTCTTTTTGAATTTGCAACAGATGGTCCAGGATTTATGGGAGACGAACCTTACGAAACATTGGGAGAAAAATTATCCTTACCGCCATTTTTAGAACCTAAACGCGTTGAAATCGAAAAAATGGTGCGGCCACTAGACACCAAAAGGAGCTGATGAGAATGGAACATTTATTTATTCCGGGTAAAAATGAAACGACCGCGCCTTTATTGCTGCTTCACGGGACTGGCGGGGATGAGCATTCGCTAGTGGACATTGGTCATTTCATTTCCGATGGAGCAGCGATTCTTTCATTGCGCGGGGATGTGCTGGAAGGAACGGCCAATCGTTTTTTCAAACGCTATCCGGACGGTCGGCTGGATTTGGAAAGTTTAGCTGAAAAGACCGATCAATTGCATTTGGAAGTCGAAAAACTGACGAAGCGGTATGATTTGGACATGGCTGAACTTGTAGTAGTGGGTTATTCGAATGGAGCCAATATTGCCGCTAATAGTTTGCTTCAAAAAGAGAATAGTTTTCGGCGGGCGATTTTATTTCATGCAATGCCGGCAGAGAATGAACAGCAAACTTTTTCACTCGCCAAGCAGCATGTTTTTCTGACAGCAGGCTTAAATGATCCACTGGTTACAGCCGCTGATTCTGAACGACTTGTAAGCAGGCTAGAGCAACGCGGTGCCAAGATAGAAACTGTTTGGACAGCTGCTGGTCATGCACTTACAATGGAAGAACTTGAAGCAGCGCGCAGCTGGTATGAAAAACACACAGAATTGGAGAGTCGCGAGGCATGATTTTCCAAGCAGACGAACTTTCCACCAAACAGCATTATAAATTTTTGAGCGGGGCCGTTATTCCTCGACCGATTGCGTTCATTACGACACTGATGGAAGATGGGAAGAGTGTGAATGCGGCTCCATTCAGTTTTTTCAATATCGTGTCGAGTGATCCGCCACTGCTTAGCATCAGTGTTCAGCGAGCAGCAGGACAGCAAAAGGATACGGCTCGACATGCGATCAGAGAGCAGGAAGTGATGGTGCATATTGTGAGTGCTGCTTTTGTCAATGAAGTCAATAAAACAGCTGCTAGACTTCCACCGAACGAAAGTGAAATCGACCAGACTGCTCTTACACTAAAAAAACTGGCAGCTTATGCCACACCCGTGATTGCCGAAGCACAGATCATTTTACCTACCCGTATGGAACACGTTATCGAAATCAAGAATGATGCCGGGGAAGTGACAGCGGATCTGCTGCTCTTACGTGTACAAGCTTATATTTTCGCGGATGCAGTTTTTGACAAACAGAAGGAATATTTACTTGCTGAGGCAATGCAACCAGTTGCTCGTCTAGCCGGTAACGATTATGCCGAATTAGGAAGAACTTTCACACTGAAACGCCCAAACTAGACAAAAACAGCGGATCCCTTAAAGTCCGCTGTTTTTTTGTCTTTATTCATTTTTTACTTTTGGAATAGCAATTGCAACATTTTGTCCGGCAGTCACTTGTCCTTTACGCATCAAATTAAATTCTTCTACATCAGCCATATTCGTAATGGCGATAATCAGATCCGTTTCTTTACCAGCTGCTTGTATAGCAGATAAATCAACAGAACCTAATGCGTCGCCAGCTTCTAACTGATCCCCGGCTTTTACAGATAGTGTAAATGGCGTGCCGCCGAGCTCTACAGTATCGATCCCCATGTGCAGCAACACTTCGAGACCATTCGCTAGTTTAAAACCAATTGCATGTTTCGTGTCAAAAATGCTGATAATGTGGCCACTTACAGGCGAAACGAGATGGCCGGATGTTGGACGAACAGCATAGCCATCCCCCATTGTTTTTTGACTGAAAACAGGGTCGTTCACTTCGGTAATCGGAATCACTTCACCATCAGCAGGTGCGACCAGTTCAGCTTCAGGAGTGTCAGCATCAAGATGAAAAGTCGTAACTGTCGGCGCATTTCCAGCATTAGAAGTAGCCATTGCTACACTGTCAACTCGGTCGATCTTATTCAAAATACCTGTCCGGCGGAAGAACATCGTTAGGAAGAACGGAACCGCAATGGCAATAGCCATCCCGATAGCAAATGCGCCCCAATCTTGTGGACGAATGGAAAGAATACCAGGAATCCCGCCAACCCCGATTGCATTGGCTCGAACACCCATCAAAGTGACAAAAAGTCCAGCAATCCCAGAGCCGATCATCGCAGCAACAAACGGGTAGAGATATTTCAGGTTAATCCCGAACATTGCTGGTTCTGTAACGCCTAAATAACAGGAAATGGTTGCAGGAATCGAAATTTGTTCCTCTTGTTTATTCCCTTTATGAAGGAAGATAACAGCTAAAACGGCTGAACCCTGGGCAATATTTGAGAGAGCGATCATCGGCCATAGGTTAGTTGTTCCAAAATCTGCAATCAGCTGCGAATCAATAGCCAGTGTCGTATGATGTAAGCCGGTGATGACAAGTGGTGCATAAAGGAAGCCGAAGAGCGCACCGAACAGCCAGCTCACGGAAGAAGTCAGCCCCATATTGACGGCATTTGAGATCCAGGAACCGACTGTCCAGCCAATTGGACCGAGAATCAAATGTGCGGCTAAAACAGTAGGTACGAGTGAGAAAAGTGGTACAAAAATCATCGAGACGACTTCTGGAATGACCCGGCGGAAGAAACGTTCCAGATAAACCAGCATGAAGCCTGCCAGCATAGCTGGAATGACCTGTGCTTGATAGCCGATTTTTTCAATTGTAGCAAAGCCGAAGTCCCAAACTGGAATATCAGCAGCAGCAGTACCTGCCACAGCATAAGCGTTCAAGAGCTGTGGTGATACTAAGGTGATCCCTAGTACGATCCCAAGAATCTGAGTGGTGCCCATCTTTTTGGTGATACTCCAAACGATCCCGACTGGTAGGAAGTGGAAAACAGCTTCCCCGATCAACCAAAGAAAATCATTGACTCCCGCCCAAAATGTAGACATCTCGACAATCGTCTGGCCGCCAAATTCGATGTCACCAAGTACATTCCGAAATCCTAATATTAGCCCCCCAATAATGATGGCAGGAAGAAGTGGCGTAAAAATTTCAGCAAGGACCGTTACCGCACGCTGAACAATATTCTGGTGCTTTTTGGCAGCCCCTTTCACTTCTTCCTTGGAAACGCCTTCAATTCCGGAAATACGAGCAAACTCCTGATAAAATGTAGAGACGTCATTTCCAATAATCACTTGGAATTGTCCAGCATTCGTGAACATTCCTTTCACGCTAGGAATCTGCTCGATTTTCTCTTTGTTGGCTAAAGCCTCATCGTTTAGAACAAAACGCATCCGTGTGGCGCAGTGGGTGACGGCGGCAATATTCTCTTTCCCTCCAATAAGCTCAAGCAACTGGGTAGCATCTTCTGTATACTTGCCCATTTCAGATAAACCCCTTTCATTTTCAAAATAACTTATATATACAAGTTCGAATTAATCATAACCTTGTCTTTTAAAAATTGCAAGTTTTTTTATTTCAAATAAAAAAGTCCCAAATTCTGTGTAAGAACTTGAGACGTTTACATGCTAATTCATTTTTCTCCTTCGGGCAAAATCGACAAATTTAAATTTATCTAATCGGTGACGAGATTCTGTGTACTCAAAGCATCTTGTATCCTCCAGATAAACGACGCTTCGTACCACGACGACATGTGTATGATCATTCAAATCCATCAAAAATTGATCTTCTTCCGTGACTTGTTCGACAGTGATTTCCTTTTGTGCATAGACGATTTTCAAATCTAGATCTTCTTCAAAATAGCGATAGATTGAGTTTTCAGCTTCGTCAAGTGGTAAGTCTGGAATGATTGATTTTAAAAGGAAGTCCTTGTCCAAAATGACCGTTTCACCATTGATTTCACGTTTTCGTACCAGTTTCCAAATGGTGTCTTGTACTTTCCAACCAGTCAGCTGAGCGAGACTTTCCGGAACGCGCTGGAGAGAGAGTTCAGCAATGATCGTTTTACTGTACATATGCTGCGCCTCTTGAAGTTCCTTATAGCTCGTTAAACCGGAGATTGGAAAATCAAACTTATGATAATTGAGGACGATTGAGCCTTTCCCCTGCTTTTTTTGAATGTAACCTGCATTGATCAACAGCGCCAGTGCTTTTCGTATCGTTTCACGTGAGACACCGTAATGCTTCATAAGTTGATTTTCACTGGGAAGGAGCGAACCGACCGGGTACTTGTCAGAAAGAATGCTGGCTTCCAGATCCAGAAATATGTCATGAAATTTGTTCATTCATTCTCCATCCTTTACGGGAATCATTTTCTCTTTATTATTCTACCATAAGATCTTTATTTCTTCTTAATAAATTTACGACTTGTAATTTTGGAGCGTATCCTCTATACTAGCAATGAATATAACTTGTATAGTCAAGTTTTGTTAGGAGGATAAACATGAACTATTTAGTCGTGGATTACTTACCCGATGAAATCCAGGTGAAAAAAATCGAGCAGGAAGTGGAAAAGGATTCAGTTTGTTTTTCACTTCGACCAGAAAATATCGAAGAAAGCCTAACAGAAGCTGCTGATTTTCTGAAAAAAAGATATCCGAATTTAATGGGTGGTGTGATCTACGGAAAATTTGCAAGCCGTTTTAGTAAGACGATTTTAGCAGGTATAGCTGATAAAACGATCGATCTCAGCCGCTTTTTCACAGAAAAACTGGGTTGTCCATTTATTTCAGCTGCCGAACGCTCCCAGTATCCAACACTACAAGAAGCTTTCCGCGCAAAAATCGAACAATTTGTTTGGCAGCTTGAATATGATGGCTTTCAGGCGGGGAAAAAAGAATACTCAGTCGAGTCGCTACTTACGATTGGAAACGGTTTTATGGGGATTCGCGGTACAACGCCGGAAATGCTGATCAGTGAAGCGACGTATCCAGCTACTTATTTAGCAGGCGGTTATAATCAGGCAGAATCAGAAGTGGCTGGTCGAATAGTAACCAATGAGGATTTTGTCAATCAGGCGAGTGCCCAGTTCATCTCGGTGGAGCTGGACGGAGAACTGCTGATTCCTGATGCGACTAATATTCGTGAAATGAAACGAACGCTGGATTTAAAAACTGGTTTGCTAAAAGTTGCATTGGTTTTGGCCAGTCCAGCCGGAAATTTAGTAGAACTTATCAGTGAGCGACTCGTCAATATGGCGGTCATGGAAGAATCGGTGACGCGCTACCGGATCAAACCGCTCAATTTCAGTGGCATAGTCAAGCTGGTCACGACACTGGATGGGACTATTCGTAATTTTAATGTGGCGCGCTACCGGACGCTCAATCAGCATCATTTTGAAGTACTTGAGATGAGTGCGAACAAGCGTGAAGCCATGATGCGGACACGTCATTTTAAACCAGAAATTGAAGTGTTGACGCGGACACAGATGACAGTTCCAGAAGGGGTAAGCGTAACGGATGAGGAGCAGTTTGAAACCGATAAAATCACGCAGAAAGCAGTCTTCCACGCTGTACAAGAACAGAGTTATACATTCGAAAAACGTGTACTGATCCATGCTTCCCATACTTTATTACAGCAGAATCTTGACCAGTTGCAGAATAAGCCGCTTGCTGTCAAAACATTTGCTGAGAGTGCAGCAGAAAGTCAGGCTGCTTTTGAGAAACTTTGGCAGATGGCAGATATCAAAGTGACAGGGGACTTGATGTCACAAAAAATGCTTCGCCTTCATACGTATCACTTGTTGATTTCTGCTTCACCTCTGCATACTAAAAAGCTTGACGCTTCCATTACAGCACGCGGACTGCACGGGGAAGCCTATCGTGGTCATATTTTTTGGGATGAGCTTTTTATTTTGCCCTTCTATATTTGCCATTTTCCAGATGCGGCCAAAGATCTCTTGATGTATCGTTACCGAAGATTAGAAGCTGCCCGAAAAGAGGCAAAGCGAGCCGGATTCCAGGGGGCGATGTTTCCTTGGCAATCAGGACATGACGGAACAGAAGAGACACAACTTGTTCATTTAAACCCGTTGAGCGGAGAGTGGAATGAAGACCACAGTCGCCTGCAGCGGCATGTTTCACTGGCAGTGGCTTACAATGTCTGGCTCTATTTTAAAAATACGAACGACCATGCCTTTATGGAAAATTATGGATTGGAAATACTTTTTTCAATCGCGCAATTTTGGAAAAGTCTGGCTGTTTTTGATGAGACAACAGGACGCTACCATATTGAAGGGGTAATGGGGCCGGATGAGTTTCATGAAGCCTATCCGGACAGTGCGGTAGGTGGGCTCAAGGACAATGCCTATACGAACATGATGGTTGTGTGGCTATTTGAAGAAATTGCCTATTTTCTGTCAATTTTTGATCCCGCAATTATTGAAGACAATCGAGTAAAAGCGGGTGTTGCGGAGCAGGACTTCCTGATTTATGATAAAATGAAGCATCAGCTTTATCTGGAAATTAGCGAAGACGATATTATCGCACAGTATCAGGGCTTTCTTGAGCTGAAAGAAATCGATTGGGAAGCTTATCGACAAAAGTATGGCAATATTTACCGGATGGACCGGATTCTAAATGCAGAAGGCGAGTCAGCTGATTGTTATCAAGTCATGAAACAAGCAGATACATTGATGACTTTTTATAATCTATCAAAAGAACGCACTGATCAAATCTTAACGGACCTTGGTTATAAGCTTCGAGAGGATTATCTGGCTAAAAATCTGGCTTATTATCTGAAACGGACAACGCATGGTTCCACTTTGTCACGAATTGTGCATGCTGAACTTGCCGAGCTTGCCGGCAAAAAAGAACTTGCTTGGCAGCTTTATCAAGAAGCGCTTTATTCCGATTACAAAGATATCCAGGGCGGAACAACAGCCGAAGGAATCCATACCGGTGTGATGGCCGCCACGCTAGATGTCACGCTAAAAACATTTGCGGGCATTGAGTACCGTTCGGATAAACTCAGCGTTGTGCCAAACTTGCCTGAGAATTGGCAGAAGATGACTTTTTCGATTATCCGAAATAACGTCCTATTTACATTTGTATTAACCCACCAAACGATTGATGTCACGGCTGATCAGGCTGCCACGATGATGATTGGCACACGTAACTATCAACTTGAAGCTGATAAAAAAATAAGGATTCATTATGATGAAAAGCAGTAGGAGGAACGAACATGAAAAAAGGTCTTGTCTTTGATTTAGATGGCGTCATTACCGATACAGCCAAGTTTCACTATTTGGCATGGAAAGCACTTGCAGCAGAGCTCGGCATTACAATTGATGAAAAATTCAATGAAACACTGAAGGGCATCAGCCGAATGGATTCATTGGACCGGATTTTAGAATTTGGTGGCAAAGCGGAGACTTATTCACAGGAAGAGAAGGAAACACTCGCAGCCAAAAAAAATGCACATTATGTCGAGCTTTTAAGCGAACTATCACCCAATGATCTTTTGCCGGGCGTACATGATTTTCTAGAAGCCGCCCGCGTGAAAGGGGTACCTTGTGCACTGGCCTCAGCCTCAAAAAATGCCCCGATGATTCTTGAAAAACTGGACGTAACAGCCTATTTTGCGCATATTGTCGACCCGGCTACACTAAAAAAAGGCAAGCCAGACCCGGAGATTTTTCTAAAAGCGGCAGCCAGCATTAATCTGGCACCGGAAGAGACGATTGGCTTTGAGGATGCAGCAGCAGGCATCCAAGGGATCAAAGAAGCAGGTATGTATGCAGTGGGTCTTGAAACAACTGAAAAACTGACCGGTGCAGACATTGTTGTGAAAAGCTTCAATGAACTTGATCTAGATGAACTATTAACATACTAATCCTGAACAGATGCAGATTTTCTGCGTCTGTTTTTGGTTGTCAACAAGTGGCTCGCGTGTTACACTGTAAGCAACTTAAGTGAAGGAGGGTTTGCACAAGATGATTTGGATAAGACTTCGTACCAAACAAATTTTTGCAACTAATTAAATAGTGCGGAAAGCCTGTGGATGTACGCAGGTTACGGGATTGGTCTGTCACAAATCAGTGGAACCCTTATGAATGAAATAATTGTTAGGGAGCGGACGAATGAGCTCTCTTTTTTATGCACAAAAAAGCATAGATGGGTCTGGACGTGAGCCATCCTGAGGCCGCACTGAAAAATTCAGGAGGTCATTTTATGAACAAAAAAGTATTACTTGTTGGTGTTAGCGCCGACCAAAAAGATTTTGACTATTCAATGGAAGAACTGAAAAATCTGGCGCTTGCTAACCACTATCAGATTTATGATGTCATCACACAAAATATGGAACGTATCCATAAAGCAACCTATGTCGGAAAAGGCAAACTCGGTGAACTCGCTGACATGGTTCAAATGGAAGAAATCGATGCGGTTATTTTTAACGATGAATTAAGCCCTTCACAGATTCGCAATTTGGAAGAAGCGTTAGGAGTAACGATCATTGACCGGACAGCGCTGATCTTGATGATTTTTGCTGATCGAGCTAAAACACGTGAGGCTCAATTGCAAGTGGAAATCGCTCGATTAAAATATGAGTTGCCGCGCTTGCGAGGAGTGGGCGAAGACCTTGATCAGCAAGGGGGGCGTTCCGGGCTAGCCAATCGTGGTTCCGGGGAGAAAAAACTGGAAAGTGATCGGCGTATCATTCAAAATCAGATTCGTCACTTGAATAAGGAACTCGAGGAAATCGCCAAAGAACGGCAAGTACAGCGAAGAAAACGTGTCAAAAATGAATTGCCGGTCGTTTCGCTTGTCGGCTATACCAATGCTGGAAAATCCACCACGATGAACGGCCTTGTCAAGCGGACTCAAAAAGCTGAACACAAACAGGTTTTTGAAAAAGATATGCTTTTTGCGACTCTCGATACAAGTGTGCGCGAGATTACACTCGCAGATAATAAAAAGTTCTTACTTTCCGATACGGTCGGTTTTGTCAGTAAATTACCGACACATCTTGTCAAAGCTTTTCGTTCTACACTCGAAGAAGCAGCTGGAGCCGATTTACTAATCCATGTGGTGGATTATGCAGACCCACATTACCAAGCCATGATCCAAACCACCGAAGAAACATTGGCGAAAGTAGGGGTGGAAAACATTCCAACGATCTATGCCTACAATAAAGCAGATAAGTTGGAAGGAGCCGTATATCCAGTGAAACGTGAAGACGGTCTTGTTTTTTCAGCACGTGAAGAGGCAAGTCTTGATTTTCTAATTGATCTGATCCGTACAGAAATTTTCAGTGATTATCAGACCGTTCGCTTAAGAATCCCTTATGAGGCAGGAGACATTACATCTTATCTGAATGAACATGCTCATATTTTAACCACGGAATACGTGGAAGAGGGGACGGAACTTCTTGTAGAAATCAGTCCAGCTGACTTTGCGAGACTTGAAAAATATGTAATCAAGCAGAAGGAAAAGTGACGCTAAGCTAGAAGATTGTTATAATAGAAGAAAAATCAAACGAGGCAATGAACAATGAAAAAACAGCTTTACGGTAGCTTGATGGGGACGGCGCTTGCATTTACAGGCTATGCGTATTACTCGACAAAGAAATTAACAATCACACATTATCCAGTCCATTCAGCCAAAATCCCGCCGGCCTTCGACGGGAAGACATTTATCCAACTTTCCGATTTGCATAGTCAACGATTTGGTCGCTCTAATCACAAATTGATCAAAATAGTTAAGGAAGAGCGACCAGATGCCATTTTTCTTACTGGAGATCTGCTGGACGGGGATGAATGGATTGACGTAGCACTTGCGCTGGTGCGAAAATTAAGCAAATACGCGCCGCTTTTTTATATCAGCGGGAATCACGAGCAGCGAAGCGCCTTTTTTGAAGAATTTCTTCATGGCTTAAAGCGGGCTGGCGTTTATATTCTGCACAATGAGGCACGCTTTCTAAAAGAAGGTGAGGATCGAATTGCGATTTGCGGCGTAGATGATCCGAAGTTTCATTTGGAAGAACCAGATGAAGTGGAAGACGAAGAACTTTATATCGCTTTTGATAAATACCAAACGGAAGAAGAAATATTACGCCAAGAGATTGAAAAGGCCACATCTGAAGTCCCTGCTGACTTATTTACGATTCTGCTCTCTCATCGACCAGAATTTTGGCCATTTTACCAAATGCAGCCAGTCGATCTGATCCTTTCAGGGCATGCACACGGCGGTCAGATACGCCTGCCTTTTACAGATGGCTTATTTGCACCTGGACAAGGATTCTTCCCAAAAACGACATCTGGATTACGGGAAGAGAATGGACGTCAGCTGATTGTTAGCAGAGGGCTCGGTAATACGACTATGTGGATCCCGCGTGTTTTTAATAATCCTGAAATCGTCAAAATTACATTACATCATAATTAGGTCTTTAGTCCAAGTTTGATTTAGTTCTTAAGCGGGAAGCTTTGAAATGAAGCAATTGATAAACTAAATGAATAAGAGAGAACAACAATTCAGGAGGGTTACAAACATGAAAAAAAGCAAAAAAAATTGGGGACTAATATTAGTATTAATGTTGGGAGCATTCGCACTGGTGGGGTGTTCGAATGATACAGATGATTATGATGATGATAATAACACGAGTCAATCAAGTTCAACAGATTCTAGTAGCAGTGATTCCAGCAGTAAGTCCAATGTCTATGATTTAAAAACAATGGATTTCGATTTCACACTTGAAAATGCTATTGATCAATTTACGCAAGCACATAATGGAGCGAATATCACATCCGTTTCATTAGAAAAAGAAAATGGTAAATTCGTTTATAGTGTGGATGGCGTAGATGATAATAATGAATATGAAATGGTTTTTGATGCAGATACAAAAGAAACATTACAAGATACACAGGATACACTGGATGCAGAAGACAAAGCAGAAGTTCAATCAGAAATCTTGAACTTAGATGATCTGATTTCTGCAAAAGATGCGATGGATAAGGCTACCGCACAAGAATCGGGCGAAGTTTTAAGCTATGATATTGATCGGTTTGGCGATAATACTGTTTACGATGTTTCGATTAAAAAAGGTTTTGATGATGTCGAAGTAAGTGTCAATGCTCAAACAGGTGAAGTTGTCGGCGTAGATCGTGATTAATTACAAGAATGAATGTTTCTTCTTACTTTGAGAGGAGACATTCATTTTTTTTTTTCAAAAAGTAAGATACACCTTTTATTAAAGGTTTTCACATGGTAAACTATTTATAGGTATATTGTGGAAAAGAGTGTTGAGATGAGCTTCGAGAAATTGGTCTATTTTTATAAACGAAAATTAGGAAATTGGAATCTGCTACATAGTTTTTTAACAGGCTGGTGGAAAGGGTTTCTGCTATTAAGTGCATTTTTAATAGTTGCGCTTTGTGCAGGGATTTATTTTTTACCTAAAGAGTGGTTATTTGGGATGATTGCCCTCTTTTTTATACTAGTCATTTTCTTTTTTTATTTGATGATCTATCGTACAGCAAGAAAATGGATTAGAATGCATTATCAGCTTAGGAATTTCAAAGAAATACTGATGCTACGGGAATATTTATTCTATGCTTACCTTGCGCAAAATGGATTCGAGACGCGGGATGATCTCGAAAAATTAAAAATGTTTATTATATCGGAAGGAAGCAGTTGCTCTGAAAGAAGAAGGCCTTTTCTGGCACCAATGCTGCAGGTTTTCATTGCGGCACTTCTGGCGATCATGTGCGGAAGCTTCTTTTTTCAGCTTGAAACGATTTTAGCCAAAGTCATTACAGGGGGAGCCATTATTTTAAGTGCTGTATGTATCTATTGGCTGCTTAACGGGTTGATGCGCTTACTTGCTTTTTCAAAATCAAAACGAAGTCGAAATGCCGAAGAGCTTATTCGACAAATCATTCGCATCCAAACAGCTTTGCTCGTCCAAGAGAATACAACATACCATCCCTACATCACTATGGAGAAAAAAGTTCGTGAAAATGATTTTTTAACAGAAATGATCTTTACGAAATCTTTTATCTAAATAACAGCATACAGAGAGAAGGATTGAGATGGAAAACAAACAGAGAGAAACAATGGAGACAAAATGCTATCGTGAAATCAAGAAGAGAATTAAAAATGGGCAATTTCCGCCTGGGACGCGCCTGATTGAAACAGCCATTTCCAAAGAGCTGAATATTAGTCGGACGCCAGTTAGACGAGCGATTGCTATGTTAGCTGCAGATGGTTATGTTGAAAATATTGACTACCGCGGGGCTGTGGTGAAAAATAGTACAATTTCCAAGGAACGCTATTTAGAGATGCTCGATATCATTGGGCTTTTTGTCAAGCAGGCAATCAAACGGATCGGTTCAAAGAAATTGCCAGTAGATGTACTTCGTATTAGCAGTAAACAAACGGAGATACACTGGCAGTATCGAGATAGTCCCGAAATAGCCGGACGAAAATATGAACGGTTTTTGATTATGGAATTACTGTCTTATTTGAAGAATGATTACTATAAACAAATTGCGGAGGATTTTTTTGAGAGGATCGATCAATTTGGCAATCAAGAAGTACTTGCCATTATTCATACAACGAGTGAAGATACCATTGTACAGCTCGAAAAAGTCATTCAATTATTACTGGATGGAAATTATGGGGAGGCTGTGCAAGTCGTTGAACAGTTGAATGAACAGCAGATTCTTGCTGCTTACCGCTGAGAAAGGACATAAAATGAGAAAAGGGAAAGGCATATTGATTTTACTGATACTTTTTCTATTATTGCTAGTGGCGGCTGTGGGCTGTGGAAACGATCAAAAAGAGGTTTCAAATAAAGCGGCGCAGGCAGAAACCGAAAAAAAGAAAGAAACACCTGCTAATGAGCCAAGGGAACAAACTGCTGCCAAAGACGAGAAACAACAATCAGAACAAGCTGTTTTTACTCGGGGAGAACATGATGAAGCGCCGGATTCGCTAGCCATCCCTGTGCTAATGTACCATTCTATCAATGAGGATGTGAAGAATAATCTGATCATCCCGCCAAATGAATTTGATGAGCAAATGAAATGGCTGAAAGATAACGGCTATCATCCGCTTTATTTACGGGAACTAGGCGATATTTTGGAAACAGGGAAGAATGTGCCGGAAAAACCGATTGTGATTACATTTGATGATGGCTATCTGGATAATTATACGAATGCATATCCTATCCTGAAAAAATATGCGCTACCAGCAAATATTTTTGTGATTACTAGTAAAATCGGGGCTGACAACCATTTTGATGAACAAGCAATGAAAGAAATGGCCGCAAATGGAATTGAAATGGAAAGCCACACTGTCCATCATCCAGAATTGAATCAGTTGCCTTACGAAGCGCAACTGCGGGAGCTGACTGATTCCAAGAAATGCATTGAGACGATCACAGGTCAGGAAGTAAACAGTATTTGCTATCCCGTCGGTCGTTACAATGAAGAAACAGAGAGGGCTGCCCAAGAAGCAGGTTATCGAATGGGTTTCACGATTGAAAACAGCACTGCAAATAAAAATCAAGGTATGTACCGCTTAAAACGGCTCCGTGTCTCGCCGGGAATAAAATTAGAAGCGATTTTACCACAATAAAAAGCACTTGGTGATAAGAAAGTTTGGTCCTCAGCCAGAATCTTATCGCTTTGTGCTTTTCTTTTTTATAGTGTCGCGTCGATTTGAACAAGATAGCGTCCAGTGATGCCGCCCTGTGTTACTTTATTGAGGGCAGTCGGTAAGTCAGTAAAATTGATTTTTTGAACGAGGGCGTCCATCTGCTCAACATGATACGCATCTGCCAGTTTCTCCCAAATCTCTACTCGCTTATCATAAGGACAATAGACGGAATCGATCCCCAAAAGAGAAATACCTCGTAAGATAAATGGAAAGACCGTTGTGTCTAATTTTCCACCAGCTGCCATCCCGCAAGTGGTCACTGCGCCGCCGTACTGGGTTGCAGAAAGCAAGTAACTGAGAGTATTGCCGCCAACTGCATCAATCGCACCCGCATAGAGCATTTTGTCGAGTGCTCGAATCTTCTCAGGCTGAAAGGATTTGCGAGGAACGATTTCCTTGATGCCTAGTTTGCCAAGAAAACTTGCTGCATCTTTCTTGCCACTCGCTGCTGTAACATGATAGCCAAGCTTAGTCAAAATGGCAGCTGCAATACTGCCAACGCCCCCTGTCGCACCGCTTACAGCAATTTTTCCATCTGTCGGCTTGACACCTGCTTGAATGAGTGCATCTACAGATAAAGCTGCCGTAAATCCTGCAGTTCCAAAAATCATCGCTTCTTTAAGTGTAAGTCCATTTGGAAGTGGGACGACCCAACTAGCTGGGACACGGATATATTCGCTGTATCCGCCAAAGTGCGAAACACCGAGCTCATAGCTGGTGACGATGACTGGATCATTGGGCTGAAAAGCAGGATCACTGCTTTCTACAACAGTACCACTAGCGTCAATGCCGGGAATAAATGGATATGTTTGAACGATTTTGCCATCTGCAAGTGTGGCCAGACCATCCTTATAATTAATTCCTGAGTAAGCCACTTTGATGAGCACTTCGCCGTCAGGAAGAGCATTTTTCGTTAACTTTTCAAATGCCAGCGAAGTTTCATTGCCATTTTTTGTTACCATTAGTGCTTGGAATGTATCCATATAAAAGCCTCCTTTTATTCTCTTCTCCACTCTACCTTTTTCTATGTGAATTTTCAATCAGAAAGTTGACTTGAAGCCTTTTGGCAAGGTAAAATAAAATGGACTTGTATTTTTGAAAGAAGGAATCTTATGTTTAAAAATAAATTATCAAAAGAGCTGATCATGTACGTCATTATGGGTGTACTGACAACGGTCGTCAACTTGATTGTTTTTTATCTTTTGATATCAACAGGTGCTGACTATAAAGTAGCGGTTGTTGTGGCGTGGATATTATCAGTATTATTTGCTTACATTACCAATAAAAAATATGTGTTTGAGAATAAAACCAATACGATGAAGGCATTCTTATGGGAGATGGGTTCATTCTTTTTCTTCCGGTTGCTTTCTTTAGGATTGAATATGATCGTAATGATTGTGATGGTCGACCAGCTACATCTGGGTGAAATGTTCTCCCAAATCGTAGCCAATGTATTGATTATTATTTTCAACTATGTCGCAAGCAAGCTGGTCATCTTCCGCAAAACGGGGAATCAGTAAAGGGCCGCTCTTTTTCGGAGCGCCTTTTTTTATGAAAGTAGCGCTTGTTTGAAATAAAGACAATTTTGGTATAATAAGTATGGGAATAAAGGAGTGTTCAAGATGACAAAAGCTTTATTAATTGTCAATCCATCATCTGGTAAAGAAAAAAGTACAGATTACCAACAAAAGGCTGAGCAAGCCTTGTTAGAACGTTTTGATGAAGTGATTGTCAAACAAACAGAAAAG
This sequence comes from Listeria ilorinensis, assembly GCF_913566895.1. GTDB lineage: Bacteria > Bacillota > Bacilli > Lactobacillales > Listeriaceae > Listeria > Listeria ilorinensis. Next base: position 109,638 of record NZ_CAJYCN010000008.1, on the reverse strand, counting down.
GGCGGGGACGCTACGACATTCGCTTCTGAAGCTGCCAAAGAGGGGCTGGATGCCGTGATTGCAATGGGCGGAGATGGAACGTTGAATGAGACGGTTAATGGTTTAGCGCCACATGAAAAACGTCCAGCATTTGGGTTTGTACCACTTGGAACGGTAAATGATCTTGCGCGATCAGCAGGGATCCCTTTAAAACCAGAAAAAGCGATTGAAGCACTGAAAACCGCTAAAATGATCCCAATGGATATTGGAAAAATTGATGATCAATATTTTATGAATGTGTTAGCCATTGGTATGATTGCTCAAGCAGTGGATCAGGTGAGCGTAGAGCAGAAAACAAAATTCGGTTCAGTGGCTTATTTTATGGAAGGTTTGAAAGCATTCAATCGCCATGAAATGCTACATTTTGAGTTAGCGGCAGATACAGAGGACTGGGAAGGAGATGCAGCATTAGTAGTTGCAGGACTGACTAATTCAGTTGGTGGTATGGAGAAGTGGGCGCCAGAAGCTAAGCTGGATGATGGACTTCTTCATGTGTTCGTTCTTGAAAAACTAGATTTATTGAATGCGCCAGGAATGATTCGTCAATTGGTTCGCGGTAATTTGAAGGAAAGCGGCGGTGTTCGCTACATCCAAACTCGTGAGTTAGGATTAGAGGCAACAGGAAATGAAATCACTGTTAATGTTGATGGTGATCCAGGACCTGAGCTGCCAGTTAAAATTGAAGTTTTGCCAAGTCATCTACAGATTCTAGTTCCAGAAAAACCGGTCAAAAGAGGACCATTTGGCAGTCTATTATAAAAGGAGTGACCATAGTGGAAGAAAAAGTAGATGTTTTGTATAAAGGACGGGCGAATGTGAAAGATGGTTTTAAGGCGTATCCAGGTGTATTGTTTTTGACACATGACCTTTTAATCCATAAGCCCAGTGACTATTTTGATCCGGAAATCAATCTGCACTGGCAGGATATTGCGCAAATCAGTGGTGTTAAGACCAAGATTTTTGGTAAAGAGATGCTATCTAATCTCTTAAAAGTAGAGATGCGAAATGGTACGAGCTACCAATTTGTCGTCAACAAACAGAAGAAGTGGTTGGAAGCAATCGAAGCGTTACTTGAGCAACGAAATGAAAAAGGAAAATTAAATACAATTGCTGGAGAATAAGGGTGCTATCTACCCTTATTTTTTTTGGAAAATAGTAAATATGACGTATTTTACAATTATATTACAGTGTGTTACTATAATTACAGAAATTTAATTTGGAGGATAAGAGATGGATGTGAATTCAAGAACATACTATTATCAAAGAAAGAAAAAAAGACGTAAGCAATTTCTAATCATGTCTCTTATTATGTTTGTCATCTGCTTAAGTATAGGTGGTTATCTTTATTATGACCGTGAGACTAGTCGGCAGGCTCGTGCCGAACAATTGGAAAAAGAAAAAGCCGAACAGGAGCGGCAAGAAGCAGAGAGACAACAAGAAGAGCAGAAAAAATTGGAAGCTCAAAAGCAAGCTGCGCAAAGCCAACAGGACCAAGCTATTGCAAATAAAAAAGCAGACATTAACCGTTACTTAGACAGTGTTGGTTTTAAAGGAACTGCTTATATTGAAGATACAGGGAAAAATAAGTTCTCAATGGTGAAATGTGAGGGACTTGCAGATACTGCGACCCATCGCGCTAATAGTGAACAAACTGTTTACTTTATCGGTTCATCTCAAAAGACACTTGTTGCAACAGCCATTATGCAGTTACAGGAGCAGGGAAAACTTCAGGTTACAGATCCCATCAAAAAGTATCTTCCGTATTTCCCGAATGGCGATAAAATCAAGGTACAGGATTTTTTACGACATACTTCTGGAATGAATCCGCGCAAAAAAAGTGGAACAGCAATCACACCAACAGAAATGATTCAATCCATCGAACGTGCTGGTGCAAAAAATGATCCTGGAAAATGGGATTATCAGGATGATAACTACGCCGTAATGGCTTACCTAATTGAAAAAGTATCCGGTCAGTCTTTTCATCAATATATGCAGACCCATATTTTTGAAGAGGCAGGAATGAAAACAGCTGGATTTGGGGCGCAGTATTATCAGCTGCCGCAGCATGCCAATAGTTATGGGGATCAAAATGGTAAGCAAGTTGACAAACCTTTAAAAGAAGATCTATCACAATTTTATGGTGCCGGAGATATGTATTTAGCAGCAAATGATTTAAAAGCCTTTGACGATGCACTTTTGTCTGGTAAATTGATCAGTCAAAATAGTCTTGATCAGATGCTGACAAAAGGCCCTGCAAGCAGATATGGCTATGGAATTTATAACTGTGACAACTTTTTTATGGTGCACGGCGTGATGTATGGTTATGAATCGATCAACTCTTTTTCGGCCGATCGAACAAAAAAAGTAATCTTGCTTTCTAATGATCGCAATGATCATAATCAAATCCAGATGAATGAAGAGATCATGAAGATTTTGAGTAAAGATTAGCCCCAATTTCTAAATCGTGCTATAATAGGAAAAGAACTTGAAAGCACAGGAGGATATGGTAAGTGGAGATAAAGGTTCAAAAGATTACCGGTAAAGAAGTGGCTTTTACAAGTGATTTCGGCGATTGTGTCGGTACATGGACGGAAGATGATCCAGACCCCGGGCGAAAGTATACAGTAGAAGTAACGATTCCGGAAAAAGTGGATGTAGCAGTTTTACATGAAAGTGAAGAAAAACATTGTGTGTTAGAGACCGAAGAAGATGCAGGTGTCCATATCGTTGGTCAACTGGAGGATTATGAGGAAGACGGTTTTGCAGTTCTTCGATTAGAAGAAAGTATCATCTGTTTTGATACAGATTTTGATGAGCAGGTCGAACAGCTCCATGGCAAGTTTATCGAACTTCGTGTCGCGGGAATCACTCTCAGCAGTGTTGGGCTTTAAATAACATATTTGAGCAGGAGAGCCTTTTAAGGTGAGCTTCTGCTTTTCTTTTTTGCGCAAAAAAACAATCAAGCTACATGAGCCTGATTGTTTTTTATTAGCTATATTCAGCAAAAACTTGAAGCATTTTTTCTAAATCATCAGCTGATTTTACGAAAAGCATCAAGCGTTGTCGACCTGTTTCAATGACAAGAACGCCATCCTCTGATAGATTCATTCGTTCGATATTCGCATAGGGGAAAAAGAGCAATGCATAAAAGAGTCCGGTTTTTTTGAAAATAGCTTTACTAGAGCGCATAAAACAGATATAAACAAACAAAAGTCCCATAATACCAAGAAGAATCGTGGTTGAAAGGTCACCGCCGCGCATAATATTGGAGACGAATAAAAGCACGATCAAGCCGACAAAAATATATCCGTCCCAACGTCCTCGTGTCCGTAGATTTACTTTCAGTACCGTTTTTCCTTTCCATAACGAAAGCACGACCCCGTCATAGAGGATAAAAGCTAAAGCTGCGATATTTAAGATTATTAGAAAAATATTGGTTGCATTAAAATCCATGTTCCTCATCACTCGCATTCTGTCGCGTATTATCTGGTTAACCCAGCATCAGTAGTATTGTAACATAAAAATCGGAGAACCGGATATATTTCCGATTCTCCGATTTGTCATCTCACTTGCTTGCAGTTTATTATCCTAGTGGTGAGTAGCCTGCTGGTGGCAGTCCAAGGATTCCTGACCAGTAGCCGAGAATACCGACCACAAAGAGTCCTAGAATTAACCAGAGCGGATTGACTTTTTTCTTCAAGATCCACATACATAGGAATGTGAGCAGCAACGCTAAAAGTCCAGGCATTAATTGGTCTAAAATGCTTTGAACAGTTGTATCGACTGTTTTTCCATCAGAATCAGTCGTGGAGTAGGCTACAAGTGGCACATAAATGGTTGTCCATTTATTAACGAGTGCTCCCATGACGAATAGCCCAAGAATTGACGCGCCTTCTGTCAGTTTTTGCAGAACGCCGCCTTTCATATCAGAAACAACGTCGGTTCCTTTTGTGTATCCATAGAATACGCCCCAATAACGGAAACCTAAGCGAATCGCATTGAAAAGCACGAAGAATAGGAGTGGTCCAATGATGCTGCCGTCTTTTGCAAAACCTGCACCAAGCGCAGCAAGTACCGGACGAACAGTACCCCAGAAAATGGGATCCCCCACACCGGCAAGCGGTCCCATCAGACCGACTTTAATACCGTTGATTGCACCGTCATCGATATCAGCGCCATTTGCTTTTTGTTCTTCCATGGCGGTTGTAACCCCTAAGATTGGAGCTGCCATATATGGATGTGTGTTAAAGAATTCTAAGTGGCGTTTAATCGCTTCCTTACGCTCTACTGAATTTTCAGGATATAAGCGTTTAATAACTGGAATCACAGAAAAACAGAACCCTAGAGACTGCATACGTTCAAAGTTCCATGAACCTTGGAATAGGTTGGAACGAATAAAAATGTTCATTAAATCACTGCGAGTGATTTTCTTTTCACCAACTGTAACTTGTTCATTTGCCATGATTTTTTCCCCCTCTCTTAGTCGTCTAGGTCATCATCGAGATCATCATCGGCACTGCCGGACCTTCTCGAGAGACCTCCGCCATATTCTTCAATTGCTGCTTTAACTGTATATTTAGGGCTAAGTTGAATGTAAACAATTGCGGCAACAAGACCCAAAACACCTAGTGCAACTAAGTTGAATTGTGTGAATGCAGCTACGACAAATCCTAAGAAGAAGAAAGGCATTAAGTAACGAGCTTGCATCATATTGATAACCATTGCGTAACCAACAACCACGATAAATCCGCCGGCAACATTCAAACCTTGAACGATAACATCTGGAATTGCATTTAGTAGTGATTCAACTGTAGATGTACCAACTGTTACAGCGACAATAACTGCAGGAATTGCAATACGCATTGCTTGTAAGACGAGTGCAGAAACATGTATCCAGTCGAGACTTCGTAAATTACCGTTCTCTCCGGCTTTATCGGCCATATGTTGGAAAGCGACAGTGATTGTACGAACTAAAATTGTAAGTACTTGACCAAGGGCAGCTAGCGGAATAGCGAGCGAGATACCAACACTGATATCTTGTCCCCCTGTGATAACTAGAATTGTAGAAATAATGGAAGCTAGTGCAGCATCTGGTGCAACCGCGGCTCCGATGTTCATCCAGCCGAGCGCGATCATTTCAAGTGTACCCCCGATGATAATACCTGTGGTAATGTCTCCTAGTACGAGACCGATCAGCGTACATGCAATGAGTGGACGGTGTGTTTGCCATTCATCCAAGATACTCCCCATACCACTGATACAGGAAACTAAGAATACAAGAATTAATTGTATTGCTGACATGTTTTTTTCCCTCCCGATTTTTAATGAATAATAAATAAGTACTGAAAATCAACTTTGAGTGGAATTTTTTGATAAATCACCCCTTTGATTTCATCTTGAATATTCAAAACTGCTTAAGCGAGAGAGCTGACAATTTGGCAGCTCTACGCAAGCAAGATGTCCCATCTTATTTGTCTTTATCAAGAAGCGGAATTAATTTGACTTTGCTATCAGATGCAACTTTACGGATTTCAAGTTCGATGCCGCGTTTATCAAGTTCGCGGAAAGCTTTTTCATCCTCTTCGTTGACAGAAACAGCGTTCGTGATCATATGCTTGCCTTCACGGAATGCCATACCGCCAATGTTGACACTCTTGATGTCAACGCCTGCTTCTACAAGTGTCAGTACATCTGTAGGGTTTGTGAATAGGAACATAACAGGTGTTGTTTCGTATTTAGGATTGTTATAGACCCGGATGCCTTTTGCTACATCTACAACACTGGCTTTTACCCCAGGAGGAGCAACCTGTGTAAGCAAAGTTTTACGAACTTCATCTTTGGCCACATCATCATTGATTACGATGATCCGTTGTACTTGTGTTTCCTTTGTCCAAACAGTGGCAACTTGACCGTGAATAAGACGGTCATCAATTCTAGCTAAACGAATATCCATTATAATTCGTCCTCCTCAGTATCTTCATTTTTTGGTAGTGATTGTTTTAAGGATCTAACTCCGCCTGATCCGGCGTTGATTGCAGTATCAATCAAATCTGCATATCCAGTGGCAGCACGCATTGAAAGCGTTTCAAGCAACATGGGAATATTAACACCTGTTACGACATCCATATTATCTGCTGGCAAAGCGATTTGACTAGCCGCATTGTATGGACTTCCGCCAAACAAGTCGACCATAAAGATCACACCTTCAGCAGTGTTGATTTCTTCGAGTTTTTCGTTAAACTTGGTAATTAACGTATCCGTATTTTCACCCGGCACAAAGGTAATGTAGGCAACATTTTCTTGTGCGCCGATAATCATTTCTGCTGATTTCAGCAATTCTCGTGCTGCTTCCCCATGTGTACCAATGATAATTCCTACTGGCATAAAATCTCCTCCTAACTCCATTGAATGATTATCCTGCTTTTATATAAGCAAGAAGCGTGCCAAGTTTAGCGTATTATTTCAGCCTCCTTTATTAAAGTAAGTGTATTACTTGTTTTTTTACGATTATAAAATCACTAAAATTAATAAATTGATACAGAAAAGCCTTCAAATAATACACTAACTTTGGTATTTAATAAGCAAAACTACAATTATCATTACCCTCTGAAAAAAAAGAAAAACATGGGGAGAAAAGTCAGTTAATACACTAAATATAAAAAAGACACTTTCAAAATTTTCTTGGAAAGTGTCTTACAGGTTTAATTAGAGATCGTTTGTTCTTCAAATGAAATAATAATATCATAAATGTAGCAAAGTTCATCTTCTGTCAGTGATAGATTCATCCGCTGAATGATTTCGTGATTTGTTTTGATAAGAGCATTGAAACAATCAGAGTCAAGCATTTCGCGTTCCTCTCTGTAAATCAGTCCGTCGTTCAGAACCATCCGCTCAAGTGCACATCCGACATGGACTAGCAGATTGATTTTAAATGTATTATCAAACGTATATCCGAGATAGGTTTCTAGCTTTTTCCCGAAGCTCAGTAGTAAATCGACCGTTTTTTTGGGATTTAAATAAGTCAAAAATTCACTCAAGCTGTTTTCGATGACTTCACGAGTAATGCGGTTTGTTTCACTTTTTTTAATGAAAATATTGCGTTGCTTGACGAGGCTTACAAGTTGCTCCTCGCCATCACTGGCAAATAGACGTTCAAGTGGGATAAAGGGAATCTGGATTTCCGGATCTTCAATTCCCACTGCCATCAGGATATCATTTTCTTCTTGAAGTGTACTTAGTTGTGTATCCATCTCGTGAACCCCAATCGGAATCACCTTGATCGGATCCGTTGTAATCGAATCTAAAATATTCTCAATAAATTCCTGCAGCTTTTCAGCGGTTCCTTCACCGGTCGCACAAATAGTTACAATAGCATGTGGTTTGGAAGGACTGAGCGCATCTTCTTCTTTGGACGTGTAGCCGCCATAACCGCGGAAATCTTTCAGCGAGTCGTAAATACTGCTCAAATCCATATCGAGAATATTGGATTTGCGGACCGCTTCGATGACTGTTGCTGTAGAAACCATATCAATCGAGCGGACAGGGATGCCAGTTCGTTCTGTAATAACAGGAGCAAAACTGGTCAGAGACCCCATATCGACTAGAAGGAGCACACCGCGTCCCATATCCATTTCCTTGGCGCGTTCGGTCAGCTTGTCGAGAACGATTTTTGGACTTTGATCAAGCGGCATGTCGATCCCTTCTGCAAGCCCTTCACCTAGCAGCTTTTTGGCCACATTGACCATGCTGGTAGCAGTGTTGTTTCCGTGAGCTGCGACGAGTACGGCTACACGAGCATTTTCATGTTCCTTTAAAAGAGAGCTGATGAGTAGTGTCAAATACATGACTTCCATATTAGGAACGCGGATGTGGAAAGCTTTTTCGATGTCTTCTTTGATTTCACAGGAAATTTCATAGGCTTCCGGTTTATCATTGACGACATTTTCGATATTCGTATATTTGAGCGGTTTGTTGCTTTCTACTCGTTTGATAAAGGAAGTAAGGTGGAGACTAAAGGCGAGAATAAAGCGTTCATTCAACTTTTTCCCCAGATGCTGTTCAATCCGAAGCTGCATATCCTCAGCAAAATTAAGGATGTCTTCATTCACGATTTTTAAAATATTTTCGCGTGTTTGAATGGTATTTTTGAACTTGTTATAGAAGCTATTCAAATGAATATCGATATCCATTGTGATGAATTTTTTGATATCATCATCTTCCACACCCTGATCCATTAGAATTGCTGCTTTATCCTCAATGATTTTATAAAGATTGAAATTTGGTTCGTATTCATCAGAAAGAATCAATGTTTTGTTGGGCTCAGGCAAGATGGTCGTGTACGGCTCCAGATATTCGGAAATCTCCTGCAGTTCTTTGCGTCTGCCGCTAAAATGGAAAAAGCCGTCTTTAATATTGATAGGTAGTGTCTTAAAATCAATCAGAATCTCATCATTCTTATCAAAGCTGTTCAAAAAGCCTTGTGCACAGACGAGTTGGATATTGGATTTCAGCTGACCGATATTGCCGGAAGAAGTGTTGCCGAGCAGGGCTTTGGCCGCTTCATCTTCAATGCGGATCGGTTTATTGACCCGGTGCGCTTCACTTGAAAGTAGATAGGTCAGGAGTTCCACACGTTCTTTAGCTGTCCGTTCTTCTAAAGAAGGTAGTGAAATAATAATCGGGATTCGACGGACAAAAGTATTTAATAAGGAAGATTCTGGTGCTTCAGTCGTTGCGCCGATAATCAACACATTGGATTTTCGTTTACGCTCTGTTTCCCCAAGTTTATTAAAAGTACCTGAATCCATCAGATAAAAAATCATTTCCTGCCCTTCAGGTGGCAAACGATGGATTTCATCCAGAAAAAGGATCCCTCCGTTTGCTTTTTCAACAAGCCCTTCTTTTTCCGAGTCTGCCCCTGTAAAAGCCCCTTTGATATGACCAAAAATGTGACTCATCAGGAGTTGTGGATTATTATAATAGTCCGCACAGTTGAAAATGATAAAGGGAGCTGAATCAGGCAACCTATCAGCATGTACAGAAAAACGATACATCAGATTGGCAAAAAGGGTTTTACCGACACCGGTTTGACCTAAAATCAGGGCATGCAACCCGTTCGGTGGGTAAAGAACTGCCGCTTTAGCCTGCTCAACAGCTGTTTTTAAACTGCCATCTGCACCAATCAGGTCATCAAATGGACTTCGTTTAGTGACGCTAGGGGTCATTTCCTGCAAGCAGGCTGTACTGGATTCAAACTCCAATTCTTGTTCGGACAGGGGGCGCTTTAAGGCTTCTTCAAGGGTTGCACGCAAAAAGTACTGGACTGGACGGCCCATCACTTTCACGATTTTTCCTTGTCGATGGAGTTCATTCAGCTCCATACTGACATTATTACGCAAAATACCAAGCGCTTCTGCAACCGAGGCAGCTGTAAACCCTGTTCCTTCATTTAATTGCTGCTCGATCTGGTTGCTGTCAGAATGGGATTCTAAGTATTGATAAATTTTTTCAATACGCTTCATGCTTAATGGCTCCTTTTAGTGTATTGGTTATTCGTTAGTGTATTGATGGATTTTAATACACTTGAAATTTCTGTATTTATTTTAGCAACATATTTGAAAATGTCAATGAAAAATCTTCAGTTGACGAATATAGGCGAAAGCTCTATCATATTGAATGAAAATAAAATAATCGCGAGGTGAACACATTGTCAAAAGTATTAATGATTAAAGCATCACCACTTCCAGATGAAGTCTCCAGAAGTGCCCAAGTGGCAAGTGTCTTTTTAGAAAGTTATCAGCTGGCCAATCCAAATGATGAAGTAGAAGTACTGGAACTGTATCAAATGGATATTCCACTGATCGATTTAGAATTTATGCAAGCCGGTCAGGCTCTTGCAGCAGGAAAGTCTTTTGAAGAACTTCCAGAAAACCTTAAGCAAAAACTAACGACTTATAATGCTTTGACAGAACAGTTTATTACTGCTGATAAATATATTTTTGTCTATCCGCTCTGGAATTTGAGCATTCCTCCTGTTCTTAAAGCTTATATTGATACATTTGTCGTCGCAGGGAAAACCTTCCGTTATACCGAACATGGTGCAGAAGGTCTTTTGAAAAATAAAAAGGCGATTCAAATTCATGGCAGCGGAGGCGTTTATTCTAATCTAGAATTCAATTATTCTCATGGGGAGCCCTATGTGAAAACGATTTTGAATTTTGTTGGTGCAGATGTAGAGCCAACGATTTTTGTGGAGGGGATCGATCACGACCCAAGTAGGGAAGAAGAAATTGTAACAGCTGCGAAAAGAGAAGCAGCGGAACGTGCCAAAACTTTCTAAAATAAACCATTTTCTGAGAAATCCTTAGTAGTAGCAGCTATTCTGAAATATCGATGTATATCTGAATTTTAGAAACTGACTATACGCAGGATTTCTTTTTTTATGGAGAATTTTTTGAGGAATATTGTTCGTGAAATGCTTTACAAAGTAATAATTTCGTGTAAAATGAATAGTGTATATAAATGCGCTCAGTTATTAGTGTGTAATATGAGTGAGTACTCACTCATTTTTGAGAAACAAGAAGATTTACGTATAATTTATCAAAAGTTTTGAATCTAATGTGAAAAAATGCGCAATGAAAAGTACAAAAAGCGAAGACAAGTAGTAGAGAGGATGAGTTAGATGATTCACGCAGGACTAGATGTCGGCTCTACAACGGCAAAAGCTGTGGCGCTGAATGATAAAGGGGAAATTCTTTTTCAAACATACAGACGTCACTATTCCGATATCAAAAAAGTTACACTAGAAATCATGCAGGACTTAAAGAAAAAATGTCAAACAGAGGAAATGACGTTCAAAATTACTGGTTCATCAGGGTTATCCATCTCCCAATTTTTGGGCGTGCCTTTTGTACAGGAAGTGATTGCCTGTACAGAAGCAGTAGAACAGGTCATACCAGAAACAGATGTCGTTATTGAACTTGGCGGAGAAGATGCCAAGATTATTTATTTCAGTGGCGGAATTGAGCAGCGGATGAATAATGCTTGTGCAGGCGGAACAGGTGCCTTTATCGATCAAATTGCAACTTTACTGCAAACCGATCCCAATGGATTGAATGAATACGCACAAGGTGCTCAAACGATTTATCCCATCGCTTCTCGGTGCGGTGTTTTTGCGAAAACAGATGTACAGCCTTTATTGAATGAAGGTGCAAGAAAAGAAGATATAGCCGCGTCCATTTTCCAAAGTGTTGTGACGCAAACAATCAGTGGATTGGCATGCGGTCGTCCTATCCGCGGAAAAGTAGCTTTCTTAGGGGGGCCTTTAACTTTTCTAGATCAGCTTCGTTATCGTTTTGTCGAAACATTGAAGCTGAAAGAGGACGAAATTATCGCACCGCATAATGCGGAATATTTCATTGCACTGGGTACTGCTTTTACAGGTGTAGAAGATGAACCTTTCCACATTGATTCTCTGATCAAAAAATTGATGAAAATGGATCTGGGACAAATGGCAAAGGATACAGTAACACTGCCTGCTTTATTTGAAGATGAAGCTGATCTGGAGGAGTTTAGAAAGCGTCATGACACGATGAAAGCTCCGCGGCGTGAATTAGCAGACTATGCAGGAGATGCTTATTTGGGCATCGATGCCGGGTCGACAACGACAAAACTGATTTTGATGAGTCAAGAACGTGAGATCCTTTATACGTATTATGGAAGTAATAAGGGGAATCCGCTTCAGTCAGTTATTGATGCGACGAGTGAGCTTTATGAACAGTTGCCTGAATCCATTCGAATTGTACAATCGGGGATTACAGGCTACGGGGAATCACTAATCAAGGCAGCGCTGAAGATTGACGTTGGGGAGATCGAAACGGTGGCCCACTACCGCGCAGCACGGGAATTCTTGCCGGATGTTGATTTTATTCTGGATATTGGCGGGCAAGATATGAAGTGTATGAAGATTAAAAATGGGGCGCTCGACAGTTTGATGCTGAATGAAGCTTGTTCAGCTGGTTGCGGTTCGTTCCTGGAAACTTTTGCAAAAACGTTGAATTTGTCAATCGAGGATTTTGCAAGCTGTGCCCTTAAAGCAAAGGAACCAGTTGATCTGGGGTCTCGTTGTACGGTGTTTATGAATTCAAAAGTGAAGCAGGTCCAAAAAGAGGGCGTCAGCATGGAAGACCTTTCTGCTGGACTAGCTTATTCAGTTGTGAAAAATGCACTGCAAAAAGTCATTAAGTTACGCAGTCCAAAAGATATTGGCGACAAAGTGATCGTTCAGGGCGGAACCTTTTATAATGAGGCTGTTTTACGTGCTTTTGAACTTTTGACTGAACGGGAAGTCGTACGGCCAGATATTGCCGGTATGATGGGCGCTTACGGGGCTGCGCTTATTGCCAAAGAAAATTACGAAACTGGCGAAGTGACAGAAATGCTCGTGCTTGAAAAACTACGGGACTTTCGTGCTGAAACATCACAGTCACGCTGTAATCTTTGCAGTAACACCTGCCAATTGACCATCACTCGTTTTGATGATGATCGTGCTTTTGTCAGTGGGAACCGTTGTGAACGCGGGGAACGTGTGGAGTCGAAACGGAATGTTCTGCCCAATGTGTATGCTTATAAAGCAAAACGGATCTTTGACTATAAACCGCTTAAAAAATCAGAGGCTACACGCGGAACAATCGGAATTCCTCGTGCCCTGAATGTATATGAAAACTATCCGCTATGGTTCACGATTTTTGATAAACTGGGCTATCGTGTCCAGCTTTCTTCTAAGTCTTCGAAAAACCTTTATGATAAGGGGATCGAAACTATTGCATCAGAAGCAGTCTGCTATCCGGCAAAATTGACACACGGACATATCATGGATCTAATTCGCAAAAAGGTGGACGCCATTTTCTATCCATCTGTTGTCTATGAAAAACCAGAATTTGGAGAAGCAACGAATAATTTCAACTGCCCAGTTGTCGCTGGTTATCCAGAAGTGATCCGCGTCAATGTGGATGCGTTAGAAGAACAAAATATTCCAATGTATAGCCCATTTTTGACACTCGACAATGAAAAAGCACTGATTTCAGCGATGCAAAAAACATTCCCAGAAATCCCGGCTGAGGAAATGACAGCGGCGGTTCAAGCTGGTCTTAAAGAAGCCGAACAGGCACGAAAGGATATTCAGCAAGAAGGAGAAGCCGCGCTGCATTATATTGAAAAGAATGGCATCAAAGGAATCGTTCTAGCCGGACACCCTTATCATATTGATCCAGAAGTCAATCACGGCATTCCGGAATTGATCACGATGAACGGTATGGCTGTTTTGACGGAGGATTCGATTTCGCATCTGGGTAAAATTGATTTTAAACTAAGGGTTGAAAATCAGTGGAAATATCATGCGCGTCTTTATCGAGCGGCAAGTTTTACAGCCACACAAGAAAATCTGGAGTTTGTTCAGCTAACTTCCTTTGGCTGCGGGTTGGATGCAATCACGACAGATATGTGTCAAGAGATCATTGAAGGACATAACAAAGTATACACTTTACTGAAAATCGATGAGATCAATAATCTGGGTGCTGCACGGATTCGGGTTCGTTCATTGAAAGCAGCCATCAGCGAACGGGATAAAAATGAGATTAAACCACTGCCGATGCCAGCACCAAAAGAACGGCCGCTGTTTACAAAAGAAATGCGGAAAACGTATACGATTTTAGCACCACAACTTGCACCAACGCATTTTGCACTGCTTGAAGCTGCTGGACGTGAAACGGGTTATCAATTGGAAGTTTTGCCAGCTGTGACACCGCGTGCTGTTGATGAAGGTTTACGGTATGTCAATAATGATGCTTGCTATCCGGCGATTTTGACGATCGGTCAAATGATGGATGCATTAAAACATGGTCATTATGACTTGGATAAATTGGCTGTATTAATGACACAAACTGGTGGAGGATGTCGGGCTACGAACTATATTTCAATGCTGAAAAAAGCCTTGAAAGAAGCGGACATGGAGCATATCCCGGTTATTTCACTGAATGCAAATGGCTTGGAAAAACAACCTGGCTTTAAAATGACACCAAAAGTTCTAACGCGATTTATGGCTGGGATCGCACTGGGTGACGGATTAGATCGGATGTTGTACCGGACGCGTCCTTACGAGGTTGAAAAAGAATCAGCCAATGCGCTGTTCGCTGAATACCTGGAAAAAGGTAAAGAACTGATGCGTCATTATTCCTTCAAAGCTTATAAAAAACTTGCTCAAGAAATGGTAGCAAAGTTCGATCAATTGCCGATTACAGATGAAGTGAAACCGCGTGTAGGGGTTGTGGGTGAAATCCTGGTGAAATTCCATCCAGGTGCCAACAATCAAATCGTTGATGTAATCGAACAAGAGGGTGGCGAAGCTGTTGTTCCGGATCTTTCAGACTTCTTGCTTTATTGCTGCTATGATGATCATTTTGCAGCTAACACGTTCAACCGTTCTAAAGTGAAATCTTTTGCGAAACAAAGTCTAGCAATTCCGCTGATCAATCAGTTCCGCAAGCCGGTGAATGAAGCGCTGCGGGCAAGTGAACGGTTTACAGCACCGGAAAGTATTGAAGTCATCGCAGAGAAGGCCAGCAAACTACTATCACTAGGAAATAAAATGGGGGAAGGCTGGTTCCTAACGGGTGAAATGTTTGAGTTGCTCGATAGTGATGTACCGAATATCGCCTGCTTGCAACCATTCGCCTGCTTGCCCAACCATATCACTGGGCGTGGGATGATCAAAGGACTGAAAAAACTGTACCCGCAGGCCAATATCATGTCAATCGATTATGACTCGGGATCGAGTTCTGTGAATCAGTTGAATCGAATCAAACTGATGCTTTCCATTGCGAAGAAACAGTTAGTTGATCAAGGTGTCGACCAAAAGACAACGACTCAGTCAGCAAAAACAGGTATCAATATCACCATTCGCCAAAAGGTAAGGGAAAGTGCACCGGTAGAAAAAATCGGCAGCACAGTTAAGCGAGCCCGTGAAAGTGATCCAGTCGGCAGTATAGCTAAGACAGTCAAATCAGCCGCTACGACTGCTAAACGTTCCGAAAGTTGTACGGAGACTGATTGTGATTAAGATAAAAACAAACTGGAAATAAAATGAAAAAGAACCTAAATTTATGCAAAAAACCATTCTCAAAAAATGGACGGATTGCTTAATTTTAGGTTCTCTTCTTTTCGAGTTGCCGACGGATGCTAACTTTTATGTGAGTGGAGTCATTCGACCACGGGTGATTTCAAGAAGGTTTTCTGGTGCCAGCGCTACTTGTAAACCGCGTTTTCCTGCTGAGATAAAAATAGGTGTTTTTTGATCTGCAGATTGGTCGAGAAAAGTTGGAAACAACTTCTTCATCCCAATTGGTGAACAGCCACCGCGAATGTATCCGGTGATTTTTTCCAAATCCTTTACATGAATCAGCTCACATTTTTTATTGCCACTGATTTTGGCCAGTTTCTTTAGATCTAGCGTGCGATCAGCAGGTATACAAGCGACTAGATGACCCGTTTTGTCTCCATTTGCCACAAGGGTTTTAAAAACTTTTCCAGGATCCTGACCGGTTTCCTGCGCAACATGGACAGCATCAAGAGCATCTTCTGAAAACGTATATTCATGTAGTGTATAAGGAATTTTTTTCTGATCCAGCAGTCGACAGGCGTTAGTTTTATGGGCCATGTATCGTTCAACTCCTTTTATAAAATATAAGGGGACTATTTATTTTTGTGTGCAGTAATAATCGTATAACTGTAGGCGTTAATCGTCAGTATACAGTCGTCTGTTTTCACATACCAATTCTTACCTTTTTTGGTTATACAGGCATGAGGCGAGCTGATTTTGGCTTTGCACCAGTCGATTACTTGCTCGGTATCCAGAGACAAGTTTTTCTTGATTCTTACAAGTCCTAGCTCAGTCGTATGTATCCTTGGCAAATTTGCAAGCAGCAAATGAGTTGTTGTCAATTTTTTCTCACTCCTTTTGTAAGCAAATAGAAAGCCAATCCCTATTATATCAGGAATTGGCTTTTATGTGTTTTGCAGCATTTTCTAACTGTTTACTCTTGCGTGCAATGAGTATGTGTGCAAACGTAAATGTCAGGATGGCTGCCCAAATGAACAGAAAAGCAATCAATTCTGTATGATCAAAACTTTCCTGATAAACGAGAACACCTAAGATGAACATAAGAGTCGGACCAATATACTGCAAGAATCCGACCATTGTATAACTGATTTTTTTCGCGGCAGTAGCAAAAAGTAGCAACGGGATCGCTGTCACAATACCAGGACCAGCCATTACCAAATCTGTCTTCATGTCAAAACTCATAAAGAAATTTTGGGCAAAAAATAATAGATAAATAAATGCAAATGGCGCAATAATCACAGTTTCAAGTGTTAGTCCTGTATAGGTAGATACTGGCACATATTTTTTGATCAAACCATATAGACTGAAACTCACGGCCATAATCAGTGCAGCGTAAGGAATGCGACCGCCATGAACAGACAAAATCATCACACCGATAAAAGCAAGTAAAACTGCTACGATCTCCGCACGAGTCAGTCGTTCTTTCAGAAAAATCATCGCGATCAGCACATTGACGAGTGGATTAATATAGTAGCCTAAGCTAGCTTCCGTTACATGGCCGCTATTTACTGTAAAGATAAAAGTAAACCAATTGACTGTAATCAATATAGCTGCACATGTAATTAAAATAGCTGTTCGCGGATTTTTCAGCACATGCTGAATTTCTGCCCAAACTTCTTGTGTCTTTCTTAAAATGGCAATGAGAAATACCATGAAGACAAATGACCACAAGATGCGATAAGCAAGAATTTCACCGGCTGGAACCTGTGCAGCAAGCTTCCAGTACATCGGTAGGATGCCCCAGATTACATAGGCGATCGCACCAGCAGCAATACCGATAAGCTGTTCATTCTGCTTCTTTTCCAAATGGATTCCCCCTTGTTTTAAAAATGCATAATAAAACTATTTTAGCCTAAATCGCATCAGAATACTAGCTGTTATTTGCAGAAATTCACTCGCAGAAAAGAAGCGTTTCAAAAAGAGACGCTTCTTTTAGCTTAAAGATTGCAGGTTTTGAGCGACCTGCTTCTCTTTTAGCGATATTCCGTTTATTATTGAAAGTTGAAGGAGCTTTTTAGCCTTCTGTTTCGCGGTAGTAGCGAATGTCTCCTTCCACTTTTTGAATAGAAAAACGCATTGGATCATCATAAGTAGCACTTTCACCGTGAGCCGGTAGTTTTTGAACAAAAAGTTCTTCGTATTCTGGGATAGAGACTTGGCGACGGTTTTCAAGTAATTCTTGGTGTGTGGTCGGGAAGAGATGATTTTGATAGCCTTCTGCCAGGTAGCCTGTGAAAAATTCGCTCACAGCGCCAGAACCATAGCTAAATAGGCCGATTTTGCTTCCAGCAGTCAGTGCTGTGCTGTTTTCAAGCAGGGAAATCAGTCCCATGTAGAGAGAGCCAGTATAAAGATTGCCAATTCGGCGGCTATAACGAATGCTTTCCTCATAGCGCGCGAGAAGTCGTTCCTGGGTGGCTTCATCTGTTTCATCCAATACGCTGAGCAAAGCCTTTTTCCCCATTTTTGTGTAAGGAATGTGGAAGCTGAGTGCATCAAAGTCACTAAGTGTTAGACCGCTTATTTCACGATGACGGCGCCAGACTTTTTGGAAAGACTCAATGTAAGTCGTATTCGAAAGTGGCCCATCGACAACAGGAAATTCGCTGTAGGCGGGACGCCAGAAGTCATAGACATTTTCTGTCAGGAAAGTATTGTCATCTGCCAAAACGAGTACACGTGGATCTTTTGTAATGAGCATAGCCACTGCGCCGGCGCCTTGCGTGACTTCACCGCCTGAATTCAGACCGTAGCGTGCGATATCGCTGGCAATCACAAGTACTTTGCGATCAGGATGACTGGCGACATATTCTTTTGCCAATTGTACAGCAGCAGTCCCCCCGTAGCAAGCTTCTTTGATTTCAAAAGAACGGGCAAATGGCTGGATGCCGAGCAATTGATGGATTACAACAGCACTCGCCTTGGAAAAATCAGTGCCTGATTCAGTCCCGACGATGACCATATCGATGAGTGCTCGGTCGGCATCTGTGACGATTTTTTTTGCGGCATTTGCTCCAAGTGTCACAATATCTTGGGTGACTGGTTGGACAGCCATTTGATCCTGCCCGATGCCGATTTTGAATTTGGCCGGGTCCGTGTCACGTGCCACAGCCAGCTCAGCTATATCTAAAAATAAATCTGGGATAAAAAAAGAAAGACAATCAATTCCGATTTTCATATTTACACCTCTTTGTTAGTGAAAAAGATTCTGTTTTAGTATATCATAAGAGAGGCGAAAAGATGTGAAAACTGTTCGCATTTTAAAGTTTTACAGCAATCAAAAGGGATTATCATATTTTTGTGGAGGCGGTTTATTTGAAGGAAGTCGTAATTATTGATGCAGCACGCACCCCAGTAGGGAAGTATAAAGGAAGCTTGCGAGGTCTTTCGGCAGCGAAACTTGGCACTGTCGTAACAGAAGGTCTTTTAAATAGAGTAGCTGTTTCAGCTGAACAGATTGATCAGGTGATTTTTGGAAATGTTCTCCAAGGTGGAAGCGGTCAAAATGTTGCGCGTCAGGTGGCAATCGGAAGTGGTATTCCGGAAACGGTACCTGCCATGACCATTAATGAGGTTTGCGGTTCTGGCTTAAAAGCGCTCGTACTTGCGCGGCAATTGATCCAACTTGGCGAGGCTGATCTAGTGCTTGCGGGCGGGACAGAAAGTATGTCTCAGGCACCGCTTGTCAAGCCGTATGATCCAGAGACAAATGAATACGGGGAGCCGGTTTCCAGCATGATCTGTGATGGTTTGACTGATGCTTTTTCAAAAACGCATATGGGACTGACGGTTGAGAAATTGGCAGAAACTCACGGGATCAGTCGTGACGCACAGGATCGTTTTTCACTAATGTCTCATCAAAAGGCGGCCAAGGCTGCAAAGATGGGTAAATTCGATCATGAAATGATTCCTGTTACAGAGAATGGGGAACTGCTATTAGCCAAAGACGAAGGCATCCGTGAAAATAGTTCACTTGAGAGATTGGGCGCATTGAAAACAGTCTTTTTACCAGATGGATCCATCACAGCTGGGAATGCATCCACATTGAATGACGGGGCGTCGGCTATTCTGCTTGCTTCGAAAGAGTATGCAGATGCGCATCAACTGTCATATTTGGCGGTGATTCGGGATTATGCGGAAATCGGAACGGCTCCTGCAGATATGGGGATCTCACCGATTATTGCCATCAGAAAGCTTTTGATGAAAACAGGTCTAGAGACAAAGGATATTGACTTATTTGAGATTAACGAGGCTTTTGCTGCTTCCTCACTGATTGTGGAAAAAGAACTTGAGCTAGAAAAAGAGCGTGTCAATATTTATGGTGGTGGAGTCTCGCTTGGACATCCGATCGGTGCTTCGGGTGCCCGAATTGTTACAACGCTTGTTCATGCGCTTATTCAAGAGGAGAAAAAGCTCGGTGTGGCGTCATTATGTATTGGCGGCGGGCTAGGACTTGCGATGCTGCTTGAACGCTCCTGATAACCATAACAAAAAATCCCGTAAGGATTTCCTTACGGGATTTTTATTTGCTTATTTACTTGCTTCGATTTGAATGTTGAGTTTTACTTCGTCCCCAATCAATACGCCGCCAGTTTCAAGTGCTGCGTTATAATTCAAGCCAAAATCTTTACGATTGAATTTACCTCGTCCTTCAAAGCCTGCTACCATATTACCTGTGTTTGGATCTTTACCGGAACCTTCATAAGTTACATGGAAAGTGATGGGTTTTGTGATATCACGGATCGTCAAGTCCCCCGTTACTTCATATTCATCATCTCCATCTGGTGAGATGTCAATGGACTTGAAAGTAATATGCGGATATTCCTCAACATTGAAGAAGTCAGGACTTTTCAGGTGACCGTCACGTTGACTTTGGCGCGTATCGATACTTGCCGCTTCAACTGAAAATTGAATGCTCGCCTCCTGAAGGTTTTCAGGATCCATGTTCACGTCTGCTGTGAATGCGTTAAAAGTTCCTTTCACTTTTGAAACCATCATATGTTTGACTTGAAATTCGATTGAACTGTGTGCCGGATCAACATTCCATTTTTCATTTGCCATTTTTTTCATTCCTCCATTTTATCAGTCTACTCGTTTTTTTCCTGTTTATTGGAAAAGTAAACATTTCATTGTTTATGAGTAAACTATATCACTCTTACTTAAAATAAGCAACTAATTTAAAATAATTAATTTGTAAATTTTTATTTATATTTATGTAAAGGGCGATATAATCCCGTTTTTTGATGATAAAATAAAGCAAGGAGGCGAAATGAATGAAAACAATGATTCAAGAAATGGACTTCGCAGAACAGCTCTTGCTTCATTATCATACCATCGCACATGCGCTTAAGAACTTAACACTGGAGAATCAGGCAGGGTTCGGACTGACACCGAAACAATTTGAACTGCTTTACTGGATAAAAGAAGAAGGCGAATTTGACTATGAGACGCTGCTTCGTGAAAAATCGAAGGAAGGAACGATCGGACGCGAAAATGTCAAAGTACTCGTTGAAAAAGGTTTGCTGATATTGTTACCAATCAAAGGCTATTATTTTGTGAGGCTGACCAAAAAAGGGGAGAGCGTTATTCGTCAGATTCCTGCCAATAGTTATACCATTAAGGCATTCTTAAAATTGGCGAGTGAATTGACAGAACAGGAAAGAGAAACGATTCTCGCGCTTAACCAGAAAGCGGCACGTATTTTACGACAATAATATAGAGTTATATTCATAATAATTCGAAAAATAGAGTAATGAAAAAGTTTTCAGTAAATTTATCCTGATTCGTGTGAATATAACGATTCTGGTGTCGTGACTATTGAGCTAATATCCCCTTTCTTTATTGCTTTTGACCCAATTATCCGCTATGCTAGACCTACTTTAAGAATATTTAGATAAAGGGGTCTTTTTATGGATAAAAAACTTTCATTTTCTGCTTATCTAGTGATCGGCTTGATGTTGTTTGCCTTATTTTTCGGAGCCGGCAACTTAATTTTTCCAGCACAATTGGGACAAGAGGCAGGAACAAATGTATGGCCGGCAATTATTGGTTTTCTGCTGACGGGAGCAGGATTACCATTGCTTGGTGTGCTGGCAATTGGGATTTCAGGAAGTAATGATTTGGAAAACTTGGCAAGTCGCGTGCATCCACTTTATGGTGTGATATTCACGGTTGTCCTTTATTTGACAATCGGTCCATTCTTCGCTTTGCCACGGACGGGGACAGTTTCATTTGAAATAGGGATTGCGCCTTTTTTGGGTGAAGGCTCACATAAGTTGGCATTATTTATTTTTACGGTGATTTTTTTCGGAATTTCTTTGTGGTTATCACTGTCTCCATCCAAAATTGTCGATCGGGTGGGCAAATATTTAACGCCCACTCTCCTCGTTTTTATTCTTATTTTGATTATTGCGTCAGTCATACGGCCGCTTGGTGAGCAGTCAGCGCCAATCGGTGATTTTATTCAAGTGCCATTTACCTCAGGTTTTGTAGATGGTTACAATACGATGGATGCCCTTGCTTCACTTGTTTTTGGGATTATTGTGATTAATGCCATCAAGGCAAAAGGAGCCCAGTCGAAAAGGGCCATTGCTTCAGCTTGTTTAAAAACTGGGCTGATTGCTGTAGGCTGTCTAGCCATTATTTATGTGTTTGTTGCTTACATTGGTTCGATGAGTGCAGGGACATTGGGTGTGTTCGATAATGGGGGACCGATTTTATCTGGAGCTGCAGCGTTTTACTTTGGTAATTTTGGACAGATTTTATTAGCTGTTATCATTGCACTGGCCTGTCTAACAACAAGCATTGGCTTGATTTCAGCTTGTGCCAGTTATTTCCAAAAACTTTATCCTAAAATTCGGTATGGGCATTATGTTGTGATCTTTTCAGCGTTTGCCTGCTTAGTTGCAAATGTTGGTTTAAATAATCTGATTACTTTTTCGACGCCGGTATTGATGATGATATATCCGCTGACAATTGTGTTGATTTTACTGACATTTCTTAATCCACTTTTTAAAGGTCGGCAAGTTGTCTACGTTACAACAATGGCATTTACAGGCATTATCAGTTTGGTGGAAGGGCTCAATGCTTTTCACGTTCCCATTGTGGCCATTAACGAATTCTTCGGTCACTTCATTCCTTTTTATTCGATTTCGCTTGGCTGGATCAGTTTTGCACTGACCGGTTTTGTGGTAGGGCTCTTGATAGCAGCCTTTACAAAGCCAACAAGTGAGCCGATTCGTAATGAAGTGAATGTATAAATGAGCATAAAAAGGCGATAGACTGGATGAATATCCGTTGTCTATCGCCTTTTTTGAGTAGTATATATGGGAAATCATGATTCAGGGTGATCAAATTTAGCTTCTTCCAACTTGATAACTTTTGTTTTCTTCGTCACTTTATAAATTCCCCAGAAGCCTAGGAAAATGGGTAACCCGATGTAAGAGACGGCGATTTTTTGCCACCAAGCCGGATTGGAAAAGTCTGGATGCATGAAGGAGTTGTAATCTTGTCCGATGATTACCAGTATACAGAGAACAAGCGCTAAGAGTGGACCAAATGGGAAAAATTTGGCTCGATATTTCAGTTCGCTTAAATCATGTCCTTGTTTGATGAAAGCTCGGCGGAAACGGTAATGACTGACAGCAATGCCGACCCAAGCGATAAAACCGGTAAGTCCAGACGCGCTAAGCAGCCATGTATAGATGATAGATCCATTTTCTGAAAGTGTAGTAATAAAAGTCATAGCGCCAACAAGCGTTGTCACAACCAGCGCCGCAATCGGGATACCTCGCCGGTTGACCTTTTTCAAAAAACGAGGAGCTTTTCCATCTTCAGCAAGCGACCAGAGCATTCGAGTGGAAGCATATAGCCCTGAGTTCCCAGCTGAAAGAACCGATGTTAAAATGACAGCGTTCATAACAGAGGCAGCGAAGGCCAGGCCAGCTTTTTCAAAAACAAGAGTGAATGGACTGATCGCAATGTCTTCCGCGCCACTGCCGAGCAAATTTGGGCTGGTATAAGGAATAATCAGACCGATAATGAAAATCGCAAAAATATAAAAAAGCAGAATCCGCCAGAAAACCTGTTTGATGGCCTTCGGAACACTTTTTTCAGGGGTTTCACTTTCACCGGCAGCAATTCCGACAAGTTCTGTCCCCTGAAAAGAAAAGCCGGCGATTAGAAATGTTCCTAGAATAGCGAAAAATCCGCCTTTAAAAGGTGCTTCGCCTGCTGTGAAGTTTTTGAAGCCCATGTATTCACCGCCGAGAATGCCGAAAATGGTCAGCACACCAACGATCAAGAAAATGATAACAGTGGCTACTTTAATAATGGAGAACCAATATTCAGATTCACCGTAAGCGCGGACGGATAAGGCATTCAAGCCGAAAATTAAAATGAGAAAGATGGCGCTCCAGATCCAGCCAGGGGTGTTTGGAAACCAGAATTGCACAATCAAAGCAGCCGTCGAAATGTCAACAGCAAGTGTGATCGCCCAGTTGAACCAGTAATTCCATCCAAGAGCGAAACCAAATGCTGGATCGACAAAGCGACTGGCGTAAGTACTGAATGATCCAGAAACAGGCATATAGGTAGCCATTTCGCCAAGACTGGTCATTAAGAAGAAGACCATGATACCGATTGCTGAGTAGGCAACCAGTGCGCCGCCAGGACCGGCTGTTGCGATGGCATTTCCGCTGGCTAGAAACAACCCTGTGCCGATCGAACCGCCAATTGCGATCATCGATAAATGACGCGTTTTAAGGGAACGTTTAATCTCCCCATTGTTTTCTTTTTTCAAACTAAATCTACCTTTCTTTGCTTTATTGTTTTTAAATAACGGAGGTAGATGTGCTTGGCGAGTCGAACGGTCTGCAAAACAAAAAACCGGCTCCGAAAAGAAGCGCGGCTTGGAAGAGTCTTCGTTCAACCAGCATCATCCTGTCAGATAGCACACCCATAGCCCAACAGTTGGCTACAGCAGTCCAGCCCCTTTCGAGAACTGTCCCAGCATCAAGTTCGCGCAATCGAACTGACACTTCGGCAGGTTTCCTGTTCCATCGTTTTCAAACGGAAAAAGCGCTCCTAAAACGATTTACTAGTGATTCCTGCAACCTCTACCTCACCAGTTTGATGAGGATTTTTTATTTAAATCAAATTCTATCTTAAAATAGTTAAGACAAGATTGCAACCCTTTGTTGAAAAAAAGCAGTTTTCAAAAAATTTTTGTTATGTGCAGCCTTTTGTTAAAATAAGCGAAGGAGGGAAAAAAGTGCGATTAACACGTTATCAAAATCATTTAATAGAAGATATAGAGCAGTATTATTTAACGGAAGAGATGCAGTTTTATTCCAGTCAGCCGCTTGATTGTATTCACCAAATGTTAAAAGAAGAGGCATATTTTCCCATACTGGGCTATAACGTAGAGCAACTGGTCTGTTTTTTTGTTTTAGACGGAGGAGCTGTTACGCGAAAATATACATTAGAACCGGAAGCCTTGCTGATTCGTAGTTTTTCGACAGATTCACGTTTTATGCGGCAAGGTCATGCAGAACGGGCACTTTTAAAGCTACCTGAATTTGTATGTCAAGAATTTCCAACAAAACGACTGATTACACTGGGAGTAAATGAAGCTAATCTAGCGGCACGTAGACTTTATGAAAAAACAGGTTTTACCTATACAGGGGAAAGTTTTTTAGGTCCAAAAGGGGTTCAATTTGTGATGACCCTTGACATCCGAGACGAAACCGCCTACACTAAGGGGGAAAGTTAAGCGTCCGCTTAAAAAATTCGAGGTGCTTTTGATGAGTGTAGGGCTCTTTTAATTAGGAATTGAATCACTGAAAAAACAGACTCAATTAGAGTGTTTTTCAGTGTGCCTAAAAAAGATGCCAAAAATGCTTTCGAAGGACGCACGTCTATGTGTGTACCAAAGCTGCAGGGATCCTGCAGCTTTTTTTGCGGACGCAGTGTTTTTGGGCAAATAAAAAGGAGCCTTTATTTATGAATGAAAAAACAATGACAACTTTAGAATTTAATCGGATTATTGAACAATTAACCACTCATGTCTACAGTGATCGCGGGCGAGAAGCTGCAAGAAAGGTTCGACCGCTATCTAGTTGGGCGGCAATCCAGCAAAAACTGAATGAAACAGAAGAGGCCAAACGAATTTTAGATAGTGGACAGAAATTACCACTAAGTGCCGCTGGGGAGATTCAGTCGATTTTCACTAAATTGCAGAAGGAATTCATTTTAGAGCCGAGTGAATTCCAGCAAGTAGCTGACTTTTTACGCAGTGCAGGTCGAATTAGGCGTTTTCTGCAAAAAAATCAGTCAATGGCACATGATTTAGCCAAATACAGTGAGGCACTTGAAGAATTTCCAGAGCTGGAACAACTTATTGATCGATCGATTCGAAACGGTCAGGTGGCGGATGAAGCATCCAGTTCGTTACGAAAAATCAGGCAGGCGGCAAGTGCCTGTGAGGCGAAATTGACCGAGCGGCTGCATAAATTCATTCGCAACCGCACCAACCAGCCAATGCTGCAGGATTTTTTCATAACAAAGAAAAATGATCGCTATACGGTGCCAGTCAAAGCTAGCTATAAAAAACAGATCAAGGGGACGATCATTGAAGAAAACGGGCGGGGTACAACCGTATTTATTGAACCTGAGGCTGTCAGCAAACTAAATGATGAGTGGCAGGCGCTAAAAGTCAGTGAACAGAACGAAATCTATCAAATTCAGGCGCTGCTTTCCGGCGAAATTATGGCTGAGCTGCAGCCGATTCTCGAAAATTTGGCGATTATTGCGGAATTTGACTTGATTTTTGCACGCGGTCAGCTGGCAAGAGAAATGGAAGCAACACGACCTATTGTGAATGAAGAGGAAAAAATCATGCTTCATCAGGCGAGACATCCTTTCATTGCTCGTGAAATGGCTGTTCCACTTGATTTTCAATTGGGTGAAAGTTTTCGCGGTCTGATCATCACGGGACCAAATGCTGGCGGGAAAACCGTTGTTCTGAAAACGGTAGGATTACTCACGCTGATGGCACTTTCAGGTTTGTTCATTCCAGCAGACGAAGGTTCAGAAATTGCCTTTTTAAAAGAATTATTCGTGGATATCGGTGATGACCAAAGTATTGACAATGCTTTGAGCACCTTTTCCTCACATATGGCCAATATCGCGCTGATCGAAAAACAAATTTCCCGTCCATGTCTCTTGCTTTTTGATGAAATCGGCAGCGGGACAGAACCAAATGAAGGGGCAGCGCTGGCCAAAGCTATTCTAGAAAGCTGCTATGAAAAGGGTGCGCTGATCGTTGTCACCACACACTATGAAGCGATCAAACAGTTCGGCAAGGCTCATCCGGATTTCAAAAATGCGGCCATGGCCTTCACCCAAGAAACATTGATCCCAAAATATCAACTGCTACTGGACCGTTCAGGCGCCAGTCATGCTTTATTTATTGCGAAGAAAATGCAGCTGAATGTGGCGGTCATTGAAAAAGCAGCTTATTATATGGACAACCCACCGACTCATTTCCAGAAAAAGCAATTTCCGGTTATGAAAGCTACAACACCGTCCAAGCAAGAAGTATCCACTTATCAATGTGGCGACAAGGTCGAGCTACTGGACACGAAAGAAGCGGCACTTGTTTACGATTCAGAAATGCGTCATGGACAGATCACCGTTTTCCAAGAGGGTAAAACATTACAAGTGCCTGCAAAACGCATACGGCTTCTGTTTTCTGCAAGTGAGCTCTACCCGCATGGTTATGATTTGCGACAACTGTTTGAGTCTTATGAGAGTCGTAAAGAAGAACATGACTTTGAGCGCGGCAGCAAGAAGGCTTTGCGGAAAGTACAGAAAGAAATTGAAAGTCGAAAACAAAAATAAATAGGTGCAGAAATCTGGCAAGGGCAAATCTGTTTTAAAATACTTGCTGGATTTCTGCTTTTTTTATGAAAATCTCCTGAGAAAGTCCTAAGTTTTTACCAATTTAAAAGCGTTTTTACGGAATTTGTAGTAACATAGTAGGGAGAATGATAAAGAAAGAGGGAAACAATGTGCAACCTTCTGTAAATGAATTAAAGGAATGGCGCAACGTTATGTTACTGCATCGTTTCGCACTAGAAGAAGTCAATACGAAATTAAAAATCTTAAATGAAGAGTTTCAATTTATTCATGATTATAATCCGATGGAGCATATTAAATCGCGTGTGAAAAGTTTTGAAAGTATCGGTGCCAAGCTTGAAAAAAAGGGGCTGGATATTACGCCGGAAAATGCTCGTGAACACGTCCATGACATTGCGGGAATCCGAATCAGCTGCTCTTTTGTATCAGATATTTTCAAAATTCAAGAAATGCTCGAAAGTCAAAGCGATCTGAAAATTTTGCGCGTGAAAGACTATGTGAATCAGCCTAAACCAAGTGGATATCGCAGTTTGCATCTTTTATGTGAGGTACCGATCTTTTTGACAAACCGTTCTGAGCGAATGGTGGTCGAAATTCAGATTCGCACAGTTGCTATGGATTTTTGGGCCAGTTTGGAGCATAAAATTTATTATAAGTATCAACATGAAGCGCCGAAACATTTGACGGATGAATTAAAGGAAGCAGCATTAATCGTGCGTCAATTAGACGACAAGATGCGGAATTTAAACGAAGAAATTAACCGGTATAAAAATGAACAGGATCAGTAGATGACACTGGTTCTGTTTCGTGGTTTTTGGGAGAACCAGCTTTTCTTTAAAGAGAAGGTGGGCAAGTAAGGGGGAAACCTTTTGGAACTTTTTTTATTTGTATTATTGTTGTTAGTGGCTATTTTTATTTCTAATCTGATCAATCGTTTCATTCCATTTGTGTCGATTCCGTTGATCCAAATTGGACTGGGGATTTTAATTGCTTTATTGCCGCTTCATTATGATCTGACATTGAATCCCGAACTGTTTTTGGTCATGTTTATTGCGCCTCTCTTATTCAATGATGGGGTGAGGACGGATAAACGGGCATTGTGGCGGCTAAAAGTACCCATTCTAGTACTAGCACTAGGGCTGGTCTTCGTGACGGTGCTCGTGATCGGCTATTTTGTCAATTGGATGATTCCGACGATTCCGCTGGCTGCTGCTTTTGCGCTCGCTGCTTCACTTGCTCCGACAGATGCTGTGGCTGTTAGTTCGCTCTCCGGGAGGATCAACTTGCCCAAACGGATTTCTCATCTTCTAGAAGGGGAGGGCTTGATGAACGATGCATCGGGCTTGACAGCTTTCCAATTCGCGATTGCAGCGATGGTGACGGGCACTTTCAGTTTACTGAATGCTAGTGTCAGTTTTGTGGTCATTGCAGTTGGTGGCGTACTTGTTGGGCTGGTTTTAAGCTTTTTGAAATTCCAATTTTTGAAATGGATCCGTGGGCTAGGTATGGAAGATGTGACACTTCAAATGCTGATCCAGATTTTGACACCTTTTATTGTCTATTTAGTGGCGGAAGAATTACATGTTTCGGGGATTTTGGCAGTTGTTGCGGCGGGAATTGTCCACGCTGTCGAGCAGAAAAAAATGGATCCGCAACAAGTTCAGCTGACAATGGTTTCGAAAAGTACTTGGTCTGTCATTATCTTTGTACTAAACGGTCTGGTGTTCCTAATTTTGGGGACTCAGTTGCCTTCAATCGTAGAAGTAGTCTGGCAGGATTCAGGTATCAGCAATTGGCAAGTGCTGCTTTATGTGCTGTTAATTACGGCTGCGCTGATTATTCTGCGCTTTCTTTGGGTCTATGGCTATTGGATGTTTGAATGGCGACGTGATTACAAGAAGCAAAAACGTGTGCAAAGGCCAGCACTGCGGGCTTCTATTTTGACTAGTCTGTCGGGTGTTCGTGGTGCTGTCACACTAGCGACGGCTCTTTCAATTCCGTTTGTGTTGGATAATGGGGAGCTATTTCCACAACGGGCGCTGATTATTTGTCTGGCTTCGGGTGTTATTTTGACAACGCTCTTGCTGGCAACTTTCATTCTGCCGATTTTGGCGCGCAAGGACGAAACAACAGCAGATGATGCGCGAGCTGAAAAAATGATTCGTATCAAGATTCTTCAAAATGTAATTCGCGGTTTGAAGGAGCAGATGGTGCCGGAAAATCAAACCGCGACAGAGCAAGTGATCTCCGATTATCGCAGGCGCCTGCAAAATATTGAGCAGGAAGACCAGTCTCACCGGATGACTACCGAAGAAAAAGAAAAACGACTTGAGATTATTAACTGGCAGCGTGATCTGACAATGGAGCTTTTAGAAAATGGTCAAATTACACCCCAAAACAGTTATCGCTATCAGCATTATTTAAACTTGCTGGAATCAGCTATCAAACAACGGATCCGAACCAAAATCAGGATGAGCTCGAAGTTTATAGTGCGGCTATTTTGGATGCTTTTCCACCCCAAACAATGGAAAAAATCTGATGGGAAAGTCCGGCGCTTTACGAAAAAACAAGCAGCCGAATTGAAGGAGATCCAATTTTTACGAGTAGAAAATGAAAAAATGATTATTGAACGATTGAAAGCAGAAATAACACCTGAAAATGCTTCTTTGCTTCGTCCACTTTTAAATGAGCATCTACTTTGGCTAGCTCGCGTGAAAGAGGAGCGACCGGTAACTCGTAAGCGTGCACAGAAAGAGAAAGTACGCGAGGTCGAAGTTGTTGGGATTCAACTCGAACGAGACAACATCCAGCAGCTTTTTGAAACAGGGAAAATCTCACGTGATTTAGCGCGAGAAATGAGACAAAATCTCAATCGTTTGGAAACCTATCTGTATGAAGAGGAACTAGTCTGAATGATCAAACCGCAGTAGCCGGGAAAACCCGAGCTGCTGCGGTTTTTTACGGTTTGTAAAAAAAATTCGTAAGAGCCTCTTGAAGTCGATAAGAGAATATTGTATAATGATGCTTGCTTTGAGTAAACCTGGAGTTTAATTTTACTAAACAAGTGTACTTATAGGTTTACCATTACTAAACTGGGAGAAAGGGTAAAGCAATGGATATTGGGAACCGAATCAAGAATCTACGTTTAAGTAAGAATCTGACACAAGAAGAACTAGGCGAGAGAACGGATCTCTCAAAAGGATATATCTCACAACTTGAGCGGAATCTCAGCTCGCCGTCGATTGAAACGCTGTTTGCTCTTTTGGAAGTTTTAGGTATCAAGCCAAAAGATTTTTTTGATGAAGATGATAATACGCAAAAAGTCGTTTATGGGGCTGCGGAACATACATTTTATGAGGACGAGGAAAAAGGCTATCAGATTACCTGGCTAGTGCCAGAATCAAATGAACAGGAGATGGAACCAGTATTTGTAGAGATTGCGCCGTTTGCCTGCTTCAAGTCGTTTGAACCGTCCCTTGCAGAAACTTTTGCCTACGTACTGGAAGGCACGCTAACAGTGACTCTAGGAGAACAGGATTATCAGGCTGAGGCACGGGAGGCTGTTTATTTTACAGCGTATGAAGCACATCAGTTGAAAAATTTGACGGATGCACCAGTGAAATTTATTTTGGTGGCAACCGATTCTTATTTATAAAGGGAGGCGAAACTTTTGCCGGAAACAATTATTCGTTTTGAAAATGTTACCAAGCAATTCGACGATGATCCGCCAGTGCTGGATCACGTGAGTTTTGAAATAGAGAAAGGGAAATTCTATACACTACTCGGGCCATCTGGCTGCGGGAAAACTACGATTCTCCGTCTGATTGCTGGTTTTTTGGAGGCAACAGAGGGTGCGATCTATCTGAATGACAAAAAAATCAATCAGGTACCGGCGAATAAACGACCGGTCAATACAGTGTTTCAAGATTATGCGCTTTTTCCACATCTTAATGTTTTTGAAAATGTGGCATTTGGTCTACGAATCAGAAAAATGAAGAAAAACGTGATTGAAGAAAAAGTCAAAGAAGCACTTCGATTTGTCAACTTATCAGGCTATGAGAAAAGGGAAATCAGTGAAATGTCAGGCGGACAAAGACAGCGTGTCGCGATTGCACGAGCGATTGTTAATGAGCCGGAAGTAATTTTGCTTGATGAGCCACTATCGGCGCTCGACCTCAAGTTGCGCACGGAAATGCAATATGAACTACGCGATTTACAGCGCCGTTTGGGCATCACATTTATTTTTGTGACGCATGATCAGGAAGAGGCTCTGGCAATGAGTGATGAAATTTTTGTGCTCAACAAGGGGGAGATCCAGCAAAGCGGGACACCAATTGATATTTATGATGAACCGATTAACCGATTTGTGGCGGATTTTATCGGCGAATCGAACATTGTATCAGGTAAAATGATTCAAGATTTCGAAGTGGAATTTGTTGGTCGGCGGTTTGAATGTGTCGATCAGGGTTTCAATTCTAGTGAGATTGTGGAGATCGTGATCAGACCGGAAGATCTTGAAATTACAACAGCTGAAAAAGGTAAACTGCAAGTGACGGTCGACTGGATGTTGTTCCGTGGGGTACATTATGAAATTGGCTGTATCGATGTGGATGGCAATGAGTGGCTAGTTCATACTACCAAAAAAGCCAAGATAGGGGATGAATTGGGGCTAGCATTCGACCCTGAAGCGATTCATGTCATGAGGCTCGGCGAAACAGAAGAAGAATTTGATAAGCGGTTGGAAAGCTATGACGAGGCGACATCATGACAAGAAGAGCGCGTAATTTTTATCTGATTCCGTATTGTTTTTGGATTTTGTTATTTGTCATCGCGCCGATTCTCTTGATCGTTTATTACTCTTTTTTTGATGTGGATGGGCAGCTAACCCTTGCGAACTATCAGAACTTTTTTACGCCTGTTTATATGAAAATGACGTTGAGTTCTTTTTGGTATGCGTTTCTGATTACGGTGTTCACCTTGCTGATTTCCTATCCAACGGCTTACCTGCTGACAAAGCTCAAACATAAACAGCTTTTTCTTTTGTTGATTATTTTGCCAACATGGATCAACTTATTGCTAAAAGCCTATGCGTTTATTGGCATTTTCGGTACGTATGGAGCAGCTAATCAGTTTTTAGAATTTATTGGGATCGGGACAAAACAGATCTTGTTTACCGATTTTAGTTTTTTATTTGTTTCAACGTATATTTTTATCCCTTTTATGATTTTACCCATTTATAATGCGATCGAAGAAATCAATCCATCGCTTGTACAGGCTTCGCGGGATTTGGGCGCTTCCAGTATGATCACATTTCGCCGGGTGATTTTTCCGCTCACATTAGATGGGGTCAAAGCAGGGTGTCAGGCAGTCTTCATTCCAGCACTTTCCTTGTTTATGATTACGCGTCTGATTGCAGGAAATCGAGTGATCACCCTGGGGACAGCCATTGAGGAACATTTTCTTGTGACACAGGACTGGGGGATGGGTTCAACGATCGGCGTATTTCTGATTATCGCAATGATCCTGATTATGTTCCTGACCGGTACAAAAAGAAAGCGGGGTGCGCGTAAATGAAAAAAAGAAACTGGGGCAATATCTATTTAGTGATCGTCTTTTTTTTACTGTATGCACCGATCTTCTATTTGATGTTCTATTCTTTTAATTCGGGCGGGACAATGCATGGTTTTAAAGGTTTCACGCTTGATTATTACAAAGAAGTCTTTCAAGATACCCGGCTGTTAATTATTGTTCTTAACACATTTGTGATCGCTCTTTTCAGCTCAGTGGTAGCGACAATTATCGGCGTTTGTGGAGCGCTAGCGATCAAATTTATGCCGCGTCCTTTTGCGAAAAATTCTCTTCTCAGCTTGAATAATGTGCTGATTGTAAGTCCAGATGTGATTATTGGCGCTAGTTTCCTGATTTTCTTTACGATCTTAGGCGTGAAACTGGGCTTTATATCGGTACTTGTTTCACATATTGCTTTCAGTATTCCAATTGTTGTACTCATGGTGTTGCCCAAATTGCAGGAAATGAGTCCGACACTGATCGATGCGGCTAGAGACCTTGGGGCCAGCCAGTGGAATGTTTTGTCGAAAGTAATCCTGCCGTATATCACACCAGGTATTTTGGCTGGGTTCTTTATGGCATTAACTTATTCACTGGATGATTTTGCAGTTACTTTCTTTGTGACGGGGAATGGTTTTTCAACATTGTCAGTCGAGATTTATTCAAGGGCACGGCAGGGGATCTCCCTATCTATCAACGCCTTGTCGACATTGATTTTCCTATTTACGATTGTACTTGTGATCGGTTATTACTTTATTAATCGTAAAAATAACACGAAAACCTTGCGATCGGGGGCGACAAAAGAATGAAGCCACTTTTAAAGATTTTCATTCCAGTTTTGGTTGCGGCGGCGTTGATGATGGCACTTGCTGCTGGAATGAACCGGGCAGAGGGTTACTCTGGCAAGAGCAGTAATACGTTGACGATTTATAACTGGGGCGATTATATTGACCCTTCACTGATTACAAAATTTGAAAAAGAGACGGGAATCAAAGTCATTTACCAGACATTCGATTCCAATGAAGCCATGATGACAAA
The DNA here is from genome assembly GCF_913566895.1 of Listeria ilorinensis. GTDB lineage: Bacteria > Bacillota > Bacilli > Lactobacillales > Listeriaceae > Listeria > Listeria ilorinensis. Next base: position 75,899 of record NZ_CAJYCN010000008.1, on the reverse strand, counting down.
GATCGAGCAGGGTGGAACTACATTTGATATTGCCGTGCCGAGTGACTATGCAATCAATAAAATGAAAGAGGAAGATCTTTTGATTCCGCTCGATCACAGCAAGCTACCGAATGAAAAATATATAGATCCTGAGTTTATGAATCTTTCATTTGATGAGGGCAATCAATATTCGATTCCTTATTTTTGGGGAACTCTTGGGATTATTTATAATAAAGAGATGTTCCCAGATAAAACATTTGACACATGGGATTCGCTTTGGGATCCGGCGCTAAAAAATCAGATTCTGCTGATCGACGGAGCACGGGAAGTGATGGGGCTAGGGCTGAACAGTCTGGGCTACTCACTGAATGATACGAATGAAGCCCACCTGCAGCAGGCTCTCACCAAGTTGAAAAAGATGACGCCCAATGTCAAGGCCATTGTTGGTGATGAAATCAAATTGTTAATGGCAGATAATGAAGCGGGTGTGGCGGTTACTTTTTCCGGTGAAGCGAGTGAGATGCTCAGTGAAAATGAGGACCTTGAATATGTGATTCCAAAAGACGGCTCGAATCTATGGTTTGACAATATGGTGATTCCAAAGACCGCAAAAAATGTAGACGGGGCGCATCAGTTCATTAATTTTATGCTGGATCCTGAGAATGCGGCGATCAATGCAGAATATGTCGGTTATGCAACGCCCAACATGAGAGCAAAGAAACTCTTGCCGAAAGAAGTTCAAAATGATGAACGCTTTTATCCGGATATGAATGAGCTCGATAATTTGGAAGTCTATGATAATCTGGGTAAACGGATGTTGTCGCATTATAATGAGTTGTTTTTAGAATTTAAGATGTACCGGAAATGATGGGAAACTATTTTAAATCGTATAACAGATTTCAACTGATCAGTGACATATTTTCATTTAAATAGAGATCATGCTTTGAAAAAACAGCAGATAATGGGTTGAAATTTGTTCGTGTCTGTTTCACGTATCGTTTGAGATTAGAAGCGAATCCTTTTATCCACTATGTTTTTGTGATTATGTATAAATGGCAAATGTGGTATGATAGAGTCAAGTAATATGGGAGTGATGTGCTTATGCCACAGATTGACAAAAATGAAATATTCAAAGAGTGTCCAGTCGCAGGAGTTCAAAAAATCGTACATGGTAAGTGGACAATGGTGATTTTATCTTTCTTACGCCATGAAACGCTTCGTTTTGGAGAGTTGAGCCGTAAAATGCCAATGGTTACCCAAGCCAACTTGACAAAGGAACTCCGCATGCTTGAAAGTTATGGATTGATCCACCGGGAAGTCTATCCACAAGTACCACCAAAGGTCGAATATTCTTTGACTGAGATGGGAGGCAAATTCATGCCTGTCCTAGACGCTTTAGAAACATTTGCTTACACATATGAGTTAGAAAAATCATAGCATCTAAACCCTTGAATTTTTTTCAAGGGTTTATTTTTTTCAAACACCTTATTGACTTTATTCTATCAAAAAAGATAGTATCTATCTTAAAATATGGTACTTTTCAAAATTATAGTAAGAGGGCATAATAAGATCATTCTTAAGAAAGAAGGTAATTTGATGAAAAAAATGATGTTGAATCATTATGGAACTGTAGATGTCATGAAGATAGTAGAAGCTGATATTCCAAAACCAGCAGCCAATCAAATTGTTATCAAGACAGTGGCAATTGGTGTGAATGATCCAGATATCGTCATCCGTTCACATGGTCCGGCACCAACCATGCCCAAAGACTTGTTTCCGCCACTTCCTCATTCACTCGGTCAGGATTTTTCAGGTGTGATAACAGCTGTTGGAAGTGACGTAACACGCTTTAAGATTGGCGATCATGTAGCAGGATTTTCCCTCATGAATACTTATATGGCCTATATTTTAGCAGATGAAGCTGATAATATTGCCGTTGTTCCTAAAAATTTAGATCTGGTCCCACTGGGCGGTCTCTATCTTGGGCTGGCAACAGCTTGGGCCGCGACCATTCGTGACGGTCAACTGAAGGAAGGACAGAAAGTGCTTATTCATGGTGGTGCTGGAGGTGTAGGATCAAAAGCCGTTCAATTGGCAAAAAACGTGGGTGCATATGTGATTGCAACGGGTTCAGCAAACCAGCGTGATTATATGGAATCTCTTGGCGCTGATGAGATCATTGACTATCAGACACAGGATTTCACGCAATTGGTATCAGAGGTGGATTTGGTAGTCAATCTGACTGGCCCCAAAACCCTTGACAAAAGTTATCAAGTGGTTAAAAAAGGGGGACGTATTACAACTGTCAATGCTGTTCCAGATCAAGAAAAAGTAACACAGCTTGGTATTTCCGCTCACTATACCATGGGCTTCATTTCTTTAGAAGAATGGGAATACGCGATCAAGCTTTATGAGCAAGGAAAGTTGGATATTCGGGTAGATAAGATATATCCATTTGAATTGGAAGGCATTCAGCAGGCGCATCTTGATTTCCAGACAGAAAGTAATATTGGGAAAAAAATAATTGTTTTTAAAGAGTGAAAAAATAGGAGCGGAGGGAATCTATTCGGAAAGAAGCAATGAGGCTTAATCACTACAGAGAGCTGAAAGAGATGTTTCTTTTGGCGCTTTTTTTGAGGAGTCTCTGCAAAATCGAACAGAGCATATGGTCACTCGTCCTGCAAAAAGAATGATTAGGCGCAAATATGGAATCTAATAGGAATGTTTGCAAATTCTTGAATAGGCTCAGTTAAGAGAAGAAATTTTGAAAAGAGCGAAATTCAAATACTTATTGAAAATTTTCCGAGAGTCCATCCATACATTCAAAAGTATGGTCTAACATAAGCAAAAATCAAAACTCAGCAAGGTTTTACTCATCATGCCTACATGTCAGATTTGACTGAATCAGGCACAATGTTTGCACGTGTCCTCTTGCTCGGCTAAAATGTTTGTAATGTCAATCAAAGGGGGACTTGTAGATGCCAGCTGTTAATGTTAGCTGGTCTTATCATGGTGAGACCGGCCCCGAAAACTGGGGTACCATTTGTCCAGAATTTGCGGTTGCAAAGGAAGGAACGGCTCAATCACCTATTGATCTACAACTAGAACATGTGGCCAAATATCATGGGGAATTATTGCAATTTTATTATGAAAAAATGACGTATACCGTCAAGCGGATCGAGAATTCCGTTCATTTGTTTCCGCTCGAAAACACGCAGTATTTAATGTATAATGAGGAAAAATACACGTTAGTTGCATTTCACGCACATATTCCAAGTGAACATCTGTTGAATGGGGAAAAGTTCGATATCGAATGGCATTTTGTTCATGAAAATAGGCAGGGCGACAAGCTGGTACTGGCCGTCTGGATGCATGTCGATCAGAACAGCCAAGCGGCACTTGGTGAATTGCCACGTTATTTTCAAGAAGTATTTGTCGACTTTGACACGGAACGCTCGATCTCACTGGAGGTGGCGCAGTTTTTGCCAAAGAAAAAAGCTTTTTATACCTATCAAGGTTCGCTGACAACCCCACCCACTGTGGAAGGGGTCAAATGGGTCATTTTAAAAGAGGCGGTCGCTATCGGTGGGGCGGATCTGGAAAAACTGGATACCGTGATTGGCGAGACGAACCGGCCGATACAACCGCTTAATGGCCGTGAAATCAGCTTTTACAGCTAGGAGAATAAATCGACATGAAGAAAATTTTTGTGGCAGGCAAGCTTTTGCCAAAAACAGAAAAACGATTGCAAGACTTAGGGGCTGTTTTTTATCAAGGGACTGAGCCCATTACAGAGGCGGCATTGATTGAGGGGCTGCAAGATGCGCATGCCCTGATTTGCCCGCTTTCAACACCTGTCACAAAGCAGGTGATCGAAAAGGCAACACAGCTTGAAATTGTTGCCAATGTGGGTGCTGGTTTTGATAACATCGATGTGCAAGAAGCAAAAGCACGTGGCGTCGCGGTCACGAATACACCGGATGTGTCAACGGAAGCTACGGCTGAACTGACACTCGGCTTGATTTTAAGTATTATGCGACGGATTCCAGAAGGTGATCAGTTACTTCGTGAATCGCCGGAAGAGTTTACAGGCTGGGCACCAACCTTTTTCCTAGGTCGTGAGCTTTACGGGAAAACACTAGGTATCATTGGGTTAGGGCGGATCGGACTGGCAGTAGCCAAACGAGCGACTGCTTTCGGAATGAAGATTCTTTATTCCGGTCACCAGCCTAAACCAGAAGCAGATACGGTAGGGGCAACGTTTGTTACGCAGGAAGAATTGATCCAAACAAGTGATGTGATTTCGATCCATGCGGCTTACAGTGCTGAATTGAAACACTTGTTTGATCGGACGACGATTGCCCAGATGAAGCCCACCGCCTTTTTGATTAATGCTGCTAGAGGGCCCGTCATCAATGAAGTTGATTTAGTGGATGCGCTCGAAAAGCATATTATCAGTGGCGCTGCTCTAGATGTGTTTGAATTTGAACCAAAACTGAGTGCCAAATTGCGTGAACTCCAAAATGTCGTTTTGACACCGCATATTGGCAATGCAACCGTGGAGACACGCGAAAAGATGGGTGAGATCGCTGTTTTGAATATTGAAGCAGTCTTGCGCGGGGAAGCTCCTCTTCATTCCGTTTACTAGAAATTATTAACAGACAGGTGGAATTATGATGTATGAGAAAGCAAAAGCGTATGCACAAACCGCTCATGAAGGACAAAAGCGAAAAATTACTGGTGAGATTTACTTTTCACACCCGCTCAATGTGGCGCGGATCCTGAGACAAGCTGGTTTCTCAGAGGACGTCGTGATTGCTGGGCTTCTTCATGATGTAGTGGAGGACACGTTAGTGACTGCAAATGAGATTGAGCAGGAATTCGGGTCCCATGTTGCAGCGCTAGTGCTTTCGCATACTGAAGACAAAACGCTCTCCTGGGAAGAACGAAAAGCCCATACGATCGAAACTGTGCGGACTGGAAATCTGGAAGAAAAAGCACTGATCGTGGCAGATAAATATGATAATCTCAGTTCGATCCGTTATGCAATGAGTTCAGAAGGAAGTGCAGTATGGCAGCATTTCAATCGCGGCTATGATTTGCAAGAGTGGTATTACACGAGCGTTGCAAAGGTGATGCTTTATGGGTTAGATCCGCGAGAAATACCAGCTTATTTTGATGCCTACGAAAGGATGGTTCGAACGGTTTTCAAAAAATGAAAATCGACCTCTTCTAAAAAGACTGTTAATTTATGAATTTAGAACTATTTTTAATAGTTTTTTGAAAATGATATTGCTTTTTTATGGGATTGGAGTAAAATGTAAGCGTTACATAAAATATAGAGGAGCGGATAAAAGATGGTATTTGGAGCGATTGAAGCAGGCGGCACAAAATTTGTGGCAGCAATTGGGGATGAATCAGGTAAGATTATCAAACGAGCAACTTACAAAACAACGGAGCCTTCGGAAACCATGCACGAAGTAATCGGTTTTTTCAAGCCATATGCAGATGAGCTAGAAGCTATCGGGATTGGTTCATTCGGGCCGATCGATATTCGCAAAGACAGTCCAACATACGGCTACATCACGTCAACGCCTAAACTGGCATGGCGGAATTATGATATCGTGGGTGCCATGAAAGCTGTTTTTAATGTACCGATTGGTTTTACGACAGATGTGAATGCTGCGGCACTAGGGGAGGTAACGCTGGGTGCGGCTAAAGGGCTCGACAGCTGCATTTACGTGACGATCGGAACCGGTATTGGCGGTGGAGCCGTTTGCGGCGGGAAAATCTTGGAAAATTTTTCCCATCCAGAAATGGGGCATATTTTGGTGCGACGCAATAAACATGATCGTTTTACAGGCAACTGTCCGTATCATGATGACTGTCTGGAAGGCCTTGCTGCAGGTGGTGCGATAGAGAAGCGCTGGGGGAAAAAGGGTGTGGAACTGGCAGATGACGACGAAGTATGGAACCTGGAAGCCCATTATTTGGCACAGGCGGTGATGAATTATAGTTTGATTTTAGCACCGGAACGAATCGTTTTAGGAGGCGGTGTAATGAAGCAGCGGCAGCTTTTCCCGCTCATTCGTCAAAAGTTGAAAGGAATTATGAATGGTTATGTGCAGCTTCCTGATTTGGAAACATATATTGTACCGCCCGCGCTAGAAGATAATGCGGGAATTACGGGTTGTGTGATTTTAGCTGTACAGACGCTAGCAGAAAATCAAAAATGACTCTACTCGTCACCTCTTAAATTTGTTATACTAGCATGTGAGAACATAAACATTTGGGAGGAACAAAATGAAACTGACAGAACAATTAGGGATTCACTATCCGATCATCCAAGGTGCGATGGCACAAATTGCGAAAGCTCCGCTGGTCGCGGCGGTTTCAAATGCGGGAGGCCTTGGGATTATCGCATCTGGTGGTATGTCGGCAGAAGACTTGCGTGCGGAAATCCAAAAAACAAAAACACTTACGGATAAACCTTTTGGTGTCAATTTGATGCTGATGATGACTAATATTGAAGAATTGACCGAAGTGATCATTGAAGAGGGCGTCAAAATCATTACCACGGGTGCAGGAACACCAAAGTCCTATATGCCAAAGTGGAAAGAAGCGGGGATCATTGTGATTCCAGTTGTGCCTTCTGTAATGATTGCCAAACGAATGGAAAAATTAGGTGCCGATGCTGTGATTGCTGAAGGAACTGAAGCAGGAGGACATGTGGGAGAGACGACGACGATGGCACTTTTGCCGCAAATCGTAGATGCCGTATCGATCCCTGTAATCGCTGCTGGGGGAATTGCTGATGGCCGGGGCATGGCTGCTGTATTTGCACTGGGTGCGCAAGGGGTGCAAGTGGGTACGCGTTTCTTGGCAACAGATGAATGCCCAGTACATCCGAACTTCAAAGCAGCAGTGTTAAAAGCCGGTGACCGGGATACGACTGTAACAGGACGCCGAAATGGTGCACCAGTGCGCTCGATCAAAAATAAAATGATCAAAGAATATTTGCGATTGGAAGAGGAGAATGTCGATCGCGATACACTTGAACAGCTAACAATGGGGTCGCTTCGCAAAGCAGTATTCGATGGAGATACGGACAATGGTTCAGTCATGGCCGGACAAATCACAGGTCTCGTTACAGAAATCAAGCCATGCCAAGTGGTGATTGAAGAGATGATGCGTGAGGCCAAAGCTGTTGCAGCTGGATTGATTGTCGAATAAGCAGAGTGGAGGCGTCACTTTGGAAAAAATGCGTAGGAAAGATCGCGAAGTAACGGATCATAGCATTCTAAAAAAGATCATTGCCAAATCGCAAGTGGCACATATCGGCTTTTTTGATAAAGAGTTTCCATATGTTGTACCAGTGAATTATGGCTATGAATGGCATGAGACAAAGCAATTGACGTTCTACATTCATGGAGCGAGACAGGGCAAAAAGCTTAGGCTATTAAAGGAAAACCCGCGTGTTTGTGTGCAGCTCGATTGTGAGCATGAGCTTATGGAAGCTGGAACAAGAGCAGCTGATTATTCATTTTTCTATCAGTCGATAATGGCTTATGGAGAAGCGGAGATACTCGAAGAAGAGTCGGAAAAACTGCATGCACTAGAACTTCTTATGCAACACACAACTGGCAGTAGTTTATCTGCATTTGATCCAATTTCCAAAAAGATGATTCACGGAACAGGGCTGATAAAGATTACGATCCAACATATAACTGGAAAAGAGCATAGTCGATAAAAAAAGCAGCCATCTCGCAAAATTTTGAGATGGCTGTTTTTATTTACAAATGAAGAGCCTGTTTAGCTCGTTTAATTTGGATGGCAACCTGATCAAAACCAGTGCCTCCCTCTGAATGACGGCGTTTGACAGCTGTTCTGGAGGCGAGTTTTTCATAAATATCTACTTCGATCAGTGGCGAGATGGCCTGATAGTCCGCAATCGGTACATCCTGTAAATAACATCCTTTTTTGGTACAGGAAAGTACAAGCTTGCCGACAATTTCGTGTGCCTCGCGGAAAGGAATCCCTTTTGCTGCTAGATAGTCTGCCAGCTCTGTTGCATTGGAGAAATCCTTTTCGGTTGATTGGAGCATAGTTTGCTCGTGCACTTCCATCGTTTCAATCATCCCTGTGAAAATTTTTAGTGAAGACAGCAGGGTTTGAACGGTATCAAACATGCCTTCCTTGTCTTCTTGTAAATCCTTATTATAGGCAAGCGGCAGCCCTTTCAGCACAGTCAATAAACCAAATAGATTGCCGTATACACGACCGGTTTTGCCGCGGACAAGCTCAGCCATATCCGGATTTTTCTTTTGTGGCATGATCGAGCTGCCTGTCGAATAGGTATCTGTCAACGTGACGAATTGGAATTCATGGCTGGTCCATAAAATCAGTTCTTCCGCAAGGCGCGACAGGTGCATCATCAGGATCGAAGCATTGCTTAAGAACTCTAAAATAAAGTCGCGGTCACTGACGGCATCCAGACTATTGGCATAAATCGCCTGAAAGCCTAATGCATCCGCTGTGATTGTCCGATCAATTGGGAAGGTGGTCCCTGCCAGTGCCGCAGCGCCAAGTGGGCAGATGTCGATCCGTTTTAAACTATCCTGAAGCCGTTCCTTGTCACGTGTCAACATTTCATAATAGGCAAGCAGATGATGAGCAAATGAGATAGGCTGAGCGTGTTGTAAGTGCGTGTAACCAGGCATGATCGTTTCGATATGATCGGCGGCTTTGGTTACGAGCGCAGTTTGTAAGTGGTAGATTGCTTCTTGAATCATCTGGACATGCGATTTTAAATAGAGGTGCATGTCAGTTGCCACCTGATCGTTCCGACTGCGAGCCGTATGAAGCTTGCCAGCTACTGGACCGATTTCCGCATGTAACAACTTTTCCATATTTAGATGAATATCTTCATTTTGAATCGTGAAGATCAGTTCACCCCGTGCCAGTTTTTGCTGTAGGAGTTGCAGACCGTCTGAAATAGTTGCTTCTTCTTCCTTCGTCAAAATACCTGTTTCACCCAGCATTTTGACATGTGCCAAACTGCCGATTAAATCCTGTTCGGCCATCGTTTGATCTACTTCGATCGAGGCCCCGAAAGCATCGATCCATGGCGTAGCTTGACCTTCAAAACGACCACCCCATAATTTTTCCATGATTTACACCTCGCTTGCAACCTCTTGTTTGGCATTAACTTCCGCACTTACTTTGGTTGGTAGACCGAAAAGCTTGATAAAACCGACAGCCGCAGCCTGATCAAATGTATCAGCTGACGTATAAGTGGCTAGATTTTCATCGTAAAGGGAGTTCGGTGATTTTCTACCTTCCACAATAGCATGGCCTTTGAAAAGCTTTACACGGATCGTTCCGTTGACATACTTTTGTGTGGTTTTTAAGAAATTGATCAATGCTTCTGTAAGTGGCGAGTACCAGAGTCCGTTATAAATCATTTCACTGATTTTTTGTTCGATGGCAGGTTTGAAATGCGCCATCTCACGGACAAATGTCAAGTCTTCCAGTTCCTTGTGGGCTGTGATCAATGTGACTGCAGCAGGACATTCATACACTTCGCGTGATTTGATACCGACTAGCCGATTTTCAATATGATCGATCCGGCCGATGCCATGTTTACCAGCGAGTTTATTTACATGTAAAATCAGATTGGCAAGCGTCATATTTTCACCGTTAACGGCGATCGGAACGCCAGCATCAAACGTGATTTCGATGATTTCCGGCATATCAGGTGTGTCTTCTAAAGAGGCTGTCAACTCATACGCTTCTTCTGGAGGTGCGGCCCATGGGTTTTCCAGAATGCCACATTCATTACTTCTGCCCCACAGGTTTTGATCGATAGAAAAGGGATTATCCAAGTTGATCGGTACTGGAATACCTTTTTCCTGAGCATAATGGATCTCTTCTTCACGGGACCATTTCCAGTCACGAACGGGTGAAAGAACGTTCAAATCAGGTGCCAGCGCATGGATGGCAATTTCAAAACGAACCTGATCATTGCCTTTTCCCGTACAACCGTGTGCAATGGCAGTAGCCCCTTCTTGCCGAGCCACTTCCACGAGCTTTTTCGCAATCAATGGGCGACTGAGGGCGGATACGAGCGGATACTTACCTTCATAATAGGCATGGGCTTGAAGCGCGATAAGGGCAAACTCTTCTGCAAATTCTTCTTTGGCATCAATGGTGTAAGAAGCAGCAGCCCCGACTTTTAATGCTTTTTCTTTAATAAAGTTCAAATCTTTCCCTTCCCCAACATCCAGGCAACAAGCAATTACCTCATAATCTAGATCAAGCAACCACTGGATTGCAACAGAAGTATCAAGCCCGCCGGAATAGGCCAATACGATTTTTTCTTTTGACATGAAAACATCCCCTTCGATTCATAAATATACAATCGCTTTTATATATATTATCACTGGGATGCTAATAAATCAACTGTTAAATTAATTTTTATACAATAAAAAGAATTTAAATTCATCAAAAACGTAATAAGTTGGTCGAAATCTGTAAAACTGCTATACTAGGAAGGTAAAGTAATTTTGTGGTGAGGAGATGAGCGCAATTGAAACAAACATTGAAGTGGGTTTTCATTGTGATTGCAAGTGTGGTACTGTTGCCGCTCGCAATTATATTCTTTATTTATAAGAAGGCGGCAGGTAAACGTGATTTTATACCGGAAGCAGTGGAAAATCTGGATGATGCAGCACAGGAATTTGTGAAAAAGACGGCACCTTTGTCTGATGTCGATGCTCGTTATAAATACATTCGACTTGCACAAAAAGCAGCACCGTCTGCTAAAAATATTGAAATTGGTGAAATTGAAAATAAAAAAATTGAAGGACCCGGCGGAAAAATCCCGCTGCGTATTTATACACCAGCGAGTGAGGGACCTTATGAGATCATTGTTTATTTTCATGGTGGCGGCTTTGTTACGGGCAGTATTCAACATAGTGACGAAATTGCTCGGCGACTCGTTCAGGCTACAGGGGCTCGTGTGATTTCTGTGGACTACCGTTTAGCACCTGAAAATCCGTTCCCGGCAGCCACACAAGATGCTTATGCAGCACTGCTCTGGGTCAATTCGCATAACACTAGCTTACGGGCAAAATCGAAAGATATTATTGTAGCAGGTGACAGTGCTGGCGGTAATTTGGCTGCAGTTGTCTCCCAATTAGCGAAAGCAAAAGGCACACCGACTATCAGCAAACAGATTTTACTGTATCCGCCAACCGATATTTTCAGCCGGGACGCTTCGGTTTTGTATCCGTCGATGGATCATTTCAGCGAAGGGTATGTCCTTACGAAAGAATCGCTGGATAAATATTTCAAATTATATCTATCCAAAGCTTCTGACCATAAGTATGACCCACTTGTTGCGCCAATTCGCAGCAAGGATCTGAGCGGCTTGCCAAAAGCCTTTGTCGTGACAGCCGAGTTTGACCCGTTACGGGATCAGGGCGAGGCTTATGCAAGAAAGATGAAAGATGCTGGTGTACCTGTTTTTGTCAAACGTTTTGAAAAGGTACCGCACGATTTTCTAGCGACTAATTCTGCTGCAACAGAAGAAACCTATGAACTGATTCGTGAGTTTTTAGCAGAATAAATGATCAGAACCAAAATCGAACCATTTTTGCCAAGTGGTTGACCGATTTTGGTTCTTTTTTGTGAAAATAATAGAGGATATGGATTGCACGTCTGGCTAGAAAACTGTATACTAGGCTGTAACTATTTTGTAAGTATATTCGATAGCAGGAGCGTGTGTAAGTGAATATAGAGGAGATGATTTCCGTCTGATCGATGAACTTGCTCGACAAGGAGTGTTCATCTCATGATTAAAAATGCTTGGAGAAATTTCCGGGTTGACGGCCTGGTATTATTTTTATTTGTCGTAATCTCTATTTTCATGTTTTATCCTTACTATCAAACAGGTGAAGTTTATACGGGCGATGATTTTCGCTTTCATATTCAGCGGATGGAAGGCTGGTATCAAATGCTTTCTTCGGGAGGAGGCTATAGCTATGCCAACTTCTTGACTTTTCGTCAGATTGGTTATCCGCTCGATTTGTTCTATCCTTTTCTGACCTTTTTTCCGAGTGTGTTCTTTCGGTTTTTATTTACAAGTCCGATAACTGCCTATTATGCCTATTTTTTTGTTTGGCAGATCCTGACGATGGGGCTTTGTTATTTTATCGGACGAAAGTTATGGCGGTCACGATTGGCTTGCTTTTCTTTTGCAGTTGGCTATAGTTTTGCGACGTACCGACTGATTGATCTTTTTTATAGAGCGGCGGTTGGAGAGACGCTAGCACTCACCTTTTTCCCATTGGCGATTTACGGTTTATATGCGCTGGCGGTGGGTAAGCGACATGCTTGGATTCCGCTCAGCCTTGGTGTTACATTTGTTCTTTTTAGTCATCTTTTATCAGTGGTTCTTTTATGCGCGGTGTTGTTTTTGATGCTGATCTGTTATCTGCCAGAGTTTTTGCGTCATAAAAAACGCTGGTTCGCACTTGGGGGAGCTTTTTTTGCCACCGTCTTATTTGCAGCGATTACGCTATTTCCTTTATTGGAGCAGATGCAAATGGGGGATTACACAGCTTCGTACAGGCCGACTTTATCTGAATATCAGCTTTCGCTTGGAGAAAACCTGTGGGCGAGTTTGACGAATCAGTTGCAGTTCGACTGGCTGGGGACGGATTATTGTGTGGGCTTCTTTGCTGTCCTAAGTATGGTCTTTGGAGTGATTTTTGTTCGACGGATCACGAAATTTGGGCGAGTTATGTTGTTCTTAGCCGTATTTTTCTTTCTTTTTGAGTGTCTGATGAATTGGGACCTCGTGCAGGATACCGCAGTAGCGACAATCCAGTTTCCGTGGCGGCTAGATGGTGTGATCACAGTTTGTGCGCTGTTTGTACTGGGGGAAGTGCTGGAGTTCATTTGGCGGACAGAGCGATTTACGACATTCACTCGCACCAGTTGCTACATTGCCGCGCTGTTGATTGTCTTGCTCTCACTTGTGACTTCCACCCAAATGCTGCACAATTTGCAGGACCGTGAATCATCGGAAGGCGCCGATCGGAAGCCAGTCACGTTCTATAATTATGAGGCAATCGCTGTCTTACATGGTGGTTGGCCGGGTGATTATCTTTCGGAAGCTGCGAGCGAAAATCAAGATTCAATCCTTGCACACGAAACATTCCTTGAAAACGGCACTTTTGAGGAAAAAGTAGTCAATAATACACTCACCATAAGCTGCCAACTGGACGAGGCGGGCGTTTTGGATACCTACGTTCCGTACTATAAAGGCTTTAAAATCTATGATAATGGAAAGGAGTTGCCCGTTTCTGTCTCGGATCGCGGTACAATTCAGGCAGAATTATCGGACGGCTCTCATCATATCGTTATTGGCTATGAGATGACCGCAATCCAAAAAATCAGCTGGACGATTAGTTTGCTAAGCGGGGGGGCATTGCTGACTTTTAGCCTCTGGCAGGCGCTTTATGCTTATCGGAAAGCCAAAAGAAGCAAGCAGATCTTTCAAGTGGATGAGTCATTTGGTTTATAAAAGATAAAAAGTTTACAAGTTTGTCAAAAAAACCTGCCGGCGCGCATTGAGTCGGCAGGTTTTGTGGTGTAGAATAGACAATGGAATAACAATCTTACTTATTACTAATTAGAACTGGAAGTGGCAAAAATGATGCGGAAACGTAAAACAATGGATGGCAATACAGCTGCTGCCTACATTTCCTACGCGTTTACAGAAGTAGCAGCGATCTATCCAATCACGCCTTCTTCAACGATGGCAGAGCTGGTCGATGAATGGTCATCCGCTGGCAAGAAAAATCTATTCGGTGAACCAGTCAAAGTAGTTGAAATGCAGTCCGAAGCAGGTGCGGCAGGAACGGTACACGGATCGCTAAAAACGGGGGCCCTGACGTCTACTTATACAGCTTCTCAAGGGCTGCTTTTAATGATTCCTAATATGTATAAAATTGCAGGAGAATTGCTGCCAACCGTTTTTCATGTATCAGCACGGACGATTTCGGCTGCATCATTAAATATTTTTGGTGACCATAGTGATGTTATGGCTGCCAGACAAACGGGTTTTGTGATGCTTGCAGAAGGCTCTGTACAGGAAGTGATGGATCTTTCAGCAGTGGCTCATCTGGCTTCTTTAAAAGGTCGACTGCCGTTCATCAATTTTTTCGACGGTTTTCGAACCAGTCATGAACTACAGAAAATCGATGTACTAGAATATGAAGAATTGGATGAACTACTCGATCGAGATGCTTTACGCGATTTTCGATTGCGGGGAATGAGTCCCAATCATCCGACGACATCTGGTTCCAATCAGAATCCAGATCTTTTCTTCCAACAGCGAGAAACGGTGAATCGTTATTATCAGGAAGTCCCTGCGATCGTACGTGATTATATGAACGAAATCAATCAATTACGTGGTACGGATTATGATCTTGTCAATTATTACGGAGCGGAAGATGCTACGGATGTCCTTATTGCGATGGGATCGGTTACGCCTGTCATTGAGCAGACGATCGATCATTTGCGCAAACAGGGACAAAAGGTCGGTCTGCTAAATATTCGGCTTTATCGGCCATTTCCAGAAGAAACACTGTTGGCGAAATGTCCCGCGACAGTCGAACGTATCGCTGTGCTTGACCGTACGAAAGAGCCTGGGGCTGGCGGAGAGCCGCTCCTTCTTGATGTCCAAAGTGCGTTTTACAATAGTTCGATGCATCCGCTTATCATTGGCGGAAGATACGGCCTAGGTTCAAAAGATGTGACACCAGACCAGATTCTCGGTGTTTATTCGCACCTGGCTGAAAAGTCGCCTAAAGCGCGCTTTACAATCGGTATCGTGGATGATGTGACGCACTTGTCACTTCCACCAGTTGGCGCAAAAGATCTGACAAATATGAGCACCTATCAATGTAAGTTCTGGGGCTTCGGTTCAGACGGAACAGTAGGAGCCAATAAGGCAGCTATCAAGATCATCGGGGATCATACAGATCTGAATGTCCAAGGGTATTTTTCCTACGACTCCAAAAAATCCGGCGGCTTGACCGTTTCTCATTTACGCTTTGGTGAAGAACGGATCCGCTCGGCTTATTTGGTGACACATCCGAACTTTGTTTCCTGTTCGACAGCAGCCTATTTGAAAAGTTATGACTTGTTGGAAGGCCTTCGTCCGGGCGGCACTTTCCTGTTGAATACAGTGTGGGAAGGCGAGCAGCTTGAACGACATCTACCTGCTAACATGCGGCGTTTCATTGCGGAGAATGGCATTCAATTCTATACAATCAATGCGATCAAAATTGCTGGGGAAGTCGGTCTTGGCAGACGGATCAATACAATCATGCAGACGGCCTTTTTCAAACTGACAAATATTTTGCCATTTGAAGAAGCTTTGGCTGAATTGAAGGATTCGGCAGTCCGCACTTATGGAAAAAAAGATATGCGTGTTGCAGAAAAAAATATCGCTGCTATGGATCAAGCTATCAGTCGTTTGACAAAAGTAGATGTGCCTGATTCTTGGCGCGATGCAGAAGACTTGCCTTCCGCTTCTCAGACAGCTGTTCCAGATTATGTCAAAAATATTTTGCAACCTGTGAATGCTCTTCAAGGTGATGCGCTTTCAGTGGGAACACTTATCCAAAATGGTATGGAAGATGGCAGTTATCCACAAGGAACCGCTGCTTTTGAAAAACGCGGGATTGCCCTAGAAGTACCCGAATGGATCGCAGAAAATTGTACGATGTGTAATGAGTGTGCTTTTGTTTGTCCGCATGCAGCAATTCGGCCAATACTGACAGACGAGGAAGAAGCAGCCGGAGCACCAAAAGGATTTATTACGCGAGAAATGCGTGGCAAAGATGGCCTGCATTATCGGATCCAAGTTTCACCACTCGACTGTACGGGATGTAATTTGTGTGCCCAAACTTGTCCGGCTAAGGAAAAAGCCCTCGTGATGAAACCATTCGATGAGGTGGTTGAGCAAGAAAAACCAAACTGGTCGTTTGCGATGACTGTCAAGCCAAAGAAAAATCCGGGCAAAAAAAATACGATTCCCGGCAGTCAGTTTGAACAGCCGTTGCTTGAATTTTCCGGCGCCTGTGCAGGCTGCGGGGAAACGCCTTATGTCAAGTTGTTGACACAAATGTTTGGCGACCGGATGATGATAGCGAATGCAACCGGCTGTTCATCAATTTGGGGAGCTAGCGCGCCAGCTACACCTTATACAGTGAACCATCAGGGACAAGGACCTGCTTGGGCCAATTCACTGCTGGAAGATAATGCGGAATATGGCTACGGAATGTATCTGGCCAACCAGACGATGCGCGAAACACTTGCTAAACAAGTCGAGAAAGTGCTTCAGGAAGCTGCATTGTCCGAACCGCTTCGGATAGCCATGCAGGACTGGTATGAGCATCGTCTGTCTGGCGATGAAACACGTGACCGTGCAGAGACACTCGAACTGGCACTTCTGGCAGAAATGGATGGGCGTCCTGAACTGGAAGCCATCTATGCATCGCGTGATTTGTTCATCAAGCGTTCTCAGTGGATGGTAGGCGGAGACGGTTGGGCATATGATATTGGTTTTGGTGGGATTGATCACGTTCTGGCAAGTGGTGCCGATGTCAATATGCTCGTAATGGATAATGAAGTTTATTCCAATACGGGCGGTCAGTCTTCAAAAGCGACTCCAACTGCTGCTATTGCCAAATTTGCTTCAGGCGGGAAAACCGCTGCGAAAAAAGATTTAGGTATCATGGCGATGAGTTACGGCAATATCTATGTTGCACAGATTGCGATGGGGGCTAACAAACGACAAGCACTTAAGGCAATTGAAGAGGCAGAACGTTATCCAGGTCCATCCTTGATCATTGCATATACACCTTGCATGAATCACGGAATTTCTGCTGGAATGAAAACGATGTTGACAGAAACACAAAAAGCTGTGGAATGCGGCTATTGGAATATCTATCGTTATAATCCAGAATTAGAAGCACAAGGGAAAAATCCAATGGTGATGGATTATAAAAAACCGGATTTCTCACAATTTGAAGATTTTCTCAAACGGGAAACACGTTATTCGGCTCTTTATAAACAACAGCCAGAAGTAGCCAAAGCACTCGCTGTTAAAACGCAGCAAGATGCAGAACGGCGTTTTACGCGCTATGCAAATTTAGCAGGGCTTGATGTAGACAAGCTGTTAAAACGGCAGGCAGATGCTGAGAAGATACCTGTTGTTAAAGAAAAGATAAAACGTGAACAGGCAGAGCGTCCTCTTGATCCAGAGCGGGAAGCTCGTCGTAAGGCGCGGGCTGAACGCCGCAAAGCAAGAGAAGAAGCTGCGCAAAAAGAAGAATAAAAAAAGGGCTTGGTGCACTTTGTCAGATCGAACTGCCCCCCGAAAGTTAGACCTACAAATCTAATTTTGGGAAGTATGTTCAGATTGGCGCTAGTGCTCAAGCCCTTCATTTTGGTTGGTACATGTAAAAAGAATCAACGGGATTTCTTTTCCCTGTTCATCTAGATCAGCCTCTTTAAAAGAAAAATCTTGTTCAAAGTTATTTTTTTCAAGCAGTTTGCATGAAGCGATATTGGCGGGATTTGTGACAGCAAATAATTGTTTCAGTCCAAGCCGATCGAAGCTGAAAGCAATAACAGCTTGAACAGCTTCTGTCATCAACCCTTTTTTCTGAAAAGCGGGGAATAATTCATATCCCAGGTCAGCTAGCTGTTTTTCCTCGTCAAAATTCCATAAGCAGACTGTACCGATTAGATTTGGGGATTCTTTTTGCTGGATTACCCAATAAATGGATTGGTTATTTTTTATTCCCGTCTGGATTTTGTGGTAATATATTTCTGTAGCCTTTTTATTTTGGTCTAGCTTTCTACCAGTAAACTTAGCTATTTCCGGGTTGGAGCGCAACTGGAATAGTAGCTCAAGATCGGCTGCTTCAAGTGCCCTTAATTTTAGACGCGCGGTCAGCAGTTCAGGGAATGGATGAGTTTTGGAATGAAGCAAGCTCAAAACCTCCTTTTTGATTTGAGGAAAGTATAGCGCAAAAACAGTTGTTTTCCAAGGCAGAACTGTCAAGCGTTTTATGAAAATTTACCAGTAAAGGATTGATTGCTTTGAAGAATGAACAAAATAATCCAGCAAGAGACGCGCAGCAAGAAGCTTATCCGCTTACTGGTCTGACAAATGAACAAGTGGACCAACAGAAACAAGCAGGGAAGCAGAATCTGGCACTTAAACCGCTGACACGTTCGATCTCGCGAATCTGTCGGGATAATATGCTGACACTATTCAACTTGATTAACGTGACGATTGCTTGTTTTATCGTCTATACAGGGAGTTACAAAAATCTTTTGTTTTTAGGTGTTGCACTTTGCAATACCGGGATGGGAATTTTTCAAGAGGTGCGAGCAAAACGGCAGATTGATAAGCTGACCATTTTAACAAACAGCAAAGTTAAAGTCATTCGTAATGCAAAAAAAATTGAGATAGAACAAGAAGAACTTGTACTGGGCGATCTGATGCTACTTGAACGTGGTGATCAGATTCCTGCTGACGGCCTTGTTCAGCAAACTGCTGGCCTAGAAGTGGATGAGTCTCAACTGACTGGTGAATCAGATCCTGTTGCCAAAATGACTGGCGAATTGGTCATGAGTGGAAGCTTTATTTTAAGTGGTCAGGCTTTTGTAGAAACTACCGCAGTTGGAGAAGACAGCTTCGTTTCCAAACTGTCACTCGAAGCTAAACAAGAAAAGACAGCCTACAGCGAGTTGCTCCGTTCGATCAAAACAATTATCAAAGTCTTGACCTTTGTGATTATTCCACTCGGCGTCATCCTGTTTATTGCCCAGATCAATCAAAGCGGTGACTTAAATGCTTCGATTCTTGGGACAGCTGCAGCCATGATCGGGATGATTCCAGAAGGACTCGTTCTCCTGACCACTGTTGCGTTAGCCGTTGGTGTAGTCAATTTGGCCAAACATAAAGTCCTAGTTAAGACTCTACCCGCCATTGAGACGCTTGCCCGTGTGGATGTACTTTGTCTAGATAAGACAGGGACAATCACAAGTGGTAATTTGCATGTGACAGATGTTTTGCCGGAAGATGATCATACAGAGGCTGAGCTTAGCGAAGCCGTAGCAGCCATTGTGTTCACTTTAAATGATAATAATTCAACTAGTATCGCTTTGAAAAATGCCTTTCCGGAACGTCCCGACTGGCAGAAAGTTGAGGCAGTCCCGTTTTCCTCAGCCAGAAAATGGAGTGGTGTCACCTTTATGAATCGCGGCAGTTATGTGATTGGTGCGCCGGAATTTGTATTTCGTGATAGCCTTTCAGAACAGAAACGTCAGGAACTGCATCACTACGCGGAAAAAGGTTACCGGGTACTTTGTCTCGCCAAATCCCAGCATTCGCTACCTGAACTTAAGGAAATGGAATTGATTGGCTTAATCTTAATTGCAGATGAACTTCGCAAAGAAGCTAAAGATACTTTTCGGTATTTTAAAGAGCAAGGAGTTTCCATCAAAATTATTTCCGGCGATAATCCAGTCACAGTGGCTAACGTTGCCATGCAAGCAGAAATCGAACATGGTCACCAGTATATCGATATGAGCCAAGTGAACGAAGCGGACGACTTTAGTGAAATCGTGCAGGCATATACTGTATTCGGTCGGGTGACACCGCATCAAAAGAAAAAGTTGGTGCAAGCCTACCAAAAAGAAGGCCATACAGTTGCAATGACTGGTGATGGTGTAAATGATGTCTTGGCACTTAAGGAATCGAATTGCAGTATCGCTATGGCAGAAGGTAGCGATGCGACAAGAAGTGTAGCTGATTTTGTCCTGTTGAACAATAATTTCGACTCCATGATTAATGTGTTGAAAGAGGGACGCCGTGTTATCAATAATATTGAACGAGTCGCCTCACTCTATCTGATCAAAACCATTTATTCCGTGGTATTGACGATTATTTTTACATTTGTCAACAATGCCTACCCGTTCCAGCCGATCCAACTGAGTCCGATTTCTTCTTTAACAGTAGGAATCCCATCATTTTTCCTAGCTCTTAAGCCGAACTATGAACGAATTCAAGGTCAGTTTTTGAAAAAAGTTCTGCAAACAGCTGTTCCGGCAGCATTTTGTATTGTCAGCTATATTATTGTGATCATGTTGATCGGTAATATTTTTGGCATGAGTTTTGCTGAAACATCGACAATGAATGTGTTTCTGATGGGAATTGTATGTTTCACAGCTTTACTGACAGTTGCGCATCCCTTTGATTTTAAAATCAAGCTGATGATTGGGCTTCTGATGAGTGCCTTTCTCTGCTTGTTCTTGTTTCTCGGTCCAATCTTCTCGTATACATCTTTACTGAATTGGGGAATGGCCATTGTATATATTCCGTTAGCCGTTTCAGTCTATCCATTCTTCCATTCCGTACGCGGAGTCATTATGAAATTTGTGAAATAAATAAAAATCTGCAAAAGAAAATAGCCAATCTGCTGATTTCTTTTGCAGTTTTTTGTATGCAAAAAAAGACCATTCGAAACCTGTGGGAATTTCGAATGGTCTTGGGGATGATAGATATTCTTTTACTTGGGAAGCGAAAAGAAATAACTATATATACCATTATACTGTATTTGTAGGAAGTTGCATCCTCTAAAAGTAGCAGAATGAGCTCGATATCTTCTAAAACCGCATGAATAAGCGTTTTATATAATTCTGAACTTTTTATGACTTTTTAAGAACCTTCCTTTAAGAAGCCTTTACGGTAAGCTTCCACAAGACATTTTAAATCTTCCGCTTGACTGAGGAGTTCCAGTCCAATATCTGTATCGGCAACGCGTTTTCGTTCAATTTCCATTTCAATAACCTGGCGAGTTGACAAGATGTCTGTTTCATTTTGAATAGCCTCTTCCGTAGAAGTAAAAGGCTGGTGACTGACGAGCTGTAGACCATAACTATTGAAAAGTAATGTATAGCCGGCTAGCCCCGTCGTTTTCTGATAAGGTTTTGAAAATCCACCATCGATGACGAGCATTTTTCCATCCGCTTTGATTGGACTTTCACCATTGCCTTCTTTCACGGGTGTATGTCCATTGATAATGTGCCCAGATAAAGGATCAAGACCAAATTCGGTCAAAATTTGCTCACAGACTGCCGGTTCATTACGTAATTGATAATAAGGATTTTTTGCCTCATGATGTGTGGCTTTGTCAGCTAAAAAGTAGCGCTCAAAAGTTGTCATCTCACTTTTTCCGAATAACGAACTTGCTGCTCCAGTCCAAAGATACCAAATAATTGCACAGGCATATTCTTTTTCAGCCGTTCCGCTTGGCCGAAAATAACCTTCCCGGGCAAGCTGTTCAAATTCAACCAATAAAGTCCGTCCTGAGACTTTTTTTTCACGCAATTCCATCTCCATAAAGCTCCCATCCTCGTTCAGCGGAATACAGCCATGGTACAGTAGATTTCCATTATAAGTCAGAAACATACTTCCCTTTGCGTAAAGAAATTGGATGTGTTTTTGAAGCCGCTCGCAATTTTTAAAAGAAAACGTCAACTTTTCGATCACTTCTTGTTCGTCAGCTGTCAGTCGATAGGGGTCCTCAGGATCAATCGTTGGGAAGTAGCAATCAAGAAGCGGATACGTTTTGCCTTTCCGTACAATTGTTCCCGCCAGATAATCGATTTTATCCAGCAATTTACGATCATCCATTTGGAATTCAGGATGCTGGTCAATGATTTTGCCTTCCAGTTTGAATTGAATGATGGCAATCGCTTTGTGCATCCGAGCAATCTGGGAAATTTCGGCATTGCTGTATGTAATATTTTCCTCATTTTTAGGCTGAAAGGAGTAGCAAGGGTCATCGCTATACACATCATCTGCAAATAATGCAAGTGGTCGTAGGGATATTCCGTAACTATCTTCTAAAATATCCAGATTTAAATACCGGGCTGATATACGAACCACGTTGGCCAAACAAACTTTTGATCCGCTAGCTGCTCCCATCCACAGCATATCATGATTGCCCCACTGAAAGTCCATTGAATGATAGTTCATCAATGTATCCATGATTTTATCCGGATAGGGGCCCCGATCATATACATCTCCGACCACATGTAAATGATCGACCACAAGTCGCTGAATCAGTTTGCATAAAGCTGCAATAAATTCTCGCGCTCGGTCTAAATTAAGGATACTTTGTATAATTCTGGCATAGTATAAATGTTTATCGTCCTCATTGTAGTTTTCGTGGAGTAGTTCTTCGAGAATATAAGAAAAATCTTCCGGCATCGCTTTGCGTACTTTTGAACGGGTGTATTTGCTGGAAACATACTGACACAAGTCGATCAGTTGAAAAAGCGTTTTCTGATACCAGCTGTCAGCATCATCCATTCCCTCCAAAATCAAATCCATTTTCTGCTCAGGATAGTAGATTAGTGTTGCAAGTGTGTTCATTTCATCTGTCGTTAGATCTTGTCCGAAAACGTCCCGAATTTTACGTTTGACTACTCCGGAACCGTTACGTAAAACCTGCTCGAAAGCACTGTATTCCCCGTGGATATCACTTAGAAAATGCTCAGTTCCTTTCGGCAGATTTAAAATGGCTTCCAGATTGATAATTTCTGTTGTTGTTTTCGCAATGGTTGGGTATTGTTTGGCAAGCAGCTGCAAATATTTGTAAGACGACTTTTCCAAATGAACATCCCCTTTAGAATTGGTATATCATTAGATAGGAATATTATAGGAGTAAAACATTTTTAAATCAACCAATACGGATTTTCTCTGAAAAATTGGTCTATACATGGAGGCGAAGTTTTAAAGCTATAAAAAGAAGATAGGGAAAAAATAGTAAATGATGCCAATAACAAAAAGGAGGAAAGCCTTTAAAAGGCTTCCCTGTATCATTTGGTTAATTTTAAATCATTTTCTTTGACCCAGCCAAGCCGAGTTCCATTATAGACAGTACGCACCCAATTTTCACCTAAAATAGTGGCTTTTCGGTCGATGGTCAGCGCTTTTCCAGTATAAGTAGAGAGAGAACCAAGAATCATCGGTCCATCCACAACCGGATAAAGATTGTAGGTGCCGTTCACGTTTTTTACATAGCGAGTACCAGATGTGTTTTGCTCCATCGAACTGTCGTAAAAAACGCTAATGGCACGAGCATCGAGCCAGCCGATCGTTTTGCCGTTTGCCGAAAATTCATACCAAGTCACACCATCACTGGTTTTAGCTTGACGAAGCAGGCGAATTTTTTGTCCTTGATAGTTGGAAACTGGTCCGACATAAGTGGCTCCAGATAGGCCATAAGGTTTTGTCCAAATCCCGTTATTGCCACTATTCGAAACGTTCCCATAGGCATAAACTACTTTATCATAATCAAGTGTGATCTGCTTTGTGGTTGATAGATCAGCTTCTTTGACCCATCCAAGCTTGGTACCATTGTAAAAGACACGTACCCAGTTTTCGCCCAAAATAGTAGCTTTCCGGTCGATGGTCAGCGCTTTTCCAGCATAACCAGAAAGCGATCCAAGCGTCATCGGCCCATCCACAACCGGATAAAGGTTGTAGGTCCCACTTGTGTTCTTCACGTAACGGGTGCCAGAAGTATTTTGTTCCATTGAGTTGTCATAAAAGACGGTAATGGCACGAGAATCGAGCCAGCCGATCGTTTTGCCATTTGCTGAAAATTCATACCAAGTCACACCATCACTGGTTTTAGCTTGACGAAGCAGGCGGATTTTCTGTCCTTGATAGTTGGAAACTGGTCCGACATAAGTGGCCCCAGATAGGCCATAAGGTTTTGTCCAAATCCCGTTATTGCCACTATTCGAAACGTTCCCATAGGCATAAACTACTTTATCATAATCAAGGGTGATCTGCTTTGTGGTTGATAGATCGGCTTCTTTGACCCATCCAAGCTTGGTACCATTGTAAAAGACACGCACCCAGTTTTCGCCCAAAATAGTAGCTTTCCGGTCGATAGTCAGCGCTTTTCCAGCATAACCAGAAAGCGATCCAAGCGTCATCGGCCCATCCACAACCGGATAAAGGTTGTAGGTCCCACTTGTGTTCTTCACGTAACGGGTGCCAGAAGTATTTTGTTCCATTGAGTTGTCATAAAAGACGGTAATGGCACGAGAATCGAGCCAGCCGATCGTTTTGCCGTTTGCCGAAAATTCATACCAAGTCACACCATCACTGGTTTTAGCTTGACGAAGCAGGCGAATTTTCTGTCCTTGATAGTTGGAAACTGGTCCGACATAAGTGGCTCCAGATAGGCCATAAGGTTTTGTCCAAATGCCATTATTGCCGCTGTTCGAAACGTTGCCGTACGCATAAACGACTTTGTCATAATCGAGTGTAATAGGAGCAGATGTTGTTAAGTCATTTTCTTTGACCCAGCCGAGTTTTGTGCCATTGGAAAAGACGCGTACCCAGTTTTCACCGAGAATCGTTGCCTTCCGATCAATGGTCAGTTTCTTTCCACTGTATCCAGAAAGAGAACCAAGTCGCATTGGATTATCCACAACTGGATATTTGTAGTAGCTGCCAGAAGTATTTTTCACATAACGTGTACCAGAAGTCGCCACTTCCATGCCATTATTATAGAAGATATTCAGTGCGCGGGAGTCAACCCAGCCGATCGTTTTGCCATCGATTGCGAATTGATACCAAGTTGCACGATTCGTTGTTGCCACGCGATTTAATTCCAATTTCTTCCCACTATAAGCAGAAAGATCATTGACGAATTGCGCATTTTCCGTACCGTAGGGTCTTGTCCAAACCGCATGTCCATCTGTTGTTTTAATAGTGGCATAACCATAGTAAACTCTTTCATTGCTGATTACATCATACAACTTATCGTATTGATCTAAATCATAGGTCTCAATTATATTAATCAATTTGGCTGGATAATTAGGGTCAGTTGCATAGCCTGCTTTTTGCAGTTCATTAGCAGCTTCCTGATATGTTTTCGCATTGACGACCTTTGAATAGTGCGCCGGATCCCAACTCGTCCCATTAACAAGGAGCATAGTATGGTCGTGAACAGAAGCGCTCCAACTTGGATATTTTCGGAAGTTGGCATTGATAGTCACCCATTGGCCATTGATATATTCAAGAGTTGGAACAAGGTATGACTGGCCGTTGTAACTGCCTTTGATACCAAATAAATTGTTGGCTTTTGTGGCAAGATCACTTTTACCCCAACCAGATTCTAAAATGGCTTGTGCCAATGTAATACTTGAAAAAAGTTTATATTGCCGCTGATCGGCTTGTGCTTGCGAGACGAGCGAATTAATGAATTTCTGTTGATCGCTTGAAGCACTAAGCGCAGAACTATATAAAACGGGGACACTAGCGAGCGGAGATTCTGCTGCCTCGGTTTTTTCAGGAGCAGAGATAACGACGGTAGAAACAAGTACGCCGCTAATTCCCAGCACACATTGTATCCATTTTCTTCTTTTCATTTCCCCAAAAGTCACATCCTTTTCTTTTTCTCCCTACTAGTTTACCAAAAATATTATGGAAGAGGCAGTAAAATTTGCCGCTTTTTAATCTTTGCATCAAATTGTAAATTTATTGACACATTTGGAATAAAGTGTATTGGAAACTGGGAGGTGTGCAAGAAAAAAACTTTCATAGGTATAAATACCTGTGAAAGTTTGTACACAAAAAGTGGGGGAATAAAGTTCAACTTGATAGGAATACAGTTATTCACGTTTTAATAGTTTTGTATTGGCTAGGTATAAAGCACCGGTTAAAAGTAGTATTGCACCTGCTAAAAAGAGTGTTGCAAGCGCATCAGAATGGTCGACGATAATCAAACGGACGATAGCAGTAATCCCTATATAGATGAAATAGCGAAGTGGAAAATGATACCCGGATTCAAAATATTTGATGATTAAGGCAATAAACTCAAAGTAAAGAAAGAAAACTAGAATCTGTGCCATCATTTCATAATAAGATTCTTTGGTATCTAAGATCAATAAATTACTAAAAATATACCACGCCTCGCGGATTAGAAAAACAACAAGTGTCAGACCTACTAAAACAAGTGCAAAATTCAGCGCCCAGCGTAGAAACAATGGAATATAGCGCACATAATCGACATGTTTTTTCATAGTATCCCTCCCAAAATTCCCTGTCATTTGTTTGAGTGTAGCAAAATAAAACGCTATTCGGCAAGTAAGTTTATTCGGTAGATGATTGTTGAAATGGATACTGCATGCCAAAAGAAATGAAACGTTCGACGGCACTCGTTCGACTGTTGCTGGCTTTATGGACGAGATAAATGACGCGTTCTGCCATTTTGTCCGCCAGCGGAAAAATCTTCACATGATTCAAATACTCACAAGTGGATTCTGGTACGATGGCAACACCCATATTTGCTTCGACTAGACCAATCACACTGGCAATCTCAAGTCCTTCATAACTTGATTGGACATGAACGTGCTGATTAGCTAACAGTTGCTCGACCAAATTGCGCGAAAAAGTCTGTTTGTCAAAGTGGATAAATGTTTCTTCTTGAATCATTTCGAGAGAGAGTTGTGACTTACTTGCCAGCGGATTTTCGGAAGAGATGATCAAAACCATTTTTTCACGACGAAGAGGATGGAAAACAAGCGACGCATCTTCTATCTGAAGGGCACAGATTCCCACATCTGCTGCGCTGGTTCGAATCAAATCAAAAAGTTCGGTAGTTCCGCATTCATTTAGATGGAGATTATGTTTGGGATACTGATTCTGAAAAGCTTTTAACATCGCTGGCATGAAAGATAATCCGAATGTATGCAAAAAAGCAAGTCTGATTTCACCACTTTCCGGGTCAGCTAAATTTTGGAGTGTTTGCTCCGTGTAATCAAGTTCAGCAATTGTTTTCCTGGCCTGTTCTAAAAATAATTTGCCGAAACGATTCAGTTCAATGCGCCGATTCACACGATCAAACAGTGCTACACCGATCTCTTCCTCAAGAGAAATGATCGAACGACTTAAGGCGGACTGCGATAAAGAAAGTTCAACAGCAGCTTTTGTCAAATGCTCAGTTTCTGCCACAGCGATAAAATAACGCAATTGTTGGATATCCATTGTACACCTCTTTTTTATGCATAATTCTCATGAAAACAATCGAATCTATGCTTTGTTTGCTATAATGATTTATTATATAATAAAAGATGGATGAAATAAAACAAGGGTGTTGAACCAGATGAAGAAAGGTTATCTTTATATTATCATTGCGACATTTCTTTTTAGTACGATGGAAATCGCAATCAAATTATCCGGCAGTACATTTAATCCGATCGAGCTGAATTTCTTACGTTTTCTAATTGGCGGAATTCTATTGCTACCGCTTGCAATGAAGCGATTGCGGCGATCAAAGCGGCATCTAGCAAGACGTGACTGGTTGTTTTTTTCGATAACTGGCTTTTTTTGTATCGTGGTCAGTATGACTTTTTTTCAACTAGCTATCTCATATACCAAAGCGTCAACAGTTGCCATTCTTTTTAGTTGCAATCCACTTTTTGTGCTGACATTTGCGGCGCTTTTTTTGCGTGAAAAATTGTCCCGGCTTACAATAGGTTCCATCATTATCAGTTTGATTGGCATGATGGTGATCGTGAATCCCTTTGAACTGAAAGATCCACTTGGAATTTTACTTGCTGTGGCTGCTGCAATCACGTTTGCGATTTATAGTGTGATTTGTCGTTACGGAACCAAAGAAAGACATTATGATGGCATTGTTATGACCTGTTTTTCCTTTTTAGTAGGTGTGACTGAACTGGCAATCGTTATGCTGCTCACACATATTCCTGCTCTGGCAGATGCCCTGACAGCTGCTGGACTAACTGCCTTCAGTCAGATTCCATTTGTTGCTGGAATTTCACTTGGTTCCCTGCCATTACTCGTTTACTTAGGTATATTTGTAACAGGGATTGGTTTTAGTAGTTATTTTCTGGCCATGGAAGAAACAAGTGTATCGCTTGCTTCACTGGTATTCTTTATCAAACCTGCACTAGCGCCTATTTTAGCACTGCTCATTTTACATGAAGCCATTTATTTACACACTGCGATTGGGATCCTGCTAATTTTGATTGGCTCGACTTTGACATTTGTGGCGAGTCGGGAAGTACCAAAGATTATTCGTGATAAGGAGAAAGAGGGACGAATTCGAACCCATCATGATTTTTAGAACAGCAGAAACCTTTCTGCTGTTTTTTTGTTAAAACTTTGTAAAGATAATAGTTTTATTGGGAAAATCCTGCTGGAATTGTTATATTTAAGTTAACGAGTTTAAATAAATGATGGTGAAGATGTAAAGGAGTTGGCGAATTTTGGAGAACTATCAGAGAACAGCAGACGAAGTACTCAAAAAATGGCAAGTCGATGAAAACGGCTTAACAGAAGAAGAGGTATTGAAGCGGCGTGAAAAATACGGCCTCAACGAGTTGAAACAAAAGAAGAAGGATCCGCTTTGGAAATTATTTTTAGAAACATTTCGTGATCCGATGGTCATCGTACTGGTAGCAGCAGCTTTAGTACAGCTGGTACTCGGTGAAGTGATGGAATCGGTGATTATTTTTATCGTGTTGATTGTTAATTCGATTATCAGTGTAGTCCAAACAAGAAAAGCGGAAAGTTCGCTTGATGCGCTTCGGGAGATGTCGGCACCGCTTGCTAAGGTGATTCGGGGCGGCGCTAAAAATACGGTGCATGCCAATGAGCTGGTACCAGGAGATATTGTACTGCTTGATGCAGGAGATTATATTCCAGCAGATGGTCGTTTGCTTGAAAGCGGATCACTAAAAGTTGATGAGGGAATGTTGACAGGTGAATCAGAAGCTGTGTTGAAAATGATTGATCCAATTGCTGATGAAGTGGGGATTGGTGACCGAATCAATATGGTTTATAGTGGGGCACTTGTTGCCTATGGGCGCGGCAAATACGTGGTTACAGCGACAGCACTTGATACAGAAATCGGTAAAATTGCTGATCTGCTCGAAACCGCCGAAGCCAAGCAAACCCCCTTGCAGCGCAAATTGGAAAGCTTTAGTAAAAAACTGGGCTTTGCAATCTTGGCGCTTTGTATTTTGATTTTTGCGGTTGAAGCCGGACGTGTTCTTTTAGGACAGGAAAGTGGCGATATGACGACAGCGATCTTAAACGCCTTTATGTTTGCGGTAGCAGTAGCAGTAGCAGCCATTCCAGAAGCTCTTTCGTCAATTGTCACGATTGTGCTGGCAGTGGGTACGAATAAAATGGCTAAGCAGCATGCAATCATTCGAAAACTCCCAGCCGTTGAGACACTTGGCTCGACCAGTGTGATCTGTACAGACAAAACAGGCACACTGACACAAAATAAAATGACTGTAGTGGACTATTATCTACCTGATGGAACAAAAGAAAATTTCCCGGATCAGCCGGAAAAATGGACAGACGGAGAGCGTCGCCTCATTTACATAGCTGTTTTATGTAATGATTCAAATATCAATGAGGAAGGAAAAGAATTGGGTGATCCAACAGAAGTTGCGCTGATCGCCTTTAGTAACAAAAACAATCAAGATTATAATGAGATTCGGGAGGCCTTCATTCGAGAAGGTGAGATTCCCTTTGATTCGGACCGCAAGCTAATGAGTACACTCCATACATTTAATGGGCATAAGGCAATGCTGACAAAAGGCGGCCCGGACGTTATGTTCAGCCGTGCTGGTTATGTGTATAAAGATGGCGAAGAAGTGCCAATGACTGAAGAAATTTTAGCTGAATTGCAAAAGACAAATGAAGAATTTTCTAATCAGGCTTTGCGTGTATTGGCATACGGCTATAAACGTTTGCAGGGAGAGCGGACAGAGCTTGAACTGGAAGATGAGAAGGATTTGGTTTTAGTTGGGCTGACAGCCATGATTGATCCGCCGCGAGAAGCTGTTTATGACTCTATCGAAGAGGCGAAGAAAGCGGGTATCCGTACCGTTATGATCACAGGTGACCACAAGACGACAGCTCAGGCGATCGGGCGCGACATTGGACTGATGGCAGAAGATGACATCGCAGTCACTGGTCAGGAACTGGATGCGATGAGTGAAGAGGAATTGGATGAGAAACTCACACATATTTCTGTTTATGCACGTGTCTCCCCTGAAAATAAAATTCGGATTGTACGGGCATGGCAGAAGAAAAAACAAATTACAGCCATGACTGGTGATGGGGTGAATGACGCACCTGCACTAAAACAAGCGGATATTGGGGTAGCAATGGGTAGTGGAACCGATGTAGCCAAAGACGCCAGTGCCATGATCCTCACAGATGACAACTTTGTTTCGATTGTTGATGCAGTTGGTGTCGGCCGGACAGTTTTTGATAATATTAAAAAAGCAATCGGGTATCTGTTTGCAGGGAACCTAGGTGCGATCATTGCGATTTTATTTGCGCTTGTACTTGATTGGGTCAATCCTTTTACAGCCTTGCAGCTTCTGTTTATCAATCTAGTCAACGATTCACTCCCTGCCATTGCGCTTGGCATGGAAAAAGCAGAACCCGATGTGATGAAACGCAAGCCGCGTGATATTGATGAAGGTATTTTTGCGGGAGGAACAATGCGTGCCGTTGCTACGAGAGGACTTTTGATTGGGATTGCTGTCATTATTTCACAAGCAATCGGTCTTGCTACTAGTCCGGAGATGAGTATTGCAATGGCCTTTACAACATTGATTCTTGCCAGAACGTTGCAGACTTTTGCTGCACGAAGCAATACGCAGACCGCTTTTGGTGCAGGATTTTTCAGTAACCGCTATGTGATCGGTGCCGTACTGCTCTGCTTTGTCCTTTACGGAATCACCGTTCTACCTGGCGCACGCGAGATTTTCTCGATCCCTGCAAGCTTTGGCCTCTATGAATGGTCAATTGCTGCTGGACTTGCGATTGGTGCTGTGATTATGATGGAGATTGTTAAAAAAATCTCCTTACTGTTTGATAAAAATAAATAACAAAAAGCCGGTCGGATAATGCTAAAACGTTAGCTGTTTATCCGCCGGCTTTCTATTTATTAAGGAAGAAAATAAGCACGATGACAATCAAAAGCATCGCCATAGGCATCAAAATTTTAAACTTTATTTTGCGGGTTTTGTGATGAAAGACTTGCATACCCAGCCAGCCGCCAAATGCTCCGCCACAAAAGGCGGATAGGAGTAAAACTGTCTCCGGTATTCGGTAGAGCTGTTTGATCGCCCGCCGTTTATCGATCCCAAATAGAATAAAACTAATTAATGAAACAATCATGAGATAACCAAGCAACCAAGTTACGACCATGAAAAAGCCTCCTGTTCAAAAATAAAATAGAATTTTGCAAAATTTTCGTACTTCGGCTAAAATAAGCACATATCAAAAAGAAAGTAGGGATAAGTATGACTAAAACGATCATCCATACAGAACACGCACCAAAAGCACTTGGTCCGTATTCACAAGCTGTAAAGGCAAATGGTTTTATCTATACGTCTGGTCAACTCGGCATTGATCCGGCAACAGGTGAATTGCAAGCAGGTGCAATTGCCCAGACAGAGCAGGCTTTTAAGAATTTACATGCAGTATTAGAAGAAGGCGGATCAAGCCTTGCAAATCTTGTTAAAGTAACGGTCTTTTTTAAAGATTTAGCAGACTTTGCTGCTGTCAATGAAGTATATGCGCGCTTTTTTGAATGTGATTTCCCAGCAAGAAGTGCGTTTCAAGTAGCAAAACTACCGCTAGATGCTGAAATTGAGATTGAAGCTGTTGCACTCGCCTAAGCTTTACTATTAAGATACCGCATGGAGCAGGGACTGGCAACTTTCCTTACTTATGCTTTTAAATAGTGGTTCTCTCACTAGAAAGTGTGATTTTCTTTTTGTTTTAAGAAATTCACACTTTTTTATGTTATTCACGCTTCATGATTTGTCAGATTATCTTACATATCTCGCTAAATATAAAAACTTATCTCAAATAACTATGGTCAATAACAGAAGCTTATGGTAAAATTTTAAAAGTGATTATCCAATTGGGTATTTTTAGATGAAATCATCTATAGAAATAAATGGAAGCAGAATACATCGTTATTCGGGGGAGGAAATAATGAAAAGATTGAGAGGCATCTGGCCACTCCTTTTAGCAGCAGTGATTTTTGTTGTTATATGGGGAAGTGGTACACAAACAGTACAGGCAAAAGAAGTAGACTATACGATTGCAACCGATGAAACATTCGCACCATTTGAATTTAAAGACAGTAATGGAGATCTAGTCGGCATTGACATGGATATCCTAGCTGCAATTGCAAAAGACCAAGGCTTTACATATGAAGTTAAACCAATGGGCTTCAATGCTGCCGTTCAAGCGCTTGAAGCTGGTCAAGTAGATGGCGTTATCGCCGGTATGAGTATTACAGATGAACGAAAGCAAAAATTTGACTTCTCTGATCCGTATTTTGAATCAGGGGTTGTCATGGCGATCAGTGAAGATAACAATGATATCAAAAGTTATAAAGATTTAAAGGGTGAAAAAGTTGCGGTCAAGACCGGAACGGAAGGTTACCAATTTGCAGAAGCAAACCAAGACAAATATGGTTATACACTTGTGCCGTTTGATGATTCTGCCAGCATGTATGAAGATGTCAAAGGTGGCAATTCAGTTGCCTGCTTCGATGACTATCCAGTGCTAGCTTATGGAGTTAAGCAGGGCAATGGACTGAAAATCGTTACTGAGAAAGAAAAAGGCGGCTCATATGGATTTGCAGTGAAAAAAGGGCAGAATCAGGAGCTGCTGCAGATGTTCAACCAAGGACTGGCAGACATCAAAGCAAGCGGTGAATATGATAAAATTCTTGATAAATATATCGGAACAGATACAAAACCAGCAACTTTTCTAGATACACTAAATGACAGCTGGCCAGCACTGCTCAAAGGATTATGGAATACGGTCAAATTGACATTCATCTCGCTTTTCTTTGCTGCAATTTTAGGACTTGCCTTTGGTTTCTTAAAAGTAAGTCGTAATAAGTTCTTGCGTGGTATTGCGACCGTTTATGTGGATATTTTCCGCGGTATCCCGCTGATTGTATTGGCATTCTTTATTTATTTTGGTATTCCGCAAGCCTTTAATTTCCGAATGGATCCGAATCTGGCTGCAATTATAACGCTGAGTTTGAATGCAGGAGCCTACATTACGGAGATTATTCGAGGCGGCATCAATGCTATAGATAAAGGGCAGATGGAAGCTGCAAGATCGCTTGGTCTTCCGTACGGGAAATCCATGCGCAAAATTATTTTACCTCAGGCAGTTCGTGTCATGGTTCCCTCATTTATCAACCAATTTGTCATTACACTAAAAGATACATCGATCATGAGTGTAATCGGAATCGTCGAGTTGACTCAAGCAGGTAAGATCATCATTGCTCGTACTTTTGAATCAACAGGTATCTGGCTTGTTGTGGCAATCATGTATCTAATTGTGATCACACTCTTAACGAAACTATCCAATGTACTTGAAAGGAGAATGGCGAAATGACCAAACTAAAAGTAATCGGGCTGAAAAAAAGCTTTGGTACAAATGAAGTTTTAAAAGGCATTGATTTGGAAGTGCAGGAAGGCGAAGTTGTTTGTGTGATTGGTCCGTCAGGCTCTGGTAAAAGTACTTTTCTGCGCTGTATGAATCGATTGGAAGAAATTTCAGGTGGCGAAGTAGTGGTGGATGATTATCATTTGACGGATAAAACAACGGATATCAACAAGGTTCGTCAAAATATCGGAATGGTATTTCAGCATTTTAACTTGTTTCCTCATATGAATATCTTGCGGAATATCAGCTTTGCACCTATGGAACTTGGTAAATTGTCAAAAGAGGAGGCTGAAAAACAAGCACTTCAGCTTCTGGAACGAGTAGGGTTGCAAGAAAAAGCATCCGCTTATCCGGACCAATTGTCTGGAGGTCAAAAGCAGCGTGTTGCCATTGCGCGTGCCCTTGCAATGAATCCAGATATTATGCTTTTTGATGAACCGACATCTGCACTTGACCCAGAAATGGTCGGGGAAGTACTGGGCGTTATGAAAGATCTGGCGAAAGAAGGAATGACGATGATGGTCGTCACACATGAAATGGGCTTTGCTCGTGAAGTGGGCGATCGGGTGATTTTCATGGATGGTGGTTATATTGTCGAGCAAGGGACACCAGAACAGATTTTTGATCATCCGCAACATGAACGGACAATTAGTTTCTTAGAAAAAGTTTTATAAGAAAGTGGAGCGGTTTGGCTTTTGCCAGACCGTTTTTTAGTGCTAAGAAAACCATAAATGATAGAATTTATGGTTTTCTTCTCTGAATAAGTGGTAATAATAGAAGAAAGTGAACTATCGATAGAAATAAGTAGCTGGTAATAAAACCTAATGATTAGTTCTTTATTTCATCTATAATTCGGGTTTTAAACGCTTTCTAAAAGAAATAGCTGGAAATAATTCGTTAAATTTTAATAAAAATTAAAAAAAGACTATTCATTTAGTCGGATATATGTTAGAGTGAAGATATAAAAAGAGATGATTGAAAACGAGTTTGAACGGAGTGGTGAATATGAGAGAAAGCCATGCAGAATTAAATAAGATTATCCGTCAATTAGAACAAAAAGGAATTGTCGTAGAGAAAACAAAATCGCGAAATGATATTTGGAAAGCACTCAATGTTAAACAGATGCCAAATGTCAAATTGAGTTTAAGGTAAAAAGCTAAGTGCACGTGCTTGGCTTTTTCTTTTTTTAATCATTCTTTAAACCTGTTACGATATAGTAATCAAGTTTTGAGTTTTTTGATACATATTTTGAGTAAAAATATAGTATGATGGTAGTGGAAGATTATCTTCATAATGTTTAAATAGATGTAGAATGAGGCTCATAAATGAAAAAAGATACCGTAAATCAATCAGTATATATTCATATGGATAGTGTGATTAACAATGTCGTGACTAGCGGCATTACTTTTTGTGACTTTATGAATGGGGTAGGTTTGCCACCGGAACATATTTTATTACTTAAGCATCGTTTTTCCGATGTCTCTTTTAATGCGCATACAGCTTTTGATTTTGTTGAAACCTCAACCCTTTCCAAACTTAAAAATCAGTCGGTACATAGATTCGATCACTTCTGTTGGGTGGATTTTGAAGAGATTGATTTAGTGAATCAGCTTTCCCCGCAAGAAATTGCGGAATTACTCTATTTAGCGCATACCGGTCGTCATTTACGCTCGCCTTTCTATTACAAATTGCAAAATAATTTTATTTATTTAACTAAAGAAGATGGTTGGTATAATAAGGTTTATTATCGCAACATGAATCATTTTTATGAACTGCTCAGTTATGTGATTGCGAAAAAAACGACTGAAATGCTACAGGAAAAAGCCTTCTTTAGTTTTATAAAGAAACGACGGATTGTGAGTCCGCCAATCACTGTATTAAAAAGACTATCCGCTCATTTTAAAGAAGGTGCTTGTATTGCCTTTTTAGAGGCAGAAAAAACACGTACAGCTTTAAAAATCCCAATCGGGACTGATCTGCTTGAGGAAATGCATGAATTAGAACGTTCAAGTGAACCCATTGCTTATGGAACAATTCCAGCAGTTTTATATTATGATTTGAAGCAAAATGAGTGGAATCTAGTAGAAAGTTAATTCAAAATGAACAAAACAGCTGTAACAAGAAGTTAACATAAGATGACATTTTTACATCCAGATGTCGAAATTGAAAACGATATCCGCAGAATTGCTGGGTATCGTTTTTTCTTATAAAAAAGAATGATTTTTTAAAGCGATAATGGAACTAAAGGTTAGAGATGACTGGTTTCCTATGACGGGAAAGGATGCTTTTGAAAACGTTAGGATACATCCCATCTTTTTTACAAAAATGAAGGAGAATAGTGATATGTTTTGTTATTTTCTCCCAACATTTGACGCTGAACTGTAACGAACTGATATGTTTTTTATATTGTTTTGCAATAGTCGCTATGTTACGATGTATGCTCATTACAAATTAAGGAGTTGTCTTTTGAGAATGAAGAAAAACGTACTGAAAATGACAGTCGCTACATTGGTTGTGGGAGTTACAACGGTTGTAGGAGGTCATTTAGCAGACGCACAAACGATCAATGTGGCTCAAGGTGATACATTGTCTAAAATCGCAAGCGAAAATAACACGACTGTCGATAAAATTGCGCAAGATAACAATATTTCCAACATAAATCTAATTTATGTAGGTCAATCTTTAGAAGTTGGTGAAGGCGGAACAGCTGTCCCTGCTGCACAACCAGCAAGCACGACACAATCTACACAAGCAAGTCAAGCACCTGCGAATACGCAAAGTACTTATACGACTGAACAAAGTCAATCAACAAGTACTGCTAGTTCAAGTGAACAACAAGCGAAAGAGTGGATTGCCCAAAAAGAATCTGGTGGTTCTTATTCTGCAGTAAGTTCAACAGGTAAATACATCGGTCGTTATCAATTAACGAATTCATATTTGAATGGTGATTATTCTGCTGCCAATCAAGAACGTGTAGCAGACAGCTATGTACAAAGTCGTTACGGTTCATGGAGCAATGCAAAAGCACATCATGAACAATATGGATGGTACTAAAATAGCTCATATTTAGCTGGAGGCTTTGAATCTTACTAAGATTCAAAGCCTTTTTTATGTCCCGAATACTTCTTTCTTTACTTTTTGGCATCCATATGATAGTTTAAAACTAACGAACGTTAGTTAATAATAGTGGAGGTAATCTCATGTCAAAAACAAAATTAAAAGAAGCAGCTTTAATGTTATTTGCGGAAAAAGGTTATGAAGGAACAGCCTTATCAGAGATTGCAAAGGCAGTAGGTATTAAAACGCCTTCGATCTATGCGCATTTTGCGTCAAAAGAAGAGTTATTTCTAGAAATCTTTCGAGATACGATTCAAACGGAGCTCAAAAGTTTTCATGAAGCGAGTGAAAAAGAACATAAGAGCGGTATAGAACTACTCAAGGCAGTCTTTTACAAAGCGACCGATTTTGGACGAGCTCCTGAGACAAAGAAATTCTTCCAGCGTGCCATTTACTATCCGCCTAAAACACTGGAGTCCAAAATGCTGGAAGAAACAAAAAACTATGAAGAATTGACATTTGATCTTTTAGGAGGGATTTTGTCTGAACAGCTGGCGGAAAAGGACAGTCGTGAAAGATGGTTGCATGTTTTCTATGCTTTTCTAGATGGATTGAGTGTAGAACATGCTTTATATACCCCAGATGAATTTGAGCAGCGACGGCATTCGGCATGGGAAACCTTACAGTTCCTTTATCAAAGTGAAAGGAGTTTATGAGACGTGGCTTGGTTTTATTTGATTTTAGCAGGAGTTTCAGAAATTGTTTGGGCTTTTGGACTGAAAGAATCACATGGCTTTACTGTGCTTAATTGGAGCTTACTAACCATTTTGTTTTTATTTATTAGTTTTGGCTTGTTCGCAAAAGCAATGAAGACCATCCCCATCGGGTCAGCATACGCAGTTTTTACAGGGATTGGCGCAGCCGGTACAGCACTTGTCGGCATGCTCTTTTTGAATGAATCAGCTGGCTTTTGGAAAATTGTTTCACTGTTTGTTCTGATTGTTGGAATTATTGGCTTGAAATTAGTAGATGGGAAAGCAGGTGAAAAAGATTGATGGATTGGCTTTATTTGATTATTGCAGGGCTTTGTGAGATGGCCTTTGTTGTTACTATGAAACTTTCAGAAGGTTTTAAGCGATTCTGGTTTTCCGTGTTGACTATTTTATTCATGTGCGGCAGTTTCTTTTTGCTTTCTCATGCGCTTAAAACGATTCCGATCGGTACAGGATATGCAATTTGGACAGGGATTGGTGCAGTCGGTAGTGTCTTGATGGGTATGCTCTTTTTTAAAGAGAAAAAAAGTGTATTCAAACTAATTTTTATAGCAATGATTATTTCAGGTGTCGTTGGTTTGAAGTTGACGTCTGGTGTTTAGAAAAACGTTGCATATCACAGAAAGTAAAAAATCTGTGAAGTGCAACGTTTTTTTTCGAAAATTCATCAGTTTATCCTTTTCATCCATCTAAAACGTGGTAAAATAGATTGAAGTCATGTACGTATGAGCGTACGCTTAATGCACGTCTTTTGGAGGGAATTATATGAAAACGAATTTAATCCTGTTGTACGGAGGAAAATCAGCAGAACATGAGGTCTCGTTGAAGACTGCTTTTTCCGTTATCAATGCGCTGGATTTACATAAATTTGCTGCATGTCCGGTTTACATTACAAATGATGGAGAATGGATCAAAGGACCGGAAATCACAGCAAAATTAACTTTTGTCGAACAGCTTCGTTT
This sequence comes from Listeria ilorinensis, assembly GCF_913566895.1. GTDB lineage: Bacteria > Bacillota > Bacilli > Lactobacillales > Listeriaceae > Listeria > Listeria ilorinensis. Next base: position 37,470 of record NZ_CAJYCN010000008.1, on the reverse strand, counting down.
CCAAGATGCCAGCGAAGCAACATTAGCGAAGAATGAGAATGAAACATCTGCTGGTCAGGTCATCAGTCCTGCTGAAATCGGTGCTCAGAAAGAAAATACAGTGGTCTTTCCACTGCTTCATGGTCCAAATGGTGAAGACGGTACAGTTCAAGGCTTGCTAGAAGTATTGAATCTGCCATATGTGGGCAATGGGGTGCTCGCTTCAGCTGCTGCTATGGATAAAATCGTAATGAAAAAGGTGTTTGCGGATGCAGGGATTCCGCAAGTGCCGACTGTTTCACTGCGAATGATTGATTGGGAGCAATTTGGCGATGAAATGACAGAAGATATTTGTGCAGCTATCCAATTCCCAATGTTTGTCAAACCGGCAAACCTTGGTTCAAGTGTAGGAATCAGTAAAGCTGAGACGCCGGAAGAATTAAAGGCTGCTATCGAGGAGGCGTTTCGCTTTGACCGCCGAATTGTTGTCGAAGAAGGCATAAATGCGCGGGAAATCGAAATGGCGGTTCTAGGCAATGATACTCCCGTATGTTCAGTTGCAGGGGAAATTTTGCCGAAAGGTCAGGGGAATGTTTTCTATGACTATAAGGCAAAGTATCAAGATGATGACACAGTACTCATTATCCCGGCTGAACTAGATGAAGGCGTTCTTGAACAGTTGAAAGAATATGCGATTCAGGCTTTTCTTGGTGTAGATGGTAGTGGACTTGTACGAGCGGATTTCTTTGTAACAAAAGAGAATCAGATTTTCTTAAATGAAATCAATACGATGCCAGGATTTACGCCAGTCAGCATGTATCCACTACTTTGGGAGGCGAGCGGACTTCCTTACGACAAATTGATTGAGCAACTTGTTGAACTGGCATTAGAACGCTATAAAGCTAAAAATCGGTTGCAATATAAATTAGAAGAATGAATGCGAGAGCAGTTTCAACACTGGAACTGCTTTTTTCGAGAGAATAGGTGAAAAAAATGAAAAAAACAATGGGTCAAATCGCACAAATGCTGGGAATCCAACAAGATTTAGGCGAATTTGAAGACACAACTATCACCGGAGTTTGTTTTGACACGCGCAAGCTTCAATCAGGAGACTTATTTGTGCCGTTTGTTGGTGCGGAACGTGATGGACATACGTTTGTGAAACAGGCAATTGATCAAGGGGCAGCCTGTGCATTTTGGCAGCAAGATATCCCGAATCCACCATTGGACTATCCCGTTCTATTAGTTGAAGATACACTGGATGCACTTCAAAAACTTGCACGTATCTATATAGAAGAGGTGAATCCATTCGTAGTGGCGATTACCGGCAGTAATGGGAAAACTACAACAAAAGATATTACACGGGCCATCTTTGAATCGACTTATCGGACACATGCGACAGCGGGAAATTTTAATAATCATATTGGGTTGCCTTATACAATTTTAACAATGTCTGAGGATACTGAAGTGGCGATTTTGGAGATGGGTATGAACCATCGTCATGAAATCGAACGGTTGTCGGCTATTGCCAGACCAGATGTAGCGATTATTACGAATATTGGAGAGGCGCACATTGAGCATCTAGGTTCTCGGGCCGGGATCGCTGAGGCAAAATTGGAGATCCAAGCCGGACTTAAGGAAGATGGTTTTCTGATTATCCCGAATGAAGAACCACTTTTATGTGATCAGAAAGAAATCAGACCTTATCAAACATTTGGGCGCGAGACTTCTGCTGATATTTATCCAACGGAAATTCGAACGGAGACAGATGGGACATGGTTCCAGACAAATCTGACTGGCGATACAGAACTGTTTGTTCCGATCATCGGTGAACATAATGTCTTCAATACGATGGCGGCAATGTTAGCGGCTCAAGAATGTCGCATTTCCCTTCCAAGTATTAAACAGGCGCTTCTCGGGATGGAACGCTCAAAAAGTCGGCTCGAATGGTTGGAAACACAGAAGGGATCACGTATTTTAAATGATGCTTACAATTCCAGTCCAACCGCTCTCCAAGCAGTACTCCGGACATTTATGAGTATGGAGTCAGGTACATTTGTGAAATGGGCGGTTCTGGCTGATATGCTAGAGCTTGGTGAAGACAGCGAACGCTTCCATAAAGAGTCTGCTGCCGTTTTGGAAGCTGGGAAAGTCGATCAGATCTTTTTGTACGGACAGGCGATGAAAGCTTTTCGAGATGAGGCTGCTCATAAAATTGGTCAGGGCAACGTTCATTATTTTGACACAAAAGAAGCCTTGATAGATGCGCTTTTAGGGGCGGTAACAGGAAATGAATGGATACTGGTCAAAGGTTCTTATGGAATGGGCTTGAAAGATGTCGTCGAAAAGCTTATCATAGGAGAATGATGGTTTACACACAGGAGGAAAAAAGATATGGTGGCATGTCTTTGTATTCACGGATTCACCGGTTCACCGGCAGAGATCAAACCGTTGACAGACTATCTTAAAGCGCACACAGACTGGGATGTGTTGACACCTACACTTCCGGGGCATGATAAATTGCGTCATTTACGGAATGTGACCTATAAGGACTGGCTGGTTTTTACCGAGAGTATTTTAACACAACTGCTAAAAGAAGATGAAGAAGTTTATATCATTGGCTTTTCGATGGGTGGGCTTCTGGCAGGCTGGCTCGCCAGACATCATCCAGAAGTGAAAAAGCTGGTTTTGCTTAGTACAGCTGTGAATTATCTGGATTGGGGGCAACTCTTACAAGATGGCCGCAAGCTGATCGCAGAAGTGAAAACGGGACCGATGAAAGAATCCTCCGTTTTCAACCGCTACTTTGGCAAGGCAAAGGAAGTACCGGCGAACTCAACTTTGCAGTTTAAAAAGATGGTCGATCTTGGCCGCCCAGCATTTGAGCATATTGATATTCCAACATTTATTGCGCAAGGCGGTAAAGATATGGTCGTTCCGGCAGAGAAAAGTGTAGCCTTTTTAGAGGAGAAAATCAACGCTCCAAAAGAAATTTTTCAGATGCCGGATGCGGGGCATTTACTTTGTCTAGATGCTGCAAATGAAATCCTATTTGAACGTGTCCTTTCTTTTTTAAAAAGAGACTTTCATCAGGTAATGAATGAAAAAAAGGCTGTCGTGTTTGACTAACGGCAGCTTTTTTAGCAGCTCTTTAGTCAGGCAGAAGGGGAGAGACTTGATGAATAAAAAAGGAAAACTAGTTATAGGTGGATTAGCAGTAATCATCGTTATTTTTGCAGGGATTATCATTTTACCGCCGCTTGGCTGGGTCGGTTGGATAAAACTATTTTTGATGACGCTTTTATGCTTCGTTGTGGGGGCAGGGTGCTTTGTTGCGCTTATCTATGGACGGACTCAAACTCCCAAAAAAACTATGAGAAAAAGATACCAAATATTTGTGGGGATAACCGGTTTACTGCTTGTGATTACTGGTTGTTCCCTAGCTGATGATATTTCAAAGGACATTCGTTACCTCAAGCAGCCAGTCACAGAGGAGAAGGAAGTTTACCAGATCAGAGCCGATCATGGATATCGCAGCACAAGTTATTATTTAGATGTATCCTCTGGGGAGCAATACCGCTTAGGACATGGCTGGCATCGTTATTTTGGCAAAACCAAGCCGCTCTTTTCATTAAAATCCGGGCAGAAAGTCAAGCTGACCTATCTGCCACATTCAGAAGTGATCCTTGCCTACCAGATTATTCCTGAAAAAAAGAAGCAATACGATCAAGCACTGATAAAAGCTGAACAGGAGATTCGCCCAGAGGTCATTCATTTTTCTGCTAGATTTAATGAACTTGCAAAAGATTACGGAGCGGATAAGGAGACGTTTTTGAAACAAGTGGCTGCCATGCTCAAGGAAAAAGAAGCCATAAGTATACAATTGGATCAGACTGATGCGTGGCAAAAGTCAGACACTACAAGAGCTTACGCTGCGAGTGCAAAAAAAGCACTTGAAATGGAATGTGCTAGTTTACAAGATATGCTCGATCATTTTGATGATCAGAGTATAATAGAGTGGATGAGTGAAATCGGCGAAGTGCAGCGATCGATTTTAGCGATTGATTTTCCGATGCTATCTTATGAAGAAGTAGGTTAAAAACAGCTTAATAGTGGCTGTTTTTTCTTTTTTCCGTACATTGAAGACGCTTTCCTTAATTTTATTCGCAAAAATAAAGTTTTTCAGATTGAAATTCGTGCTTATAAATGGTATCATGATAGATGGAAGTTTATTAGGTGTATTTGTTAGCCTAGTGATGTAAATGAGGGCTTTTTTTTGTGTTGGGTGTTTAGGTAGAAATTTTTACTCAAACAATCAGGTTTTTGCACCACGCAGTAGATGGTGAGATAGCTAAAAAATTTGGCTTGAAGATTCAAGCTTTTTTACTGCCATAAAATGAAAATGGATTTTTATTCCTTTTCAATAAGCATTGATAAACAAAGATGGATCGCCGTAAGTGTAGCGATATGAAAAGCTCTCCTACCAAAACTCTTACAAGGTAAAGGAGAAATGACATTGACAAAGTTTTCAGAGTTCGGTCTGGACGAAAAAATTGTAAAATCAGTGAAAAGAATGGGGTTTGAAGAGGCAACTCCTATTCAAGAAAAAACGATTCCGATCGGTCTAGCAGGTAAGGATCTTATCGGTCAAGCACAAACAGGAACAGGTAAAACGGCCGCTTTTGGTTTACCAATGATCCAAAAGATCGATCAAAAAAGTGGGGATGTACAGGCGCTGATCATTGCACCGACGCGTGAACTCGCAATTCAAGTTTCAGAAGAACTGTACAAATTAAGCTATGATAAACACGTGCGGGTATTAGCTGTTTATGGTGGTTCTGATATCAGTCGCCAAATTCGTTCACTTAAGAAAAAACCACAAATCGTCGTGGGAACGCCTGGACGTATTTTAGACCATATCAATCGTCGTACATTAAAATTGGATCACGTAGAAACACTTGTACTGGACGAAGCAGATGAAATGCTTAATATGGGCTTCATCGATGATATTGAAACGATTTTGAAAGAAGTACCAGCAGAACGCCAAACACTTCTCTTCTCAGCAACGATGCCCGATCCAATTCGTCGTATCGGTGAACGCTTTATGCATGATCCAGAACTGATTCGCATCAAAGCTAAAGAAATGACAGCACTTTTAATTGAGCAGTATTTCGTTAAAGTTCATGAAAAAGAAAAATTCGATGTACTAAGCCGTCTGCTAGATGTGCAGTCACCTGACTTAGCAATCGTTTTCGGACGTACAAAACGTCGTGTGGACGAACTTTCACGTGCACTTGATATGCGTGGATATGTTGCAGAAGGGATTCACGGAGATTTGACTCAAGCAAAACGGATGAGCGTTCTTCGCAAATTTAAAGAAGGTAAAGTAGATGTGCTGGTTGCAACTGATGTCGCGGCTCGTGGACTCGATATTTCTGGTGTGACACACGTTTATAACTATGATATCCCACAAGATCCAGAAAGCTATGTACACCGGATTGGACGTACAGGACGTGCTGGTAAAGAAGGAATGGCAATTACATTTGTACAGCCGCGCGAAATGGGCTACCTTCGTACTGTTGAGCAAACGACGAAAAAACGGATGACCCCGCTCAAAGCACCAACTTGGGATGAAGCTTTTGCAGGTCAATTGCGTATTGCAACAGAAAAAATCACAGAAATCATCACAGAAGAAAATCTAGCGGATTATAAAACAGTCGCTAGTGAACTTCTGGAAAACTACGATGCAACAGACATTGCTGCAGCTATGCTAAAAATGTTGGCAAAAGAACCGGATCAAACGCCGGTTCACATTACAGAAGAACGTCCGCTTCCACAACGTAATGGCAAAGGTGGAAAAGGCGGCGGTAAAGGTGGCAACTATCGTGGTGGTTACCGTGATCGTAATAATAGCGGAAAAGGTCGTAGAGGCAGTAATTCTGGCAGCCGTGACCGTCGCTATAATGACAACCGTGGCAAAAATAAAGGCAGCTACAAAAAATCAAAATAATCATTGCAAAGCGTCAACTCAAGTTTTGAGTTTGGCGCTTTTTTGTTTTAGAATAAGTACGTAGGGTAGTTAAGAATGAGTAAGAAGAGGAGGTTCCCAAATGTTATATGGTAAGAAAGATCAGAAGCGTCATCAGAGTTACCAAGTGCCTATTTTTGGTTCGGATGAGGAAAATCGAGAAATGCCCAGATATAAACTGGCGGCTGAACCGGTTGAACCGCGAATTGCTTACCAGCTCGTCAAAGATCAACTGATGGATGAAGGAAATGCCAGACAGAATTTAGCGACATTCTGTCAAACTTTCATGGAACCGGAAGCTGAGATGCTAATGGCTGAAACCCTTGAAAAAAATGCAATTGACAAGTCGGAATATCCGCAGACTGCTGAACTTGAAAATCGTTGTGTCAATATGCTGGCAGACTTATGGCGGGCACCGAAAAAAGAAGCTTTTATTGGCACCTCGACTGTTGGTTCTAGCGAAGCTTGCATGCTTGGTGGGATGGCCATGAAGTTTAGATGGCGGAACTTGGCTAAAGCACGTGGCTTGGATGTGACGAAGCAACAGCCAAATCTGGTCATTTCGTCGGGCTATCAGGTTTGCTGGGAGAAATTCTGTGTCTATTTTGATGTGGAAATGCGGGTCGTACCTATGGATGAAGAGCATCTCAGTTTGGATACAGACCGAGTATTTGATTATGTGGATGATTATACGATCGGTGTAGTTGGTATTCTTGGTATTACTTACACAGGTAAGTATGATGATATCAAGGAGCTGGATCGTAAAGTAAGTGCCTATAATGCGGAACATGAACATGAGCTGGTCATTCATGTAGATGGTGCAAGTGGGGCCATGTTTACCCCCTTTGTCGAACCAGATCTTGAGTGGGATTTTCGGCTGAAAAATGTAGTTTCTATCAATACTTCGGGGCATAAATATGGTTTAGTCTATCCTGGAGTTGGTTGGATTTTATGGCGGGATAAAGCGTATTTGCCGGAGGAGCTGGTCTTTCGCGTGAGTTATCTGGGTGGTGAAATGCCAACAATGGCCATTAATTTTTCACGAAGTGCCAGTCATATTATCGGGCAATATTATAATTTTCTACGTTTTGGTTTCGAAGGTTATCAAGAGATTCAAACCCATACCCAGAAAGTCGCAAAGTATCTGGCTGAAAAAATTGAAGCCACAGGACGTTTTGAAATCTACAATGATGGTCAGAATTTGCCGATCGTGTGCTACCGCTTGAAAGAAGATAATGAGACCAAGTGGACACTTTATGATTTAGCCGACCGACTTCTAATGAAAGGTTGGCAAATCCCGGCCTATCCTTTGCCGGATGACTTGTCAGATATCTTGATTCAGCGGATCGTTTGTCGGGCTGACTTAGGCTGGAATGTGGCTGAGGAGCTGGTGGTTGATTTTCATGAAGCGCTAGAGGAATTGGATCAGGCGCATTTGCTCTACCATGATGATAGTGAGAAGAAGCCATATGGTTTTACCCATTAAAAAACGTCTGCAGAACCATTATAGAAAGTTTTGCAGACGTTTCTGAAGGAGGCAGAGATGCTTCCTTTTTTATTAGGGGCGAAATAAGACGCCCATTCTGTCAGGTTGCTTGTTAAACATTTTCAATGAGTGACTGATTTTCTACTTTAAACCGTTTCTTGCGGCGCAAATACATGGTGCCGATTAAAAGGGCATTAAAGGCAATCACTAGACCTGCTAAGATCAAGGCACTATGCACATACACTGTATTGCCAAGTCCAGAAGAGATGGCTTGTCTAAACCCATAAACGGAATAAGACATTGGCAAGTATGGATGAATCGCATTAAAGAAGCTGTTTGTCAGTGGCATTGGGAAAGTTCCGCCAGCACCACCTAATTGTAATACGAGCAGTACCATGGCAATAAAACGTCCAGGATTGCCAAAACTCATGGCTAGGAACATCACGATAAACATATAGGTAAGGGATGTCAGAATGGAGATCATAAAGAATTCGCCTAAATGATCCACATGAAGCCCCAGTGCCAGCATGATGAGATCTAAGATGACTGCTTGCAGAACTGCCGCGATAAATCCGATCGAGAATTTACTGAACCACCATGATAAACCAGATGTCGGAGTCATGGATGGGCGGCGGATCGGGAAGATAAAGTTGAAAACCAGTGCGCCCACATAAAGACCGAGGGAAAGAACATAAGGTGCAAGTCCATGACCATAGTTAGGCACGTCGCTTAATTTTTCTTCACTAAGTTTGGTTGGTGCCGCAAACATGTTGTATGTTTTGTCAGTTGCTTGCGTGTCATTGATTTGTTTTGCACCATCACTTAATTTTCCAGATAGCTCACTGGTACCGTCCTTAACTGCTGAAAGACCGTCTCCAAGTGTTTTGGAACCATCTGCCAGTTTGCCGGAACCATCGCTGATTTGACCAGCCCCGTCTGCTAATTGGCCAGCCCCGTTTTGAAGAAGAGGCATACCACTTTGCAAGGTGCCCAGACCGGCTGCTAATTGACTAGTACCGTCTTGCATAGCTGGAAGTTGTGCGGTCATTTGATTTAGGCCACCAGCCAGTTGTTGACTGCCGGAAACGAGTTGACCGGAATTTTGGTTGAGTGCTTGAACACCGCCAGCCACTTTTGCTAAGTTGGTTGAAATTTCTTGGCTACCATCTTGAAGTTTTGACACGCCCTCCGTGTTCAATTTAGTCAAGTTGTTTTCCACTGCTGCACTGCCGGAAGCTAGTTGTTCGCTTCCCTGGATCAGGCCACTTGAACCGTTCGAGCCATTTAGGCCGTTTTGAATTGTATTTAGGCCGCTATTCAAGGTTTTAAGTTTTTGAACGCTTTCTTGGGTTTGAATGATCAGTTGGTTCGTACCCCCGGCGATTTCGTCTGCTCCTGTTGAAAATTGACTAATGGCACCGCCGACCTGATCAGTTTTTTGAATAAGTTGATCAATACCTGCTTTCAGTTGTTTCAAAGATTCATTTTGACCACCGTTCACTTGATCGGCGCCTGCAGTTGCTCCTTGTTTCGCTGCTGCAATAATGGCCTTGAGTTCAGGATTGCTTCCATCAATTTTATTTTCAGCGATGGCTTGATTGATCGCAGCATCAACACCTTGATTGATTGCTTCTTCATAATTTTGATTATTGCTTTCTTCTAGCGCGGTTAAACCAGTTTGAACATTGCCAAGTGCTGCACTCAGCTGGTTTTGATTACCGGTATTGACTGCATGGTTTAAGTCTTGGATCGATTTTTGGAAGGTGGTAACGCCCGTTTGAAGTTTTTCTAATTGGGCTTTTGCTTCAGGAGAATCAGCTTGACTGATCGCTTCTTGAACACCTTGCGCCGCCTGATCCACACCATTCGAAAGTTCTTTGAGGTGATTCGTGATTTCTTGCTGACCGTCTGCAACTTGACCAGCACCTGCTTGAAGCGCTGAGACACTTGAGCCGAGTGTACCGATTTTATCTGTCAATGTATTAGAACCGTCTGCAAGTTTAGAAACCGGACTTAGCGCATTCACGCCATCTGTGTATTTTATAAGGCCGAGTGATAATGTGTCCGCGCCATTTGCCAATTGGTTGGCTCCGTCTGATGCCTGAGTGACACCTGCATTCAGCTGGTTAGCACCATCCGCCAGTTTATCTACACCTTGGGCAGCCTCGCCAACTTTCAGACTCATTTCACTTGCACCGCTCTTGAAGGTGAGACTGCTAGCTGCCAATTTGTTCAGATTTTCAGTTATTGTTTGGTTGCCACTTGCGAGTTTATCAGAACCGTCATTTAATTTTTTGGCTCCGTCCGCGGCTTGTGTCATTCCGCTGCCGACTTCTTGTATTTTGGCAAATATGGTTTTGGCATATTCCTTCGTGACACTTGTTGCAACTTCTGTTTTCAGCTGACTAGCGCCTTGTTTTGTCACCACTTCGGCAATATAGTTTTGCGAAGGATTGATTTTATAGTTCAGTTGCATTTTCTTGGGATTGTTATCTAAAACAGTTGCTGCATTTGCGGAAAAATCTTGAGGGATCGTGACGATCATGTAATATTTTCCGTCTTCAAGACCTTTTTCGGCATCATGTTTGGTTGTAAAATGCCAGCCAAGATCTTCATTTTTCTTTAAATTATCGACAAGTTCGTTCCCAACATCCAGTGTTTTTCCTTGATAATCGACTTGTTCGTCCTCGTTAACGACAGCTACAGGTAAATTTCCTGTACTGTTATAAGGATCCCAAACCGATTTCAAGAAGAAGGCACCGTAAAGAATCGGGATAAACAAAATAACAATAGTGGAGATGAGCAGGATCTTGTTGGATAAAAGTCTTTTCCACTCATTTTTTAACATATTCATACTTTCCTCACCACACGATAGAATTTAACTTTCCTGATTAAATAAATTCCAGTTCGTAGCAGGCAATTCGTGTTCCTCAAGTGTTTGTGTCAAAATATCGGCAATGCTGATTTTGGCGAGATATTCGCCCCATACTTGATCTGCTTGTTGGAAAACGTCGACTAAATTTTGTTCGCCTCGTTTAGCCGCATCTTCACGAATGCCGCCGAAAACGGATTTAATCAGACCACTGTTCGGAAATGACGAATCAGTTCCTTCAACAGCTTCCACAATCTCGAGCAGACTGATTTTTTTAGGACTTCTTGCTAGAAAAAAACCGCCGTTATTACCGGGAACAGAACGAATAATGTTGTGTACCACCAGTTTACGCATGATTTTTTTTAAGTAAGAAGGTGAAACGGAAAGACGGCTGCTGATAGCATCAGATGCGAGCGGTGCCTGTGAGTCTTGTGTTGAGAGTAGGGCAACGATGCAAGCGGCCTGTTCAAGTCCTTTCGTTAGTTTCAAAATGATCACCTCGATTGATTTGCGGATAGTTAAACATCCAGTAATTAGCATAGCACAATTATCCGTTTTTGGAATAGCCGGCGTCGCAAATTAGGTTAATTTGGATATTGATTATCTATTATGGATATTTAAAGTCTATATTGATTATAGTCGGATTTTCAGAAAATGCAAGAGGAAAAACCCAATTTTTTCAAAAAAGTTTTCAAAAAATGCCGCTAATCACTGCTGGAAAGAGCCTTATGCGATTTGCTGAAAAATTTTTACTTGCTCTGGAGTAGACTCTAAGGTTTACAATGAAAAAGTAAACCTATTCTAGGAAAATAGGAGGAAATATGAATGATTGAGACTAACTTATTTAAAAAAATCGATCAACAGTTGATCTTGGAGGATGATCCGCTTTTTGAAGAAATCCATCAAATCGTGGAGGAAAATAAGCAATATGTGTTTAAGCTGAACACACAATTTTTAACACAAGAAGAAATCAATGCATATTTATCGAAAATAACCGGACAAGAAATCGATCCTAGTTTGTCGGTCAATTTACCAATTTACACTGATTTTGGCAGACACTTACGTATTGGAAAACATGTTTTTATTAACAGCCAGGTTATGTTTACAGATTTGGGCGGTATTATTTTGGAAGATCATGTACTTATCGGACCGGGAGCAAAGCTACTAAGCGTGAATCATCCAACAGATCCTCCAATCCGTAGAGGACTGATTTTAAAATCAGTCCTCATTAAAAGAAATGCTTGGATTGGAGCAGGTGCAACGATCCTTCCAGGTGTAACCGTCGGAGAGAATGCAATCGTTGCTGCGAATGCAACAGTGACAAAAGATGTTCCTGCCAATACGATCGTTGCAGGAACACCGGCAAAAGTTGTCAAACATATTGATGTGGAGGCGTAAAATGGTATTAGTAGGGGAGCGGAGAGGATTTTAAGTGAAAAGAAGTCTCCTCTGCCGCCAGTCCTTGATTAAATCTCTCTTTCTGCTATAATGGTAGATGTTTGAAAAAACACGTAGTTCGAAACCATCCTACGTAAAAAAACTAGGGAGAGAATCAAAATGAAAATTAAAACTATCACAGCAAATGCGATCGTTGCGGCGCTGTATGTAGCATTGGGGCTTTTAGTGGCACCGATTGCCTTTGGTGCTATCCAGTTTCGGTTGCCGGAAATCTTCAACCATCTGATTGTTTTTAACAAAAAGTACTTCTGGGGGATCATCGTTGGTGTTTTCGTCACGAATCTGTTTTTCTCATCACTGGGCTGGTACGATCTGGTCTTTGGTGTAGGACAGTCTGTCATTTCGTTACTGATTACAATCATCTTGGCCAAATTTGTAAAAAATACGATTTGGCGTATGGTACTGAATACGATTGTCTTCACGTTTACAATGGCTATTATTGCATTTGAACTGGTGCTTGTTTTTGACTTGCCATTTTTCTATACATGGCTCACCTGTGCCATTGGTGAACTATTGGTCATGGGAATCGGTATTCCGCTGATGTACGGAATTGATCAAAAAGTGCATTTTAATAGACTTATTGAAAAATAATAAAAATCCTGCGAGATGGCCGCTAAATAAGGCGTCCCTGCAGGATTTTATTTATTGTTTGTTAAAATCAGCCACTGATTGAGCGGATCAAAGCCGCTTATGACAAGTTGTGTCGTAAGGCCAGGTCCGGCAAGTGGATTTTCAGTATGAAACGCAGCTGTTTCTTTTAAAACTCCAAAAAAATAAGTTCCACTAACTTGAAACCAAACACCTTGCGGATAAAAAGCACGAACATGAACAGATATCAGCTGGCCTATATGGAAATTTTGTTCCGCTTCTTGCCAAATCGTCTGATAAGGTTTTTTTGCTTCTGACCAGACCTGCTCAAAGTCGTCTTTTGAAATCAGCGTTGTCCACTCATCTGCTACAATGCTAATTTTTCCTTCTGCAAGTATGTCGTAGATGTTGGAAATAAGAAAATGCCCATCTGGCGCTTTATCGACTTGTCGCTCAGCATAACCGTCATCCGATGCTTCTATCCACGACTCAATGCCCTCAAATTGTATAAAAAGATATTGCATAGCTGGCTCCAATCTTTTTTTCTTAATCATAACAAAAAAAGATGTTTTGTTAAATCAGCATCTGTTTTGGTTCTCGCACCGCTGCTAAATGAGTGAAATAGAGTTGAGACATTTTTTTCTGCTGACTGGATTCAGGAATGTTTACTTGATAGCTGAATTTTTCGATCTGGTCCCCTTCATTTGTTAAGGAAATATTGATTGTATGTGAGCCACTTGCTAAGTTAGCAGTTATTTGATGGGTGTTTTCATTCGCTGATGAAAAAACGTATTTTCCATCAATCCAATACACGAGCTGTTTGTTTTGCTTCGTATTAAAGAGGATGGTGACTTGATTTTCTTCTATTTGAATAAACGGTTCAGCCGCTGTATAGGTATCAATTTGAAATAGATGGATCAGTTCATCACTTGTTTGGTCTGTGAATGTTGTGGTAGCTGGCTTATAGGTCGTATTCACGAAGAGCGGGGTAGAAAAACATAAGGCAAAGACAAGTAGTGTGATGGTTAACTTAATTATGAGACGTTTCATCTGTTTTTCCCCCGTCAACTTCGTTATTGACAGTTTAACGGGAAACTTTGAAAAAATTATGACTATTTCATTAAAACTTTTCTTGCAATGTTGGGTAAATCCAGTATGATTAAACTAAAAAGGAGGCTATTATGGAACTAAAAAATTTAGAAAAAAAACTGCCAGAACGGATAAAAGCTGTTTGGCGGATCAGTTACATGTTTTCAGCACTTATTTTTTTTCTTCTTTCAACAGGTTTACTGATTCTGCTTTATGTTACAGAAGTTTCGCTTTGGTGGAGTTTGATCGGTTTTGGATTTACAGTCTGTTATATAGTTCTTGCCTTTGGATTTGTGATTCCGTTTCGTTACAAGCGCTGGAGTTATCAGATTCGGCATGAGGAAATCGAAATTCAGCGGGGGATCATTTTTCGAAGTCGGACGTTGATTCCAATGATCAGGATTCAGCATGTTGAAACTACGCAAGGACCGCTTTTGCGAAAAGAAAAACTGATGGCACTGCAAATTACGACAGCAGCCGGCAGTCATACAATTGAAGCAGTGGATGCAAAAGAGGCAGATACACTGCGCTATCATATTCTGGAACTTGTAAAGGTGGCGAAAGAAGATGTTTGAGGAACGCCGTCTCCATCCAATCGCCCTAATGAAAGAGATCATCGTCAGCATTCGACAAAGTATCATTCCAATTATTGTCGGGTTGTTTTCATTATTTCGAGCCGCTACCGATCAGGGCTGGCTACCGATCTGGACCTATCCGCTGATCATCCTTTTTCTCATTCTTCTTATTTTGGCACCAGCGTTGATTAAATACGCCACTTTTCGATATGCACTCGAAAAAGAGGGCTTACGCGTGAGATATGGACTGATTTTTCGAAAGAATATCTATATTCCGTATGAGCGGATTCAGACGATCCAACAGAAGCAGTGGTTTTTCTTTATGCCTTTCAATGTGACACAGATTCTGATTGAAACAGCTGGAGGAAGCGGAAAGCCAGAAGCAGATCTTAGTGCCGTTCCGGTTCAAGTTGCCAAGGAATTAAAGGATTTGCGTGATGGTAAAAAAGCTGAGCAGGATCCCGAGCAAACCATTGCAACTGTAGAAACAAATATACATAAAAATCCATTAGATGTGGAAGCACCGGATCCGGATGAACTGCCAGATAAAACGGTCACGCTTCGAACGAAAGAACTGATTTTAATGGCAGTGACTTCAAGCGGTGTCTTCGGCGGTCTGATTATTGTACTGGCCTTTAGTGGTCAAATTCAGGACTTGTTGCCGAAAGACTGGTTAGAAAGTCAATTCGAGCAGATTTGGGAAATGGGGGTGATCATCGTGACGATTCTTGTCATTGTAGTGCTACTGGCACTCTGGGGGATTTCGATCGTGGCCACTTTGTTTAAATATTTCCAATTCAAACTGATGAAATATGAACAACAATTGGTAGTTGAGAAAGGGCTTTTGCAGCGAAATCGTACGACGCTCAATTTTAGCCGGATCCAAGGGCTGGTCATCGTCGAGTCTCCGCTAAGGCAGTGGCTGGGACTAGTAGGCGTCAAGGCGATTACTGCTGGTAGCTCTGGTGATGATGAGCATTCCGGCGATATCCTGATCATCCCAATTATGAAGAAAACAGCAGCTTATGCATTGCTTCAAGAACTTTTACCTGCTTACCATTTTGATAGGAATGCCATTGAACGAGTGCCAAAAACAAGTTTGCGTTATTTCTTGCAAATTTACCTTGGCTGGACATTTGTACTGTGTCTCATTCCGGCGGTTATTTTCTTCCCACTGGGAACACTGGCTTTCCTGCTGCTTTTTCTGGTATTATGGAAAGCGATACTCAGTTACCGGGCTACCGGTTTTATGATTAGCGAGCGGACGATTCTGTTACAGGCACGCCCGCTATTTTCCAAAACAACCCATCTTGTTCGCAAAGAACGTGTGCAGTCGTTCCAGCTGCATCGAAGTATTTGGATGCGTCGTTCAAAAACGTGTCATGTCGATATGGCGCTCAAATCGGGCAATGGTTCTGCACGCCCGTTCGTCCGATATTTAAATGAAGAACAGGCGCTGCGGTTATATGAATGGTACCGTCCACAAGAAATTAAATAAATCAAATAGTCAAAGCTCGGAAACCCTGTCATAAGCATATGATTATGACAGGATTTTCGAGCCTTTTTTGTTAATGGGCACGCATTTAAAAAGGATTTACTACTCTGTTACTTACATGCTAAGTATGCTAAAATAAAAAACGACTTGAACAAAAAGGAGATGGCAGAATGAAGCGTATCATCATTATCGGGGGAGGACTTTCAGGACTTGCCGCCGCATATACGCTTGAAAAGGAAGCCCAAGAAAATATCCAATGGGATCTGTATGAACAAGGAGAGCGATTTGGTGGGAAATTTGAAACTGTGAAGCGTGACGGCTTTCTAATTGAAAAAGGACCCGACTCTTTTTTGGCACGTAAACCAGCAGGCATTGAACTTGTCAACGAATTGGGGCTGTCCGATCAGCTGGTGACAAATAGTACCGGTCAATCTTTTATTTTTCATGATGGCAAACTGCATCCGATTCCGGAAGGCTCCGTCATGGGCATCCCGACTGATTCGGCTGCGCTAATGAAAAGTACACTTGTTTCAGAAGCTGGAAAAGCACGCGCAGTGCAAGAACACGATCTGCCATTTGAACCATTCGATAAAGACGTCTCACTAGGAGAATTTTTTGAACAAAGGTTTGGTTTGGAATTGGTGAAATGTTTGATCGAGCCGCTTCTTTCCGGAATTTACGCGGGAAATATCTATCAGATGAGCCTTCGAGCGACCTTTCCACAATTTGAAGAAGCCATTCAGCGAGCTGGTAGTCTTATGCAGGGGTTGAAAGTTCCCGAGAGTGTCCAGCTTAAAACGACCAATACGAAAAATACGATCGGTGCTTTTAGAACACTTAGAAATGGCTTGGCTGATCTTCCGGCACAAATCGTTGCCAGCTTGTCACCAGCACATTGCCATCTCAACCAACGCGCAGAAAAGATTCGCAGGAAAAACGGTAGTCTTGAAGTTCGTTTTTCAGACGGATCCATCGAAGAATGTGACAAAGTGTTGATTGCCGCAACGCATGATACGCTTGCCAGACTACTGGATGCTGAAACGACTGCACCGCTAAATGAGGAGCCCTTAACAACACTGGCAACAATTTCACTGGCTTATGATAAAAGTGAAGAATCTGACTTACCAGAAGGAACAGGCTATTTGGTAGCTCGTACGAAAAATTATGCCACGACCGCCTGCACATGGGTAGAAAAGAAGTGGCCGCATATGGTACCAGAGGGAAAAATGCTTCTTCGTGGTTTTGTTGGTAAAGCAGGTGATACACTCGTGCGTCAAAAAACAGATGAAGAACTTATCGAATTGGTTCGTCAAGATTATCAGGAAATGATGGATTTGAAAAAGACACCACTTTTTGCAGAAGTGAGTCGCATGCAAGATGCGATGCCCAGTTATACAGTGGGACATAAGCAAAAACTGATGCAGTTGAGCCAGAATTTAAAAATGCAATACCCCGGTGTAGAATTTGCAGGGATGAGTTATCAAGGTGTTGGTATTCCAGATTGTATCGCACTAGCCCGAAAAAAAGCACGGCAACTGTTAAATGAGGTGACAGAATGATTAAAGGGATCGGTTTGGATATGATCGACCTGGATCGCATCCAAAAAGCCGTCACAAAAAATCCCCGCTTTATTGAGCGGATTCTAACAGAAAATGAACAGCAACTTTATCAAAAATATACCGGCACTCGTCAGGTAGAATTTTTAGCCGGACGCTTTGCTGCCAAAGAAGCCTATGCCAAGGCGAATGGTACTGGTTTTGGTGCTGAACTGAGCTTTTTAGATGTCGAGATTTTACAGGCAGCAGATGGGAAACCGGTCGTGAAAAAACCGATTCACCGGACGGAGACTGTATTTATCAGTATTACGCATACGGGAAGATCAGCTGCGGCACAGGTCATCATTGAAGGAAACAAATAAGGATGTGAAGAAAAGATGGTAACAGGTTGGCATCGTGATACATGGATTGATGTAGATTTAGCATGTATTCATACAAATATTGAAAATGAACAAAAAATCTTGCCGAAAAAAACAGCCATTTGGGCAGTTGTAAAAGCTGATGCTTATGGACATGGGATGCTTGAAGTAGCAAAAACTGCAAAAAAAGCTGGAGCAGAGGGTTTCTGTGTAGCCATTCTTGATGAAGCACTCGCTCTTCGTGATGCTGGTTTTTCCGAAGAACCGATTCTTGTCCTAGGGGCCGTTCGAGCAGAAGATGCTAATCTCGCGGCTGAAAAAAAGATTTCGCTGACTTTATTTGATCCGTTATGGCTGGATCAAGTAACACCAACTTCAACTCCACTCAAACTTCATTTGAAAATCGATACTGGTATGGGGCGGCTAGGTGTGCGCAGTCGTGCTGAAATCCAGCAGGTGGCAGAAAAGATGGCAGCTGATCCGCGCTTTGAACTAGAAGGTGTATACACTCATTTTGCTACCGCAGACCAAAAAGATACTCAGTATTATCACGCACAGCTGAAACGTTTTAGAGATGGGTTGACCGCTTTACCGAATAAACCCGCATATATCCATGTAGCCAATTCAGCGACCGGTTTATTGCATGATCAAACGGATTTTAATGTCGTCCGATTCGGTGTTTCCATGTATGGTATGTCACCATCTGACGAAATTAAAGATATCTTACCATTTGAACTAAAACCAGCACTTAGTCTTAAAACCCGGATGGTGCAAGTCAAAAAGCTACATCCTGGTGATCATGTCAGCTACGGTGCCACCTATGAGGCGACAGAAAATGAATGGGTGGCCACACTGCCGATCGGCTATGCAGATGGGATTATCCGTCATTACAGTGGTTTTTCTTTCTTGGTAGATGGACAGAAAGTACCGATCATCGGGCGTGTCTGTATGGATCAGCTGATCGTTCGCCTACCAAAGGAATATCCAGTGGGCACAGTCGTCACGATCATCGGGCGATCAGCCGATCAAGTGATACTAGCAGATGACATCGCACGTCACTTGGATACGATTAATTATGAGGTGACATGCCTCCTAAGTGATCGAATTCCTCGTTTTTATCAAGAAAGATGACGATTTTTAAAAGGCATTAAACGTGCTTTTAGGCAAAAAGATGTTTATAATAAAAGAGCAATGCCATTTGACTATGAGTAGGTCAAAGGGTCTTCTGCCGCTTTAGGACTATAAGCTAAATTATCACTTTTTTAGTAAGAGAATTAACAAAAATGCTTTTCTAAAAGAAGCTGTAATGGTACGATAGAGTTGTTAGAAACATGGATGCAGCTTTGGGGGTGTAAGACGTGTTAGAAAGAGATTCGAAACACGAGATCTCAGTAATTTTGACCGAAGAATTGATTCAAGAACTCGACCTTGTCGTCGAAAAAGAAAAAGTGGGGCGAAGTGAAGTGATCAGAGAAGCGACGCAGTTATTCTTGAAGCAGAAGAAAGCACGTGAAATGCGCGACGAAATGAAGCGCGGCTACACGGAAATGGCGACGATCAATTTTGCCATTGCCTGTGAATGCACACATGTTGAAGCAGAAGCTGAAAATCGGAACATCGAAATTTTAGGAGGTTAGGTCAGTGGTGAAGCGTGGGGATGTCTACTACGCGGATCTTTCCCCCGTGGTCGGAAGCGAGCAGGGGGGAATCAGACCAGTTCTCATCATTCAGAATGACATTGGCAACAGGTTCAGTCCAACAGTGATTGTGGCTGCCATCACGGCAAAAATCCAAAAGGCAAAGTTGCCCACACATGTTGAAGCCATGAAAAAAGATGGTTTTGACCGCGATTCTGTTATTTTACTTGAACAGATTCGTACGATCGACAAACAGCGCCTTACGGATAAAATCACACATTTGGACGATGAGCTAATGGAAAAGGTAGATCGAGCACTTGAAATCAGTCTTGGTGTAGTGGAATTTTGACCAGATCCAGTTAGCAGTAATTGAACCGACCAGACAAGTCCAGTTTGATGACAACGGGCTAAAGATTCGCAAGACAGGATGATCGTTATTCTTTAAAACGGGTTTCAGGTGAGAATATTTACATAAGTAAGTCTAGTACACATAATTGCATGTCTGAGAAGCCTGACATAAGAACCGATTGCTTGATTATTTGGCGCGTTCTTATGGCAGGTTTTTTTAAGAGTCGGATAAACTTATTTGATTGTCAAAATAGAAAGGTTGGAAAATTTGAATGTATAAAGACTTTGCAAACTTCATTCGTCTGAATAAGGAGAGTCTCCTTGAAGAATGGATGGCAGAAATGAAAAAACAGACGGATCCGCTGATTGTGCAGATCACTTCTGAGGTGATGTATGAGGAAACGAGTAAGGAGTTTATTGATCTGATCGTCTCAAATGTCACTGAAGCAGGTAGTGCCTTCAATGAAAAGCTGGATGACTACGCGGAAAAGATTGTCCATTTAGGTTGGTCCATACATTTTGTGACCACAGGATTACGTATCTTTGGTCTATTAGTTTATAAAGCGATGCGCAATGAAGAATTATTCATTAATCGCGCAGAAAATTTAGAAGAAGATGCCTATTATCGCTTTGAAAGCTGGCTCTCTTCCATGTATAATCAAGTAGTAACAGCTTATGCGAATACATGGGAAAAAACGGTGTCGATCCAAAAAATGGCTTTGCAGGAGCTCTCTGCCCCACTGCTTCCAATTTTTGACAAAATCTCCGTTATGCCACTGATTGGCACCATTGACACGGAACGAGCCAAGTTGATCATGGAAAATCTTTTGGTTGGCGTTGTGAAAAATCGATCGGAAGTTGTGTTGATCGATATCACGGGTGTGCCAGTCGTTGATACGATGGTAGCACATCATATCATCCAGGCTTCAGAAGCTGTGAGACTCGTGGGCTGTCAAGCAATGCTTGTGGGGATTCGACCAGAAATCGCACAAACAATCGTTGCGTTGGGGATTGAGCTTGATCAGATCATTACAACGAACACATTAAAAAAAGGAGTAGAACGGGCACTTCTTTTGACAAACAGAAAGATAATAGAAAAAGAGGGGTGAGAAAGTGGGAATTCCAATTTTAAAACTAGGTGAATGCTTACTAATTTCCATTCAAAGCGAGCTGGACGACCATACAGCGGTCGAATTTCAGGAAGATCTGCTTGCAAAAATCCATGAAACATCGGCAAGAGGTGTGGTAATTGATATTACATCCATTGATTTTATCGATTCCTTCATTGCCAAAATTCTAGGAGATGTCGTCAATATGTCGAAGCTGATGGGCGCAAAAGTCGTCGTCACAGGTATTCAGCCGGCAGTGGCGATCACATTGATTGAGCTAGGAATTACCTTTGAGGGTGTTCTTTCTGCCATGGACCTTGAAAGCGGTCTGGATAAATTGAAACAGGAATTGGGGGAATAATTATGACATTCCAATCCTGTGTAAAAATCATTAATGAATGGGACATCGTGGCTGCGCGTCAACTTGGAAGAAAAATATCAAAAGAGATCGGTTTTGGGACCGTCGATCAAGCGCGAATCACGACAGCTATCAGCGAACTTGCAAGGAATATCTTTCTCTATGCGGGAAATGGAGAAATCTGCATTCGTAAAGTAGCAGAGGGGACGAAAAATGGTCTGGAAATTATTGCGAAAGATCATGGACCAGGGATTATTGACATTCGCAAAGTGATGCAGGATGGTTATACGACCTCAGGCGGGCTCGGAGCGGGACTTCCAGGAGTGAAGCGGCTGATGGACGATTTTGATATCGAATCAAAGACAGGTGGAGACGAAAAAGGGACAGTTATTCGTGCAACCAAGTGGATTCGGTAGGGGGAGCTAGACAGAATGAAAAACGGCTTTGAATCTAAATATCGCCAAATTTTATTAGATTATCTTAAACACCAGGACGAGGAAATTCTATACAGCTGTGATAAATTAACTAAAGAAGCAATGGAGGACATGATTCCCCCGGAAGAAATCGTCAATATGCACCGGGCTATTCTGGAAGAGTATGATCCTGATATGCCTGATTATGTACGCCAGTCGTTTGATGTACTGCTTGAGACGATGGTAGGATATGGCTTGGCCTATTTGGAACATCTAAGTCTTCGTTCTGAACAAAAAGCTTTAAAAAGTGAGATCGCTCAGGCAGAAACGATGCAAAAAACACTGATGAAATCAGATTTACCTGAAAGGGAGCACTTATCGTTCGGTGTAGTCAGTGTTGCCGCCAGACAGATGAGTGGAGATTATTATAGTTTTACAGAAGAAGACGCAGCCATCGGTGTGGCACTGGCAGATGTAATCGGTAAAGGAATTCCGGCCGCATTTAGCATTTCTATGATCAAATATGCGCTTGCTGGCTTGATCGGTGCAGAACGGGAACCCTCGAATGTCCTGAAAACACTGAATGAAATTGCAGAAGAAAATATCAATGATAATATGTTCATTACAATGTTTTACGGACTTTATCATGAAGATACACATGTTTTTGAATATGGTTCAGCCGGACATGAAGTCGGACTATATTATCAAGCAGCAGATGGTATATTTTCTGATTTATATGCACGAGGGCTGCCGCTGGGTGTAGATAAGAATGCGCTTTATCGTCGGTTTGAGAAGCATGTCCAAAAAGGTGATATTATTTTTATTATGAGTGACGGGGTGACAGAATCACGCACAGAAGGTGATTTCATCGAGCGAGCTGAGCTAACGGCTCTTTTTGCCCGTTACTTGTCACTGGAAACACAAGAAATGGTCGAGGAGATCTATAATCAGTTGCTTAAAATGCAAAATTTTATTCTACGGGATGATTTTACGCTGATTTGTATCAAAAGAACGGCCTAAATAAGTTTGAGGTTATTATTTTAGGGTAAATAGCTTTGGTATACCAAAATTGATGGGGTGAAAAAACACATGAATATTCGAATTGTAATGAAGAAGGAAGAAAGCAGCTTTGCTGAAGCATTCGTGTCCGGTGAGATCGATGCCTACACTGCACCGAAATTAAAAGAAGCGCTTGAAAAGTATCAGGATCGTGAACACTATGAACTCCGAGTGGATCTAGCTGATGTCGGCTATATGGATTCTACTGGTCTTGGTGTATTTGTGGGACTTTATAAAAATTTGCGCGCAAAAGAAAGTGAGTTAATTTTGGTAAATCTGTCAGAGCGGCTGTATCGCCTATTTGAAATTACAGGTTTAACCGATATCATCGAAATCAAAAATGTAGAGGGTGAAACAGATGGCAACAATGTACGACAAAATTGAACTAAAAATACCTGCAAGAGCTGAATACGTTGGGCTTGGCCGATTGACACTTTCCGGTATCGCCAGCAGTGCCGGTTTTTCCTATGAAGCGATTGAGGATCTGAAAATTGCTGTAAGTGAAGCAATTACGAATTCCGTCAAACATGCATTTAAAGATCGTGAAGACGGCGAAGTGAAAGTTTCTTTTAACATTTATGAAGACCGGCTTGAAGTGGTTGTGACAGATCAGGGGGATAGTTTTGACTTAGAAGCAAGACGAAGTGAGATTGGCCCTTATGATGGAGACGACGAACTTCGGATTGGTGGACTCGGGTTATTTTTGATTGAAACATTGATGGATGACGTCAAACTTTATTATGACAAGGGAGTTTCTGTCGTCATGACCAAATATATCAATGAAAAGCAGGTGGAGGAGAATGCAGAAAGTGTCTCAACCTGACAAAACAGGAAAAGAACAAGTATACGAATGGATTGAAGCTTACCAGCAAACTGGCGATGATTTGGCCCAGCACGAACTTGTCATGCACTATAAAAATTTGGTTGAATCCATTGCACGAAAGTATTCGCAAGGGAAAAGTTTTCATGAAGATCTCGTTCAGGTGGGAAATATCGGCCTGTTAGGTGCGATCCGCCGCTATGATGCAACTTTCGGCAAAAGCTTTGAAGCATTCGCAGTTCCAACAATCGTTGGGGAAATCAAGCGCTTCTTGCGTGACAAAACGTGGAGTGTTCATGTACCAAGAAGAATCAAAGAGCTTGGTCCTAAAATCAAAAATGCGGTAGAAGAGTTGACACGTGAACTGCAAACTTCCCCGCAAATCAGTGATATTGCTAATTTTATTGGTGCTACCGAAGAAGAAATCTTGGAAGCAATGGAAATGGGTAAGAGTTATCAAGCGCTGTCAGTTGACCACTCGATCGAAGCGGACTCTGATGGTAGTACGATTACATTATTAGATGTCGTAGGTAATGAAGATGACGGGTATGAACAGATCAATCAACGGATGCTTCTCGAGAAAGTTTTGCCTGTACTGGATGAGCGTGAACAGAAAATTCTGCAGTTTACATTTATCGAAAACCGCAGTCAAAAAGAAACCGGGGAATTACTGGGAATTTCCCAGATGCACGTTTCACGGATTCAACGACAAGCGATCCGCAAACTTCGAGAAGCTCTCCAAAACGAGGATGTGGATGAATAATGCCGGATTTACGAGACGCTACAGCAAAAGTCGACCTGTTCACTTTTCAAAGAGCTAAATCCTTACAGCAATATTGTGGGGACATGTATTATTATCTCGAAAAGGATCACCAATTTCTATGTGTACTAGCAGACGGTCTGGGCAGTGGTCACGAGGCACACAAATCAGCCCTAGCCGCCATTGAAGTCATTCGTTCGGCACCTGAGGAGGATCTGCTGACGCTGATGGATCGTGCCAATCAGGCTGTCGCGTCTTTACGTGGCGCCGCGATTGCCATCATTCGAGCGGACTTGGATAAGGCGCGTATCACGTACAGTGGTATGGGCAATATTCGCTTTTTCCTGATCGGTCAAGACGGCAAGCTGGTTTATCCGCTTTCCACAACCGGCTATCTTTCCGGTCGCAGGCAGAGATTTTCCATTAAGAATTTTCATTATCAACCAGGCACTAAATTTTTAATGCACTCGGATGGACTAGTGCTTGATCATGTCAAATGCTATTTGGAATCACCACTTTGTGTCGTGAAAACCGGACATCAAATCGAGCAGACGATTCAGGCGATCCCAAGTGATGATGTGACTTTTTTGCTCGGCAAGTTTCCCAATATATAATGAAAGAGGCCAATAAGTCGAAAGCTGCGAATTAAATTCAGACTGCGACTTTTCATGGGGCCTCTTTTTTGATGTGCGCTTAAAAGGAATAATTATGATAAACTAAGTAAGAGAAGCGACAAGGAGGTCCAACAAAAGTGGAAAAAGAACAGTTAGAAAAAATCATGCAGATCATATATCGTGAGCTGCCTTATGCGAAAAAACAAATTGATGCTGTCATTGAGCTGATGGAGGAAGGAAATACCGTTCCTTTTATTGCCCGTTACCGGAAAGAACGTACCGGCAGTCTGGATGAGGTGGCGATCCAGCAAATCGAAGACAGCTACCAGTATGCAACAAAACTTGAAACACGTAAAGAAGAAATCTTACGTTTGATCGCCGAACAGGAAAAATTGACACCTGAACTAGAGGCAGCTGTCGTAAAAGCAGATAAGCATCAAACTCTCGAGGACCTTTATCGCCCGTATAAACAGAAAAAACGTACCAAAGCAACGATTGCCAAGGAAAAAGGATTGGCTCCTCTAGCGGAATGGCTGAAAACTTTTCCGAGCAGTTCGCTGGAAGAAGAAGCAAGTAAATACCTTTCTGAGGAAAAAGGAGTCGACAGTGTTGCAGCAGCTCTTGACGGCGCCCATGAGATCCTTGCTGAAGAAATCAGTGACGAGCCCAAGTTCCGCGTATGGATTCGGAATTTCACCCGCAAATTCGGAATGATCAAATCGGTTGTCAAAGATGAAGCGAAGGATGAGAAGAAAGTCTTTGAAATGTATTATGAATATATTGAGCTGATTACAAAAGTGGCTCCGCATCGGACGCTTGCATTTAATCGCGGCGAAAAAGAAGGCATTTTACGTGTCAGTCTGCAAGTGGATCCAACTAAAATTTTGGCTTTCTTACATGAAGCCCTTGTAAAAGGCAGTGGCCCTGCAGTTGAGCGGATCGTGTTGGCTTATGAAGATGCGTATAAACGTTTCATTGGCCCTGCCATTGAGCGGGAGATCCGTGCTGAGCTAACCGAAAAGGCCGAAGACCATGCAATCCAGATCTTTGCGGCAAACCTGCGCAAATTACTTCTCCAGCCGCCGCTTAAAGGCAATGTCATGCTTGGTGTCGATCCGGCTTACCGTACTGGTTGTAAATTGGCCGTACTGGACCCGACTGGAAAAGTGCTTGAAATCGGTGTGATTTACCCGCACACCTCGAAGCATCGTCGGCCGGAAGCAAAGACCAAAGTAGCTGAACTGCTACAAAAATATGCCATTACAGTTATTGCAATCGGAAACGGTACTGCCAGCCGTGAAACCGAACAATTTATCGTGGAAGTACTGCAGGACAGTGACAGTACAGCTTCTTATTGTATTGTCAACGAAGCTGGTGCCAGTGTTTATTCAGCTAGTGAAATCGCCCGGGAAGAGTTTCCTGATCTGCAAGTCGAAGAAAGAAGCGCTGTTTCGATTGGTCGTCGTTTGCAGGATCCGCTAGCCGAACTAGTAAAGATTGATCCTAAATCCGTTGGCGTGGGACAATACCAACACGATGTCTCCCAGAAGAAGCTGAGTCAAGCGCTGACCTTTGTCGTTGAAACAGCTGTCAACCAAGTGGGTGTCAATGTGAATACTGCTTCTTCCGCACTTTTACAATATGTGGCGGGGCTCAATAAAACGACTGCTCAAAATATTTTTAAATACCGCGAGGAAAATGGACCGTTTCTTACGCGAACAGCACTTAAAAAGGTGCCACGCTTAGGGGCTAAATCTTATGAGCAAAGTATCGGCTTTATCCGGATTTTGGAAGGGAAGAACCCGCTTGACAAAACGGCGATCCACCCGGAAAGCTATTCAGCGGCTGAAAAAGTTATTGAAGCAGCCGGCTTTACTTTAAAAGATATTGGTACAGCGGAACTTGCCGCAGCTCTAAAAGCGCTCGATCAGGCACAGCTTGCGGGAACTTTAGAAGTTGGTGCAGAAACGCTGGCGGACATCATTGCTGACCTAGCTGCACCCGGCCGTGACTTGCGAGACGAGCTGCCAGCACCGCTTTTGAAAAAAGATGTGATCACAATGGAAGATCTATCCGAGGGCATGGAATTACAAGGCACAGTCCGTAATGTGGTCGACTTTGGTGCCTTTGTGGATATTGGCGTGAAGCAAGATGGTCTCGTGCATGTTTCCAAACTCAGCAATAAATTTGTAAAGAATCCGCTCGATATCGTTTCAGTAGGTGACGTTGTAACAGTTTGGGTTGAAGAGGTGGATCTAAAGAAAAATCGCATCGCTTTAACCATGATTAAAAAATAAGAAAAAAGCCCTGCGAGCAAGCTTTTGGCAGGGCTTCTTTTTCCTGATAAGAATTGGCTCATTCTTGAACGCCGCTATCCAGATAGGATTTTATCAAGTATTTTAGTATTGACGATCTCGTCAAGGGAAGGAGCAATCATGAACGAATCAGATCTGCAAACACTTGTCGAACAAGTATCTATCGAATTCTTCGCCAAGCCATTCCGTCATCAAGCGCGCTTCAATCCTCGTCTTCGCACAACAGGCGGCCGCTATCTGCTAAAGAGCCATGCGATCGAGATCAATCCCAAATACTTGGAAGCTCGTGGGAAAGATTACTTAGTGGGCATTATTAAGCATGAGCTTTGCCACTATCATCTTCACTTAGAAAAGAAAGGCTATCAGCATCGCGACCAGGATTTTCGTCGTTTAATGACCGAAGTGGGTGCACCGCGATTCTGTCAGTCGCTTGATCCAACAGTCAAAGTGCAAGTTTACCAATGTATTTCCTGCCAAACAGAAATCATCCGGAGACGTAGATTTCAAGAAAGTCGCTATAGATGTGGGCGATGTGGCGGCAAGATTCATTATATTGGCCCACGCACGCAAGCAGTCGAGAGCTGATTTTTCAATTTTGCTTGCATTTTAATCATAAAATCCATATAATGGAAACAGTGATTGACTTTGATTTTTCCACAGTAGCTCAGTTGGTAGAGCAATCGGCTGTTAACCGATCGGTCGCAGGTTCGAGTCCTGCCTGTGGAGCTTATCTGGAGAAGTACTCAAGTGGCTGAAGAGGCGCCCCTGCTAAGGGTGTAGGTCGTTTGCGCGGCGCGAGGGTTCAAATCCCTCCTTCTCCGCCAGCTAAATCATTCCCTGTAGACAAGCAGTTGTTTACAGTTTTTTTATGCGCAAAAATAGTGTCAGAGGGACTTCTGCCAGTTGCTTTTAGCCGGTGTTCATGGTAAGGTTAAACTTGAAAACAAGCTTTCTGTAAACCATGTGTTTACGGTTTTTTTATGTGGATAAAGAAGAAACTGACAGTTGCTGATAAATTTTTTTATTGATAAACTAAAGAAAGTTTGAAAAAGCAAAGAAGGTGAAGAAATGGTAAAACCTGTTGTTGCGATTGTAGGAAGACCAAATGTCGGGAAGTCGACCATTTTTAATCGCATTGTCGGCGAACGAGTATCGATTGTCGAGGATGAACCGGGCGTGACACGTGACCGGATTTACAATACAGCAGAATGGCTGGGAAAAGAATTTAATATTATTGATACAGGCGGAATTGATCTTGGTGACGAGCCATTTTTAGCACAGATTCGTGCACAGGCAGAAATCGCGATTGATGAAGCAGATGTCATTATCTTGATTGCAAGTGGACGCGAAGGAGTCACAGATGCCGATGAGCAAGTGGCGAAAATCCTTTACCGATCGAATAAACCAGTTGTACTGGCAGTCAACAAAGTCGATAACCCAGAGATGCGCGATCAGATTTATGATTTTTACGCACTTGGATTTGGCGAACCGTTTCCGATTTCTGGCTCTCATGGCTTGGGACTCGGGGATTTACTGGACGAAACGATCAAACATTTTCCTGCGGAGGATGAAGAGGCTTATGATGAAGATGTCATCAAGTTCAGCCTGATTGGTCGACCAAATGTTGGGAAATCATCCATTGTCAATGCCCTTTTAGGTGAGGAACGCGTGATCGTTTCCAATGTGGCTGGTACGACACGTGATGCCATCGATACAAGTTATACTTTTGAAGATCAGGATTATGTGATGATCGATACAGCTGGTATGCGTAAGCGCGGCAAGGTTTATGAGAACACAGAGAAATATAGTGTTTTACGTGCCATGCGGGCGATTGAACGCTCGGATGTCGTCTTGGTCGTGTTGAATGCTGAAGAAGGAATTCGCGAGCAAGATAAAAAAATTGCCGGATATGCACATGAAGCTGGAAGAGCGATCATTATCGTGGTCAACAAATGGGACGCAATCGAAAAAGATGAAAAAACCATGAATAAATTTATGGAAGATATTCGCGAACATTTTCTGTTTATGTCCTATGCACCGATCGTTTTCGTTTCAGCACTTACGAAAAAACGGTTGACTAACTTATTCCCGGTGATCAATCAAGTGAGTGAAAATCATGCGCTGCGCGTTCAAAGTAGTATGTTGAATGATGTGATCACGGATGCGGTTGCCATGAATCCCGCACCGATGGAAAAAGGCAAGCGCTTGAAGATTTTCTATACGACGCAAGTAGCCATCAAGCCGCCAGCGTTTGTTGTTTTTGTCAATGAGCCGGAACTGATGCACTTTTCATACGAGCGCTTTTTAGAAAACCGAATTCGCGAAGCCTTCCCGTTTGAAGGCACTCCGATTCGTGTTATTCCGCGCCGTCGTAAATAAAAGCGTGAAGGAGAGCATGATCATGAAAAAAATTGCAGTACTTGGAGCAGGAAGCTGGGGAACCGGCCTTGCCATGGTATTGGCGGATAATGGTTTTGCACCAGTTATTTGGGGCAATAATCAAGCTGTCGCTGATGAAATCAATGAAAAACATACCAACGCCCATTATTTACCTGATCGTCTCCTTCCAGGGGCAATCAGTGCAACGCTATCTCTTGAACAAGCTTTGCAGGAAACAGAAGTGGTCGTTGTGGCAATTCCAACAAATGCCATGCGTGAAGTAGCCAAGCAGTTGAATAAGGCACTTACTACCCCGCAAATCATCGTTCATGTCAGCAAAGGCATCGAACCAGATACGAATTTACGTATGAGTGAAGTGCTTGCAGAGGAAATCGCTCCGGAAAAACGAACGGGTATCGTCGTATTATCGGGACCGAGCCATGCAGAAGAGGTAGCCTTGCGTCATCCAACGACGCTTTGTGCCAGCAGTACAGATATGGCACTTGCTAAAAAAGTACAGGATATTTTTATAAATAACTATTTACGTATTTATACGAATGAAGATGTGATCGGAGCCGAAATCGGCGGTGCCTTAAAAAACATTATCGCACTTGGCGCAGGTATTTCTGATGGCCTCGGATACGGAGACAATGCTAAAGCGGCTCTTATGACGCGCGGCATGGCAGAGATCACTCGACTGGGAGCAGCAGCAGGGGCTGATCCGCAGACATTTTATGGACTGACTGGGATTGGTGACTTGATTGTAACCTGTACGAGTGTGCATTCACGAAACTGGCGCGCTGGTAATATGCTGGGTAAAGGTCAAAAACTGAATGAAGTCCTTGAAAATATGGGCATGGTCGTAGAAGGTGTCCGAACCGCCAAAGCTGTTCGGCAGTGGTCAGAGAAGCTTGCGATCGATATGCCCATTTCAACGGCCATTTATGAAGTATTATTTGCCGACAAAGACCCGCGTGAAGCAGTAGACGGATTAATGGGTCGTGAGAAGAAAGAAGAAAAAGAAAATTTTTAAATATGGAAAGATCGCCGATTGGCGGTCTTTTTTTATGCATCAAGTTCTAATCAGAAGCAGGAAAAAGATTGTTTACTAGGATATCACCTAAATTGTGCTTTTTTATAAAAATAATTGTTTATAAAATGTATTTCATTGTGAATGATGAGGTTTTTTTGGTAAATTTTGGAATTATTCTATTGTAACATTATATTTATTTTGTTATATTAAAATTAAATTTACGAGAAAGGAGAGTTTATATCAAGAAATAATCATTCAAAATAAGAGTTTTACCGAACTAAAAGTAAGATTTTTTAGAAAAATATGTATTTTGATGAAATTTAATTTGCGAAAAAGGGCGTACAAATCAACAATATAGAATGAACAAAGGTCTGCCTTCATGCCACGAGACACAGAAATAGAAAGAATTTCATGCCCCATGACGAACTAAAAAGGAGACAACTATGAAAAAACTAAAAAAGGGATTTTTAACACTGATCGTAAGCATGCTCATCTTATCACTCATGCCCGCTTATCAGTCGAGTGCGGAAGATACTCAGCCGACACGAGATACGATTGAAACACCACAAAAAGAAAACCAACAAGCCCCAACAGAAATTACAGAGGAACGTCAAGAGCAAGAGATTGTGTATGATAATCATGATGGTACATTTACCAAACAAATTTTTACCGATCCTGTACATATGGAGGAAGATGGAAAATGGGTCCCCATAGACCCGACACTTGAAGAAAATTCAGAAACAGACACAATCCATACGAAGCAAACTAACATGCCAGTAGATTTCCTATGTCAAATGGAAAATGGTGTCTATCAAGAAATCACTGAGACGGGAAAAGAAGTTCGCATGGCTTTTAAAGGCGCCAAGTATGGAGCAGAGGAAGTAACGGCAAGCGATGTAGCTGCAACTTTTGATGAAAATATTTTGACTTATCCAGAAGTTTTGTCCAAAATTGATTTGCGACAGCGCACGTTTAATCGCTCCATTAAAGAAGATCTAGTATTACAAGAGAAAAATTCATTTGATACCTATCTTTTTGAATTAGAAACAAAACTTAAAGTAAATCTTGAAGAGGATGGATCAATCACGCTGAAAGATTCTCTAGGAGAGGTTCATTATACACTTCCAAAGCCAATGATGGCAGACTCCTTTGTTGATGAAAAATCTGGCGAAGCGCATACATCGGATCAAATTTATTTTGAACTGGAACCGCTGACTAAAACCGTTTATCAAATCCGCTTAAAAGTTGATCAGGAGTGGCTGCAAGCGGATGAGCGGGTCTATCCAGTTTCGATTGATCCTTCGATTCGTTTGGATGATATTTACAATGCCAACGTCAACAGTGCCCAGCCTAATAATAATTATATCGGTAGCAAACTGTGGGACGAAGGGCAGCAGGCTTATACACTGAAAATTGGGAAGTATGACGCGTCGACAGGGAACAATTTTGCGTATCTAAAACTGGATACTTCCACGCTGAATAAAGCGACAATTGAAAAAGCCGAGCTGAAAGTATTCAATAAATGGCACGCCTACACCAACACCTCAAATGTCATGTATGTGGATGAGGTGAAAAGCAGCTGGTCACCTTGGCAAGTCACTTGGAACAAACGGCCATCTGAGCAAAATATCGCACAAACAAATGTTGGACGCGGCAGCTGGGCGACCTTTAATGTAAAAGATACCGTTCAAGCTTGGGCAAATGGTACACGGCAAAATTACGGCTTCAAGCTGGCCACAAAAGCGCAGCAAGATCACTGGAAGAAAATTATTGCCAGTGAAAATAATAGTCAAATTCCTTATTTGGAGGTCACCTACAGTTATCCACGACCAGAGAAACCAACACTTAAAACAAGTTCAAATGGCGAAGGTACAGGAACTGGCAATCTGGAATTTAGTTGGAAAGCTGTTCCAGGTGCGACCAGCTATACACTCGTTCTCGCAAACGGCCACTATGACCAAGAAATCAATATCGGCAACGTCACTTCCTACTCAACTAAAGGGAAAAAACTTTACCCGACCGCCGAGCAATTAGCGCAAGGTGAATTTGAGTTTCGTGAAGATGGGAAAGGAACCGATTTTGCGATTGATCCGAGACCTCTTTATGAAAATAGTCACGAAGAAGGTAGTCGGTTCAGCCTAAAAGGACAGACGAAATATATCGCTTATATCAAAGCCAATTATAATGGTGGTGAAAGTCCACGTTCCGAGCAGCTTCAGGCTTATATGCCGATTGAAAAGCCGAAAGCACCGACAGCAAAAGCCTACAGCAATCTAGCTGGAAAAAATACAGGCTATGTCCATTTGAACTGGGCGAAAAGTCCACTCGCTGATGGCTACAAAGTGCTTGTGTTTAACGGTAAAAGCTATGAAGAATTTGATGTGGGAGACAAAACAGAATGGAGCACACAGGGAAAAGGAATCTGGCCTACATCAACTGAAATCAAGGAAGGAAAATATGCCCTGCATCACGATGGAACAGGTATAGAGCTAGCCACTGATCCATCAATTGTATATAAAAATGCAGGTACCACCTATCAAAATAGCAAAAATTACTGGTTCCGCATCATTGCTTATCAAAAAGCCGGGAAGCATGCAGCAAGCGGGCAATCAGAAGCAGTAAAACCGATTATCCCGGATCCTAATAATGAACAGCTTGGCATGGTGGATTACTGGACGAGTGTGCCAGTCCGCGGCGGGGAAGTCAATGCGACAAATGGCAACTTTCTTTTCTACGAGGAAGATTTTGCTTTAGAAGGCCGGGGTCCAAGCATGACCGTCAAAAGGACATTTAATAGCTTAGACAAAACGACAGGGCTATTTGGAAAAGGCTGGACAAGCACCCTGGAAGATCGACTTGAAGAGCAAACAAATGGAGATATTTTATGGATCGAAGCAGATAAAAAACAGCATCGTTTCAAGAAAGAACAGGATAAATATGTCGCTCCACCAGGCATCTACTCAGAAATCACCAAAACAGCAGACGGTTTTTTGAAAGTAGAAGAAGATAAATCTGAGACCCGCTACCGAGCAGATGGGCGTCTTCTTTCCGAAAAAGATACGAGCGGCAAACAGCTCAGCTATGATTATCAAAATAATCAGTTGACGAAAATCACGGATGCCTCAGGACGAATGCTGGCGATCGAATATGAAAACGGCCGAATCAAAAAAATTACTGGTCCGGAAAACAGAACCGTTCAATATCGATATGATGAAAATGGTCACCTGACAGAATCCACGACGCCAACAGGCAAACCTTATCGCTATGGCTACACAGATGACCAGCTGACGGCCATTTATGATCCAAAGCATACAGAAGCGAAGCCTTACCAAACAACCTACAGCTATACAGATGGCAAACTTTCTCAAATCATTGATCCAGTTGGCAAAAAGACCAAGCTGGCCTATGATACGGACAAGCAGCAAGTCACTTTGACCAATGAACGTGGAAAAAATACGATTTATCAATACAGTGATGCTGGAAATCCATCTAAGAAAATTGAAGATGCAGCAGGACTCAAGCTCACGACTACTTATACGTATCAATCCAATAATCTGGTCAAAGAAGTGACACCTAAGGGACAGGAAGAAACCTATAAATACGATGCAGAAGGCAATATTATTGAAGCGACCGATGCGTATGGAACAGAAAACTATACCTACAATGAAAATAATGATCTAACGAAAGCGACAGATGTAGAAGGGAAAACAACAACCGTTGCCTATGATGGTGCTGACGCCGTATCTGCCACATTGAAAACAGAAGGACCGTTATCCTCAGTGGCGCAATATGATTCATACGGAAATGTCATTCGAGGCAGTCAAGAACTGGCCGCAAGTGAGAATCTGCTGCAAAATGGTGGATTTGAAGACCAGCTGACAGGTTGGAAAATGTCACAATTTAACAGCAACAGTAAAGGTAACATCAGCCACGACGCAACAACTTCGACAACAGGCGCTCTGGGCGGAAAAGGATCCATCAAAATTGAAGGAGAGGCATTAACGACCGGAAAAGCATACACAGCCGCCATTCAAGACGTTGATGTAGAGCCTGAAACCACCTATACAGTCAGTGCCTACATCAAAGCAGAAAATGTCAAAAAAGCGGACGGCATGTTTACGATTCGCCTCATGCAGGCTGATGGCAAAGATGTCACCGATGGAACGGTATGGAAAGATAATCGAGCGACCTCTCAGCAAACAAATAGCAACTGGACCAAACGGCAATTCACCTTTAAAACAACCAAACAAACCAGAAAAGTCCGTCTCTATCTTGATAACGAGCAGATAGCAGGTGGCAAAGGGAAGGCAACGTTATGGTTTGATCAGGTACAGCTGGAAAAAGGCAGTCGAGCTTCTCAATTTAATCCGGTTTCAAACAGCAGTTTTGAACAGCAGGATACCACTACTGCGACTAATTGGGGACGTACCGGAAATTCAGGAACAGCGGATGCACGAATTGTCAGTTCGAACAGTTATGACGGAGATAGTGCTGTTTTTGAGCAACGGACAGCGACCCATGATCCTAATACGTACTTTGGTCAAAATATCCCGTTGAATCAAAAAGAGGCGCAGTCTGTGACCGTCAGCGCCATGTCCAAAGCTGAAAATGTCAAACTCTACGCAGAAGAAAAGTTTTCCGTTGATTATTCGCTCTGGGTGGATATCAATTATGCAGACGGTACCAAAGAGTACGCACAGGCAAAATTCCCGCAAGGCACGAAGGATTGGAACCGCAGCGCCGTTGTCATCACACCGAAAAAGCCAATTCAGATGTTGCGCGTTGTTCCGATGTTCCGAAATGGCATGACAGGTAAAGTTTGGTTTGATAATGTGCGCATTATGGAAGGTGAAGTACTCACCAAGCAGGACTACGATCAAGGCGGCAACTATGTAACAGCCCGGTATGATGAAGTCGGTCGCAAAACCAGCCAGACTTTTGATGCGTATGGCAATGTCCTTTCAGAAACCGATGAAAAGGGTCAAACCAAGCAAATGGCTTACAATTTGGATAACCAGCTAACAGAAACGACGATGGCAAATGGCACCAAAGTCAGCTACACCTATGACGATAATGGCAATGCGACTAGCAAAAATACAACCGCAGATGGTCGCACCCAAAACAATACGTATCAATATGACGTAGATAATAAAATCACCTCATTCACCGATGCGCTTGGTCGCACGATTCAGTATGAATACGACGCATCCGGAAATGAAACCAAAGTCCAAATGCCAAATGGTCGCATCACAGAAAATACTTACGACTCAGCCGACCGGGTTAGCGGGGTCAAATGGAATGGCAATGACGCATTCAAATTCCAATATGATCCAAATGGCAACCAAACGAAAGT
Source organism: Listeria ilorinensis (assembly GCF_913566895.1). Taxonomy (GTDB): domain Bacteria; phylum Bacillota; class Bacilli; order Lactobacillales; family Listeriaceae; genus Listeria; species Listeria ilorinensis. Next base: position 1,787 of record NZ_CAJYCN010000008.1, on the reverse strand, counting down.
GACCGACCTGATCAATGGCCACGTCACGGATAAAACGTATGATGAAGCAGATCGAATCACGAAAGTCACCGATCGAGGCGGCTCCGTCAGTTACACCTACAAAGACAAGCCAACTAAAGAAAGCAAGGGCAAGACGGACAAAGTGGGTGAGGTAATTGTAAGTCATGGCGCGCACCAGCAAACCGTCAGCTACGGCTACAATGATATTGATCAAAATACGACCGTCAAGGATGGCGACAAAACGGCCTATTTCCAATACGATGAATTTGGCAATATCGGTCTTTACACAGCGGGAAATAAAACCGCCACAGGCTACAGCTATGACAGCACCCAAAAAGTGACCCGCATATCCGTCGGTAATCCAGATGGCGACTTAATTTTAGAAGAAAGCTACACTTATGATGCGAACAGCAACCGCACGGGCATCGACAATAAGCAACAAGGCAAAACCAGCTACGAATATGACAACATCAACCAATTGACCAAAGAGACCCTGCCAAATGGTATCATCAAAACATACGCTTATGATGGGTTTGGAAATCGCACACAAGTAAAAGTTAGCGGAGCCGAGACAAAAACAGACACGGCAAGCTATAATGAAGGCAACCAGTTAGTCAACTGGAACGGTCAAGCCATCACGTATGACACAAACGGCAACCGGACAAAAGATGGCCAGTATACCTATACATGGGATTCCGCAGATCGCCTCACTGCCATCACGAAAAACGGCGACGCACAACCATTCGCAACCTATACGTATGATGATGACAACCGTCGCCTTTCCAAAACGGTCAATGGCAAGACGACCCATTATCATTATGACGGTGACAGTATTGATGTGCTGTATGAAACGGACAATGCTGGCAAGGTGATGCGTCAGTACATCTATGCCGATAATGGCGCCCGACTGGCAATGAAGATGAACGGTCAGACGTTGACGTATCATTATAATGGACATGGCGATGTAATTGCGTTAACGAATGCGTCAGGTGATATAGTGGCGGAGTACCAATATGACGCGTGGGGAAATGTCTTAAAAAGTGAGACGAAAACGGCGGAAGCAAAATCGAATCCATATGGTTATGCCGGTTATATGTACGATGCAGAAATCCAGCAGTACTACTTGATGGCGCGCTATTATGTGCCGGAACAAGGCGTGTTTACCGCATACGACCCAGATCCAGGCGATGAAGACGATCCACAGACAATGAACGGGTACAATTATGCGAATAATAATCCAGTCATGCACATAGATCCAGATGGGCATGTGATTTGGCACTATGTGGCTGCAGCAGGTGTTGGTGCTGCATGGGGTGCAGGTAAATATTATGTATCCAATAAAATGCGCGGGAAAAAAGTGACTTGGAAAGGTGCTGGAAAAGCAGCATTAAAAGGTGCTGGAAGTGGACTTATGTGGACCGGTGCAGGCAGAATACTAGGAGTAGGATCTAAATTACGTATTGTAAAAAAAGTTTACAAGCGAAGAAGCACTAAGGCACTTAGGTATACTGTTAAAAAAAATTTTAGGCGGGCAAAAACTAATCCTAAAAAACATTTTAAAAATACACCAGGTAGGAGGGTTACAAATGTTAAAAAAGCAAGTAAAAAATCACTAAAAAGAGCAATAAAGAAGAATTCTAATGCAATATATCGAATTAGGTAATTTTTTTGTATTGAAATTCTGTCTATTGTAAGCTGATTTTATAAAAAGCAACTAATAACTCAACAAGGATTTAAACAATACTATGTATTTTATTAGATCCTTGTTGATGTTTATAGTATTTTTA
>NZ_CAJYCN010000007.1 GCF_913566895.1 Listeria ilorinensis | reverse complement strand
ATTTTTCACAAACGGCTTTGTAGAGCCATATTCTCTGTTATTTTCTAATAAGTTTTAGCACCTGATAAACGGGGTAAATTTAGATATATAACGAGCGTTCAATTCTAATATTTCTGAGTGAAGTTCCCCGTCAGTTAATTTAGGCAGGATCATCATTGGGTGAGGATTGATTTCGTAAATCGATTTGCTGGAATCTAGTCCCTTTTTCAAATTCATCATCTCCTGGTGTAAGATTTTTTATAGTAGTTAGAATCAGTGAATGCAGCCTTCTCACAGCAAATTCATTCATGTATATAGTAATTTTGTAGCTATTATAACATGAATTTGAATAGTAGTCACTATAATTTGAAAAAGTTCAATTTTCAATCGATTTACAAAATTTTCGGCTCGTTTATAAATATTTGAAGGAAAAGGAGTGATTAGTCGTGGAAATGCGTGATTTCTCAAACTCGTTGATGAATCAGGTCGGAATGTTAAAAGGTGAGAAAGAATTAACTAACGTCTTTATCGAATGCTACATGACGATGCTCCTAGATAAACGAAAAGTCGAGCAGCTTAAGGTAGAGATTGATAAAGCCTTGGATCAAAAGGATAAAGATAAATTCATCGAACTCACTGAAAAATTACAGCAAGTAGAGAAAGAAATGTTAGCTTTTAAGTGATTTTTATGAAAAACTAGGATAGTATTGAGTTATCGAGCTATTCTAGTTTTTTTGTGGATAAAAATGGTGTTTTTACGCCTTTTTAAGTATAAAAAAAGAGATGGACGAAAAGAGAAAAAAGACGTATAATAAAACAAACATATGTTCGGTGGTGAAGGCATGACTTTTCAAATGATCCTTGGAAAAGCAGGCAGCGGAAAGACAACGTATCTAGTAGCTGAAATCGCAGCAAAAATGAGAAAAGAGCAGCATAAAAATATCATTTTAATTGTCCCTGATCAAATGACCTTTCAAATGGAGACATTTTTTCTTAAAAAAACAGGCAATGCAGGGATGATGAATCTACAAGTATATAGCTTTAACCGTTTAGCTTTTCGTGTTTTGCAAGAAACTGGGGGACTATCCAATACATTTTTAACAACAAGTGGTATGGAGATGCTGGTGAGAGATACGATTCGTGAAAACGAGTCCCAACTCAAAATTTTTAAACGTGCTGCAAGCAAGAAAGGTTTTTACAAAGAATTAGTTCAACTATTTAAGGAACTCAAACAGTATGAAATTGAAAAAGAAACATTGACAAAAGAAACATCAGATCCTGCAACTAATCAAAAAATGCAGGATGTGTCGCTGCTTTATGAAAAATATCAAGAAAAATTATTTGGCAAGTATATGGAGAAAGAGGATTATTTACGTTTACTGAAAGAACAGATGGAAAATAGTTCTTTTATGAAAGATGCGCTCATATATATAGATGGATTCGATCGATTCTCAATGCAGGAGAGGTCTGTTATAGGAGAAATGATGCACGTTACTGAGAAGGTCACGATATCTTTGACTTTGCGAAAAAACAGTTCGAATGTTCAAACCTTCGATCTTTTTCAAATTATTGAAGATACGCGTGAACAGCTGCAATCGTTAGCAGCTGAGAACAAAGTGGTTGAAGAAGAGCCAATTGTGTTAACGGATAATAAGCGGGCTCATCGACCAGTACTTTCATTTTTAGGAGATAATTGGGGAAATTCTGTTTCTCGGCAATATGAGGGTGTGACTGAAGGATTGCATTTGCATCAAGCCAGCAATCGTCGAGCAGAATTAGAAGGTGTAGCGAGAAATATCAAACGCTTAAGCCAAGAAGAAGGTTATCGCTTTCAAGATATGAGTATTTTAGTTCGAAATGTAAAAGATTATACAACAACTATTGAAGCTGTCTTACAAGATATGGAGATTCCTTACTTTTTAGATCATAAACGTTCAATGGGTAGTCATCCTTTTATTGAATTTATTAAATCAAGCCTTGAGACGGTCCGGAAAAACTGGGCTTATGAGACTATTTTTCAAACAGTTCGAACAGAATTTTTATTTCCGCTACGAGAAGAGCCTAAAAGCTTTCGACAAAAGGTTGATCAATTTGAAAATTATCTGTTAGAAAATGGTATTTATAATAAACAACGTTGGTTTCAAAGTGAGACATGGCGCTATCGGAAAATACGTGGCCTGATGACGGACATTGGTGTTCAAACGGATGAAGAAAAAGAAATGGAGCAGCTCATTAATGAGTTACGCGCATCTATTCAGACGCCTATTCTATTTTTAGAAGAGCAGTTGAAAGAAGCAAAAAACGGACGAGATTATGCTGCTGCTTTTTATAAATATCTACAATACATTGAAGCGCCTGAAAGGTTAGAATTGTGGCGGCAAAAAGCCGAAGAAGGAGAAATGCTTGAACTTGCACGAGAGCATGAACAAGCATGGCGTCAGTTTTGTGGGCTGCTGGATGAATTTGTAGAGATTCTCGGAAATACATCGTTATCACAGAATGATTTTACAGAAATTATGTTAACTGGCCTGGAGGCACTTGAATTTTCGTTATTACCTCCTGCACTTGATCAGGTGATTATCAGTGATATAGAGAAAGCGAGATTGTTAGATGCTAAAGTTGTTTTTGCCATCGGTTTGAATGAAGGCGTCTTTCCAAAACGTCTAGCTGATGGAGGTGTACTTTCTGAACTTGATCGTCAAGCGCTTCTTCAAAATGGCATTGAACTCAAGCCGTCGAGTCAAAAGCAACTGATTTATGAGGAGTTTATTGCTTATCGACTGTTCACTTTACCTAGTGATCATCTTTACTTGAGTTATCCGGTAGCAGATGAAGAGGGCAAGATATTACCAGAATCTAGCTATCTAAGAAAATTGAAAACTCAAATCCAGGGATTAACTGAGGAAATTGATGTACTTGATCCCACACTGCTTCAATCAAGAGAGCAATTAACATATATTGTCTCTAAAAAAAATACGTTGAGTTATCTGACTGCACAATTACAGCAATACAAGCGTGGATATTCCATTGATAATGTATGGTGGGAAACCTACAATTATTTTGTACAAACACACAATAAAGATGCACTGCAAATCTTGCAAAGTCTTTCTTATTCTAACAAAACGCATCAATTGGAAGAAACGACTGCGAAAGAATTGTTTGGCGAAAAGATTCACGCAAGCGTATCACGGATGGAGGGCTTCTTTAGTTGTGAATTTCAACATTTTGCTCAATACGGATTGAAACTTGAAGAGCGAGCAACTTATTCTCTGGAAGCCGTTGACATGGGGGATATTTTTCATGGAGCGATGGAATGGATTGCGATAGAACTGAAGCGACGCGGATTAGATTGGGGAACACTGGATTCTTTGATTTGCGAAGAGATTGCACAACAGGCAATGGACTATTTAGCACCGAAGCTACAGCATGAGATTTTACTAAGCAGTTATCGGATGGCTTATATTCAGTATAAGCTATTACGAATTATTACACGTGCAACCAAAGTACTTAATGAACAAGCAAAGTATAGTGCTTTCCGACCGCTTGATTTAGAAGTAGCTTTTGGACTCAATGGACAGATTCCTCCTATGCGTGTGCCGCTCAAAAATCATCAGGAACTGATTCTTCAGGGGCGTATTGACCGGATTGATATAGCTGAACAAAATGAGCGCATGTTTCTACGAATTATTGATTATAAATCGAGTGTGCATGATTTGCCACTTACAGAAGTCTACTACGGGATTGCTCTACAAATGCTGACCTATTTAGATATTGTGGTGACAAATGCGGACAAATTAATTGGTCAGACGGCCGAACCGGCAGGAGTTCTTTATTTTCATTTGCATGATCAGCTTGTTCATGCTGATCGGCCATTGACAGAGCAAGAAATCGAAAAAGAATTACAAAAAAGTTATCGTATGAAGGGCTTGATTTTATCTGATCCAGTGGCTGTCTCGCTGATGGATCGTTCACTTGATAATGGTGGAAGCTCTTTGATCGTTCCAGCCGAAATAAAAAAAGATGGGACGCTAGGAACGCGTTCAAAAACGGCCACAAAAAAAGAATTTGAGCAAATGCGTCATTATGTGCGAAAAAAATATCAAGAAGCAGGAAATCGGATTATTACTGGTCAGGTTTCGATTAATCCATATAAACTTAGGGAACAAACCCCTTGCACGTTTTGTCCGTTTCGTTCTGTCTGCCAGTTTGACCCGGCTTCTGGACATGACCATTATCGCTTTTTAGCAAATGAACCGGCAAAAGAGGTTCTAAAGAAAATATCGGAAGGAGAGGAAGCAGATGAAAGCAATTCCTAAAAAACCCCAAGATGTTACTTGGACAGATGAACAGTGGCAAGCTATTCATGCAGATGGGCAAAATATTCTTGTGGCAGCTGCTGCTGGTTCAGGGAAGACTGCTGTCCTCGTTACAAGAATTATTGAGAAACTGAAGCAAGAAGAAAGTGGAATTCAAGTAGATGAATTGTTAATTGTGACCTTTACAAATGCTTCGGCGGCAGAAATGAAACATCGAATCGGTCAAGCATTAGAAAATGAACTACTAAAGACACCTGATTCGATTTATCTTAGAAAACAGTTGGCACTACTCAGCAATGCCTCCATCTCTACACTGCATTCATTTTGTTTAGATTTAATCAGAAAGTATTATTACCAAACCGATATAGATCCAGATTTTCGTCTGATCGAGCCTATCGAAAGTGGAATGATTCGTGATGAGGTTCTAGATGAATTATTAGAGGAACAATATAGCATGACGGACAATGATGCTTTCTTTCATCTAGCAGACGCGATAACTGGCGATAGAAGTGACCAAGGATTATATGATTTGGTGACGAAGCTTTATGAGTTTTCAGAAGCAAACCCTCGACCAGATAAATGGCTGCAAAGTTTAAGTGATTACTACCGGACAGCAGACATGACTAGTTTAACGGAATTAAACTATTACCCCTTGATTTTAAAAGCTATTGATATGAGCTTGGAGCAGGCAATCAGCGAGCTAGCTTATGCGATTCAGCTGGCGGAACAAACGGGAGGGCCAGATATTTATCTGCCGCTTTTAAAAGCAGAAAAACAACAGTTACTCGAAATTAAAGCGGCGCAAGATATGGATTTCTCATTACTAGCAGAAGCTTGGAATAAAATTCAATTTAAACGGTTGCCCCCATTAAAAAAGAAGGAAGAATATGATGTGCAGCTAGTAGAATCAACGAAAAAGGCAAGAGATACTGCTAAAAAAGCCGTTCAACAGGTTGTCAATGATTGGTTCACGCGTGAGCCTCAACAGTATTTGAATGACTTATCTGCTATGCTTCCAGATGTTGAGACATTGGTCAGTCTTGTACAAATGTTTGCGAGCCGTTTCAAGGCAGCCAAAAAAGCACAAGGTGTATTAGACTTTAATGACCTGGAACATCTGGCCCTTGATATTTTAATGGACAAAAAACAAACTGAAATCAGCCCATCTGAGATTGCTCTTCGATTGAGAGAGCAATATAGAGAAGTGCTGATCGATGAATATCAGGATACCAATATGGTGCAAGAGACAATTTTGAATCTGCTGACAAAAGACGAAGAAGCATCAGGAAATTTATTTATGGTGGGGGATGTTAAGCAGTCGATTTACCGGTTTCGTCTAGCTGAACCTTCTTTGTTTTTGAACAAATACAGCAGATATCGTTTGGACGGGGAAAATACAGGTTTAAGAATTGATCTAGCTAAAAATTTTCGGAGTCGGCATGAAGTATTAGATATCACTAACTTTTTATTTCGTCAGATAATGGATCAGGAAGTCGGTGAAATTAACTATGATGCCACACAAGAACTAAAATTAGGTGCGAAATTTGCGGAAAACAATCGTTGTGAAACAGAATTGCTTCTTGTAGATATGGAAAAGGGAGAGCAGGAAGAACGAGCAGATGATTTATCTCCACAAGAGTTGCAAAAGAATCAATTGGAAGCAAAAGCGATTGTGATGAAGATTAAGGAGATGATCGCTAGTCAATTTCCTATTTATGATAAGAAATTGGGTGAGTTTCGTCCGGTAACTTACCGTGATATAGTCATTTTATCCAGATCTATGTCTGGGGCGCCTGAGATTGAAGAAGCGATGAAAGAGCAGGATATCCCCTTTTATGTAAATAGTCGTACAGGTTATTTTGAAGCAACAGAAGTGGCTATCATGATTTCTTTATTAAAATTGATTGATAACCCTTATCAGGATATTCCATTAGCATCTGTTTTACGTTCACCTATGGTCAGTTTAACTGAAGAAGAGCTTGGTAGAATTCGAGCGATAAAGAAGAGAGGCTATTATTTTGAGGCCGTACAAACTTATTGCCAGGAAAAACAAGATTATTTAACAAACAAATTAAATGATTTCCTTTCGCAACTAAATCGGTGGCGAGAATTATCGATTCGAGAAAACCTAACCACATTACTTTTTCAAATTTATGATGAGACAAACTTTTATGAATTTGTAGGTGGTTTGCCAGGTGGAAAGGAACGTCAAGCTAACTTAAGAGCTTTATATGATCGAGCTAATCAGTATGAAAATACTGCTTTTCGTGGGCTTTTTCGTTTTATCCGATTTATTGAACGCTTAGAATTGCGAGGGGATGATCTTGGCACTGCAAAAACGTTAGGTGAAAAAGAAGACGTGGTGCGAATGATGACGATCCATGCAAGTAAAGGACTTGAATTTCCAGTTGTTATCGTGGCTGGAATTAATCGTCGTTTCAATATGCGAGATATCTATGCTAAAGTGCTCTTAGATAAAGATTATGGTTTCGCCGCTAGTTACACAAATGTAGAAAAGCGGCTGACTTATCCTACGATCATGCAACAGGCTATGAAACAAAAAAAATATCAGGAAATGATTGCGGAAGAGATGCGCGTATTGTATGTTGCACTGACAAGAGCTGAAGAAAAATTAATTTTACTTGGTACAGTGCCAGATTGGGAAAAAATGCTGCTTCATATAATGCCCGTCGCTATGCAAACAGATGAGGTTTTACCGGCAAGTGAACGATTCAAAGCGAAAACATATTTAGAGTGGATCAGTAAAAGCCTTGTTCGTCATCCAGATTTTAACAAACAAGTAGAACTTTCGCGAAATGGTCATGTGCTCCCTACGAATAGTCGTTTGCTCATAAAAGTCTATACAAAAACAGATTTAATACAACAAGCAATTAAGGAAAAAGAACAGCAGAAGCATCTGGAAAATTTGCGACAGTTTAAACCTGTGCAAGTACAAACAGACTACCAAGAAATCATCCGAAACCGTTTAGAATATGTTTATCCATACCAAAGTCAAACGAAAATTCGTTCAAAGCAATCCGTAACAGAGATTAAACGACAGTTTGCATTGACGGATAGTTATAGCGATCAGGAGTTTGTTAAACACTTACAGCCAGTTTCTTTAGAACGACCTAAGTTTCTGCAAGAAAAAACATTATCTCCTACAGAAATAGGTACAGCTATGCATACGGTTATGCAGAACATCCCTATTGATCATCAGCCAACTGAGAAAGAATTAGAGGATTTGTTAAACGAACTTGTTGACCGCGAAATCTTGACTGACGAACAAAAAAAGGTTATCAATCAAATTCAGATTCTGGAGTTTTTTCATACTGAGCTTGGTAAGCAAATGATGACTAATCATGAAAATGTCCGGAGAGAAGTACCATTCAGTTACCTACTGCCCGCTCAACAAATTGACCAAAGTGCGGATAAAGACGATACTATTCTTATTCAAGGGGTCATCGACAGCATGATCGAGGGACAGGATGAGATCATTTTGATTGATTACAAGACTGATCGTATCCAAGGGAAATATATAGATGATTTCAAGGAGATAGAAGCGGTTTTGAAGAAACGTTACCAGGTCCAAGTAGACTTATATCGGGAAGCAATTGAGCAAATCACGCAAAAGAAAGTTAGCAAAGCTTACCTATACTTTTTTGATGGTGGTCATATTTGTCAGATGCAGAATGAAAGTGAGGAAGAAGAATGAAGTGGATTAGCTTTCAAGTCTCAGGAAAGAAAGAGTATGGGATTTTGATGGAAAAGGGACAGATTTTTAGTTCGGAGCAATTATTTGGTGAGTCTAGACCCCCAAGTTTACTCGCCTACATTGAAAATCCACAACCCATTTTAACTCCGGAGGAACCACCGCGTTTTCAAGTGGAGGATGTGATGATTGAGATTCCGATTACACCGCCTAACAATATAATGGCAGTTGGAAAAAATTACTATGAACATGTCTTAGAGATGGGATCAGAAAATGATGTGCCTGAAAAAATGATGATTTTTACCAAAAGTAGAAATGCTTTGTTACCACATGCTGGTCGTATTGAACTTCATCAATCCATAACCAAGCAACTAGATTATGAGGGGGAGTTAGCAGTTGTTGTGGGAAAAAAGATCAAAAATGCCACTCTTGATGAAGCAGACCAAGCTATTTTCGGTTTTACTATTTTAAATGATATTACTGCACGTGATTTACAAAAACAGCATAAACAATTTTTTATCGGAAAAAGTCTAGACACAAGTGCTCCTATTGGCCCCGTAATTTTGCAAAAGAATCAACCAATGGCCGATTTATCTTTTTCGATCCAAACATTTGTAAACGGTGAATGCCGCCAAAATGGAACAACAGATCAGCTTATTATTCCTATTACTCAAATTGTGGCCGAGCTTTCACAGGGACATACATTACTACCTGGTGATATTATTGCAACAGGCACCCCGAAAGGAGTTGGGAAAGGAATGGTACCTCCACAGTTTCTAAAAGAGGGGGACCAAATTGAAATTAATATTTCTGATATTGGAACGTTAAAAAATACAGTTGTCAGGTCAACTGAAAGAAAAGAGGAAAAGTAAATGTGGAGTTATATGCATTTAATTTCGTGGGCGGCTATTATTGTTTTGACACTGGTTGCCTGGTTTAGCTATCCAAAGAATACGCGTTTATTTACGATTTTACAGATGGTTAATCGTGTATTTTACGTAACAGTAATTGTGAGCGGCATTATGATGATACAATATAGTATTGAAACAAGCTGGGTATTGGCTATTTTAAAAATTCTATTAGGTATCACAACAATTGGTGTGGTGGAAATGCTGCTAAGTTATCGCAAAAAACAAAAGAGAAGCCTTTCATTTTGGGTATTATTTCTTATATTGATTATAGCGACTATATCTCTGGGCTTTTATCTTTCAGGAGGAAGACCGTTATTCTAAAAGAAAAAGCCTTCTTTAAAAAAGAATGATCTTTCTTAAAAAGGCTTAAAGAGAAAGGTTTTCTTCAAGATATAGAGCAATACCATCTTCTTCATTTGAAGCTGTGATACTATTTGCAACGTTTTTGGCTTCAGCAACAGCATTGCCCATTGCTACGCCAACTCCAGCATAATCCAGCATTTCTAGGTCATTGGTTTCATCGCCAAATGCAATAATATCTTTGCGATCAAAGCCTAGTGCATTTGCTGCAGCTTTTACACCGACGGCCTTATGGATGCCATGCTTGACAACTTCTACGGCAGGCCAACTTGCGCCCCATGTATGATACGAAATGACTTCTGATAGGGAGTGGTCGAGATGCATACTGATGCGCTCCAGTTCTTTTTTCTGACCGAAAAATAACAAAGAGGTAGGATCTGCTTGAATATTATTTTTCAGATCGCCGATAAAGATTTGACGTACACCTGATCGAAATGTTTCAGGTACACTATCGTTGCTTTCTTTGAGAAAAACACTGTCTTGAATCTCTGCGGCAATATTGGAGAGCGGAAAATCTAGTGTGAAATCTAAAAGTTCTCGGACGATAGCGAGATCAATTGAATGATGGTAGCTATCTGTAAAGTCAACATTTAGTGGATGATGGAAAACCGCTCCGTTAAAATTGACGATAGGTGTCGAGAGGGCTAATTCTTTGTAATAAAGTGCGCTTAATCGATATGGTCTTCCAGTTGCAATCATTACTTCATGCCCATGGTCACGAGCTTTCTGTAATGTTTGAGCTGTACGCTTGGAAATCGTTTGATCATCTTTTAAAGTTGTACCGTCAAGATCTAAGACGATTAATTTTTTTTCCATAATAAGGCTCCTTTTAGTAGTCTGATTTGGGGCTCTTTCATAGAAAGTAAACATACGAAGAAGCCTATGTCTATGATAGACAAAAGAGGGGCGTTTGTAAAATAATGCGTATTTAACATATTCTTAATAAAATGAACTGAAATGAGGCGAAGATGTGATACTAGTTGACCACCAAACAATTGCAAAAATTCCAGTCTTAAATATTATAAAAGATGATAACCAAGGAAAGACTTTGCCTACTATTTTTTTCTATCATGGTTTTGGCTCTCAAAAAGAATTATATTTACACTACGGTTATTTACTTGCGCAACGTGGGTTCAGAGTGATTTTGCCTGATGCGCAATTACATGGTGAGCGTCGAGAAAAAGCGGCTGAGAGTGAACAAGCAGTTTATTTTTGGCATATTGTTCAAAACAATATTGATGAGTTATTGTTATTGAAAAATGAATTGTTAGCTCGAAATGAGATTGATCCAGAGCGGATTGGGGTTGGTGGTGTTTCTATGGGAGCAATTACTTCTTTAGGGATGCTTGCACGATATGAGTGGATTAAAGTAGGCGTTAGCCTGATGGGAAGTGCTTACTATGGTCATTTTGCTAAACAGCTCCTTCTACAGGCAACGGATCAAGGATTAGAATTTCCTTATGATGTGGATGAACGACTAGCTTCACTTAATCCATATGATTTGAGTGAGCAGTTGGAAAAACTTGGAGAGCGTCCACTCTATTTATGGCATGGCAAGATGGATAATGTAGTGCCATTTGCTTACAGCGAGCGTCTTTATCAAACGCTTGTTGAAGATGGCGAGGCAGAAAATGTCGAACTAGTGGTAGATGAAAAAGCGAAACATAAGGTTTCAATTGAAGGTATTCTTGGAAGTGTTGCCTTTTTTGAAAAGTATTTGTGAGTAAAATTACAGTGAAAATGATTCTCAAATATGATACAATAAATCTAGAAATGGTCAAAAAGGAGGTTCTCACTTCATGGATGAGGAGCTGAAAGAGAATATACTTGGAGCACTTGAGCAGGTAATTGACCCTGAATTGGGTATTGATATTGTGAATATTGGTCTTGTGTATGATGTTGATCTGGATGAAGACGGACTTTGTACAGTGACAATGACACTGACTACAATGGGGTGTCCACTGGCTGGGATTTTAACTGACCAGGTTCATGCAGCGCTTAGTGATATACCAGAAGTAAAAGATACAAATGTGAATATTGTCTGGAATCCACCATGGACAAAAGATCGTATGTCGCGTTATGCCAAGATTGCATTAGGCATTCGTTAAGTTTATATATCAGAAGAGACCTTTATCAAGTGGAGGAAAATTAAAAGCATAAATCCGTTTGATAAAGGTCTCTTTTTATAAAGTTTGGTTACGCTCAAGTGTGCTGATTCGTTTTTCTAGAGCTGCTTGAATTTGATATTGGTGAATGATTCGTTTTGCCAAATTAAGTTCGGCCTGAGCTGTCATGATATGATCTTGTCCGTGGATTAGTAAGAAAGAGGGAGCGTTTGGATGGAGCTGCTCCTGCCTAAGAGCTACAAGTTTTGTTTGCCAAAGATGGCCTTTTTTGAATTCCTCTTCTGCAATTTTTAAATGTTCCTCAGCTTCTTTAAATTGATAATTTTCAGCAGCATCAATAGCGGCATATGCTTCTTTACGTATATTTCCTCCATGTAAGATTAATTTCACGACTGCTTCTTCTGTTTGAATTTCCACGACTTCACCTCATTAATTTTTATCTGTTTATATTTTAGCAAAATTATTTAGAAGAAAGCAATGATTCTCACAGGAAAAATCAGTCTACGGGTGGATACAATTTATTCGGAAGCTGATTATAATGAAAGCGAAGGGGTGGGGAAAATGGAAGAGAGATTATTTGATGTAGAGGATAAGATCCAGGATTTAGAACTGGAAATGATAGACTTAAAAGAACAAGTTTTGAGACTTGAAGAGCGTTTAGCTGGTCAGAAACGTGCATCGCAGCCAGGTTGGGGAGTCGTTGCAATTGTGGCAATGCTTTGTGGAACTGCCATTAGTATTTTTGGCTAAAATTTTTACTGGATTTTTTCTGCTAAAACGAGTACAATGAATAAGTGTTTGATTCTTCTAAGATAACTTGAAATAAAATTCTATTTTGTTCTCTTGCTTTTTTCAGAAAGAATAGTAAAATAGAGTATAGAAAGTGTTATTTCGATGTAAGTAAAGTTACTTTATGGCTTTATTTTCATGGGGATAAGACCCTATCATGGTTATAGTGGTTTTCGGTGTATCCATCTTCCAATAGATTAACAATTGTTAATCGTCTTTTAGCACCGAGCCATTATTTGTTTTCATTCATCTCATTTGCCGTGTAGTTTCTGTCTACGCCTCATCCCGTTATGCGTAGATAAATGAACATGATGGCGACGCTGAATTTCATTCAGCGTATTTTTTTGCCTAAAATTAACAAAAACAGCTATTTTTCAAGTAGGATATCTTACTTTGAATAGCTGTTTTTTATTAAATATAGTAGCTGATGATAAAACCAATAAAGCTCGGAATAGCTGCAAGAAATAGCATAATACTCCAGTGAAGCTGTTTCTTTCGAGATTCACGATTGGCACGACCGCTGAGAGAAACAACCGCTGAGCAAGCAATCGAGCAAAAAATCAACAAGGTAGCCACAAAGGATAACATTGTTGAAAGTGTGTAACTAGAAGTGAAAAAGCTCAGGAGAAATACCAATAGTGCTAGCCCGATACCAGCTAAAAAAGATTTCCAATACAAAATACGTCACTCATTTCTTACGGATTGATAGTTCCTTTATAGCAAAAAGGGCGGACTTTGTCTAGTTAAAAGAGCCTCAGAAACTTCGGAGGAAGATCTGAGACTCTAAATAGTAGGTTGATTTAATGTGGCAAAAATGCGACGAGAATAAAGAATAGGATTGCTATAACAATGAGGAACCAATTTAATTCGCGCCATTTACCAGTAAATAATTTAAGAATTGGATAAGAAATAAATCCAAATGCCAGTCCAATCGCAATACTGCTTGTCAGTGGCATTGCTAGAATAACTAGGAAAGCTGGGAATGCTTCATCAAGTGTATCCCAATCGATCTCACGAACAGCTCCAATCATCATACTGCCAACAATAATAAGTGCAGGAGCAGTAATGGCAGAAATGCTTGAAACAGCGCCAACCAATGGAGCAAAGAATGCTGAAATAATAAAGAGAACAGCTACAGTAAGCGTTGTAAGACCAGTACGTCCTCCAGCAGCTACTCCGGCAGAGGATTCGATATAAGCACTCGTAGGTGTGGTACCAAAGACTGATCCAACCGTAGTCGCCACCGCATCAGCCATCAGCGCTTGTTTGGCATTAGGCAAAGATTCGCCTTTCATTAATCCAGCACGCTTTGCTACACCGATCATCGTCCCAGTGGTATCAAAGATCGTAATCAGTAAGAAGGAGAGAATAACCGCATAGAGGCTATAACTAACTACGTCTCCAAATGCATGAAGCGGATTTGTGAAAACAAATTCTGGCATTGGTGGCAATTTGACAATACCATCTGTAAATTTTAATTCTCCTGTGAAGAACGAAATAATTGCAGTGGCAATCATGCCAAGAAAAAGTGCACCTTTTACATTTAATGCCAGAAAAATAAGTGTAATCAAAAGGCCGACAATCGCAAGAAGCGCTTCAGGGGAATGAAGGTCTCCCAAGCCAACAAGATTGGAATCGTTTTGGACGATGATTCCAGTCATTCGAAATCCTAAAAAAGCAATAAATAATCCAATCCCCGCGGTGATCCCTGCTTTTAGATTATGAGGAATTGCGGTAATGATTTTTTCACGAAGAGGCGTTAAAGATAGTAAGAGAAAAATAATTCCAGCTACAAAAACAGCTGCAAAAGCTACGCTATAGTCCAGGTTTTGAGTAGTTACAACGGTTACGAAATAGGCATTCATTCCAAGACCGGGCGCAATGGCGATCGGATAGTTAGCAAATAAGGCCATCCACAAAGTACCGACAACTGCCGAAATAATAGTTGCCATAAATACTGTATTAAAAGGAACACCTGCTGCAGACAAGATTGCTGGGTTGACAACGACGATATAAACCATTGTTAAAAAAGTTGTAAAACCTGCAATTACTTCTGTCTTGGCATCCGTCCCATTTTCTTTTAATTGAAACATTAAGATACACTCCCTTTTGTTATTTACGAACAATAATAATCCCATATAAAATAATATTCGTTTTTATGATGAAATGCAAGTATATTTGATGATTTTTTTTGCAAAAACACAAAAAAGTGTTGGATATGGTACAATGAGGGAAATGAAAGATGCAGGAGGAAGGGCATGAAAGCGATTATTTTTGATTTTGACGGTACGATGATTGATACGGAAAATTTATGGCGAGAAGCCACAATGAAATATGTGAAAGCAGAATACGAAATCGATTTACCAGATGAGATATATGAATCGATCATTGGTACTTCTGAAGAACCGCTTCATCAATATTTGCTCGAACAGACGAAAGGGCAATTTGATGTAGCAGCTTTTACAGCACACATAAAGACCGTTTTACTTCAAGAGAAAGAACAGTTGGTATTACGTGATGGTTTTCAACGGATATTTGATTTTGCTGTTGAAAAAGAGCTGAAAATCGGTTTAGCAACAAGCTCAGGCAGAGATTGGGTAGTGCCTGTACTTGAGAAATTCGATTTGTTCCCTTATTTCTCAACAATCCAAACGGCTGAAAAGGTAGCTTTGATCAAACCACATCCAGCTCTTTATTTGCAGGCTCTGGAAGAACTTGATGTGTCAGCAGATCAGGCAATTGCTGTCGAAGATTCATTAAATGGTGCTCTGTCTGCTCTTGATGCAGGCTTACAAGTGATTGCCGTGCCGAATGAAGCGACAAAACGGATTGCTTTTCCTGAGGCAGTGCAGCGTTTTGAAAGTTTTGATGAGCTGAACTTGGCTGCATTTTTAGCTTAAAAAAACTGTCTGATTACTGGATGTGGTCACCCAAGAATGGCGTTAGATTTTTAAGTCTAACTTCTCGAGGTTTATTCACATCTCAATATCAGACAGTTTTTTTAAAAAGTCAACGTAGCCATTCGATTGAAGGCTTCTTCTAAAACGGACAAATCCTGTGTAGCAGCCAAACGTACATATTGATCACCACTGTCGCCAAAAGCTCTTCCAGGGATAACGAGGACTTTGGTCTCTTTTAAAAGATATTCACTAAAAGTCACTGAATCCATGCCTGTTGCACTGATATTCAGGAAGGCATAAATCGACCCCTTAAGTGGATGAAGTGACAAATAAGAAATCTCCTTGACACGCTGATCAATGTATTCCAGACGTTCTTGAAAGACTGCAGAGACTTTTGGAATCAGGTCTTCTGCATGATTTAAGGCATAGATGGCTGCCCGTTGTGAAGGCGTCGGAGCGGAGTATGTAATTCCTTCGTTGATAAGCTTAGCAGCCTGATTGATATAATTGGGTGCGATCATATAGCCAAGTCGCCAGCCTGTCATAGCGAAATTTTTCGACATGCTTCCAAAAGTGATCGTATGATTAGGTGCAAAAGTGGCCATAGGAACGAATTTTTCATAAAAGCTGAAACCATCGTATACTTCATCTGAAAGAATGTAAAAGTCATATTTTTCAGCTAAATCCGCAATTTCTTTAAAAGTCTCTTGACTAAAGACAGCACCAGTGGGATTGTTTGGCGAGTTGAGGATTAAGGCTTTGGTTTTATTGGTAATGGCTGCTTCAAGAACAGCAGTATTGATGGCAAAACCGTCCTTTTCATAGGTAGGAATAAAGACGGGCACGCCTCCAGAATGAATAACTTGATCCTTGTATGGCGAAAAATAGGGCTCATGAATGATCACCTCATCGCCAGGATCTAAAATTGTTTGTAAGGCCAAATACATGCCATGTAGAGCACCCACTGTGGCACGAACTTGATCACGTTCAAAAGATAAATGGTATGTACGTTCAAAAAAATGAATGATTGCATCGATTAATTCGACATCACCGCCAGATTCTGTATACTTGGTAGCTCCAAGTTTTGTATCATGAAAGGCAGCATCGATAATGGTCTGATCAGTAATCAAGTCCGGATCGCCGATGGAAAGATCGATTAGGTCCGGTGTTGTTTTGGCTAGAGTACCAATATCAGCAAGAATGTTTACGGGTGGAGCTTGGTGACGTTTCGCGATTTTTGTGATATCCATCATAATAATATGTAACCTCCTTAATAAAAAGGAATGCAGCTCGCTACATTCCTTTTTATTGTAGCATAATTTTTTTACAGCACCTTGCTTAAGAAGTCTTGCGTACGTTCATTTTGTGGCTGATTGAAGATTTCTTCGGGTGTACCTTCTTCTTGGATAATGCCAGCGTCCATGAAAACAACACGGTCTGCAACTTCACGTGCAAAGCCCATTTCATGTGTGACAACGACCATAGTCATACCTTCCTTGGCCAGTGATTTCATAACAGAAAGTACCTCACCAACCATTTCTGGATCCAGTGCAGATGTAGGTTCATCAAACAGCATCACATCTGGATTCATCGCCAAAGCACGAGCAATCGCTACACGTTGCTGCTGACCACCGGACAAACTTGACGGATAGCTCTCAGCTTTATCTTTCAGACCAACTTTTTCTAATAATTCTAAGCCATGTTGTTTGGCTTTATCTGGTGATTCATTTTTCACTTTTAAAGGAGCGAGCATCAGGTTTTCGAGAACTGTTTTATGCGGGAAAAGGTTGAATTGCTGAAAGACCATTCCCATTCGCTGACGCAGTTCATTGATATCTGTATTTTTGGCTAGAAGATTATTTCCTTCAAATTCGATTTTACCATCAGTTGGATTTTCAAGTAGATTGAGGCAACGCAGGAAAGTACTTTTGCCACTTCCAGAAGGACCGATAACCACCACAACTTCACCAGTTTCAATCGTTAAATCGATTCCTTTGAGCACTTCATTTTTGCCAAACTGTTTATAGAGATTCGTTACATTAATCACTCGTTCTCATTCTCCTTTCAGCAACACCGAGCAGTCTTGACAAGGTAAATGTCAGTACGAAATAAATCAGTGAAGTAATGATCAGTGGGATAAACGGTTTGAAGCTGGCCCCTTGAACGACACCTGTCATAAACATCAGTTCCGTCACTCCGATAACAGAAACGACAGAGGATTCTTTGATAACAGTTACAAACTCATTTCCAAGTGCTGGTAAAATATTTTTGATTGCTTGCGGCATAATGATGAACCGCATGCTTTGTCCTTGAGTCATTCCAAGTGAGCGGGCAGCTTCAGATTGTCCTTTGCTGACGCCTGAAATACCGGCACGTATGATTTCAGCGACATAGGCGGCACTGTTAAGCGATAATGCGATACAGCCTGAGGCGAAAGCTGAGACATCTACACCTAAGAGTTGTGTACCAAAGAAGACCATAAAAATTTGGACAAGGAGTGGTGTACCACGTACAAATTCAATATACCAAGTCGCTGGCCAACGTAGCCATCTTGTGCGAGTTAGTTTTAAAAGGGCTAAAGCAGAACCGAATATTGCCCCGCAAAGAACTCCGATAGCAGCAAGGGCGACAGTATAAAGTGTCCCTTTTACAAAATAACTACCATATTGAGTAAAGAAATTACTTTTTTGAAACATGAGATCATTGGCTTCTTTTTGATATTCTTTCAGTAAGCCATCGTCTTTGATCGTTTTGATGGAAGAATTCACCTGCTTTTCAAGAGAAGCAGCGCCTTTTGGGATTGCGATAGCTGTTTGCTTCTCACCATTGACGAATTCAATATCTGAGATGGCAAGCGAGTCATCTTGACTGACATATGCTTCTGCTACAGGTCCTTCTAAGACAATACCATCAATTTTGTTGCTTTTTAGATTTAAAATTAAATCAGGGACTTTTTGAAGGGAGGTTACGGTCGAACCTGTTAATTCATTTTCAGCAAGTTCTTCTTGTGTCGTCTGTTTTTGAGCGCCAACTTTTTTGCCGTTAAAGTCATTGGTTGTTTGGAATTGGTCTTTATCTGATTTACGAACGACCACTTTTTGTTGTACCGTCATATAAGGATCAGAAAAGTCGACTTCTTTCTCGCGTTCAGGAGTAGGAGACATACCGGAGATGATCATATCGATCTTACCCGTTTTGAGTGCCCCCAGTAAGCTGTCAAAGCCCATTTCCTTGATCGTTAGTTTAACTCCCATATCATCTGCAATTTTTTGAGCAATGGAGACATCAAAACCTACAATCTCGTCTTTTCCTTTAATAGTCTGATGAAACTCATACGGCGGATAATCTGCCGACAAGCCTACAACAAGTTCCCCACTGTCTTGTATTTGTTTGAGAGAATCATCTGTAGCTGCTTCTACCGGTTGGAAAAAACTAAATAGAAAAACAAAGATGAAGCCAAATGCTGCCAGTTTTTGCAGAATACTTTTTTTATGCATGAACACAACTCCTTTTTGAAGAAATTAATTGAGTAGAATAAGAAGCGGTTCATCTTATTCTTAATATATTATAATAATACATTTAAATGTTTAAATATGCAACAGTTTTTTATGAGCTTTTTCTGTAAACGTATAACAAAAGAAGAACTGCCAGGCACAGCTAAAAACCCCATAAACGATATGAAAGAGGGAGTTTTCTCAATTAAAATTCATTTTTGATTAAATGAAAAATAAAATAACTGAGCAAGAAGAAACTGTCTGGGATATTTGTATTATCAACTAAAATTTTGACACGCAAGTAGGATTTAGATGAGTCGTTTTGGAATTCTTGAATAAAGGCGCTTTCCTGCTGATGAAATTTGATAAGCAAGGAGCGTTGAGATGGTTGTTCAAAAATATCAATCGGAAAATCAGCTTCTTTAGAATGAAGATGTAAGGGAGCTTGGGTATCAGAAATCTCTTCAAAGGCAATCTCTTTTTGATTCAGTTTATCATGGTAAACGATGACAGGCCTCGTTTTTCCCAGCCAGCCAAGTTCAAGTGTCAAATAAGCATCTTCCTGATCAGCACTATCCTGGAAAGAAAAAGGGGTATTTTCTTTTGAAAATAAGATTTTAGCAGCCGTTTTGGTGATTTTGGCCACGATTTGATTTTCGCTATTTTTAATTTCTAAAGGTTGATTTTTATTTAGGGATTGCGGTTTTTCAAAATAATAGATCGTCATATATTGTTCCCCTTTCGCTATTTTTCATCTGTTTTCCCTTTTTTCTAAGCATAAAACAGCACAAAATAAAAACCGGAGCTGAAAAAGCTCCGGTTTACGCATAATATATTATAAGAAAAGATTTAATAAGAAGAAAAGCACAGCTGCAATCGTTGCAGAGATAGGCAGTGTAATGATCCATGTAATGATCATTCTTTGAGCAGTATCCCATTTCACGCCTTTCACACGGTGGCTCGTACCAACACCTAGGATGGAAGAGCTGATAACGTGTGTTGTTGAGACAGGCAGATGAATGAAAGTAGCCCCAAAAATAACAATGACCGAACTAAGATCTGCAGCAACTCCGTTAACCGGTTTGATTTTCATAATCTTACCGCCAACAGTTTTGATGATTTTCCAACCACCAATACTAGTACCGATAGCCATAGCAAGCGCACAGGAGACCTGTACCCAAAGCTGAACATCGTCTGTGGACTGGAATGAGCCGGCAATCAGGGCCATCGTAATAATCCCCATTGATTTTTGTGCATCATTTGTACCGTGTGAATAAGATTGAAGGGCAGCTGTCGCGATTTGAAGCAAACGAAAGCGTCGATTGGTTGTTGAAAGATTTAAATTCTTTAAGAAAATCTTGAACAAGGTATAAATAAGGTAACCGACGGCAAATGCTAAAAATGGCGAAACTACTAAGCCAATCAATATCTTTATAAAACCACTATATTCAATCGCACCAAATCCAGCAGCAGCAATCGCTGCACCAGCAATCGAACCGATCAATGCGTGCGAGGAACTACTTGGAATACCAAAATACCAAGTAATCAGATTCCATGCAATCGCCGCAATAAGCGCGGCAAGAATAACGATTTGCCCATTGTCGAGCGCAAATGGGTCAACAATATCTTTGGTGATTGTTTTAGCGACCCCGGTGAATGAAACCGCACCAATAAAGTTCATCGTTGCAGCAAGGATAATGGCGTGTTTAGGTTTTAATGCCTTTGTTGAAACACTGGTCGCAATCGCGTTGGCGGTATCGTGAAAGCCGTTGATCAAGTCAAAAGCTAACGCCGCAAGCACGATGACAATTGTAATGAATAACATTCCTTCCATTGGCTGTCCCCTTACGCGTTTTTCATAACAATTGATTCAAGTGTGTTAGCTACACTTTGACAACTGTCTGCGATTTCTTCAAGATCTTCATAAACTTGTTTTAGACGAATCAATTTGATCGGATCCTTTTCATTTTGGAAAAGTTGAATTAAGGATTCTCGATAAACATCATCACATTTGGACTCATAATCTTTAATACCGATTGCCAGTTTGCGGACATCTTTCAGCTTTTTGTCGAAAACAAGATCCACTGCTTTTTCGATTTCCACAGTACTTGCTTGAATCGCTTGGATAAATTTCAGCATATATTCATCGTAATGTGTGATTTGGCAAATTTCTAATGAAAAGGCGGTTTGTTCAAGACCGTCCATGACGTCATCAAGACGATTTGTAAGTTCGAGCATATCTTCACGTTCAATCGGTGTGATAAACGCGTCATTAAGCTCCATGATCATTTTATGAACCATTGAGTCTCCAGTTGTTTCATACTCTTTCATTTTGTCTGAAAAAGTATGTAAATCCTCAACAGATTCGATGTTGTACGATGCAAAAAAGTTGGCACCCTCATGCAAATTCACCGCGATATCATGCAGTAAAGATGCAAAACGGTCTTTCTTATTTTTAAAAGCCATTTTTTACAATTCCCCCGATCTTTTTGGTAAGTAAAATTTGCGTGTCAATGTACCCGTTCTCTAAGAAAAGAGCGGGTTGTTTCTTTAACAGATTCCTTACAAAAGAATAACAATATGCTGATTGAAATTTACCACAATTCAATACTAACATAGGATACGACTAAATAGGAAACTTTTTTTTGACAGGAATTTGATGTAATGATCCGTAAACGCTTCCATCCTTGTGATAGAAACAATTGTTAAAAATTAGTGAAAAAGAAAAAATTTTTTATGTTTTTTTGATAGTCGGATGAGGCTAGATTGGGTATACTAGGGTTATGACTTTAGCAAACATTCCAGCCTTTTATGCGTAGGAGGGAGCATGTGAAAATGACGAAAAAATTAGATGATCGTCTGACTCTTAGAACAGGTGAACAGATCCCTTACATTGGTCTAGGGGTATTCCAGATGAGTGAACAGCATTACATCACCTCAGCAGTCGAACAGGCGATTGAAGTAGGCTATAAACTGTTTGATACAGCGGCAGTATATAATAATGAAAAAATGGTCGGCAAAGCGATTGGGGAAAGCGGTGCTCATCGTAAAGATATTTACATTAGTTCAAAAGTGTGGAATGGTGATCTTGGCTATGACGAGACGTTATTTGCTTTTGAACGCACGCTTCGCAATCTGCGCCTCGACTATCTGGATTTGTATTTGATTCACTGGCCGATCGCGGGCAAATACCGAGATGCCTGGCGGGCAATGGAGCGTCTTCATGAAGAAGGGGCAGTAAGATCCATCGGTGTGGCGAATTTCAGGCAGCATCATTTGGCAGATCTTTTGATTGTGGCAAATGAAAAACCTGTACTTAATCAAGTGGAAATGCATCCGCTTTATCCGCAGAATGAACTGCGCAAGTATCTGAAGGAACAACAGATCGCACATGCAGCTTGGTCACCGCTCGCCAAGGGGACGCTTATGCAGAATCCGGTGATCACGGAAATTGCTAAAAAACATGGGGCGCAGGTGGATCAGGTGATTTTGCAGTGGCATTTAAATCGGGATACGATCATTATTCCAAAGTCGATCGCTTCGAGCCGTATTAAGGAGAATGCACAATTGGATTATTTTTGTTTGGATGCAGAAGATATGCGACGGATCGACTTATTGGAAACAGGAAAAATGGTCGGCCCGGATCCAGATGATCTGCCGTACTTTTTGGAAAGTATGGAACGTGAAAAAGAACTGATGACGCAAAAAGCTGAGGATCTAGAAAAATGACGGATTTAGTTGCAGTATGGACAAAGTATTATAGAAGACATGCCCACCCAGATAACCAGCCTGCCATGGAGGCCTATATGAAAAACCAATTTCCTTTTTTGGGAATTCGTGCTGGCGAGCGGCGAGCGTTAATGAAAGAGCTGCTTAGCCAATTTGGTGAACCAGAAGAGCTGGTATCATTTGCCAAGCAGCTTTATCAAGAAGAGGAGCGGGAGTTTCATCAGCTGGCAATCGATTTACTTGTACGAAAAAAGAAACAGGCTGAATCAGAGATACTGGCCGATTATGAATGGTTTATTCAAACAAATGCGTGGTGGGATACGGTTGATACGATTGCCAGTCATTTAGTTGGTCATTACTTTGGGCGTTATCCAGAGAAACGTGATGCAACTGTTGAACGATGGTTGGCGAGTGGTAACATTTGGCTGATCCGAACAGCCATTTTGTTTCAGTTGAAGTATAAAGAGCAAACGGATGAAGCCTTCCTTTTTAGAATCATTTGTAAGGAGAGACGACAAAAGGAATTTTTTATCCAAAAAGCGATTGGCTGGAGTCTGCGTGAATATGCTAAGACGGCACCGGAGGCTGTATACCAGTTTGTTGAACAGACCGAATTGGCCCCCCTCAGTCGAAGAGAAGCACTTAAACATTTTTAAAATCAAAAAGTGGTCAACTCTAGTTTTTCAAGTTGACCACTTCTTTATGTTTCTACTAAAAAATCATGTGGCAGTGGTGCTTCCAAATTAAAAGTTTTATCGAAAAAGGGATGATAAAATGTGATGTTAGCAGCATGTAGCATAACACGTTGTTGCTGTCTCTTGCTTCCATAAAGGGTATCTCCCACGATCGGATGCCCTATACTTGCTAGGTGAACACGGATTTGATGGGTCCGTCCAGTTTCTAGCTCGCAAGTAAGTAATGTTTGTTTCTTTTTTTGCTGATATTCAACAGGCGAAATATACGTTTTCGCATATTGCCCCCCAGAGCTGATATGCTGTTTACCTTTAATGTGCCGATCCTTGCCGATCGGTTTTTCAATTGTTTGCGAAGCGGACACTTGTCCTTCAACAAGCGCCAAATAGTGACGCTTGATCATTCGCTTTTCGAGTTGATAAGAAAATGCAGCTAATGCCAGACGATTTTTTGCAAAGAGCACGAGCCCACTTGTCACTTGATCAAGACGGTGTACATGATAAGCTGAAGCAGATATTTGCGCTGTTTGTTCGAAATAGTGTTGCAGTCGATTCGCCGCTGTATCTTTGTCAGAGAGGGTATTTGGGTGAGTTTTAAGATGAGTTGGTTTATTGACAACCGCAATGAAATCATCTTCATAGAGGATGTTAATCTGGCCGGAGTAAGCACTAGTCGCCTTTTCATTTAATAACGGTAGCCGCAATATTTGACCTAATTCCGGCGTTTGTTCAAAAGTAGTGGCCTGTCCATCAAGAAAGATTTGTTTACTCATCCGATATTCATGTCGAGCTTTTTTTCCAAGATGGAAAGATGTTGTTAAAAGTTCTTGAACTGTTTTATCTGTAAAGGCAGGAATAATGGGAATTTCAATAAAAAACATGAAGATGCTCCTTTCTTTTTTAGTATAGCAAAATTACAGAAAAGATGTGTCGAAAAAGGCAGAAATAGAAGAAGGGGTTAGAAAGAGTTCAATCATTTTGAGAACCGTCAAGGGTTATTTTAATTACCAAAAAGATACAGGAAAAAATTTTTGCATCTTTTTTAGTCATGGATCAGGAGGTGTCTTGTAATTGATGATATATTGGCAACTTTTTAGATTTAGCAGTCAGAACCTCTACTGGAATTTTAGGATATGTACATTAAAATAAGGCTTATTGTATGATAATCATTCAATAAGCCCACTTTTATAATTATTCAGCTATTCTTCTTAGAATTTCAATATATTCAATATGATGTGGTTCCGCTTGTTTGACACGGAAAATATAGTCTCCGTATTCAATTTCATCTCCAACTTCCACTTCATAGTTTTGTGTGAGGAACCAACCACCGATCGTATCGACTTCCTCTTCCTCAATATTTGTACCAAGAATATTATTCACTTCATCAATCAATAGTTTGGCATCCACAATATAGTGTCCATCTTTAATTTTGCGAATTTCTGGAATCTCATCCGCATCAAATTCATCACGAATGTCACCTACAATTTCTTCCACAATATCTTCTACAGTGACAAGACCAGATGTGCCCCCATATTCGTCCAATAAAATGGCAATGTGCGAGCGTTCTTTTTGCATGCGGATCAATAATTCTTTGATCGGAATCGTCTCGATTACCCGAATGATCGGTTTCACATATGGATCAATACTGAATGACGGATCTGAGCCATGTTTGACATACGCTGATAAAATTTCTTTCAAATTAAGTACACCGATAATATGATCTTTATCTCCGTCAATGACTGGATAGCGGGTATAGCGCTCATTTTCCATGATATCAGATAAATCGGCAATGGATTGGCCAGTTTCTACTGTTACGATTTCCGTGCGTGGGATCATAACTTCTTTTGCCATCCGCTCATCAAAATCAAAAATTTTATTCACATAGCGGAATTCCGATTGGTTGATCTCACCGCTTTTATAACTTTCACCCACGATGATGCGCAGTTCTTCTTCTGTATGTGCGATTTCATGTTCACTTGCAGGTTCTAATCCGAAAAGCTTGGAAATCAGAACAGAGGATTCATTCAACAACCAAATAAAAGGGAACATTAATTTATAAAAAATGTGAAGCGGTCGTGCTACAGAAAGTGCTACCGCTTCTGTTTTATCAATTGCCAGCGTTTTTGGTACCAACTCGCCTACTACTACATGCAGAAAAGTGATGATCACAAAGGCAAGAATAAAGGAAAGGACGGTAACTACTGAGCTCGGTACGGAAAGTAGGTCGAATAAGGGATGCAGAGCCGCTTCGACCGTAGATTCCCCTAACCAACCAAGACCGAGGGAGCTGATCGTGATCCCAAGCTGACAAGCTGATAAATAAGCATTTAAATGATTATAGATATGCCGGGCAAGATGAGCTCGCTTGTTACCTTCCGCAATCAGTTGATCAAGGCGACTGGGCCTCATTTTTACAATGGCAAATTCCGTGGCGACGAAAAAAGCCGAAACGCCTATCAATAAGGCAATAATGACAAATTTAATGGTTAATATCAATCGTAGGCCGTATTAGTAGAAAACTAGTACGGCAAACACCTCCTATAAGATTAAAATAGTTTGGCCAAAGAGCAGGTGCTGATTCCGCGTAAGTCGATTGAGTATCGTGTAACGGGAAAAATATTCACAGACATGCTTTTGGCAAGGATGATGGTTATTTTGAGAAAATGGATTAGTTTCTCTGCCCCATGTGAATATTCCCTCCCAACGTTCTTTTTTTAGCTATACTTATCTAAATTATAAGACAATCCGTAAATTATGACAAATAATAGTTATCTACTAGGTGACTTACTTTCTTCAAAAGGCTCAATGTGCACAAGCGTATAAGTATCTTTAAATTCTTGGCGAATCGTTGCTTCAATTTTCTCCGTAATGGCATGGCTTTCGATTACATTAAGATCTGCTGAAACAGCAATTGTTGCATCAATCCAGATCCGATTGCCGTTCAGTCGAGCCTTAATGTCTCGTACTTCTTTGACACCTTCGACGGATGCAATCAGCTGATGGATCGTTTCAAGTTTGGATACATCAAAGCCGTCTGTCAAACTGTGCGCGGCATCATAGAAGATTTTGATAGCAGTATAGCCGATTAACAGTCCAACTAACAGTGCTGTAAGCGGGTCAAGCCAAGGAATACCGATTGCCGCCCCAAGAATCCCCAAGAAAGCCCCAAAGCTAACAACGGCATCAGAACGATTATCAAGCGCTGCCGCCCGTACCGCCTGACTGTTAATTTTTTTCGAAAGGTGAAAATTAAAACGATAAATGCCATACATGAAAAAGCCAGAGAAAAGGGCAACGATTGCTGTCAATGTAGAAGGAGCCCCATAATCTTTAGTAAGAAGTGTTTGAATGGCACTTATCACTACTTGAATGGCAACGAGGATCATAATAATAGAGGCGATGAGTGAACTGATCGTTTCAGTTCTTCTATGTCCATAAGCATGATCGGCATCAGGCGGAATTCTTGAAATCCGTAAACCAATCAAAAGAGCGAGGGAGGCAATCACGTCAGTCATATTATTGAGACCATCAGCTAAAAGCGCATCTGAATGACCGATTTTACCAATAACGACTTTTAATACAGTTAAGAAAATATAAGCAACGATACTTAAAAGCGCAGCGCGTTCTCCTTTACGAATATCTTGATAGGTATCCATGATGATTTTCCTCCTATATTCTAATAAAAATCTCTCCGGTGCGGTTTACGGATAAACCATTCCGGAGAGTCACAAAATCAAGCTTCGATTAAATCTTGTTCTAAATTTTTTACAGATAATGCGATGCGATCACACACTTCTTGGTAACAGGCCCATTTAAAAGAGATCCCTTCCTGCTGTTCAGGGTCTTCAATGTCCCAATAAATCACCTTGTTGCGCCATTTTTGCGGAAATGACGGCGCAAGTTCATGTGTGGAATCGTAAATCGTCACAATCAAATCAGCATCTTGCAAAAGTGCGTTTGTTGGCGGAAAGGAGAGACTCTCAGGAGGTGAAAGCGCGTATTCATGAAGTGCGTCATTAATAAAAGGTGTTTTTTGCTCTTTTTTCCATGAACCGCTGATAAAAGTAACATTTTTAATCGAGAGTTTCTTCGCCCATGCTTCCGCAATCGTGCTGCGAATATGTGATTGTGATAAAAAGTAAATCAGCTTGTGGGTCATGTCCCATTTCCTTTCCAAAAGCATAATCTTGCTCCTGTTTCGGAGTCTTTGTCAGCAGAATAGCTAACATTATTATGTACCCCATTTAAATGGGGAAAAACCTTTTTTGGCAAAAATATATCTGTTTAGTAAACCCTTTTACAATTTATTAAATGGAATTGCAGACAAATGAAAAAATCATACTTAAGGTGGTAGAAAAATTTGTGTAAGTAACGTAAAATATGAATAACCGTGTAAACATGCGGTCATATTATTATAGAAAGACAGGAGATGCTATTTGCAAAGTTTAAAGCAACTTTTAGGGCGCTTTTTCGGCTTCATTTGGAATGGAATCAAATTGGGATGGCAAAAGTTCCGCCGCTTCCTCAAAAATAAGCATATTATCAAAATCATTATTTTAACGATTTTGATCCTGATTCTAGGCCTTATTATTTATTTAGTTGTAGTTGCCAAGTCAGCCGATATTGATGCACTTAAAAAGGGACTGGAAACTGCCACCATCATTTATGATAAAGATGGTGACAAAGCAGGGGAGCTTTCAAGTACAAATGCGACTTTTGTCAAAATTGATGACATTTCACCTAACGTGACAAATGCGGTTGTTTCTATTGAAGATCGCGATTTTTACGAACATAAAGGATTTGATATAAAAGGGATACTGCGATCTTTTTGGGGTCTTGTGACAACAGGCGAAATCACTGGCGGCGGGAGTACGATTACGCAGCAGCTTGCTAAAAATGCGCTCTTAAGTCAGGAGCAGACATTTACCAGAAAAATAAAGGAACTCTTTATGGCGCGGGAGATTGAAAAGACCTACAGTAAAGACGAAATCATGGAAATGTATCTAAACAGTTCCTACTTTGGTAATGGAGAATACGGTGTTGAGAATGCTTCCTTAAAATATTTTGGTAAGCATGCCTCAGAACTTAATGTACCGGAAGCAGCAACGATTGCCGGACTTTTACAGGCGCCAAGTGCATATGATCCGTATAATCATATGGATAAAGCGACTGAACGGCGGAACATGGTACTAAAAGCCATGTGGGAAAATAACAAAATCTCGAAAGAAGACTATGAAAAATACAAGAAGACTGATATCGTACTGAATGACCAGTCAAAGCAAAATAAAGATACCAAATATCCGTGGTATATTGATGCAGTTATCAATGAAGCGGTGGATAAAGCTGATATCTCTCAAGATGAAATCATGAAACGTGGCTACAAAATCTATACGGAATTGGATCAAAATTATCAAGCCTCTTTGGACAGTGTTTATGCGAATGACAGCCTGTTTCCAGAGAATGCAAGTGACGGAGAGATGGTGCAGTCAGGAGCAGTACTGATGGATCCTACGACGGGCGGCATTCGTGCACTCATTGGCGGGCGAGGAGAGCATGTTTTCCGCGGCTTTAATCGGGCAACCCAGATGCAGGCACAGCCGGGGTCAACGATGAAGCCGATAGCAGTCTATACACCGGCGCTTGAGAATGGCTATAAAGTTGATTCCATGCTGAAAGATGAAGAGATCACCTATAAAGGCGATTATACGCCAACCAATGTAGATGGTGTCTATCGTGGAGAAGTACCGATGTATCAGGCAGTTGCATACTCCATCAATGCACCAGCAGTCTGGCTTCTCGATCAGATTGGTATGGAAAAAGGCTATAAGTCGGCACAAGAATTTGGTATTCCAGTAGAAGAAAGTGATAAGACACTTGGTGCACTAGCACTTGGGGGCTTGAGCAAAGGAGCCTCACCAGTGGATATGGCAGCCGCCTATTCAACTTTCGCAACGGGTGGGGTGAAACCGGAAAGCTATATTATCAGTAAAATTGTTGATCCATCCGGTAATGTGATTTATGAACATGAACCCGAAACTAAGCGGATCATTTCTGAAAGTGTCTCAGATGACATGACATCTATGCTTTTGGATGTTATCAATTATGGGACGGGAAATAATGCCGCCGTGTCTGGTCACGAAATGGCTGGGAAAACTGGTTCGACTCAAGTTTCTTATGATAAAAATGGGACAAAAGATCAGTGGTTCGTTGGCTATACGCCGAATCTTGTCGGTGCGGTCTGGATGGGCTTTGATAAAACAGATGAGAATCATTATTTAACGACCTCTAGCTCAAATGGTGTGGCAACTTTAGCGCATTATGTAATGAATAGCGGATTGAAATATCAGGAACCGACAGATTTTGATACGAAAGGTGCCAAGCAAGAAACGCAAAAAGAAAAAAGTAAAGATTCGTCAAGCAGCTCTTCTGAGGATAATGACTTTTGGGGATCTGTCAAAGAGAAGGCAGATGAAGCAGGCGATTCCATTAAAAAGGGTGCAGAAAAAGTAAAAGAATTTGGCAGCGATGTGACGGATAAAGTCAATAAATGGATCGATTCCTGGTAAAAAGTAGAGCGGTTCAAAGCAGTTTTAAAGCTTTGAACCGCTTTTTAAATTGTCTTTTTAACGAATCATGTTATACTAAATATATAACAGATAGAAAAGGAGCGTTTGAAATGGATGTTCTTGGTGTGGATATTCTCATTGTATTACCTTTATTAATACTTTATTTACTTTTATTAGTCACGGCTTTGATAGATCTTATCCGTCATTGGTCTGATCGACGCCAGCCAATTCTCTGGTTAGTAGTAATTTTATTTATTAATATACTTGGTCCGATTTTATACTTTATTTTGGGGCGGAAGGAGTACTAAAAATGTTGAAAATCAACCATGTTGAAAAAAGCTTTCAAAAGGAGCGCGTATTAAAAGATGTTTCATTTGAAATAGCCCCGAATGCTTGTACAGCGCTTATCGGACCGAATGGAGCCGGTAAAACGACGCTTTTGCAATTGATTGTGCAAATTTTAAAAACGGATGCAGGTGAAATTTTGATAGAAGGTACGCCTGTTTATAAAAAAAGAGAGGAGATCGGTTTTTTACCACAAACCCCTCAGTTTTATCCTTGGATGACAGCACAGGAAAGTTTGCTTTTTGCTGGACGTTTGTCAGGTATGTCCGATGCGTGGTGCAAAACAAGGAGCAAAGAAGTATTGAGAATGGTTGGACTTGACGATCAAACGGCTAAAAAACGAGTTTCCCAGTTTTCGGGAGGGATGAAACAACGGCTTGGCATCGCTCAGGCTATTATCCATGAACCTAAACTATTAATCATGGATGAGCCGGTTTCAGCACTTGACCCTATTGGGCGCCGGGAAGTGATCGTACTGATTGAACAATTAAAAAAGCAGACAACCATACTTTTTTCGACACATATTTTAGCGGATGCGGCAGAAGTCAGTGATCATGTACTGATGATTCGTGAAGGGGAGATTATTTTGCAACGCTCCTTAGAGGAATTGATGGAAGAATCCGCTACAAACCTGTTGCGTGTGATGATTAAAGAGGAGCAGCTTCATGTAGATTTGCAACGAGAGTTAGCCGGGATTTCGGGTGTTAAAACAGTGATGCAAAAAGGCAGCCGATTTGAACTTCGAGTGGATGAGCCAGCAGAAGTCAGTCCGCTCGTCTTGCAAAAGCTGCTTGATTTAAAGATAGGGATCGAACAGTTTGAACATGTGCATGAAGATTTGGAGCAAATTTTCCTAGGGAGGTTGCAAGGATGAGCGCTTTTAAAGCTTTTGTGGCAAAAGAATGGCTGGAGATCTGCCGAAGTTTGAAAGTGATTTGGTTGCCTGTAGCCTTGATGTTGCTGGGCGTTATGCAGCCTGTCATGATGCATTTCCTTCCTCAAATTCTCGAAAAAGCTTCTGGAATTGAAAATGGGGAGGCAATGCTCGCTTTGTTGGGTCAACAGACAAGTGTGGAAATTTTTAGTCAGACATTGTCTTCGCAGTTTGATCAGTTGGGGATTATGATTATTTTGATCAGTGGAATGAGTCTGATTTCTGCAGATCGCCAAAGCGGTATGTTAAGTTTTATTTTGACAAAGCCGGTTAGCTTGGTGCATTATTTATCAGCAAAAGTGGTTGTTCAATTCGGTTTGATTTTGGTATCGTTGTTAGCCGGTTATTTTTTGGCGGCCTATTATTCTGTATTGTTATTCGGAGAGTTACCGCTGATTGCTGTTGTACAGGCCTTTTTTATCTATAGTATATGGATTTTCTTTTTATTCACACTGTTGATTTTTTTGAGTACGATCCTTGAAAGCGGAACAGTGGCTGGAATATTAGCAATCGTTAGTGGGATCTTGCTGACGACACTGACAGGTATTGAATCGTTTGGACAGATATTTAATCCGGCTTATTTAAGCAAAGTGGCGGTTTCTCTCATTCAAAATGAACAATTGGCCAATCATTTTTGGCCATGTTTATTTTTCACGCTCCTATTCAGTGTAGTGCTTCTCATTGGAAGTTTTCTTCTAGTGAACTGGCGTCCGCTTTCACGTCCTTCTAAATAAAGACGAACTATATAGACTTCTTTTCTAAAATCATCCGTGTTATACTGATGGAGAGGTGAAGCAGAGTGAATCGAATCGAAAAAGATACGCTTGGTGAAATTGAAGTAGAAGCATCCCGATATTGGGGGGCTCAAACAGAACGCAGCAGAAGAAATTTTCAAATAGGTGAAAAAATGCCGATTGAAGTGATTCAAGCAATGGCAGAATTGAAAAAGGCTTGTGCTATTGTCAGCGGCACAGAGGGTAGATTGCTGCCTGAAAAGCAAAGTGCGATTGCAGCAGCTTGTGATAAAATTATTTCGGGTGAACTAGATGATCATTTTCCACTCGTAGTCTTCCAAACCGGCAGCGGGACGCAAACCAATATGAATGTCAATGAAGTGATTGCCCATGTAGCAGAAGTAGAAAATGGGATAGCTATTCATCCTAATGATGATGTCAACCTTTCGCAAAGCTCGAATGACACATTTCCGACAGCCATGCATATTGCGGCTTATGAGGCGATCAGTGCAAGTTTGATCCCTGAAATAAAAGCACTCGAAAAAGGATTTGCGCAAAAAGCAGCTGAATATCAAACACTTGTAAAAATTGGACGTACACATTTGCAGGATGCAACTCCTCTTACATTAGGTCAGGAAATCAGTGGCTGGCAGGCGATGCTTACAAGAGCTTTGAAACAACTTGAAATCAGTGCGAAAGAATTGTTGCCACTTGCAATTGGAGGAACGGCAGTTGGCACCGGGATCAATGCACCGCAAGGATTTGGCGAGCGCGTGGCAACACAGCTTGAAAAACAGACTGGTTACCCATTTAGCTCGGACCCAAATAAATTTTTTGCACTCACCAGTCACAGCCCACTTAATTTTGTTCACGGGGCATTAAAAAGTTTGGCTGCTGATCTGATGAAAATAGCCAATGATATTCGCTTTTTGGCAAGTGGTCCTAGAAGTGGGATCGGTGAACTGGAGATTCCGGCGAATGAACCTGGTAGTTCCATCATGCCGGGCAAAGTGAACCCAACACAATGTGAAGCAATAACGATGGTTGCTGCACAAGTCATGGGTAACGACGTCACGATTCAAATTGCTGCCAGTCAGGGCAACTTTGAATTGAATGTCTACAAGCCCGTTTTGATTGCCAATTTTCTTCGATCCGTTCACCTTCTTAGTGACGGAATACGCTCTTTCCGGATTCATTGTGTGCAAGGTTTGAAGGCTAACGAAGCTGTGATTAAGGACAAAGTCGAGCGTTCGCTCATGTTGGTAACAGCACTAAGTCCGCATATCGGTTACGAAAAAGCGGCTCAAATCGCCAAACTAGCTCATCAAAATGGCTGGACATTAAAAAAAGCAGCTATTCAAACAGGTTATTTAACAGAAGCTGAGTTTGACCAGCATATGGATCCGTTAAAAATGACCGGACTCGGACTTTAGAATGAACTTCCCCTGATAGCATTGTGATCAGGGGCTTTTTTTCGTATAATAAAACCACTTTAAAATTGGAGGATGAGTTATTTGCATGCGCTATTAGCGATACTTTTTATGATGGCGATTGGTTCACTGATCGGTGCCTTTACCAATTATTTAGCGATTCGGATGCTATTTCGTCCTTATCGTGCTTATTATTTGGGTCGTTTTCAATTGCCATTTACACCAGGTTTGATTCCTAAACGTCGAACGGAATTGGCTGAAAAGATTGGACAAGTGGTTGCAGAACATTTGCTGACAGGCGAAGTGATTCGCGAAAAGCTCCTTGACCCTAGTCTTGAAAAAGAATTAACAGCAACCGCTCGCCATTTTTTTGAAGAAAAAATGAGCCAATCAACTTCGACAAAACAAATTTTTAAGCAATTAGGTTTTCCGAGTGGCGATCAGCAAGTCAGTCAGTTTCTTGAACAAAAAATAGAAGGAAAGCTGATCACATTTTTAGGCACACACCGTACAGAAAAATTAGCAGAACTTTTACCGAAAGCGGTGATAGAGTCTGCGGAACGCCATTTGCCAGAAATCAGTGAAGCTGCACGTGCTAAGACGATTCGTTTTTTGAAGAGTCCACAAGGTATAGAGCAGCTTACCCGTTTGTTAGAACAGTTTCTAAATGATCATGGTCGTATGTTCAGCATGGCAAAGCTATTTTTGAATACAGAAACACTGGCTGGAAAATTACAAAAAGAACTACTCCAGCTGCTTGAGCGACCAGCAATCCAAACAGAGTTAGAGACAGTCTTTGAACAAGAGTGGCAAAAAATATTGGAAAAAGATTTGGCAAGTCTGATTGATCCGGAAAACGAGCAAAAACTTGCACAACAAGTGACAAAAGAAGTGCGCGATATGCTGGCTTTAAAAGAACGTTTTGGTCGACCGATCCAAGATGAAATCAGACCCTATCAAGAGGTTATGATCAACAAAGTATTTCCTTATTTGATCCAGAACATTTTAGATTTCGCAGCAAAGAACAGCCAAGAAATGCTTGCCCGATTGGATTTTGCCAAATTGATTGAACAACAGGTCAATGCATTTTCACTAGAGGAGGTTGAAAAACTGGTTGTAGAAATTTCTGGCCGAGAACTTAAAATGATCACGCTTTTAGGTGGGGTTTTAGGCGGCTTAATCGGAGTGGTTCAAGGGCTCTTAGCACTTTTAATGTGACAGCTTTTTAACTGGCTTCTGTTCGGGTCTTTTGTTATAGTGATAAGGTAGAAATAAAATCAGATATCTGGAGGATTTATGATGAGCGAAAATATTTACGATTTAGCAAACGGTTTGGAACGCGGCATCCGTGAAACAGCGGAATTTAAAAATCTGCAGGAAGCATACAAAGAAGTGAATGCAGATGCAGAAGCAAAGGAAAAATTCGATCGTTTTCGTGAAGTCCAAGTGACTATTCAAGAACGCCAAATGACAGGGCAGGAATTAGATGATGAACTTGTACAAAAAGCACAAGCAGTAGCAGAAGAAGTACAAGCCAATCAAACGATTCTAAAATTAATGGAGAAAGAACAAGCCATGAGCACAATCATCAATGATCTTAACCGGATCATCATGATGCCACTGCAAGACCTATACAACATTGAGGGCAACTGATTCTAATCTGAAAACGGAAATTCGGCAGTCAAGTTATCGAAACGTGACAATTGTCGAATTTCCGTTTTTTTATAGCGTTTTGATAAGATTTAAAAGGGGTGTAGCGTTGGTATTTGTGATCTTTTCAAGTGGTAGCATGACAAATTCAGCAGGTTTTTCAGAAGGGGTTTCAAAAATTAATGGGATTTCTTTTTCACGTGCAAAATATAACTTCAACTGAAAAACGAGTGCAATGTGATGGATAATCTGTGCTTTCTCATAGCCAATCAAGAAATCATAGCTGCCAAGTTGGGCTATAAGCTCGGCTTCCGTGTCGAAACGATGCATATGGCGTTTTAACGCATCTGCAAGCATTTCATTCTCAAGTAGAGAGCCACCGGGCAGGTCGTATTTATTTTGGAACGGTCCTTCATCTTTTTGTAAGATGCTGAAAATTTTCCCGTTTTCTATGTAAACACCATACACACCAAGTTGTTGTTTCCAGTCCGCCATCTTTGCTCCCTCCAAGTCTGTTTTTCTTTATTGTAGCATAATTAGAAAAATTTGTTAGCTGCTTTTGTAGAAGCTTGCAAGAGAAGGACGAAACAAGTATAATGAGAACATATATTCGTTTTGAGGGAGACGCTTTTTATGAAAAATTTGCGATTCATTCATATGGCCGATCTGCATTTGGACAGCCCATTTGCCGGTCTTAAAAAAATACCTGAACGCCTATTTGCTGAAATCAAAGAAGCTTCGAATCGCTCTTTGGCTCGCGGGGTAGATGCCGCGATTCGGGAAGCAGTTGATTTTGTGCTGATTGCTGGAGATATTTACGATAAAGAAGATCTAAGTATTCGAGCCCAAGTTGTTTTTTATCAGGAAATGAAACGTCTTGAACAAGCCGATATCCCAGTTTATTTAATCCACGGGAATCATGACTTTTACGCGGAGGGACAGGATCGCTTGCAGCTACCTGAGAATGTCACAGTTTTTCCTCCACATGTGAAAACAGTTCTTTTTCAGCGTGCCAATCGTCCGACGGCAAGTATTTATGGCTTTAGCTATGATCGGCGTCATATACCTGAAAAACGGATCCAAGAATATCAACGGACAGGAGAAGCTGATTTTCATATCGGACTGCTTCACGGGTCAGAAATCACCCAATCGGAAGCCCACGATGTCTATGCGCCGTTTTCAGTAAATGAATTAAAGAGCAAACGTTTTGATTACTGGGCTTTGGGACATATCCATAAGCGAATGACCTTGGATTTGGAACCAATGATTCATTATCCCGGCAATATGCAGGGCAGAAGTCGTAAAGAACTGGGACCAAAAGGCTGCACTTTCGTAACGCTTGACGAAGGAGGCAGCACAGCGACTTTTATACCGACAAGTCCGTTGATTTGGGAAGATGTGATCATCCAGTTTGACGAGGTCCCGGATAAGACACAGCTCTTTAAAAGGTTGACTGATTGCTTGGCGCATTACAAGGAGTTGCCCGAATCCTATTTTTTACAGTTGCATATTGAAATGCCGCATAACGATAAATTACTGCGCGAAGACTGGCTTTCCATGCTGCAGGAGCAGGCGTTAGCAGAAGACGGGACATTTGTGTGGGTAAACCAGCTGTTTTTTTCTGAAAACCACGATGAAGTGGCTGAAGACTGGTGGAAAAATGGTCTGCTTCAAGAAGAGTGGCAGTTTGCAAAAGATAAATTAGATGCAGAAGGACCGTTTTTTCAAAATATTGAAGCCCTTTATTTTCATTCGGGTATGAGCCGTTTTATGGAGGATATCAGCGAAAGCGAACGACAGGAAATAACAACAAAGGCCATGAAGCGAGTTGGAAGCTTACTTGCAGATCTGGAAGGTGAAAAGAAATGAAGATAACAGAGATTGCTATTTTAGGATATGGAAAATGGCAGAATACAACTTTTCATGATATTCAAGCTTTCCAAATGATCTATGGTGAGAATGAAGCAGGCAAGTCCACAATTATGGCTTTTATCCATAGTATATTATTTGGCTTTCCAACGAAGCAGCAAACTATTCCGCGTATGGAACCTAAAAATCAGGGCCCGTATGGAGGACGCTTGACGCTTTCGGAAACGTGTCTTGGTATAGTGGTTGTTGAACGTCTTAAGGGCAAAGCGACTGGTGATGTCAACCTGTATCTGGAAGACGGAACGATTGCCGGGGAAGAGCGGCTGTCTGAGATTTTAGCTGACATGGACAGGGCTAGTTATGAGGCTATTTTTTCATTTGATATACATGGCCTGCAACAGATCAATCAAATGAAACAAAGCGAATTTGAAAGATATTTGTTGCAAGCAGGAACAATAGGTTCTGATAAGTTGCTCAGGGCGGTGGCTGATTTGGAAAAGCAGATGGAGCAGTTGTTTAAACCCAGCGGTCGCAATCCTATTATCAATCAGCAATTGCTACGGACAAAGGAAGCCCATCAAGCTTACATACATGCAAAATCAGCGAACCAAAAGTATCAGCAATTAAAAAAAGAATGGAACGAAACAGAACAACGGTTGGATGAGAATCAGCAATCTGCTGCCGCCAATCAATTGCAGCGACTTGAATTAGAGGCTTTGCGGAGAAAGTGGCCCGTTTACGAAGAATGGCAGGGGCTAGAAAGGATAGCTGAAAAATATGGTGAGCAGGAGTTTCCAACGGATGGTATTATTCGTCTGGAACATTTATTGACAGAATTGAACCAAAAGCAAAATAGATATCTGCAGCTCAAAGAACGGCAGCAGACATTAAAAGAAAATCCAGCTTTTAAACAAAAGGAAGAGTCGGATTCACTTCTCAGTCAGATCGAGGTAAGTTTGAATGAATGGCCACTTTATCAAGATAAAATAAAGCAGCTTTTACAACTACAAAAACGTTTAAACGAAGAAACGCTCTTTGAAAATCAATTGATGGAAGAGCTGGATCTCCATGATTATGATATATATGTGCCTTCTGATGCTTTACAGCAAGCTGAAGAACTAACAATCACAGAACAAAAATATCAACAACAAGAAGAAAGACTAGCCACTCAAAAAAGAGAAAAAGAAGAGTTGATCCAGAAAAAGAGTACTCAACTTGAAAGAATGGAGACTGAACTATGGCCAGCAGATAAAATAGCGCAATTTGAAGCAGCCTATCAATCCAAAAAGCAGAAAAAAAGTTCATCTAGCGTGCAACAAGCAGCAATCGCCAGTAGTGGGATAGGACTGATTCTCTTGCTTGCTGCCAGTTTCATTTCACTATGGTGGCTGGGCGCACTAGGTGGTTTAGGATTATTGATAGGTTTAGGTTTCTTTTTCAGCAATCGATCGAAAAGTGGGCAAGAAATGAGTCAGTTAGATATGATGGCCTATTTTGAACAAAAGCAAAAACGACAGAATTGGCAGGCTCTGCTTGCTGAAACAGATGAACTTGCTTTGGCACTTGTCGAGTATGAAAGGGAGGAAAGGGAACTAGCTGCGGCCATCCGAGATCATCAACTGACCAAACAGCAGTTTTTAAGGCAACTAGGACTTTCATCGATGAGAAACGAATCCCTCGTGATGCTTGTCCAAAAGTGTGAAGCCTGCCAAAAACTACATGAAAAAAATAAGCAGATGCAAGTTGAAATTGAGGAAATTAGCCCTTTTCTAGAAAAATGGGCATCTACAGTAGCATCCTTATCTATTACAACATCTCATGTACCAGTTGAAGAACAGGTGGCAGAAATGCGTCATTTTTTAAAACGTAACCGCGCGGATGCCGAAGCTGGGATCAAAATTCAAGAAAAGTTGGAGCAACTAGAGCAAGATATTCAGTTGCTTGAACGAGATATCGACACCTTGATGGCAGCAAAACAGGCGCTTTACCGCGATGCAAAGGTCAATGATGAAGCAAGTTTTCGTCAAGCTGCTCAAAAAGCACGTGATTATCTGCAAGCGAAAGAACGAATGCTGCTTCTGAAAGGCCAATTGCCTGATGAACAAATCCTTCAATTAAGCAAGTACGAGCAGCAAGCAGAGCTAGAAAAAACAGAATTAGAACTTGCTGAAGCAGCAAAGACTTTAGAATATGAGGAGCAAGTTTTACGCAATGAACGGATGCAAAAGGCGCATCAAATTGAACAATTGGAAGAAGGCGGGACTTATAGCGAGCTGATGCAGCACTACTATATGGAAAAAAATGAACTACAAGATCTTGCTCAGCAGTGGATTGAACTAAAAACAGCACAAGCACTCATCTACGAAACAATGAACCATTTACAGGAAGATAAATTCCCTAAAGCTAGGCAATTTGCTGCGAGTTATTTTGCTGAATTAACGAATGGCGCCTACAAAGATGTTCAATTCCAAAATGAAAAGCTTGAAGTTATACGCCATGATGACACGCATTTCCGATCAGAAGAATTGAGTCAAGCCACTAAAGAACAACTCTATTTGGCTGTCCGTTTTGCCCTGATTGATATTATTTCTGAAGATTACCCACTGCCGCTACTTATTGATGATGGATTTGTCAATTTTGATGCTAAGCGGCTTGATGCCATTATGAAATTGTTGGAAAAACGAAAAGGAAAGAATCAGATTTTGTTTTTCACTTGTCATAAGCAGGCAGATAAATATTTTTCCGAACAGGAGTCACTCGTGCTATACTAAAAGATGAACCCAGCATGATATAGAAAGAAGGCGATGCAAATGGAAAAGAAATTACTTGATTATGAAGTAGGCGCTGGTGTGGATCTATTTTTATTGATTAAATCCAGCACAAAAGGAATTGCAAGTAACGGGAAGCCATTTTTAAGTTTAGTTTTGCAGGATAAATCAGGGGAACTGGAAGCCAAACTATGGGATGTATCGGACAATGATGAGGCTAACTATGCTGCACAACAAATCGTCCATATTGTAGGGGATATACAAAATTATCGCGGCCGTAAGCAATTGAAGATTCGGCAGATTAGACAAGCGGTTCCTGTCGATAATGTGAAACCGGGAGATTTTATGGAGACAGCACCGATTGACAAGGATGAGATTGCTAATGAAATCATGCAATTTATTTTTAAAATGAAAAATGCCAATTTGGTTCGTATTACGCGTTCACTATTAAAAAAATATCAAGATCGATTTTATGATTATCCAGCAGCAGTCCGGCATCATCATGAATTTGTTTCTGGGCTTAGTTTCCACGTTATTTCGATGCTTCGACTGGCAAAGGCAATCGCAGATCTGTATCCAACAGTCGACCGTGATTTGCTTTATGCAGGTGTCATTCTTCATGATATGGGGAAAGTTATTGAACTTTCTGGGCCGGTTTCAGCTACTTATACACTTGAAGGAAATTTGATTGGACATATTTCTATTGTGGTGGAAGAAGTCAGTAAGATGGCAGAAGAATTGCAGATTGATGGAGAAGAAGTTGTTGTGTTGAAGCATGTCCTGCTTGCACATCATGGAAAGGGAGAATGGGGAAGTCCTAAACCTCCGCTAGTTCGAGAAGCAGAAATCTTACATCAAATCGATTTGATGGATGCTACGATGAACATGATGGATAAAGCATTGCGTCACACAAAACCAGGTGAATTCAGCGAGCGTGTTTTTGGTTTAGATAATCGCTCCTTTTACCGTCCAAACTTTGATCAAGAATAAAAAAATCCCTTTACAGGGTAATGAAAATAGGGAGCTTTGGAATTCGGTTTGACGACCAAATTTCCAAAGCTCTTTTTTTGTGTGTAGAGACTAATTTTCTAATAAAAAACCCGGGCTCTTTTAAAGAGTCCGGGGAAGAATCATCTTATTATTTACTGGAAGAGCTGTCATCACTCTTTGAACTATCGTCGCTCTTTGAACTATCACTGCTCTTTGAAGAATCACTAGAAGAAGAGTTGCTAGTAGATGTATATTGGCTAAGAGCATCTTTCAAGTCTTTATCTTCAATCTTCACGTTTGCTGCTTTTAGTTCTTTTGAGATGGCTTTTTGCATGTTTTCAGTTGTTAGTTGACTTTGAATATAATCTTCTTTGACTTGTTTTTTATCTTTGTCATAGGTTGTTTTTTCTGCTGGTTTGTCCATCTTGATGATGTGCCAGCCGTAAGAAGTTTGGACAGGCTCACTGATGTCACCTTTGTTTTTCAGACCATAAGCTGCTTTTTCAAAGGCTTCGTCCATTTGTCCAGGACCGAATTCAGGTAACTTACCACCATTATCTTTTGTGTTGGTATCAGTGGAATACTCTTTTGCAAGGTCATCCCAGTTACCGCCATCTTTCAGTTTTTGCTCTACTTCTTTCGCTTTATCTTCACTGTCGACTAAGATATGAGAAACGGTGATTTTTGGTTCCCAAGTTTCATAGTATTTTTTCAGTGTTTTGTCATCTGTTTTAACATTTGCTTCTGTTGCTTTTTGAATTAACAAGTTATAGCGGATGTTATCTTTGAAAGTGTCTTTAGTCAAGCCACTTTGTTGAAGGACTGAACTGAATTGATCGCCATATTGTTTTTCGTATTCTTTGTACTTCGCATTGACTTCATCATCGGTCACTTTATATTTATCGGAAAGGACTTTTTCGATTGTCAATTGTTGCAC
This sequence comes from Listeria ilorinensis, assembly GCF_913566895.1. Lineage (GTDB taxonomy): Bacteria > Bacillota > Bacilli > Lactobacillales > Listeriaceae > Listeria > Listeria ilorinensis. The sequence continues at coordinate 102,972 of NZ_CAJYCN010000007.1, read as the reverse complement.
GGTTTGTTCACCATACTTATCTTTCATAGCATCATACATTTCATCTTTTGTTACGTCTCCTGCGTCAGTTTTAACAACTGTACCGCCGCCCCCGCATGCAGCGAGTGAGAACATTGCCACAAGCATGACAAGTCCAAGTGCTAATTTCTTTTTCATATAAAAAAACACGCTCCTTAGTTGATTGGGAATAATCTCCATAAACACATAAATACTATACCATAAAAATCACTGAAAAAGAAAAGATGTTAAAATTTTAATCATATTCTCATTTCTAATCAGAAATTAAGATGGAAAAACCACGTTCAGCATCTTCTACAAAACAATTTCTTGGCATATACCAAAGTTTTCGAATGTGGATAAAGTCTGGATAACTCATACCAACATGTACAGATAGCAAAATTAGAAAAATAGGCGTATTATAAAGCGGATAAATGACCATAAGCCCAATCAAAAATATTGATATCAGTGCAAATGGAAAAGATAGAGACGCAATATAACGCCACTTTGGAATGATCCGATGAATCCGTACCTGCATACAAGGCATAATGTAAAAGTGCCGTTTAAAATGAACCGCAACACCAGCACGATATTTCCATGCAGCTAGAACATGGAGCAATTTATGTAGCGGGTAAATGAGAAATAAGCCTAAAAATGCTAAAAAGTTATACTTGGTTGAAAATTCATCATTTGTTAAGAAATTTCGAGCCAAAAAGATGATACAGAGTGCCGCAAGCCAGATCAATAGGCTTTTTAAGAAACAACGATTAAATTCATCACGTCTCTCCGTATTCACCGATTTTAAGCAGCGCATTAAAAACAGTCCTCCGATAACAAGCAAAATTCATCTGCTCCTGCAAATGATACCATCATATTGTAGTATCATAGCAGCGACTTTTCAACCTTTTTCTCTAAAAAAACATATCTTTGACGAAAGTGTAACAATTTCTCCATAAAAAGAACTCTGTAAAAGAGAGATAAGCCCTTTTACAGAGTTTCCATTACTTAGCATCTTTTTTTAATGTTTTTTCAAGGTCAGAAATCGTTTTTTGCATATCCTTGATTTCATCTTTCAGTCGTTTTTTCTCAGGCTCCATTTCTTCATTCCACTTTGCGACCGAATCCACAATATCACTGGAAACATCTTTTAAAAGTGTCGAACCCTCTGTCCCCAGAACTTGAATCGATTGGACTAGCTCATTCGCGTTGTAAGCAAGTTCTTTCAAAATAACCCCAGCTTCGCCTGATTTTTGTGCAAGATCCTCACGTAACTCACGTCCAGATTTCGGTGCAAGTAGGATCGAAGTAGCAGCCCCTGTAACGGCACCTGCTAAAATTCCAAAAATAAATGATTTTTTATCCATAAGAATCACTCCTTAGAAAATATGCATCCATAAATAATCAATACATTTGTCAGAAATATTACTGAATGTGTGCAGCAATTGATTCAGCTAATTCCTGAAAACTTTCTTGTGTATAACTACCGGAATTGTCCTTCCATTTTAAGCCAAAATCATCTTTTGCTGAGTAGCGCGGTAGCAAATGAATATGAGTATGGAAAACAGACTGACTAGCAACTTCTTCATTGTTGTTCAAAACATTCAAGCCTTCCAACGCCAATGTTTGCTTTAGCGCATTTGCGATTTTAGGTACACGGCGGAATATTTCAGCAGCCTCATCTTCTGGTAGATCAAAAATATTACGTGCATGTGTTTTGGGTATGATGAGCGTATGTCCTTTTGTTACTTGACTAAGATCAAGGAACGCATAGACTTTTTCGTCTTCATAAATTTTAGCAGAAGGGATGTCCCCCTTTGCGATTTTGCAAAAAATACAATCATCCATTTAAAAGGCCACCTCTCATTTCATATCTCTCCATTTAAATGTACCATACTTAGAACGTAAAATCATTTCTCGAAGCTAAAGTTTTGGTAAATTTTTAGGGAAAAGAATCATTTTATGCTATGATGTAAGAAAATACCTACATGTAGCTTTCAAAACGCAAAGGAGGAAGTCGACAGATGACTTTATTGGAAGTAGAACATTTAACGGGCGGCTATACAAAGCGACCAGTTCTTCAGGATATTTCATTTTCACTGGATGAAAAGCAAATTACAGGTCTGATCGGACTGAATGGCGCGGGTAAAAGTACGACGATCAAACATATAACAGGTCTTATGCAACCGAAAAAAGGGAGCATCAAGATCGAAGGCGCTACACTTTCGGAAGATGTCGAGGCATATCGTTCTAAATTTGCTTATATCCCAGAAACTCCTGTCCTATATGAAGAATTAACATTAAAAGAACATTTAGAGTTGACTGCGATGGCATATGGTCTGACAGAAGAGGAATTGGAAGCAAGGATGCGCCCGTTATTGAAGGAATTCCGGCTGGAAAATAAATTAAACTGGTTTCCGGCGCACTTTTCGAAAGGGATGAAACAGAAGGTGATGATCATGTCAGCCTTTCTTATTCAGCCAAAACTTTATATCATTGATGAACCTTTCGTTGGTCTAGATCCGCTTGGCATTCAGTCACTCTTAGATTGGATTAAAGAGATGCGGGACAATGGAGCAAGCATTTTGATGTCTACTCATATTCTTGCTACCGCAGAAAAATATTGCGATCGATTTATCATTCTTCACCAAGGCAGAATTCGAGCGGAAGGAACGCTGCGTGATTTACAGGAACAATTCGGGATGAGCGGGGCATCTCTGGATGAAATCTATATTCAGTTAACGAAAGAAGAAGCCGATGAAACTGGAATTTAATAGTCGAGAACTTTGGAAAAAACGGTTTTCCACCTATTCAGATGAAGTGGTTAAATATCTCCGCTATATTTTTAATGACCACTTGCTATTTGTTTTAATTATAGGTGTAGGCGCGCTTATTTTTTATTACTCGGCATGGGTCAAAACACTAACACCAGTTTTTCCTGCTGTGCCTCTAATGGTCGTCATGTTGACTGCAGCAATTGTATTCGGCTCTGTAGCTACACTTCTCAAACGACCAGATGCAGTCTATCTAATCGTACAGGAAAAAGAAATGGCGCATTATTTTAAAAAGGCACAGTTCACCAGTTTTTGGATGCAGGCTTATCTGTATGTGCTCGTTCTTTTGGCAGCAATGCCTATGTATGCAGCAGTCACTGGCTTTTCTTATGATCGCTTTTTTGTACTTGTTATCATGTTTGGTCTTTTAAAGTTATGGAATGTCTTTTTCAGTTTTCAAGCTGGCAAACTGGAGGCAAGTGACACCGGCTGGCTTTACTTCCGGATTCTACTATCTGCTTTGATTATCTATTTGTTACTTGCTTTTTCACTTATTTGGACGATTCCCGTGACGCTCGTGTTACTTTTTTCAAGTTATTATATGCTGCTGACGAAAACACGAGAGCTGACGATTCGGTGGGAATATCTGATTGATAAAGAGGAAGCGCGGATGAACCGATTCTATCGGCTGGTAAACTTATTTGCTGATGTACCGCATTTAAAAGGAACGGTTAAGCGCAGAAGCTATCTGGATTTTCTTTATCGGCCAATTCCTTATGCGAAAAAAAAGACGTTTGCCTATCTGTTCAGCCGGACTTTTGTTAGAACCAATGAATATGTGGGACTGTATGTGCGTTTGACAATTATTGCAGCCATTTTAATGATCTTTATTCAGGGATTTTATTTGAACATTCTATTTTCACTCATCTTTTTATATCTGACAGGTTTTCAGTTTATTCCGATGCTGAAACATTTTGATGGTCAGTTGATGCTGAGGCTATATCCAATTGATGATGCATGGCGCAGCCGAAGTTTTATTCATTTTGTACGGATTCTACTTGTTTTTCAGGCAATACTATTTGGAATCATTGGTATTGCACAGAATGACTCGGTTAGTGGGCTTGTTATTTTAGCTATTAATCTGGCATTCGTTGGATTATTTACCTTCTTGTATGTACCATACCGTGTGAAAAAATTATTAGAAAAATAATTAAAAAGCGCTGGACGAGAGATAGCCTTATACCTTGTCCAACGCTTTTTTGCTTTATTTACTGTCATGTGAAAATTCGGGGAAATGATAGCTATCGATATGGGAAAAACCAATTTGTGTATTATTTTCTTTCATAAGCCGAATGACTTCTTTATGGTAGTTTGTTCCGTTCCAAGCTTGATAATCTTGTTCTGAATCCCAAAAGGTGACGATCAAAAACTTGTTGGTTTTCGTCGATTGACCAAGTATGAGGGCCTGAGAACCGATGGCATCGCGTAGATAGAGACGTAAATTTTGGAAAGCTTTTAAGAAAAGAGGGGTTTCTTCATCGCGCACCATGATATATTCGAAAACAACCGTACCAAACCCACGGATATCGCCTTGACGCTGCAATTCACGGTATGTAGCTTCTTCACGGAAGACACTGGGACCAGTTGATTCATGAAAGAGTAGAGACTGATGGAAGTTTTGCAGTAGAATAATCGGTTCGTTCGGATGTTCTTGTAAGATTTGGCGAAGATAGTGCTCAGTTCCAGTCGTAATATACATATTTTTCATGATAAAGACTCCATTCTGTTTATAAAATAATGAAGGATAAATCATACAACAACATTTATCTGCCCTTCTTTTTCCACGTTTTGGGGATTATAAACTTCTGCACAAGCAACTTGTTTGGTTTTCAATACTAATTCTAGTATTCTTGTACTGAAGCATTAAGTCACGATATGTGTGAACTTGAACATAAAGGAGCGAGAAGCTTTGGCAAAAAAAATCACCAATGATCTGTTTTTAAGAGCGGCTAGAAAAGAGTTTGTAGAGCAGATCCCTGTCTGGTATATGCGGCAAGCGGGACGTTCTCAGCCGGAATATCGGCAATTAAAAGAAAAGTACTCACTATTTGAAATTACACATGAGCCAGAATTATGTGCGTATGTGACACGCCTGCCTGTTGAAAATTATGGGGTAGATGCGGCAATTTTGTATAAAGATATCATGACTCCGCTGCACGGGATTGGTGTAGACGTTGAAATTAAGAGTGGGATTGGCCCCGTTATTGGTCATCCAATCAGGCAAATTTCGGATGTTGAAGCACTTGGAACGCTTTTGCCGAGCCGGGATGTTCCCTATGTTTTAGATACGATCCGTTTACTTACAGAAGAACAGCTGAATGTGCCGCTGATTGGCTTTGCAGGTGCTCCTTTTACGCTAGCAAGCTATTTAATCGAGGGTGGTCCATCTAAAAATTATTATAGAACCAAAGCTTTTATGTATCAAGATCCACTTGGCTGGCAGCTTTTAATGAAAAAACTGGGGGTAATGACAACGGACTATCTGCTCGCTCAAATTGAAGCGGGTGCCAGTGCGGTTCAACTCTTTGATTCATGGGTGGGGGCTTTATCAGCAGCTGATTACCGAACCTATATTCAACCGGTGATGGCAGAAATTATCTCGACGATCAAGCGCAAACATCCAGAAACACCTGTGATTATGCAGGCTGTGGCTTCGGGGCATTTATTGGCTAACTTTAATGAATTGGAGGCAGATGTTGTCGGTTTTGACTGGCGGACATCGGTTGTGGCTGCTCGAGGCTTGTTACCTGAGAAAGCCTTGCAGGGAAATCTTGATCCTGCACTTTTGCTTGCGCCTGCGAAGTGTTTAGCGGAAACAGACCGAATTTTGCAGGAAGCAGTTCGACAAAAGGGTTTTATTTTTAATTTAGGTCATGGTGTTTTTCCAGAAGTCTCTCCTGAAATGTTGAAAAAATTAACAGATCATGTACATCGTAAAAGTGCTGACTGGTTACAGAAAGGTGAAAAATCATGAAAAAAGTAGGTTTACTTGTAATGGCTTATGGAACTCCCTATCAAGATGCGGATATCGAGCGCTACTATACGGATATTCGTCATGGACACAGACCCACAGAAGAGATGATTGCAGATTTACGGGGACGTTATCAGGCAATCGGTGGCTTGTCTCCACTGGCAAAAATTACAGAGGCGCAGGCACAAGGTCTTGAAAAGGTTTTGAATGTCTCTCAAAAAGAAGTCGTCTTTCAAGTCTATATTGGTTTGAAACATATTGAGCCTTTTATTGAAGACGCGGTTCAGAAAATGCATGAAGATGGGATCACCGAAGCTGTATCCATTGTCCTAGCTCCTCATTATTCCAGTTTTAGTGTGGAAGCTTATAATAAACGTGCGAAAGAAGCAGCTGCAAAATTAGACGATCTTTCGATCAAAACGATTGATTCATGGTATCAAGAACCGAAATTTATTCAAATGTGGGCAGATCGTATCAATCAAATCGTTGAGACATTATCAGAAGAAGCACGTGAGAAAACGGTGCTGGTTGTGTCAGCGCACAGCTTACCGGAAAAAATCAAACAGTTTGGCGATCCTTATCCAGATCAGTTGAAAGAGACAGCTCAGTGGATCTTTGAGAAAACGATCGTTCCTCATTATGCGCTTGGCTGGCAAAGTGAAGGGAAAACAGGGGAGCCGTGGCTAGGTCCGGATGTACAAGATTTAACGCGCGAGCTGTTTGCTAAATATCACTATGAACATTTTATTTATGCACCAGTCGGCTTTGTTGCAGAGCATTTGGAAGTTTTGTATGACAACGATTATGAATGCAAAGTTGTAACGGATGAAATTGGGGCGACTTACTATCGTCCACCAATGCCCAATGCCGATCAGGAGTTCTTGGAAATTCTGAGGGACAAAGTTTGGCAGGTATATCAAAGTTAATCAGGGAAGATGATCAGAATAACGCTGGTCATCTTTTTTGTGGAGGATACCTAAAAGAAGGACGATTACACATTGAATAAAACGCTTTCAAAATTATTACCGTAATACTATTTGATTTTAATCACATTCTCATTTTTCTTGGGCATAATAGAAAATGTAATAACGAACGGGAGGTTCGGAAAATGAAAGTACTATCAGAAAAACAAAGAATAGCTGATAATGTTGCTATATATATGAAGTTAAATGCTTATACAAATAGAACGTTTGCGAAAGCGGTCGGTTTATCGCAGAGTAATGTAACAAGTGTCGTAAATGGTAAAATTAGAAATGAAAAAAAATTCACGAAATACATACGAACAATGACTGAACAACTAGGACTAGAAGAAAATTATTTCGTACAACCGATGGAAAATATCACTTCGCAGCCGATTAATTTTAGAGATACTTCCAAGATTGGGGCAGATGATTCGAAACTTCAAACAGGGAATGAAAAGTTCAATGCGCTCAGCTTGATGTTAAAAATTGGCGAAATTCACTATGAATAATGATAAGATAGGTCATGTTGGAGTCAAACGATTGTTTGATTCCAACATGATTTTTTTTATGATGAAGGAACTGATGACAGCAAAGGAGCAAGCCGATGAAACTAAAAAATCTAGGCGATTTTGAGAATGTACCGGACATTCTTTTAGACATTTTAGAGGAGGATACTACTCGGTTAGAAAAACAACAAGCGAATGGTTGGAATATTTTAGCTGAAATAAAGCTAGCGGAATATATAGCTTATTCACCAGTTCAATTTGCCATTATCATGGATTGTTTTGAGGCAGTGAAATGGTTTGTTGAGCAGGGGGCTGAACTAAACAACAAAAAGGAGCCTAGCTTTTTACTAGCGGTTCGGTATAGTGAAAATGAGAAAATGATTCGCTATCTCGCAGAACAGGGTGCGGATATTCATGCCGTTAACAATGTGAAGTCGGAAGCCTTTAAAGAAGCCATCTATGGTAAAAAATTCCAACATCTTCCACTTATTGAAGAATTGGGTCATTCGGTTGCGCAATATGGCGGAATGGCTTTTCGTGGTGCAGTTAGCGACAATAATTATCAACTGCTGGGTTTCTTTATTGAGCATGGTGTAGATGTGAATTTTAATCATCCGGATATGGTCTATCCGTTTAGACCAACACCGCTTTGTGTGGCAGCAAGGTATGTTGATTTAAAGATGTGCCGCTATCTGGTGGAACATGGAGCGGATATAAAATTGGCTGAAAAGGATGGCATGCGTCCTTATACGATTGCTGTCGAACGTGGTGATGAAGAGATGGCAGCCTACTTTCGTAATCTTGAACCTGCAGAATTTCATCAAAAAGCAAATAAGTTGCAGGCACTGAAAAATTATCGGTTATCAACAGACATTCTGGATTTTTTGCAAAGTGATGAGCTATGTGTAAAGTTGCAAGGAGACGTGGCGTTTGTAGACTTTTTTACATTAATCGATACGGTAGAAATAAAAATTGGACGGAAAAAATATTTGCGAATTTCTAAAAACGTGGATAATTATTCGGATCTGCATTTTCTTTGGAATCCCCGGACAAAGAAAATCGCTTGTTATGATGAGGAACATTTGGAAGTGATAGATATGGCGCCATTTTCTGCGTTTATCGTAGATATTTCCGGCTATATCGAACAGCTGTTTATGGGCGAATTTGAAGAATAATCAGAGCAGAAAAATAATATTTCAATCTTGAAAGGGTTTTCATTGCTGGTGGACTTGAATTTGTCAGATTTCTAAAGCTAGTGCTGTTATTGACTAATGATTCGTTTTCAACTAAAATGAAATCAATTTTCCGTTACTATGCGATGAGGAGTGAGATCACTTGATTAAAAAGCTAACTGCATCAAATGAACAGGAAGTCATGGGTTTGCTAAAACCGGAAGCATTGCAAAATTTATTTATTTTAGGAGATCTTGAAAATTTTGGTTATGAAACCGATTTTCTTGAACTTTGGGGTGACTATGATGAAGCAGAAGATTTACGTGCTTGTATGTTACGTTTTGGAAAAAATTTTTTACCTTATTCGAAAAATGATTCATTTGATGTGGCAGGTTTTGCAGAAATCATTAAAAATCGTGAACAGGCCCCTCTTAATATTAGCGGTATCCCACGTGTGACGAGTAAGTTTGAACAGGAGCTGCCAGAATTAGTGTCTATGCGGCAGGACTCTTATTTTTGTAAATGTACGAATGCGAGCATGATGAATGCTAATCGTGAAGTAATTATCCGTTCAGCAAAAGCGATAGATGTAGCGGCTATTATTGAAATGCGCAAAGGAATTGAAGAATTTGGTGAGCGCAACGATAATGAGGCGCTAATTATTGAACAACTTGAGCAAGGATCAAAACGAATTTATACGATTGAACAGCGCGGCGAAATCGTTTCCGTGGCAGAATCTTCTGCTGAGAATAGCTTTTCTGCAATGATAACAGGTGTAGCAACACGAAAAGAGTATCGTGGTCAAGGCTTTGCCAGCACCATTATGAAGCGGCTCTGCTGTGATTTACTGGCAGAAGGAAAAACACCTTGTCTGTTTTACAATAATCCAGTAGCTGGAAAAATCTATCATCAAATTGGCTTTGAAGATGTCAGTGATTTTGTACTGTATCGTTAAAAATATGTCTGTATAAAGAAAGGGAAGAAGATTGTTGAAACCAGAAGCAATTTGTTTTTTTGATATGGATGGGACGCTACTAACTTCTGCATCTGAGGTCTCGCTAAAATCGCTTGAAGCACTGGATAAAATGCGTCAAAATCGTGTCTTGCCAATGATTGCAACGGGAAGGACACTCACAGAGATTGATCATTTGATGACTATAACAGGCATTGATTCAGCTGTGATCATGAATGGGCAAGCCGTTATGTATCAAGGTGAAAAGGTATATCAAGATGTGTTGGAAGAAGAGCTGCTTCGTCGTTTGAAAGAGGCTGCTGATTCACAAAATATCCCGTTATGTTTCTATAATGAAACGAAAATTCGGGCGACACAGAATGGCTCGGCCCTAGATAAGCATTTCAAGTATCTGGGACAGCCATCCCCGGATGTTGACCCGAGCCTTTATTTAAAAGAAGAGATCAATATGGCACTTTTATTACTTGAAAGCGGCGATGAATATTTTCCAGAACGTTTTCCTGAGTTACAGTTTGTTCGGAATACGCCATTCAGTAATGATGTACTTCGGAAGAATGGTTCAAAAGCAAAAGGGATTACGGCCATGCTCAAGGTGATGGGATATCAGGATGTCCCAACTTATGCATTCGGTGATGGTTTGAATGATTTGGAGATGTTTCAAGCTGTAAGTTGTGGAGTTGCGATGGACAATGCAGTGCCTGAATTGAAAGAACAGGCAAAATTTATAACGAAGAACAATAATGAAGAGGGCATTTACTGGGGACTGAAACAAATTGGTCTAATCTGATCCTTGAAAAATCCGTTTACTAGGTGAACGGGTTTTTTTGTACTTGCTTTTGATGCAAAAACGAATTTTATTCTGAAAATGAGAAATAAACACGTACAAAAAATATGCATTTGCAATAAATATTCGACTTTTTGTTAAAATAGGGTTGACTTCACTTTTGAATCTCTTTATCATAAGAAGTGGATTTAAAAAAGGCAAGGAGGATGAAAATGTTTTTCAAAGAGCAGTTTGCGGAAATGCAGGCAATTGCTGAACAGATTTTCCATAACCCAGAATTAGGGTATAAGGAATGGAAAACTAAGCAACTAGTCGAACGGTTTCTGAAAAGTAAGAATAGTCAGATTGAATTAGCGTATTTCAGTACAACTGGCATAAAGACGTATCTTTCGAAGGATAAACCGCTGACAATGGCCTTCATTGCAGAACTTGATGCGGTCTATGCACCAACCCATTTTTGTGCAGACAAAGAAACTGGCGCAGCGCACAACTGTGGCCATTTTACGCAAATTACAACAGCACTTTCGTTATATGCCTATTTGGTCGAGTCAAAAGCATATGAAAAATATGATTTCAATATTGCCTTTGTTTTTGTACCCGCGGAAGAATATCTTGATCTTGACTATCGGGAAGGCTTACGTCAAGAGGGAACGATCACTTATTATGGTGGTAAGCCGGAAGCAATGAAGCTGGGTGTGTTCGATGATATTGACTTTGGGATCTGTGTCCATTCGATTGGGGAGACTTTTGATGAACCAACGATTGAGATCGACTGTGATTTGGCAGGATTTCTGTATAAACGCTATCACTTCGAGGGAAAAGCAACGCATGCAGGATTTGATCCATTTAGCGGTGTAAATGCCTATAGTATTTCTACATTATTCAATGTTGCACTAGGGCTTTTACGGCAACAGGTCCGTGATGACCAATTAGTCCGTTTTAACCCGATCGTGATGGAGAGTGACATGTCGACCAATGTGATTCCGAATCGAATGACTGTTGGCACTGATCTGCGGACCAAAACAGTTGAATATATGCAGGAAACAGCGAAAAAATTGGATCAAGCTGCGCTTCATAGTGCAGCGGCACTTTCTGGTGCAGTTACTACGGAGACGCAAATGGGGTATTTGCCATTCGTTCAGGACCGCTATTTAAATACTTTTGTCAAACAGGCTTTCGATAAAAATACAGAAATCACGGGACTGATTGATGACCGTGGTGGAATTGCAGCTGCTGGCGATATTGGCGATTTAGCCTTTCTTTTCCCTTGTATCCAAATCAGTTATGGGGGTTTTACAGGAGCCATTCATGGAGATGATTTCAAAATGATTGATGATCGTTTTGTGCTTGAGCAATTTCCGCGTTTTGTTAGTCAGGTACTGGAGGAAATGAATGGGCAGTTGGATACATCAAAATTTTATAAACGAAGCTATCAAGAATATGAAAAACTGATCCAGTCGATCACAGAATAGGGAGGAAAAGATGAAAAAAGGGTTTATCTACTTAATTGCAACTGTGTTAGTGATTATCACGATTTCAGAAATGATTGGTCTTCAAACGATTCAATTCGGCAAAGTAACGGTGACAGTGTTGCCACTAGTCTTTGCAGTAATAATCGGAATGATCTTTGGGATTCCATTTTTCCGAAAAGGGATTTTGAAGAAAATCTATAGCAAAGAAAACGTTGGCTTTTCCGGACAGTATTTGATCATTATCATGCTACCGCTGATGGCTCGTTATGGTGCTGATGTAGCGCCGCATATCAAAGAAATCCTCAGCATTGGCTGGGTGTTTATCCTACAGGAATTGGGGAATCTGGGAACAGTTATCCTCGGATTGCCCATTGCTATCATGCTCGGACTTCGTCGTGAAGCGATTGGAGCCACGCTGGGGTTGGGCCGTGAAGGTGAACTTGCCTATATATCAGAGAAATATACACTTAATTCTCCAGAAGGACGCGGTGTTTTATCCATCTATTTAATTGGTACATTGTTTGGTGCAATCTTCTTTAGTATTTTTGCTCCGTTCTTACTTTATTTGGGCTTTGATGTGAAGGCACTTGCGATGAGTTCAGGTGTTGGTTCCGCAAGTATGATGACAGCAGCTTCTTCTACTTTGGCTGCACAGGTACCAGAGCAGAGTTCGACGATTTTATCCTATGCAGCAGCGAGTCAGCTTTTGACCAGCTTCTTAGGAACTTATACGATGGTATTCCTAGCGGCTCCGTTACAAGGATTTATGTACCGTACCCTAACTAGAGGAGGCAAACGTCATGCAGAACGAAACGCTTAGTCGTAAATATATCAAATTAGGTCTTATTTTAGTACTGAGTCTAGCGCTCATTTTGTTTACTCAAGAAGTCAAATTGTGGAAAAATCCAGAAAGCACGCCGATTACTTCCAACACATTGATAGGGCTGCTGGTTTTATGGCTATTTGCTTTTCTGGGAATCATTATTTCGGATGTCATGAAAAAAGTACCCGTTGGTTTTTTACGTAATTTTCCAGTATTAGGCTGGGTGTCGCTGGTGTCATTGATTTTCTGTCTGATGTCAAACTTCTTTGTTAATGCCATTGCTGCAGTAGATTTCTTATCGATCACGACACCGATTTTAGCTTTTGCCGGTATCTCAGTTGCAGATCATCTGGTAGATCTTTCGAAGACTTCATGGAAAATTGGAATTGTAGCAATTTTTGTTTTTATTGGAACCTACTTAGGAAGTGCGATTCTATCGCAATTTGGTCTATGGATTACTGGTTCCTTGTAAAAAAACTTTTAAAACGTCAAATTTGGGCTTGTTTCAGCCTGATTTGGCGTTTTTCTTCATTCTCTGGTCTGATTTGTTGAGGTTAAGTTGTTTGTTATACTTAAAGACAATAAAGTGTGTTTTGAAGTGCGAAGGAAAATGAATGAAATAAAAACAAGTTATTCGAACTACAAAACGTTGCAAAATGAATATACATAAGTAATAAAAGCAAAAATCGTATGAAAAATAGTGAACGGATTTATTCTTTCACTGTTGGCAGTAATGAGTAGAGTTGTTTTAAGTGATCTGTGGAATCATGGTGTAGTGTCATATTCGCAGAACCTGTATGCTTATTCCAGATGCTGAACCCAATCTGTACCACAATTTTTTCTGGATTTTCTGAGGATGCTTTAGAAGCAGTGATTAAACAATCACATATTCACCAAGGGGAGGGCTTTCTTTGGTGATTTTTTTGTTTGAGAAAACGTGAAAAAGGGAACATTTTTTATTGGACAAAGAAGGTCAAAAATTCTATAATAAAATTAAAGGTCAAAAAAGGTCAAAGTATTTATAAAGTAAAAAATTGACTTAAGGAGGTAAACGCAGATGGAAATGCAAAAATTTACCCAACAAGTTCAGCAAATTATTGCTTCTGCCCAACAGCTGGCGATTCAAAAGGGACATCAGGCCATTGATGTTGCCCATGTTTTTCAAGCACTGCTTGCAGAAAGTGATTTTGCAAAACGAGTATATGAAGTAGCCGAAGTAGATACAAAACGACTTGAACAAAAAGTGAAAGAAGCTGTTGATAAAATTCCAAGTGTTTCGGGAACAAACATTGAATATGGTACATCAATGAGTCAGGCTTTATACCAGTTAATAATAGATGCAGAGAAAGAACAAAAAGAATTAGAAGATGAATTCGTGTCAACTGAACATTTACTTCTTGCTGTGATGGATAATAAGAAAAATCCGGTTGCAGAAGAGCTTTTGGTCCAAGGGATTTCAAAAAAGAAACTCCATGAAGCCGTGCTGCAGATTCGAGGAGGGAAAAAAGTGACTAGTCAGAATGCAGAAGAAAATTATGAAGCCTTGACAAAATATGGACGTGACTTGGTAGCGGATGTTCGAAGTGGAAAAATTGATCCGGTTATAGGGCGTGATGCTGAGATTCGAAATGTAATTCGGATATTATCGCGTAAAACAAAAAATAATCCTGTATTGATTGGTGAGCCAGGTGTCGGAAAAACCGCAATTGTAGAAGGTCTAGCACAACGGATCGTACGTAAAGATGTTCCAGAAGGACTGAAAGATAAAACGATTATTTCACTTGATCTTGGTGCGCTGATAGCAGGTGCCAAATATCGCGGGGAATTTGAGGAACGACTCAAAGCAGTTTTACAGGAAGTGAAGGAATCGGAAGGACAGATCTTGCTGTTCATTGATGAAATCCATACAATTGTCGGTGCTGGGAAGACAGATGGCGCAATGGATGCCGGCAATATGCTAAAACCGATGCTGGCTCGCGGAGAGCTTCATTGTATTGGTGCGACTACCCTAGATGAATACCGTCAATACATTGAAAAGGATGCAGCGCTTGAAAGAAGATTTCAAAAGGTGCAAGTAGCCGAACCGACAGTGGAAGATACCGTCTCGATCTTGCGGGGGTTGAAGGAACGCTTTGAAATTCACCATGGCGTCAATATTCATGACAATGCACTCGTAGCAGCAGCAACTTTATCAAATCGCTATATAACTGACCGATTTTTGCCGGATAAAGCGATTGATCTGATTGATGAAGCATGTGCCACCATTCGAGTTGAAATTGATTCCATGCCAAGTGAACTAGACGAGGTGACTCGAAAAGTTATGCAGCTTGAGATTGAAGAAGCAGCTTTAAAAGAAGAAAAGGACCCAGCGAGTGAACGACGTTTGGAAATGTTGCAGCGCGAACTAGCAGACTACAAAGAAGAAGCTAATAAAATGAAGGCCAAATGGGAAAGCGAAAAAGGCGAAATAAGTAAAATCCGCGAGATGCGGGAAGCAATTGATCAGATGCGCCACGATCTGGAGGAAGCAGAAGGCAATTATGATCTGAACAAAGCAGCTGAGTTGCGTCATGGTAGAATCCCCGCAGCTGAAAAAGAATTGGCGGAACTAGAAAAAGAAAATCGCGAAAAAGCAGCAACGGAAGAACGGTTGCTGCAAGAAGAAGTCACGGAAAATGAAATTGCAGAAATAATTGGACGCTGGACGGGCATACCCGTAACCAAACTGGTTGAAGGCGAACGAGAAAAGTTACTAAAATTGGGTGATGCCCTACATGAAAAGGTGATTGGTCAGGATCAGGCGGTGGAACTCGTCAGTGACGCAGTTTTACGTGCTCGAGCTGGTATCAAAGATCCTAAACGGCCGATCGGCTCCTTCATTTTCCTTGGGCCGACAGGTGTTGGGAAGACAGAACTAGCCAAAGCACTTGCTTATAATATGTTCGATTCAGAGGAGCACATGATTCGGATCGACATGAGTGAATATATGGAAAAACATGCCGTGTCTAGACTTGTTGGAGCGCCTCCAGGCTATGTTGGGTATGAGGAAGGTGGTCAGCTAACAGAGGCTGTAAGGCGTAATCCGTATTCAATCGTACTACTTGATGAAATTGAAAAAGCACATCCTGATGTCTTCAATATTCTACTGCAAGTCTTGGATGATGGGCGGATTACAGATTCACAAGGACGTGTGATTGACTTTAAAAATACGGTGATCATTATGACAAGCAATATTGGTTCTACCATGTTGCTCGAACGGACAACTGATGGAGAGATTTCCGAAGAGTTGGAACAGGATATTCTGCAAGTATTACAAGCTTCGTTCAAGCCAGAATTCTTGAACCGTGTGGATGATATCATTCTCTTCAAACCACTGAGCCTTGAAAATATTAAGGGAATTGTTGAAAAACTTGTTGCAGAGCTTCAAGAACGGTTAGCGGCACAGGAAATTACGATTACGATTGCTGAAGAAGCCAAAGCTTTCATTGCTGAAGAAGCTTATGATCCAGTCTACGGCGCACGGCCACTGAAACGCTATCTGGTTCGTCATATCGAAACACCACTGGCACGCGAAATTGTGAAAGGTACTGTTCTGCCACATAGTAAAGTAGAAATTGGTTTAGAAAATGGTGAATTCACCTTCCAAAGCTAAATAAAAAGAAGATCGGGACATTTACTCGATCTTCTTTTTTGGTTTATGAGAAGAGTAGGAATTAATATCATTTCTTCAGTAGGTTTACTCTTTCTTGGAAATGGGAAAAATTTGATGGATGATCGAAACAGGTATATGATGAAAGTACCGAAAAGATGGAAGGATGAGGAAAATGAAATTAGTATTAATTCGTCATGGACAAAGTGAATGGAATAAGCTAAACCTTTTTACAGGCTGGCACGATGTTGATTTATCGGAAGAAGGCGTTATGGAAGCACAAACAGCCGGTAAACGAATCAAGGAAGCAGGACTGGAATTCGATCTCGCCTATACATCTGTTTTGACTAGGGCGATCAAAACGCTTAATTATGTGCTAGAAGGTTCTGAGCAGCTTTGGGTGCCTGTATATAAATCATGGCGGCTTAATGAACGGCATTATGGTGCATTGCAAGGTTTAAATAAACAGGAGACAGCTGAAAAGTACGGTGCAGATCAAGTACAATTGTGGCGCCGCAGCTATGATACATTACCTCCTCTTTTGGAAGAAAATGACGAGCGGCATGCTAAAAATGACCGTCGTTATCAACTTTTAGATACACATGCGATTCCAGCAGGTGAAAATTTGAAAGTAACTTTGGAGCGCGTAATCCCGTACTGGATGGATACAATCGCACCCGAAATCAAATCAGGAAAACGCGTGGTTATTGCAGCCCATGGGAACAGCTTGCGTGCACTGGTTAAATTTTTGGAAAATATTAGTGATGATGACATTATGGAAGTGGAAATACCCACAGGTGTACCACTTGTGTATGAACTAGATGAGGATTTAAAACCAGTGAATAAATATTATTTGGATAAATAAAAAAAGAACTGCTCAAAACATTGAGCAGTTCTTTTTTTAGGAATGCTTATTTAATATCATAAATCTCACTATCTTTTGGCATAAGCAAAGGAATGATCAACATAAAGAAAGAGATTCCTACAGTCAAAATAATACCTCTAGTGAAATCGAATGGAACATATAGCATGGATGATAGAACAAACTCGGCCATCATGGACAAGAAGAACACCCATATTACAGTTACGATATAACGCATTTCCGACACCTCATTTCACATTATCACGCAATCATTTTAGCACAATTTCTTCCTAAATACCAGCTTCAATCATTAGAGACCATCGCTAAACATTCATAAACTTGTCACATTTCTATTGTAAGCGTTACACACGAAGAAGGTACACGTTTATGGATGATAATTAAATAAAAACAAATCATTTTGTAATTTATTTATAATTCAATCGCGCCGTTTATCTGTTAAACTAACAAAAGTTAAATAAACAGATAGATGAAGGATGTGTACAAAGCACGAATGAAAAAAATAAAACAGCTTGTTTTGACAACATCAATAATTGGCCTATTATTTTCTCCTCTGACTTTTACAACTGTTGATGCAAGTGAAACAGATGATAAACAAGTAACAGCAAATTTGAGTCAATTTTCCTCCAGCCAAGCAGCGTTTATTCAGTCAATCTTACCAAAAGCACAAGAACTGGAGCGGCAAGAAGGTATTTTGACAAGTGTGACACTAGCGCAGGCGATTTTAGAATCAAATTGGGGTGAAAGCGGCTTAGCGGATCAAGCGAATAATTTATTCGGTATCAAAGGAAGTTATCAAGGAGATTCAGTCAATATGCAGACAACCGAGTATGTTGATCATCGACCTGTTCAAATGGAAGCAGCTTTTCGGGTTTATCCAGATCGAGCAGCTTCTGTAGATGATCACGCACAACTATTTGTGAACGGTACTTCTAGTAATGCGCAGCAATATGGGGCAGTGCTAGGAGAAAAGGATTATAAAAAAGCTGCACAAGCAATTCAAGATGCTGGTTATGCAACAGACCCTGCTTATGCAGAACGATTGATTGAGACAATTGAAACCTATGCTCTTGATCAATATGATCAGGTGTATGATCTAGTGGAAGCGGATCAGCAAATGCTAGCTTATGCAACCGTTGCGCAACCAGATAGTCACCAGATTTGGTCAAAACCTTATGGAACAGAAGGTGCAGTATGGCAAAAAGGTGCGGCTGAGTACGCGGATCAAAAGGTAGAAATTACTGAAAAAGCTATTACAAAACGTGCCACTTGGTATAAAATTATGCAGGGAGAGCAGGAAATCGGTTGGGTTGATGCAAAAGCACTATCCATTTTCTATACACCTGATATGGAACAAACAGTAAAGCAAAAAAAATATGTATCAAAAACAGATCAGAAAATATATCGTTTGCCGGTAGAAGATAAGTATCTTATAAAAGGAGAATTGAAAGACTATCAAGGCAAAAAAATGAAAATTGATCGCAAGGCAGAAGTTGGCGATGAAACATGGTATCGGATTACAGAGAACAATGGGCAAGAAATTGGCTGGACGCAAGCAGAAGATTTTTCTAGTCATAAATAAGTGAAAAAGCAGCTGGCGAGTGTTGAGCTGCTTTTTTCTAATCTGAAAACTCAGATTTGCGTAAAGAGCTTTTATCTGTTAATATTATGACCAGGTACTAATAATTGTGTCAATGAATTTAGGATGATTATAGGACATAGATGGAGGAGAAATAAATGAATGCAGGGATTTTAGGCGTAGGAAAATATGTTCCTGAACGCGTTTTAACAAATTTTGATTTAGAAAAAATGATGGAAACATCCGATGAATGGATCCGTACAAGAACGGGTATTGAAGAGCGGCGGATCGCTCGTGATGATGAATATACGCACGATATGGCATATGAAGCTGCTAAAAAAGCAATTGCGAATGCCGGTTTGACTCCTGATGATATTGATCTGTTTATTGTTGCAACAGTGACGCAAGAATCAACATTCCCATCCGTTGGGAATATTATCCAAGATCGTTTGGGAGCAAAAAATGCAGCGGCAATGGATCTGGAAGCGGCTTGTTCAGGCTTTACTTATGGGGTGGTCACGGCCTCGCAATTTATTCAAACAGGTGCTTATAAACATATCGTTGTGATTGGTGCAGATAAACTATCTAAAATTACTGACTGGGATGATCGCAGTACGGCTGTTTTGTTTGGCGATGGTGCAGGTGCAGTTGTGATGGGACCTGTTGCAGATGATAAAGGTTTGCTTTCGTTTGTCCTGGGGTCAGATGGATCAGGTGGTAAATATCTTAATCTAAAAGAAGAAAATGACAAGCTTTACATGAATGGACGCGAAGTTTTCCGCTTTGCTGTAAGAAAAATGGGCGATGCTTCTTTACAGGTCCTTGAAAAAGCAGGTCTTGCAAAAGAAGATTTAGATTTATTGATTCCGCATCAAGCAAATATCCGTATTATGGAAGCTTCTCGTGAGCGTCTAGATTTACCTGAAGAGAAGTTGATGCGAACGGTTCATAAATATGGGAATACATCGTCTTCATCAATTGCACTGGCACTGATTGATGCTGTAGAAGAAGGTCGGGTACATGATGGGGACAACCTCTTATTAGTCGGATTTGGTGCCGGACTTACCTGGGGCGCCCTTGTACTTCGTTGGGGAAAATAAAGGAAAAAGAATGAGAGGCATAAAAAGGTAAGGAAAACCTTACCTTTTTATGCTATAATGTAGGCGACGCTTTTTTTGCTTCGGCGTTTCTTTGGATTGAATCAGAAAGGTCTTCCTTTCGCTATGCCATTATTTATATTTCTTTTTTGAAGCAACAATACTAGAATTGCTTTTGCCTGAGGGGGCAGAAGTTATTTTTTCGTGAGTCCGAAAATAAGGAGATGAAAACATGGAAAAGAAGAGAGTAGTAGTAACAGGGATCGGCGCTGTCACACCAATCGGTAATGATGCAGAGACATCTTGGGAAAATGCTAAAAAAGGTGTAAATGGTGTTGCAGAACTGACTCGTTTAAATCCAGAAGAGTTTCCAGTGAAAATTGCTGCTGAGCTCAAGGATTTTGATATCGAACAATTCATTGATAAAAAAGATGCACGCAAAATGGACCGTTTCACACAATATGCGGTTGTAGGCGCAGATATGGCGCTTAAAGATGCAGCATTTACCATTGATGATTCCAATGCTGAGCGCGTAGGTGTTTGGATTGGTTCAGGAATTGGCGGTATGGAGACATTTGAAAATCAATTCGAGACCCTTTTAAATCGCGGTTTGCGCCGTGTCAGCCCATTTTTCGTACCGATGATGATTCCAGATATGGCATCCGGTCAAGTATCGATTCGATTTGGTGCAAAAGGGATTAATACCACAACAGTGACAGCTTGCGCAACAGGTACTAACTCGATTGGTGATGCCTTTAAGGTGATTGAGCGCGGGGATGCTGATGTGATGATCACAGGTGGAACAGAAGCTCCGATTACCCGCATGAGTATTGCCGGTTTTTGCGCGAATAAAGCATTATCATTAAATCCAGATCCGGAAACAGCTTGCCGTCCTTTTGATAAAGACCGTGATGGTTTTATCATTGGTGAAGGTGCCGGGATTATGATTTTAGAAGAATATGAACATGCCAAAGCGCGTGGGGCGAAAATCTATGCAGAAGTTGTCGGTTATGGTGCAACAAGTGATGCTTATCATATTACTGCGCCAGCTCCAGGCGGTGAAGGTGCAGCACGTGCAATGAAGATGGCTTTGCAAGATGCAGATATGTCACCTGAAGCAGTTGATTATATCAATGCTCATGGTACAAGTACACCATATAATGATGACTATGAAACACAAGCAGTGAAGACGGTGTTTGGTGATGCAGCTTACAAACTAGCAGTCAGCTCGACAAAATCAATGACGGGACACACGTTGGGTGCATCTGGCGGTATCGAAGCCATTTTCTCTGTTTTATCGATTCGTGATAATGTTGTTCCTCCAACGATCCACTTGAAGAATCCAGATCCAGTTTGTGACCTTGATTATGTGGCGAATGAAGCGCGTCAAAAAGAAGTTAATGTGGCAATGAGTAATTCATTTGGCTTCGGAGGCCACAATGCGACACTTGTATTTAAAAAAGTAGAAGAATAATTATTTTATAGACAGTATTTAGTGAAGCATGAAAACGTGCTTTCACTGAATACTGTTTTTTTATAAGCAAAATGTTGTATTTATAATATGAAAAGCTATTAGCACAGGAAAATCTATATAGTAATGTCTTTTAGCATTGCCCTAATAAAACAATTTTAAATATTTGATAAATGTTGACGAAAGACAAGTAAGATACTCATTTTAGAAAAAGAATTTTATAAGAATAAGTTCATCTTTCTTCTTTAATAAAGTCTAATTTTGAAAAAAGAGGGTAAATAAACCAAATACAGCTACTTTAGAAGTATTCATAGCTTACATGAGGATGTTACCTGAGATCAATGACCAATTAGATATTGTAAAGAAAGTAGGAGGAGAAAGCATGAAAAAATTGTACGAAACAACAATCACAAATACAGGCGGCAGAAGCGGGGAGGTACATTCACCTGATAATGTCTTTTATTTCGATATCTCAGCACCTAAAGAACTTGGTGGAGAAGGCGGCGGTGGGACGAACCCAGAGCAGTTATTTGCAGCAGGTTATAGCTCATGCTTTAACAGCGCATTAGAGCTAGTTCTTGGCAAAGAAAAAATCGACGCAAAAAGCACGGTTACAGCAACAGTGTCTCTTTATAGCGATCCAGCTGACGGAGGTTTTAAAGTTGGAGTTGTCTTGGAAGTCGAAATTGACGGTGTGGACAAAGAGAAGGCAGAAGCGTTAGTAGAAAAAGCCCATCAAGTTTGTCCATATTCAAAAGCAACTCGCGGCAACATTGATGTGGAACTGAAAGTTATTGGATAATTATCACTAAAAAAGACTGGACAGCTTAATCCATCAGGCTGTCCAGTCTTCTTTATAGAGATTAACGGCGCTTTCTGCCAAGCCCCATTGCATTTTCCATTTTATGTAGCGTTTTATTCGCCACACGAGCCGCTTTTTCTGCTCCTTCATCTAAAATCGTATCAAGTTCTTTAGAGGCGAGAAAAGCGTGGTAGCGCTCTTGAATGGGTGTTAGTTCAGCAGCCACGATTTCAGCTAGATCAGCTTTGAAATCGCCATAACCTTTTCCGTCATAGGCATTTTCAAGTTCTGCGATGCTTCTATCTGTTAGAGCTGAATAAATAGAGAGTAGATTCGAAATACCAGGTTTGTTCTCCTTATCATATTTGACGATTCCTTCTGAGTCCGTCACAGCACTTTTGATTTTTTTGATAATTGTGTTTGGCGGATCAAGAAGGTAGATCGCACTTTTGCGGTTTTCATCAGACTTACTCATTTTTTTCGTTGGTTCCTGTAAAGACATGACACGAGCTCCTTGTTTCGGTACATAGATTTCAGGGATTTTAAAGACCTCATTATGTTTTTTGTTAAACCGCTCTGCTACATCTCGTGTAAGTTCAATATGTTGTTTTTGATCTTCGCCGACAGGAACCAAATCTGTCTGATAGAGCAGGATATCGGCTGCCATTAGTGGGGGATAAGTCAAAAGACCGGTACTGACACCAGCTTTTCCGGCAGATTTATCTTTAAACTGTGTCATTCGCTCTAGCTCGCCGATATAAATATTACATTGGAGGATCCATGCAGCTTGTGCGTGAGCCGCTACTTCAGATTGGATAAAAAGTGTTGATTTGGCTGGATCTAGTCCAACAGCCAGGTAAAGCGCAGCAAGGCTTCTTGTTTGCTGACGTAGTTTTAAGCGATCCTGTGGAACCGTGATAGCATGCTCGTCTACGATGCAGTAATAACAATCGTACTCATCTTGAAATTGTCCAAACTGTTTTAAAGCGCCGATATAGTTGCCAAGTGTCAAATCGCCGCTTGGCTGAATGCCAGAAAAAATAACTTTTTTCATTTCAAATTCCTCCCTTAATGGTTTGATAGACGTGAAAAAACCGCCCATCCCTACAAAAAATAGGGACGAACGGTTTGCCGCGGTGCCACCCTAATACTCTTTTCAACAAGAGCACTCGGAAAGATAACGGTTTTTAAGCCGCTGGTTGTTACTCATCGTGTTCACAACCAGTACTCGGAAGGCCCATTCGTCATTTCCTGCTTGATTGCTCTCACCAACCGCAATCTCTCTAAAAAGCAGAGAAAATGATTACTATTCTTCCTCATCACGCATCAGTTATAATTAATTTTATTCTAACAATAGAATGCAAAAACGTCAATTACAGGTAATAAAAAAGAAGAGCGATCAAACAAGTTGCCAAAACAAACAGTGCACTAAATAAGATCGCCTGGTAACCAATTCCAACAAGTTCCGAAAGCATCATATCTGAGAACTCCGTCTCTTCTTCATCTTTTCGACGCAAAAATTTGCGGAAGCTATCATGTGTACGGTCTAAAAAACCACTTTTCATGATGTAAATAAGTAAGCCGGCTAGAAAAAAGAAGAAAGAAATACCGAAAGAAATATTGATATAGTGAAATAAGGAAAACTGTCCTTCTTGAATCAGCATCCAAACAAAGATTAAAATTTCTTGAATACCAGTAAAAAGTAAAAAACGTTTTAGCAAAATTGTTCACCTCAAAAATTTTGTTCTTACATACTTTACCATAAATGCAATAAGTTGACTATCCTATGCAGAGTGTGATCCGTTAAACTTTTCGGATAATAAAAACAAACTATATTTAGAAAATTAGAAATAAAAGGGAAAAACGAACGATTTTTTTATTTGGATTCAAAAAAGTTCGTTCTTAGCAAGAAAAAAATTTAAAATCCATAAAGACCCATTCTATCAGGCTTTCATTAAATAATTAATAAATTTAAATAAATTTTTGATGTTTTTATCTAGACAAAGAGCGAAAAAAAGTATATAAATAAATATAATCCTAAAATTTTTAGAGGATTAAGTCGCTTGTTGTTGTACTTTTAGTTTTTTGTTTACGCAATTCAAACTTGTTATTGACTAAAATGGAGAAGCGAGTTGTTAGATTAAACTGAACTTGTTTTCAGAAAACTTAATTAACATTTTCTGTAGATGTTCAGGAAGTGGATTGCTTGATTTGTTTGAATATTTATTCAGACTTTTCAAGGAATAATTTCATTTCTTTATTCATTAGCAATTCGATGATTTATTTTATTCATATGCTTGTTTGATTTACAAAGAGGAAAAACTTAGAGTATAATAGTAATCGAGCAAATTTTTCAGAAAAATAAAAAAGGGAGGTATACTTAGTGAAGAAATCTAAATTATTTTTGACACTTGGATTTACACTATTACTAAGTTTAGTCTTAGTAGCATGTGGCGGGGGCAGTGATTCTTCTTCCGACTCAAAAAGCTCTAGCAAGGACTCAGGAAAACCATCAGGAGAGCAAGTACTTAATTTAGCTGAATCAGCTCTAATTCCTTCAGCAGATAGCTCAAAAGCGGATGACCAAGTTGGTTTGAACGTGCTTAACCAAACGAATGAAGGTCTTTATGCACTTGATAAAGACGGTATCCCAGCAATCGCAGGAGCAGCTGAAGAACCAAAAATCAGCGATGACAAAACTGTTTATACCTTCAAATTACGTGAAGATGCGAAATGGTCAAACGGTGACCCTGTAACAGCAAATGATTACGTGTTTGCATGGCGTCGTGCTGTTGACCCAGCGACAACAGCAACATACTCTTACCTATTTGATGCAATCAAAAACGGTTCTGAAATCGTAGCAGGTGAGAAAAAACCAGAAGAATTGGGCGTTAAAGCTGTAGATGACTACACATTAGAAGTTACTTTAGCTAAACCAACTACTTACATCAACTCGTTGTTTGCATTCCCAACATTCTTCCCATTGAATGAAAAATATGTAACTGAAAAAGGCGACAAATATGCGCAAAACAGCGACAGTATCCTTTATAACGGTCCATTCGTGTTAGAAGACTGGACAGGAACGAATAAAAAATGGACTTACAAGAAAAATGATAACTACTGGGATAAGAAAAATGTAACATTGAAACAAATCAATGTACAAGTTGTTCAAGATTCCGGTACTAGCTTGAACCTTTATAACACTGATAAGATTGATCGTGCGCTTCTAAGTGCTGAATATGCTGCACAAAACAAAGATAACAAAGATTATACAGTTGTGAATGATTCTTCTACTTTCTACATTAAATTCAACCAAAAACGTGATGGCAAAGATACACCACTTGCAAACGAAAATATTCGTCGTGCATTGGCTCTTTCCGTTGACAAACAAGCTTATGTAGATACAGTGCTTCAAAATGGTTCTAAACCAGCAAACAACTTGGTGCCACCAGAATTCACATTTGATCCAGGTAATAAAGAAGATTACGTGAAAGAATCTGGCGCTCACTTAGAATATAATAAAAAAGAAGCTCAAAAATATTGGAAAAAAGGTCTTGAAGAACTTGGCCTAGACAAGTTGACAATCGAATTTACTTCTGATGATACTGAAAATGCGAAGAAATCTTCTGAATTCCTACAAAACCAATGGCAAACAAATCTGGAAGGCTTGACAGTTAACTTGAAAAACGTACCATTTAAAGTACGTCTTCAAAATGACCAAGACCAAAACTATGATATGTCTATGAGCGGATGGGGCCCTGACTATCAGGATCCATCGACATTCCTAGACCTATTCAAAACAGATGGTTCTCAAAACAGAATGAGCTATTCGAACAAAGATTATGATCAAATCCTTGAAGATGCTTCTGTAACTTATGCTGCAGATGATCAAAAACGTTGGGATGAAATGGTCGGCGCTGAAAAGATTCTTCTTGATGATGACGTAGCGATCCAACCACTTTACCACCGTGCAAATGCTTACCTTCAAAAAGATTACATTCATAATCTACAAAAGAATCCATTTGGTCCAGACTATACTTACAAAAATGTATACTTGACTAAATAAGAATCTTTAAGAAATGCTTGATTTTAGAGAGAGTATATTTCGATATACTCTCTCATTTTGCTGATATTTTAGGCCAATCATTATTAGACAATTTAACTTATATAATTTGACAATAGATGATCGTCATTTAACTTAGAAAAATCGTTTGGTTTCAACTGGTTTCGCAAACTCCCGAGTATAGGGGAACAAGACGGACCTTGAAATAAACTTGCGATATAAAAAATACTTAGGAGGTGTCGAGATAGATGGTAAAGTATACATTAAAAAGGCTGCTTTATATGTTCATTACATTGTTCATTATTGCCTCTGTTACATTTTTTCTGATGAAGTTCCTACCGGGAACACCTTATCGTAATCAGGAAAAAATGAGCGATGAACAAATCCAAATGATGAACGAACAGTATGGCCTAAATGATCCGCTACCAGTTCAATATTTCGACTATATGACAGGACTACTGCACGGTGATTTAGGCGTGTCGTTCCAATTGGATAATCGTCCTGTATCAGAAATTCTTGGAGACTTGATTGGACCTTCCATTCAATTGGCTCTAGAGGCAATGGTGTTTGGTCTTATTTTCGGGGTGATCCTCGGGATTATTGCTGCCATGTATCAAAATAAATGGCCGGATTACACCAGTACATTTATAGCAATTATAGGAAAATCAGTTCCGTCATTCGTATTTGCGACGGTTCTTCAATACTGGATTGGTGCCAAATTGCAATGGTTGCCGGTAGCCGGTTGGGATGGTTTCTTATATACGATTCTGCCTGCATTTGCGCTGGCGATGTTCCCGCTTGCAACAGCTGCTCGGTTTATGAGAACGGAATTAATCGATGTGTTTGCATCCGATTATATCTTGCTGGCAAAAGCGAAAGGGAATAGTAAAATGTCGATTGCATTTAAACATGCCCTTCGTAATGCACTTATTCCACTTATTACGGTTTTAGGACCGCTTTCAGTGTCGCTGATGACCGGTTCACTCGTTATTGAAAATATCTTTAGTATCCCTGGGATCGGTAGTCAGTTTGTTTCTTCGATTCAAACGAATGACTATCCGGTAATCATGGGAACAACTTTACTGTTTGCGGCAATGCTCGTTGCGATTATTTTCGTTGTTGATGTATTGTATGGATTGATTGATCCTCGTATTCGTGTGTCAGGAGGTAAGAGCTAATGGCGGAACATAAAATTGCAAAAGAATTATTTCAGCCTGCTCACCTGCAGGACTCTGAAGCAGAAAAAATACAACGTCCTAGTCTGACCTTCTTACAAGATTCATGGCTTAGGATTCGTAAAAATAAAGCGGCATTAGTTTCAATCATCGTTTTGGCGATTATTATTCTAATGGCTATTTTTGCACCGATTTTCCGCGGCCATGGTATTTATGATGAAATGGTCAATACAAATGCCAGCCTGCCTCCTAAAGTTCAGGGCTTTGAAAATATGCCATTCTGGAACGGGAAGCAAGATATCGGTGGAACAGAAGTAGATGTATACAAACAAAAAAATATTGATGATAATGTTTATTATTGGCTTGGAAGTGACACACTTGGTCGCGACCAGTTCTATCGTATTTGGGAAGGCACTCGGGTTTCATTACTGATTGCTGTTGTTGCTGCTCTTTGTGACCTTGTTATCGGGGTTGCTTATGGGCTGATTTCTGGCTACGTTGGTGGACGTGTGGATAATTTCATGCAGCGTGTTCTGGAAATTATTTCAGCTATTCCGAATCTCGTTGTCGTCATTTTGATGCTTCTCGTGCTTGATCCGGGGATTATCTCGATTATAATCGCCATCGCCATGACCAGTTGGATAACAATGGCCAGGGTTGTGCGGGGGCAGGTGCTCAAGCTCAAAAATCAAGAGTTTGTCATGGCTTCCGTTACACTGGGTGAATCTGCACCGAAAATTTTAGTTAAACACTTGCTGCCGAACGTATCCGGGATTATTATTATCAACGTCATGTTCAGTATTCCAAGTGCCATTTTCTTCGAAGCTTTCCTAAGCTTTATCGGACTAGGGCTTCCAGCTCCAGCAGCATCGCTCGGTACACTTATCAATGATGGGTATAAGACGATGCAGGTGCTGCCGTATATGGTTCTATATCCATGTATCGTACTTTGTTTGATCATGATTGCTTTCAACTTGATTGCTGATGGTCTTCGCGATGCGTTCGATCCGAAAATGCGTGACTAAATGAGAGGTGAGGAGAAATGGAAAAACTATTAGAAGTTAAGGATCTGAATATTTCTTTCCACACATACGCGGGAGAAGTGAAAGCAATCCGTGGTGTAAGCTTCGACCTCTTTAAAGGGGAGACGCTCGCGATTGTAGGAGAATCAGGTTCAGGTAAATCCGTTACAACAAAAGCAATTATGCGTTTGTTGCCGGAAAGTAATTCAAAAATAAAATCGGGACATATTTTGTTTGATGGAAAAGATTTAGCAACTGCTACAGAAGCGCAGATGCAAAAAATTCGCGGAAAAGATATCGCGATGATTTTCCAAGATCCAATGACATCGCTCAATCCTACGATGACAATTGGCAAACAAATTTCTGAACCGCTTATCAAACACCAAAAAATCAGTAAAAAAGAGGCACATAAAACGGCGCTTCGATTACTTCAACTTGTTGGGATCCCTAAAGCCGAAGAACGGATTAAACAATATCCGCACCAATTTTCTGGTGGTATGCGTCAACGGGTCGTTATTGCGATTTCGCTTGCTTGTAATCCGCAGGTACTAATTGCCGATGAGCCAACAACTGCGCTGGATGTAACTATTCAAGCTCAGATTCTTGATTTAATGAAAGACTTGCAAAAGAAAATCGATACGTCAATCATCTTTATCACCCACGATCTAGGTGTAGTTGCTAATGTAGCTGACCGGGTGGCAGTTATGTATGCTGGGAAAATCGTGGAAATCGGTACGGTTGATGAAATTTTCTATAATCCGCAGCATCCATATACTTGGGGTCTCATTAGCTCGATGCCGACACTTGATACGGATGATGAAGAGTTATTCGTAATTCCAGGTACACCACCTGATCTTTTGAAACCACCAAAAGGGGATGCATTTGCGCCGCGGAATCAATATGCGATGCAAATCGATTTAGAAGAGCAGCCGCCAATGTTTAAGGTATCTGATACCCACTTTGCGGCAACTTGGCTCTTGCATCCTGATGCACCGGAAGTAACACCGCCGGAAGCTGTTCTTAGACGGCAGGAAGAGTTTGCAAAGCTTCACCCAGGAATGCAAGCTGTTCATGCAAAGGGGGTAGAAGTTGATGAGTGAACGCGAAAAATTAGTGGAGATTCATAATTTGAAACAATACTTCAATCAGGGAAAACCTAATGAAGTTCGCGCTGTTGACGATATTTCCTTTGATATTTATAAAGGAGAAACACTGGGGCTTGTTGGTGAGTCTGGTTGTGGGAAATCCACAACTGGCCGGACGATCATTCGTCTTTATAATGCCACTGGTGGTGAAGTTCTTTATAACGGCAAAAATGTTCATGGAAAAAAATCACGTAAAGAGATGCACGAATTTCGACAAAAGATGCAAATGATTTTCCAAGATCCCTATGCGTCTTTAAATCCACGGATGAAAGTTCGGGATATTATTGCTGAGGGGATCAATATCCATGAATTGGCCAAGACAAAAGAAGAGGCAGATCAACAAGTTTACCGCCTGTTAGAAACGGTTGGTCTAAGTAAAGAGCATGCTGGTCGTTATCCGCATGAATTCTCAGGTGGACAAAGACAACGGATCGGAATTGCTCGTGCGCTAGCTGTCCAACCAGAATTTATTATCGCGGATGAACCAATCTCTGCACTTGATGTGTCTATTCAAGCGCAAGTGGTTAATCTGTTGAAAGAACTCCAAAAAGAAAAAGGGCTGACATACTTATTTATCGCCCATGATTTATCAATGGTGAAGTATATTAGTGACCGAATTGGAGTTATGTATTACGGAAAATTAGTAGAATTGGCAGATGCGGATGAACTTTATCGGGCGCCGCTTCACCCCTATACAGAATCACTGTTATCTGCAATTCCTTTGCCAGATCCTAACTATGAACGGACTCGGGTTCGGAAAATTTATGATCCAAGTATCCATGCTTACCAAGATGGTGAAGAGATCAAGATGCGTGAGGTTTCCCCAGGGCACTTTGTTTACTGCTCGGAAGCTGAGCTTGTCACTTATAAGGAAAAACATGCTGCGCTTATCGCAGAGCATCAGAAATAAAGGGAAAACATGCTTGGCAAATGTCTGAGCATGTTTTTTCATATAGCTTTCATTTATTTCTCATCAATTTTTCATTTAAAGCAATATTTTTTCATGTAATTCTCGTTTAAAGTCAGTATAGTAGGGGTAAGTTATTACTAACGGCATACCTAGACAATTTCTGCATATTTAGGAAGAAATTTAAAATTAGTATATTTTATTTCACAAATTTAGTGTATAATGAAGGAGTGAATTCTTCTTTATTCTTCCAAATAGAGAAATGGATAGAATTTCGTTAAATGAATGAAACAATAAACCCTTATAAGGAGTGTGAATGTCTAATGGTAACGTTATACACTTCACCTAGTTGTACATCTTGCCGTAAAGCACGTGCATGGCTAGAAGAACACGAAATCCCATATAAAGAAAGAAATATTTTTTCTGAACCGCTTAGTTTGGATGAAATTAAAGAAATCTTACGTATGACTGAAGATGGTACAGATGAAATTATTTCGACCCGTTCAAAAACCTTCCAGAAATTAAATGTCGATTTAGACAGTTTACCACTACAAGAATTATTTGAACTGATTCAAAAAAATCCAGGCTTGCTTCGTCGTCCTATCATCATTGATGAGAAACGTCTGCAAGTAGGGTACAACGAAGATGAGATTCGCCGTTTCTTGCCACGCAAGGTGCGTACTTATCAGCTTCGTGAAGCTCAAAAAATGGTTAATTAAATAGTAGCTAGAGCTGTCGATTGGATGATTGACAGCTTTTTTTTTACTTATGGTAATTTTAAGCTGATATTCTTGTAATTTTAATATTTTTAGTCTATGATTAGGTTCCATCAAGGCATTTGATAACTTATGGTGGTATAAATTTTCATTTTAGGCTACAATGAAAGAAGAAATAATTTTTACCCTTCATTGTCAATGACTAAAGAGGAAGGGAGAGTGTGACGATGGAAATTGAACGCATTAATGAAGATACGATCAAGTTTTACATTTCTTATCTAGATCTGGAAGAGCGTGGCTTTAACCAAGAAGATGTTTGGTATGACCGTGAGAAAAGTGAAGAACTTTTCTGGGAAATGATGGATGAACTGAAGTATGAAGAAGAGTTCGCTCCAGAAGGTCCGCTCTGGATACAAGTACAAGCGCTGAAGCATGGTCTGGAGGTTTTTGTTACAAAAGCTGCAGGCAAAGCAGAAGGCGGATTTGATATGAATATACCGGAAGCAAGCGGTATGGCAGACGAGCGAATTGAAAAGTTGCTTGAAGAAAATTTCAATCCAAACAAAAAAGAAGAACTAGATGAAGAGGATACGCTGGAGTTTATTTTAGCGTTTAGCGATTTTGAAGATATTATCACGATGAGTCAAGCAACTGGCCTAAAAGGTATTGCTTCAAAACTCTATCATTATCAAGATAAATATTATCTTTATGTGGAATTCCCCGAAGCACAGTATGATGAATCAAACATTGACAATGCGGTAAGTATCTTGCTGGAATATGGAGCCGAGTCGAATTTGACGGGTTGTCTGTTGGAAGAATACGGCAAAGTTATTTTTGCTGATGAAGCTTTAAGTCAAATTCAACACTATTTCAGTAAATAATTTAATCTGACCTGATTTTTGCTTAGAAAAAAGCAGAAATCAGGTCTTTTTTTAACTTTGCCTTTTTTAGCAGGAAAATCCAGAGAAAGGAGGAATTAGTAAAGTAAAAGGAAAGAGGAGACGAAATGTTTACAGCACAGGATCAGCAAGGAAAGTCGTATACAGTTACGCGTGCGAATGTGGGCTACTTGAAGACGCAGCAAACCATTTATTTTTGTCAGGCATGTCAGGAGGAACTGGTGATCAAAGCAGGACCGCTTAAGACGCCACATTTTGCTCATAAATGCTCTTCGAAGTGTAGCTTTGCTTCTGAGGGAGAAAGTGAACGGCATTTAAATGGAAAGTGGCTATTGGCGGACTGGTTATTACGACAGAGTCACGAAATTTCACTGGAACACTATTTAAAGATGATTGCAAGACAGGCGGATATTTTAGTTGATCAGAAAATAGCAGTCGAATTTCAATGTGCAACAATTCCTATTAGCCAACTGATCGATAGAACGGATGATTATGAGCAGGTGGGTCTTCAAGCTGAATGGATTCTAGGTCAGCAGCTTGAGATGTGTAGGGGACGCTATCATTTAACCGCTTTTCAAAAAGCTTTTATTCGGAAACATGATGAGTGGGGTTACCATCTCTGGTGTTTTTCCGTTAGTGACCAATGCCTACGCCTTTATTATCACTTGACTTATGAAGGTGGAAATCGATTTTTTGCTTCCGTGATGGATTTACCACTTGATTGGTGTGAGGCAGATATGAAAAGAGCGGTAGGACGGATACGCTTTCGTCAGTTTTACTTAAAACAAAATCTGCAAATGGAACGACAAAAAACTTGTTATTATTATGCGAAATACGAAGCCCAAGGAAATTTTATGAGAACCTTATATGCAAATGGTTTGACGCTACATAGTTTACCAAAAGAAGTGGGCATACAATTAAATAGTCAATTTTTGGTCATTACTCCTGCGATCGAATGGCAATATCAGCTTTATGTCCATTTTTTTGAGCAGTTTTCAGCGGGGAATCTATTTACTAAACAACAGATATGGACTTGCTTTCAGAAAACAATTCAGCCAATCAAAACGATCTATTTGCCGAAGCAAGCTTGTCGATTTTTGCTAGAAGAGTATTTGATTTATTTGGAAAAACAACAGGTACTTGTACAGGTGAGTGAAGAGAAGTATTTGTTTAAAAGAATGTTGCAAGGAGCGAATTGGCATATCGATCAATGAAAAATTCTGTTTTTTTGCAATTTCACGTGTTTTAGCTCATAATTAATAAGAATACTGTTGTAGGGGAGTGATTGGCTGATGGCTGAAAACAAGGCTGCGGCTCTTCCATTGCGCGAAGAGGTGCCGGAAAATATGAAGTGGGATTTAACACCCATCTTTGCTACGGATGAGGCTTTTGAAGAAGCTTTTAAAGAGGTAGCGGCAAAAGGTGAAGAAAGCACCAAATGGCAAGGGAAACTGGGCGCAAGCGCTGAAAACTTGCTGGGTGCATTAAAGTTTCGTGATGAACTATACGATCAGCTGGAGAATCTGTATGTCTACGCCCATTTAAAAATGGATCAAGATACGACAAACGCTGTATATCAGGGATTGTACAGCCGAGTCGGTAGTCTTTTCACTAAGATTATTTCTGGGTTTGCTTACTTTGATCCGGAAATTTTAGCGATTGATGAGACTAAATTGGCTGATTTTTTAGCAGAGAACGAAGAATTACGTCTTTATAAACACCTGTTGGAAGATTTGAATCTAAGCCGTCCGTATATTTTAAGTGAAAAAGAGGAAGCATTATTAGCCAGTGCAGGTGAAGTAATGGGCAATGCCTCAAAGACCTTCAATACATTGAATAATGCAGATCTTAAATTCCAAATGATCAAAGGGGAGAAGGGCGAAGACATTGAAATCACACATGGCCGTTATGGAAAATTGATTGAAAGCAGTGATCGCAAGGTTCGTAAGGCTGCATTCAAAGGAATGTATGAGGTCTACGAAGGGCTGAAAAACACATTAGCTTCAACACTTAGTGGTCAAGTGAAAAAATCCAATTTTTATGCATTGACAAGAGGATATCATTCGGCTAGAGAGGCAGCTCTTTCTGGAAACCATATTCCAGAGACAGTGTATGATGCGCTACTGGATTCCGTTAATCGGCATATATCATTATTACATCGCTATTTGAAACTTAGGAAAGAGCTTCTGGGCTTAGAAGAACTGCACATGTATGATCTTTATACGCCTCTTTCAAATGATGTCAAGATGGAATTCACCTTTGAAGAGGCTAAAGAGCTCGTTTTAGAAGGATTAAAACCTCTTGGGGACGAATACCAGCAAATTCTTAAAAAAGCGTTTGACGAGCGCTGGATCGATGTAGTCGAGAATAAAGGAAAACGCAGTGGAGCCTATTCTTCTGGGGCTTATAGTACAAATCCTTATATTTTGCTGAACTGGCAGGATAACATTAATAATGTATTTACGCTAGCGCATGAACTTGGACACAGCGTTCACAGCTATTACACAAGGAATTATCAACCGTATGTCTACGGGGATTATTCGATTTTCTTGGCAGAGATTGCTTCAACCACGAATGAAAACCTTCTGATGGATTATATGTTGAAGAAATATGAGGATCAAGAAGTTCGCGCTTACTTGTTGAATTATTATTTAGATGGATTTAAAGGGACTGTTTTTCGGCAGACTCAATTTGCTGAATTCGAACATCAGATTCATCAAGCAGATCAAAATGGTGAAGCACTGACAGCTGAGTATTTAACAAATACGTATTTTGAGATCAATAAGAAATATTATGGAACGGAATCGATGACTTATGATGATGAAATAGGCTATGAATGGTCGCGTATTCCTCATTTTTATATGAATTACTATGTTTATCAATATGCGACAGGATTCTCAGCAGCGTCAGCCTTGAGTGCCAAGATATTGACAGAGGGTCAATCTGCTGTTGATGGCTATTTGAATTATTTGAAGGCGGGAAGCTCAGATTTTCCGATCGAAGTAATGAAACGCGCGGGCGTGGATATGTCACAGCCAACATTTGTAGATGATGCTTTGAAAGTTTTTGAACAACGTTTGGAAGAGCTGGAAAATCTGGTAAAATGATTGTGAAAAAATTTTTTAAAAGAAAAATATGAAAAAAAAAAGCGATCTTTTAATGAAAAAAGAGACTTCCTAAATGAGAAGTCTCTTTTTTTGTATGACAAAAAGATTTATTGTTATTATTTAGAATTTGGAATGAAAAACAATTTTTTGGCTATTTTATTGGTTAGATATGATTTGTGTTTTTATTTTTTTACATTGATGTATAACAGTTGGAAAGATTAATAGTGATTTTTTCTTGATAGTTGAATTAAAATGCTAAGAGTTATTGAATCTTGCTTTCAAAAAAAAGTTTGTGAAGTATTGAGTTTGTGGATAAAATATGATATATTAGTACCGTGAAATAAATCACAAACAAATACCCCCTTTATTTGATTGTGTGAATTTCTCCTTTTGATTGCGCTGAAAGAGGCTGTGCCATTTGGTACAGCCTTTTTCGTTATTTTTAAATGAAACTTTTCCTTTTATTGATAGCATGTTCTGTAAAAAAATCGCTGTTTGGGCAAGTGATGTGTACTTCTCAAACAGCGATTTTTTAAATTTCATGATGATCTAGAACAACAAAACTTCGGGTGTCATAACGATGACGTGAACGGGAATATTCAATTGGACGACCATCTTTTAAATAGACGACCTGTTCGACTTCGAGAACAGGATCATGTTCATCGCATGCTAAAAATTTTTGATCATAAGTGGAAGGCTTATCTGCATTGATTTTTCGAAAAGCTCCGCTCATAATAAGACCTAAATCTTCTTTTAGATAAGCATAAATGGAACTAAGCAGATGATCAGGCGTCAGATTGGGTACAAGATCTACTGGCATGTAGGTATGTTCCAAAACATATGGACGGCCATCTAAAAGACGAAGCCGAATGAGTGAATAGACAGGTTGACTGGTTTTGATGAGCAGTTGTTCAGCGATTCGCTCATCAGGAAAAAGAACATCAAAGCGAATGATTTTGCTTGTAATATGTTCTTTTCCCATCATTTTTGTTAAACCATTATATTCACGGAGTGTAATGTCTTTTTTATTGGCAAGCGCATTTTTCATGACATAAGTCCCGGAGCCACGCTGTCTGTAAATCAGTCCTTCCATCGCTAAAATATCAAAAGCTTTCTTGATGGTCATTCTGCTACAATCAAAGGTCTTACAAAGGGTCAGTTGATCGGGAAGAAGAGCTTCTGGAGGATAATAGCCTGAGTAGATTTTTTCACGAATATCAGTTGCAATCTGTTCGTATTTCACCATATGCTGTCACCTAGCTTTCCATAAGTTCATAAAATGTCTAGTCTTTTTTAGACAAATTATAGCATAAGGGGGTGGAAAAGCAACTATTTATCGTTTTCAGCAAGGGTTTCACGAGCTAAATTCGTCTTATCAAGTACTTTTAGGAATGGATACCAGATTATAAAGACGATGAGAAAATCGACAATTTGTAAGGCGCCCCCGAGCCATGAGTTGGTGGCTAGTATTCCATTGATGATGATCGGAACTGTCCAGGGTACAGATACACCAGTTGGTGCTGGAACCAGTCCGATACTCATAACAAAGTAATTAAGTGCAGTGACAACTAGTGGTGCTAATACCCATGGAATTAGAATCGTTGCGTTTAGGACAATAGGAAGACCGAATAACACGGGTTCGTTGACGTTAAAGAGACCGGGACCAAGGGCAAGGCGGCCAATTTCTTTACTTTGCTTGCTTTTCATGAAAAAGGCAAGTGTGATAACAACAGCGAGTGTCATACCCGATCCGCCTAGCCCAACAGTAAAGACTTCTAAGAATGGTTTTGAAATAATGTGAGGGAGCGCATCTCCTGCCTTATAGGCATCTAAATTTTCAAGCATCAGTGTATTCCAGATGGGATCCATAACAGAGTTGACGATAATTTGGCCATGCAAGCCAAAAAACCAGAGAATTTGGACAAAGAAAAGTGCGATCAAAGTTGGAACGATGCCTGAACCGAGTCCAACGAGTGGTTTTTGTATGACAGAGTAGACCACATCATGCAGATTTGTTTGAAAACCAGCTTGTACGATAAAGTTAATAAGCAGAAAAATAGAAAGTGTTAATATGGCTGGAATAAGTGCGGCAAATGATTTGGCAACGGCTGGCGGCACACCATCAGGCATTTTGATTGTCCAATTGCGCCGAACAAAAAAACGATAGATTTCAGCTGAAACAAATGCGGAAAGCATGCCGATAAACATCCCTTTTGCTCCCAATCGGTCGAGTGAAAGCGCACCAGTGATCACTTCTCCAT
The DNA here is from genome assembly GCF_913566895.1 of Listeria ilorinensis. Taxonomy (GTDB): domain Bacteria; phylum Bacillota; class Bacilli; order Lactobacillales; family Listeriaceae; genus Listeria; species Listeria ilorinensis. The sequence continues at coordinate 65,708 of NZ_CAJYCN010000007.1, read as the reverse complement.
TTGGACTGTCAAAGTAAAACGGCGTTAGGATGAGGAAACTGGCGAGTGCAATTGCTCCGCCGAAGATTGCTTCGACTTTGTAGTATTTGGATAAGTAATAGCCAATTCCAAACACAACAAATAGTGTCATGATACTCATTGTTGCATTTTGGGCGTTTCCTAAGTATTGATTCAAGGTTTCGCGGAATTCATCACTCCAAAATGGTAGATTGATTAAAACAACAGCAATAGAACCAAACATTGTCAGCGGGAATGCGAGCATGAATGCATCACGTAAAGTACTAAGATAACGGTTTTCTCCCAATTTTGCCGCAATAGGCATTAATTTATTTCCAATCAATTCCATAAATCGATTCATTTTTAAACTCCCCCAATTTAAGATGATTTGAAAACGTTTTCTAACATAATTATACTCATTTATTTTAAAATGTCTAGTCTTTTATTTTATAATGAATGAACAATTTAGAAATAAAAAAAGAACTTTATCTGATCATTTTAAATGACCAGATAAAGTTCTTTTCATGCAGGAAACTAGTTAGCTGCTTATTTACCAAGAACAGCGACTGCTAGTGCTTTATGAATATCATCTACGTGTTTATCTTTAGAAAAAGTAAGGATCTCTGCAGGTTCAAGTGCACTAGAAATCCAGATTTTCAGTTCAGCATCCAAATCAAAATGACCAGTTGTTTCTACACTGAAACGGCTGATACTTTTGAAAGGGATCGATTTGTATTCTGTTTTCTTCCCTGTAACACCTTGCTTATCAATCAAAATCAAACGATGGTCGGTAAAGATAATCATATCTCGCACAAGTTTGTACGCCATTTCGACGTTCTCGCCAGGAATTAGTACATCTTTCAATGCTTCCTCAGCATCATGAATCTCCATTCCACCTGCGTTGCCTAATATGCTGTTAAATAAACCCATAATTGAAAAGCTCCTTTTGTAAAATATTAGATTACTGTTTTATTGTAGTGGAAACAGATAGGGGGTGCAACTATTTGCCAAAGAAATTTTTCACAGAGTCAAGCAATTCGCTGGCACCGCTCAGCTGATCACCAACTTGATCCACTACTTGGTTGAAGTGATCGGATGCTTGATCAGTAAGCTGAGTCGGATCAAGCTGATCTTTGATTTGTTCTGTTTGATTTGCTAATTCTTCGGGCTGTAAGGAATCGGTTAAATTTTGTACTTCTTCAGGTGCATTTGCTGCAGCATCTTGAATTTTTTCACTACCAATAAAGTCGCTGAATTTCTCACCAGCTAGATTTTTGAAAGCATCGAATAGGGGCATCATCATTCCTCCTTTAGGCTTTTTTTCATTATAGGGGAATTCAGGCTATTTGAGGAGGATTATCAGAAGTTGTTAGTAACTGCAATGAAATTGTTAATAAATTTACAAAAATAAAAAGAACTCCATGCAAATTTGGAGTTCTTTTAATCTTTAACGGATGCCCTCGCCTTTTTGAAAATAGGCGATTTGAACGGTGTTAACGAAGTATGTGAGGTCATATTTTGTCAGTTCGATGCAGTTTTGGGCAAAAAGAGTTTGAATTTGTTTGCTTGTAAGATCATGGATGAATATGCCCTCGATTTTTGCATCATCATCTAGACGAATCGATTCGCCGTTTGTTAGATAGATTTCGATATACATAAAAGAACCTCCTAAAATATTACATATCTTTATAATTCTCTTTAAATACGCCTAATTTATTAAGCGTTACAATCGATTCCTGTGCAAATAGCGGCAGAGCACTGATTTGTTCAACATCATCCGTATAAACAAATTGGGCTACCTGCTTGGCCAAAGTGTGAAATTCCTCTGTTAAAGCTTCATTTTGCTGTTTCAAAGTGAAGATTTGCTGCTCAAGGTCGGCATTCTCGTTTTGAAGGACTTGGTATTTTCGGTCCAATTCCTCTTTTTGGACAGCAAGTGAGGAAAGTGAATAAATGCTTTTCAGTAAATCATAGACATTATGATTGCCGGTTGTTTCACTTAGGATCTGAACATTGCTTTTCATGCCGCTGAGTAAATCCACTAGATTCTTTTCTTTGTTTTTGTCAAAATGGATCTTTTCTTTTAGCGATGAAGGAACCGCGGGCGATACAGGAACAGCTTGTCCGAAAATATTTGTTTTTTGTTTTTTATCTTTTTCAGATTTTCTTTTGCGTCCAGGTTTGTTTTTTTGGATATCTTCAAATTGAATGATATCTTTTTTTAACTTATAGTAGGTATTTTGTAGTTGGCTAGGTGTTTTTGGAAAGATTTTAAGATCATTCAAGCTGAGCATCTCAGAAATGTCCATGACTTTCATGTCATGTGAGATGGCGATTTGATAACAGGCATTTAAGAGCTCCAGTTCAATTTTAAGCCAGCTGATAGATGAATGAATATATTTTTCTATTCCACCGCGTTTTTCGACTTCCTTATAAAATTCGCACATCATCTGGTATATTGCAGTGGCCTCATCTGCATGTATGGGAGTTTCACTTGCAAGTTCTTTGATCTGCTGTTCGGTATTTGAGCTGGGATTGTCTACCTGTTTTTTTATTTCAGTGAGTAATTTTCTTATTTCAGTTTTAGGCATAGAATCACATACCTCTCTTCTTATTATCATCCGTAAATCTGCTTATGTTAATAATACCAATATATGGGAGCTGTGTAAAGCAGTCACGGAGGTAGTTAGTAAGGTTTAGGTCTATCGAATTATTTTTAAAAATGAAATAAAAAAATAATTCAATAATAACAACGTGGTTAAGCGGTTTAACAGGATAAAACCAATTATTTTTATGTTTTTTCAATAGATAAGTATTTTAAAAAAAACAGTAGATTTTTTTTGTATTTGGTGTAAAATTTACTATTGCAGCCACTAAATGTGACAACTTAGTGACGAAATACAAAAATGCATTGAATAATTGTTCTTGAGGGGAGGAAATGATGTTTAGTCATCAAAAAAATGGACTATTTTTTATCACTTTCAAAAATTATTCTGTTACTTGTGATCCTTGCAGGGATTTCATACTTTCTTGTTAAAAAAAGTCAAAAATCAAGCAAATTTAAGAAAAGTGAAAATGGTCAGTTGATTGTGAAAGATGCCTTGCCGTTATCACGAGATACACGTGCAGTGATCCTAGAAGTGAACGGAAAGGAATATCTAACGATTCTCTCACCTCATGCGATAAAAACGATGGATCTTCAGAGAAATGCTTCTTTTTCTGAGCGATTACTAGAAAGGGAGCAGATTCATGAAGAAAATTAAGCGGAAAAATAATGTGTTTTTTTTCACATTTATATTTTGCCTCTCTTTTTTCAGTGCTTTGTTTTTATTTAGCCGTCCGGTTCATGCAGTAGAATGGCTGGATTCGCTTGGTCTAAATGGAGACGGCGGTTTTAGTTCTGGTGTTGGACTTTTTGTGTTAGTGACAATTCTATCGCTTTCCGCTTCGATCGTATTGATGTTTACACATTTTACGTATTGTGTGATTGTATTAGGATTGACACGTCAAGGTCTTGGTGCGATGAATCTTCCACCGAATCAGGTGCTCGTTGGTTTGGCACTTTTTCTGTCACTTTTTATGATGCAGCCAGTTGCAAATGAGTGGTACCAAGAGGTCTATAAGCCCGCTGAGAAAAATAATTGGTCAGCTGAAAAAGTTTGGGATGAAACAAAACCGATTCTGTCAACTTACATGGCGAGTAATACTTACCAACATGATCTCAACATGATGTTAAAAGCTGAGGGAAAAGAGCCGATCAAAGATAAAAAAGATGCACCACTTTTGGCGCTTATGCCGGCATTTATTTTAACTCAGATTACCCAAGGTTTTTTAACAGGGATGTTTATCTATTTAGCTTTTATCTTTATTGATCTGATTGTCAGCACACTTTTGATGTATCTTGGCATGATGATGGTTCCACCGATGACGATCAGCCTGCCATTTAAAATTTTGGTCTTCATATTTATCGGCGGGTATGGCTTGATTACCAATATGATGCTTGAAACGGTTCATTTTTAGAAAGGTGTGCATAGGATGAATTTAACACCGATTACAGAAGTTTTTCAGCAGTTTTTTTATGAAGCATTGATGCTGATTTTACCGGTATCGATTGTGTGTATCGTGGTCGTAATCATTGTGGCAGTATTGATGGCAATGATGCAGATTCAAGATCAATCGCTGACGTTTTTACCAAAAATTATTGCTTTTGTGGTAGCCTTGTTTATTTTGGGGCCATGGATGTTTGAACATATGTCTGATTTATTTATCAGCATCTTTTCCAAAATACCCACGATGATTCAGGTGTAAACATGGAATTTCAGTATTTGTTACAACTTTCGATTGCTTTTTCTAGAATTGCTAGTTTTTTATTCTTTTTCCCGCTCTTGAAAGGAAGAGGTATTCCAAATAGTGTTAAAACGATTTTTGGGGTAGCGCTTGCGATGATGGTAGCAGATCAGGTGGATGTTTCTAGTTTGAATAATCTGATTTCACTTTTTATTCGGATCGCTAGTGAGATTATTTTTGGGTTGGCTCTGGCGAAATTGGTAGAAATGTTGGCACTTGTACCAAAAATGGCTGGTTTTATGATTGATTACGACCTTGGTTTTTCACAAGTTAATTTGATTGATCCAGCATATGGGACACAGAACTCGATTACAGCAGCTGTTTTAGATACATTTTTTGTGGTGATTTTTCTGGCACTGGGCGGTCTTGACTATCTGATTTATTACTTGCTGCAGTCCTTTCAGTTTACAGCAAATATTGGATTTTTGTTTGAAAAAAGCTTTATTGATCTTTTAATGGCTACGCTAGCTTTTGCTCTTTCAGCCGCAGTATCATTAGCACTACCGATTATGGGAAGTATTTTTATTGTCAACACGATCCTGGCGTTAATCTCAAAGTCGGCTCCACAAATCAATGTTTTTATGAATGCGTTTATTGTTAAAATCACATTTGGTATTTTTGTATTATTTTGTGCCGTGCCGATTCTCAGTCTGGTTTTTAAAAATTTGACGGATGAATTGATTCAGCAATATATGCATTTTTTTGGAGCGTTGGTCTCATAAAAGGAGTGGAAGTTTTTGGCGAAGGATAATAAAACAGAAAAAGCGACGCCGAAACGAATCAAAAAAGCGCGAGAAGAGGGGAATGTAGCGCGCAGTAAAGAGCTGACGAATCTCTTTTCTACACTGATTATTGCTGGTTTGCTTTATTTTTTCGGGCATTTATTCGTAGAAAATACAATGACGGGTTTTCGGGCATTGCTTGATGCGAAGGCAAGTCTTTCAGGGTTCAGCAATTATGCTTATTCTTATGTGCTGCTTCTTCTTCGGGTTCTGTGGCCGGTAATGGTCATGGTGCTGATACTTGGTGTTATAAATTATTTAGCGCAGGTCGGCTTTCTGTTTACGACAAAGGCGATCAAACCAAACTGGAAGAGGATGAATCCGGCTAATTATTTTAAGCGGGTGTTTAGTCTGAAGGGGATTGTGGATATTACAAAATCGCTTTTGATAATTGGACTACTTACGTATGTGGCTTATGCAGGGTTTCGGGATCATTTGTATACACTGATCAGCTATACCGGACAAAATTGGCTGTATTCACTGAAACAAATTGTGAGTCTTTTTAAAAATGAATTCTTGGCTTTACTGTTGATTTTGACAGTGATTGGCCTGCTTGATTTTATCTATCAGAAATATGAATATAAAAAGAACTTACGGATGTCGAAGCAGGAAATTAAAGATGAATTCAAGAATACGGAAGGGCGACCGGAAGTCAAGCAACGACAAAGAAGTATTGCTCGCGGTCTTTTACAAGGGGCAATCACTAAGAAAATGGCAGATGCGACATTTGTCGTGAATAATCCGACACATTTATCTGTTGTGATGCGCTATGATAAGGCGCGTGATCATGCGCCATTTCTGCTGGTGAAAGGGGAAGATGAATTGGCTCTTTTCATCCGGCAGATTGCCGAGTCGGAAGGGGTGCCGATGATTACAAACCGGAGTGTAGCGCGGACGATTTACTTTACGATGAATCCGGATGAATACATAAATGAAGAGCTATATGCTGCAGTGATTGAAATCATGAAGGAACTCATGGATCAGGGCGAGCTGAGCTTATAAAAAAGGAGTAGGGGAAAATGGCACAGCTGAAAAAATATTTTGCGATCCTTATCGCTGTATCATTTGTGATTGCGCTGATTGTACCGCTTCCGCCGTTCGTGCTGGATATTGTGATTGTCACGATTCTAGCGCTTTCAGTGCTTGTTTATATGCGAGCTACTTCTATCAAAGAATGGAGTGAGCTCAAGAGTTTTCCTACTTTGCTTTTGCTGATGGGAATTTTTCGGGTTTCAATTAATATTTCAACAACAAGAGCGATTCTTACTACAGGGGATCCGGGGCAAGTTATTCAGCAGTTTGGCAACTTTGTAATCGGCAGTAATTTTGTTGTAGGGATCGTAATTTTTATTATCCTGATCGTATTTCAATTTATTGTAGCGAATGGTTCATCGCGAACGGCTGAGGTGGCAGCGCGTTTTACATTGGATGCATTGCCGGGAAAACAAATGGCGATCGATGCTGACTTGAACCAACGAATGATCACGGAAGTAGAGGCGCGTAACAAGCGGGCAAGTCTCAATATGGAGACAGAATTTTATGGAGCGATGGATGGTGCCGGGAAATTTGTAAAGGGGGATGTGCTTTTTACAGTACTTTTGGCGATCGTCAATATTGTTTTTGGACTAATCGTCGGAATGATGCAGGGAGGACTTAGTTTATCAGAGGCAGTAATTAAATATACAGAGCTGACGATTGGAGATGGGATCGTTTCCCAGATTGGCTCGCTCTTAATGGCGATGTCAACAGGAGTGATCGTAACGCGTGTTTTTGATGGGAAAGAAGAGAATGTTGCAATTGGTATTTTTAAAGAATTGATGAATAATGCGATTGTTGTTTATTCGCTTGCGGGTATGTTCATCTTGATGGGGCTGTTTAGTCCGTTACCGCTTGTTCCGTTTGCCGGGATCGGTTTGCTCCTACTTGTACTTGGTTATCGAACGCAGCAGGGACTTAAGAAAGCACATGAAAAAGAGCTTGCTGCTGAAATGGCGGAAATCCAAGCGGAAAATCGGCGGCAGGAGGAAGAACATCAACAGGCATTCGGTGCGACACAAGAAAAATATCCGGTGGTGGTCGAACTTGGGCTGAATATTGCGGCGCTTGTCAAGCAGAAGGTACAAGGCGAGACGGCAAAAGACAAGGTCATTCTGATGCGAAAGTCGATTATGCAAGATTTAGGGATCGGAGTGCCGGGAATCAATTTTAAAGATAACACGAGTTTTCGACCGCGTGGGAAATATGTGATTAAGGTGAAAGGTGTCAAGGCGGCAGAAGGGGTGCTGAAAGCTGGGCAACTGCTCGCGCTTAAGACGCCTGGCGTGATGGAAGAACTAAATGCGGAGCCGACAAAAGATCCGATTTTTGGGGAAGAGGGCTACTGGATTATGCCGAGTGAATTGGAAGAAGCGCAAATGAAGAATTATCAGGTGCTGGAACCGCTAAGTATTTTGATTACACACTTGGATATGACGGTGCGGAAGAATTTATATGATTTGTTAATGCGTCAGCAAATCAAGGAGCTCTTGGACGGACTGGCCGATGAGAATGAAGTGCTGCTTGAGGAGATCAAGAAGAAGGAGATCGATTATTCGCTGATCCAAGGTGTTTTGAAGCAGCTTCTAAAAGAAGGGATTTCCATTCGTGATTTGCCAACAATCGTAGAGGGAATCATCGACGGGCAGACAATTTATCCAAACGATCTGGACGGGATCACATCTTTTGTTCGTGAGCGAATATCAAAATCTATTTGTGAACAGGCGAAAAATGCAGATGGAAAAATTTATGCGATGCTTCTGGATGATCAGATCGAAATGGAAAGTGAGATTGTTACAACACCTTATTATGGTTATGCACTTAACTGGGAGCTTGATAAAGAGCTTAAGGTCATGAAACATTTGCAGGAAAAACTGGAAAAAGCTCAGCTGACAGGTCGTGAACCGGTCGTTTTAACGAGAAGAAAGGACTTTCGCTTTGGATTTGTTCGGGCGCTTGAACGCTACCAAATCGAGATACCAGTCCTGTCGATCAGTGAGCTTTCGCCAGAGACCGAGGTTGAACAAATCGCGCTGATTGAGGCGACTTAGGGAGGGTTTGAAATGGCGACAGAAACAGTCGAACGAATTGAAATTTTTAAGGCAACGTCAAAACGCAAGCTGCATCAAAAAATTCGTGCAGCTTCAAGCGGTCCATATAAAATCACAGATGAACGAGTGACTCGAGAGGGCTTTTTTAAAAAGCTATATGAGGTAACAGCTGTCATCACGCAATATGTGACCATTGCTCAGCCTCAATCTGCGGTTTTCGAAGAGAAACTGGTGCAGGCTGCAGTTTCCTCAACCAAGGAGCCCCAAACAACTCTACTAAAAAAAGAAAAATTAATCGAGATGTTGAAAAACGGAGCTGAATTAACACAAAGTACGCCATTGCTTGAGAAAAAACGTCGGCAAGAGGAAGAACTGGCGGCATTAAAGGCAGAACTGGCTAGTGCGAATCAGGTCCTAGCAGAAAAATTACGAACAGAACGAGAGGAGAATAGCGCATTTGTTCAGCTACTGCGTGACGCTGGCTTGACGGATAAATATATTGCTGATTTTACTAAGGCAGGGCGTGCGGCTTTTCAGTCGATCGAAAATATTCATCCAGACGATATAGGGGAATGGTTCGTGCCGTTTTTAACAGGCAGACTTCCAGAAGAAACAGCGTTTGATCTAAAGAAGCACCGGGTGATTTCTCTAGTTGGGCAGACGGGTGTCGGGAAGACGACAACGCTTGCTAAGCTGGGTTATCAGCTGATGAAGCAAGGAAGATCAGTCGGTTTTATTACGACGGATACATTTCGTTCGGGGGCTGTTGAGCAGTTCAAAGGTTATACTGGGAAGCTTGATGCGGAACTGATGGTGGCTGAGACTCCGGCAGAGCTCTACGAAGCGATTGACTATTTGAAATACGTCCATCAGGTAGATCATATTTTGATTGACACAGTGGGACGGAATTATTTGAAGGCCGAGTCACGGGAAGAACTTCTGGACTATAGTCGGGAAATTCGACCGGATTTAACTTGTTTTGTGTTTTCATCCGGAACAAGTAGCCAAGATGTTTTGGAAATTTTGCCTAAATTAAGTGATATTCCACTTGATGGACTGATTATTACGAAAATGGATGAGACTCGGCGATTTGGTGATGTTTATACTGTGATGGAAGAGTGCTCAATGCCCATTCTTTATATGACGGATGGACAGAATATCAGTGCGGATATTTTCCAGCCGAAGAGGCGCTGGTTTGCTGAGGCACTGTATCAGAATGCAAAGGGGGAGACGGTGACTTGAAGGGATTATATATTGGTGCGGCAGGCATGATGACGAATATGCAAAAAATCAATGTTCGTTCGAATAACATTGCCAACAGTAGTACAAGTGGTTTTAAATTTGATCAAATGACGACAACACCGATTTCTAAGAAAACGGTAATGTTTCAAGATCATACAGGTCGGCGGGCAATCGGCGGGATAGAATACGCAGTTCGTCCGGAGGGAACCTATGTGAATTTAAAGCCGGGCAGTACATATATTACAGGGAGGGATCAGGATTTCTTTATTCATGATCTGGATCCGAATGCTGGGGCAAGTTTTTTCATGACAGAGTTTAGAGGAAAGACCTATTTGAGCCGAGGGGGGCAGCTTCAGGTAAATGCTGAGGGGTACCTTCATACCGCAGAAGGGGCGTATCTTCTAGATGTAAATGGTGCGCAGGTTCGTGTCGGAGCAGGAACGAAGCTGCAGGTCTCGGCAGATGGTCGAATTTATAATGCAGAGTCAGGTGCTTTTCTGGCACAGCTTGCAACAAAGTTTGTGCAGACGGCAGATAAAGGTCATCTGATTCAGTTCAGCGGGGGCAAGATGCAGCTGGAAGGGACAGATACACGTGCACTTCCAAATGGACAGGGCAGTGTGCAGAATGGTGTTTTGGAGATGAGCAACGTAGATATGGGGGCACAGATGGTAGGTTTGATGGAAGATCAGCGGATGGTACAGGCTTCAAGTAATGTTATGGCGATGTTCGATAAAGTGTATGACAAGGAAGCGACAGGACTTATTCGTCCGTAATTCAAATAGGGAAAGGAGTTGCCCATGTATACGGATACTCGGCAGGATTATGCAGTTTTTGTACATGCAATCAAACAGGAAATGGGTTTGGATTTAACTTTTTATAAAGAAACACAGATGAAGCGACGGATTCTAGGATTTATGGAAAAGAAGCAGATCAAAAATTATCATGCATTTTTGCGAAAATTACGTGTTGATTCCCAATTGATGGCTGAGTTTATGGGAATGATCACGATTAATGTGACCCAATTCTTTCGTAATCGCTCTAAGTGGGACACCTTAGAAAAACAGGTGCTTCCAAGGCTGATTCAGGAAAAATTTTCTAAGCTACGGGTTTGGAGTGCTGCATGTTCTAGTGGCGAAGAGGCTTACACGCTTTCGATTATTTTGAAACGAATACAAGATAATTTGAACTATGAAATTTTAGCGACAGATATCGAGGCAGAGATTTTAAAGCGAGCGGTTCTTGGGCGTTATTCAGAAAAGCAGTTAATTGAAATGACCGATGCAGAAATTTTGGCAAGTTTTGAAAAGAAAGAAGCTTATTATCAGATCGAAAAAGACATTCAAAAGCCGGTTCGTTTTCGGAAGCATGATCTGTTAGTGGATGAGTATGATCGTGGGTTTGACTTGATTGTTTGTCGCAATGTTTTGATTTACTTTACAGCAGAAGGAAAAGAAGTGGTTTATCAGAAGTTTCAAAAAGCACTGCGGCCGGGAGGAGTTTTATTTATTGGCGGTTCAGAGCAGATTTTGAATCCGGCGGGTTATGGTTTTGAGTCTGTGGATAATTTTTTTTACAGGAAAATACGGTGAAACGGGAGGAGACAAATGTTACGAGAAGAAAAGCTAGCAGCACTTGCGGTATTTGAAGACAAACCGGATCTACTTGAACAAGTATTGATGCTTGAAATGCAAACAGGGGACTATTTGCCGAATCAATTCGAAATAGTGCAGACAGCGGGATATCAGCTTGCGGAAAAGTTTATTCAACTGGGGCGTCTGGGTTCATTTTACTATTTAGGGATTCGCGGAGAAGCAGAGACAGAATTTCGAACGCAGGCCTTTTATGGACCGGAGAACATCAAAAGTTTTTTTGTTCATTTGCCAGATATGGAGCAAAAGCTGTTGGCGTTTTGGTTAAACGAAGTAGAACGAGTAAGTTAAAAATAACGGGAAAGGAATGAAAAAAATGGAGATCACGACGATTATTGGCTTGATTCTTGCGGTTGTAGTGATAGTTGTTTCTTTTACCATTCAGCATATTTCGCTGGCGATGCTTTTTAGTGCAGAGGCGCTGATTGTCATTTTGGTAGGAACAGCAACTGCTGTTTTGATGGCGCATCCGTGGAGTGATGTCAAGGTGACACCGAAACTGTTTAAGATTTTATTTATGAAAGAGCGTGGGCCGTCAAAAGTAGATATTCTGAGGGATTTTAAAAATTATGCGGATATTGTTCGACGAAATGGTGTGCTAGCGCTTGAAGGTGAGATAGAGGACATAAAGGATCCTTTTATGAAACGCGGTATGCAAATGGTCGTGGATGGGCAATCGACTGCTGAATTTTTGCGGGATGTGATGGAAGAGGATGTGTCAAGTATGGAAGAACGGCACGCCCGATATGCAAAAATTTTTGCCTCAGCAGGAGCTTATGCGCCGACACTCGGTGTACTTGGGGCGGCAATGGGGCTTATTCATGCGATGGGGCAGATGTCTAACCCAGACAAACTGAGTGAAGCGATTGCAGCAGCTTTTATCTGTACGATTTTTGGGATATTTACGGGATATGTGATCTGGACGCCGTTCAGTAACAAATTGAAGGTGAAATCAGGAATGGAGGTCCATACGCGCTACATGATCATCGAGGGGCTGGTGGCTATTCAGGAAAGGAATGCACCTAGGACGATAGAAGAACGCTTACTGTCTTTTTTAAGTCCTAAGGAGAAAGAAGTGTTATTAAGTGGAAAAGGGGAGAAAACTAAAGAGGTGGAGGGAACAATCAGTGGCCAAGAGGCGCAAGAAACCGCATGATGAGCATATTGACGAAACTTGGTTGATTCCTTACAGTGATCTGTTGACGCTGCTTCTGGCATTATTTATCGTCTTGTTTGCGTCCAGCGCAATCGATGCAAAGAAATTTGAACAGATGGGGAATGCTTTTAAAAAAATTGTCGAAGAGGGTAGCGCGGGGAACCAGGCGTATATTTCCAAGGGAGATGCGCCGAAAGACCCTAATGTAAATGCAGTCATCAAAGCCATGGAGGAAGAGGATAAGAAGAAAAAAGAAAAAGAAGAGGCGGAGAAAGAGAAGGAGGCAGCTGATCTTGCTAAAAAAGAGAATGAGAAGCAGCTTGCTGACTTTAAAGCGCAACTGGATTCTTACATAAAAGAGGCCCATCTGGAGGCGAAGATGACTACAAATTATTCCGGAGAAGGTGTGCTGGTAACGATTCGAGATGATATTCTCTTCCAGTCGGGCAGTGCGGAATTAAACGGCGATAAACGTGCAATTGCAACTGAACTAGGAAAAATTTTTGAAAAAGGGAACGGATCAATGGAAGGGATCATTTCTGGGCATACGGATAATGTACCGATTCATACAAGTCAGTATGGGTCAAACTGGAAGCTTTCAGCAGCGCGGGCAGTGAATTTTATGGAGGCGATTCTGACGGAGAATCAGCATCTTGATCCAGGACTTTTCAGTGCTAGGGGGTACGGGGAATTTAAACCGATCGCCGGGAATGACTCTGCGGAAAATCGCGAAAAAAATCGACGTGTTGAAATTTTTGTTCGGCCGGTCGAACAAGCAGGGGAGTGAAAGGGTTTGCAAGTTCTTCTGACAGGTTCACATCAATTGACTGCATTTGATCAGGCAGAAATCCAGGTTTATTTGAAAAAATACGCTCCGCAAAATCAGATCCATTTACTAGCCTATAAATCGGTTGAAAATCCAGTGCTAACATTTTTTTTGGAAAATGAAGCATTAGCTCCGCGATTGTTTTTATATACGCTAGCTAAAGTGGAGGTTATGAGCGAACCATTCAAAACATGCTTTGCGTATTTAACAGCACTTGGCGCGACACATCAGGTATTCGGCACCTACAAAACAATGCTTGAGCGTTCGGTGTACGAACATTTTTATGAGCAGCTGATTGCAAAAATGGACTTGGTAACTTGTTTTTACAATGGGGACAAAACAACGGATCTAATTGCTGTTGATCTTGCAAAAAAAGCTGGCGTACAAAGTATCATTGTTGACTTGCCAAAAACAAAAAAACATCTGATTCATCGGAATGAATTGGATAAATTTAAGCTGATAAATTAAAGAAAAGAGGGAAAAACATGCGGCCACTTGTTTCAGTTTGTATGATTGTCAAAAATGAATCACATATTTTAAGACAAAGCTTAGCCTCCTTTAGAAAATTTGCGGATGAAATCATTATTGTGGATACAGGATCAGAAGATGATACTAAGACAATTGCGCAGGAATTTACAGAGCATGTCTATGATTTTACCTGGACGGGGAATTTTTCGGAAGCACGGAACTTTGCTGCAGGAAAGGCTAGCGGAAAGTGGATTCTGGCGCTTGATGCGGATGAATGTTTGGAAGAGGAAAGTTACAAGAAGATGGAGGAAGAGCTTCGTTCGGAGACTCGGATAGATGCCGAAATTTTTGCGGTAGAGATCATTAGTTTTACAGGAGAAAAAGGGACATATACGGTTACAAGTAAGATGGCACGGGTGTATAAAAATAATCAAAAAATCGCTTTTTTCGGAGCGCTTCATGAACAACTTGATCATGTAGATGGCAAAACAATGCCGCTATATGAGCTGGGATTAAAGGTCTATCACTACGGATATATGTTGAGCGTGGTAGACAAGCAAGGAAAAGCAGAGCGGAATTTGCAGATTCTTGAAAAAGAACGTTCGAGTAAATATGATGGCTTTCATCATTTTAACATGGGGCAAGAAATGCGCCGATTAGGAAAGAATAAGGAGGCTTTGCAGTGTTTTACAAAAGCATTTAAAGCACGTAAGCATAATCAGCTTATCTGGGCAAAGCTAAGTGCATATTATATCGCTGAACTGTTGGGTTTTGAGAAACGGTTCGATGGGGCTCTGCAAATTTTAGAAGAGGCGCGGATCATTTGGCCGGATGTGCCAGAATTTCTTCTCAAGAAGGCTGAGTTGTACGATATGACACATCAATTGGAGGATGCTAAAGCGATTTATCATAAATTGATTGAATCGACAGATGTGACATATCACCCAATTATTTTGTATGAAGCAATACGGTTCTTACCCTATAAGAAATTGGGACTTTTATATATGCAAGAAAAAGACTATACGCGATCGATGAAATATTTAGCGCTTGCTTATCAAGAAAATAGTGCAGATTATGTGGTTATGTTTCAGATGATCAATCTGCTCAGCAAATTTCATCGTCCTGACGAGGTTTTTGACTTTATTATGCGTCATCAATTTGTGAAAAATTTGGATGTGGGAATCAAACTGCTTTCGATGATCATCCAGCAAGGGCTGACGGAGCTTTCGCGGCTACTTTTCAACTCACTGGAAGGCCTTGAACCGCTTCTCACAGAAATTTTTCAGGTTCGGATCGGTACAATGCAGAATTTTTATCCGGTTATCAGTGAGCGCGCGGTCATTGCAGGGATTAAAACAAATTTGGTGGATGCTGGAGATTTGGCAATCTGGCAGTTTGAAAATCAAACGCTACATTTAGATAATGTAATGAAAAATAGTAATGTCGGCTCGATTTATCGCTTTATTTTTGAAAAGGGGGATCCGGCACCACGGGAAATGTATTTATTCGTGCTAGAGCGGGCAATTGCTTCTGGCAAGGGAGCCTTTGTTGACCATCTGCTGACATTCCGGGGCGCCTATCCTGAACAGATTCAGGCAGAGATTGCGGATATTTTCTTTAAATATGATTACTTTGATATCGCACTTGATCTCTATAATGTTGTGGATGCAGATGAGGTAACGGAGCAGGGGTATATCAATTTGATCGGTTACTTGACGGAACATGAGATTTATGATGAAGCGCTAGCCATTGCGGAACGTGGCTTGGAGAATTTCAATGATGATTTTCGGTTTCATCGTTTTGCCATTCGGCTGGATGAAGAGAATCGGTTGAAACGGATTGGCGAGGCGATCGATGCTTTTCCGAATAATCGATATCTGGCAGAACTTTTAGATACAGAAACAACGAATGTATATTAAAGGAGGAGCAAACATGAGTGAAGAAAAAGGAATTTTACTACAAAGTGGTACAAATGAGCTGGAAATTGTTACTTTTACAATTGCTGACAACCTGTTTTGCATCAATGTTTTGAAAGTAAAGGAAATCATTCATCCACTGGAAGTGACGCCAGTTCCGGAATCACATGGGGCGATTGAAGGTGTCACACAGGTCCGTGGTGAGATCATGCCAGTTGTGAATTTATCCCGTGTGATGGGACTTCCGGAAAAAGAATTGATGGATACAAAGTTTATTATCACAGAGCTTAATAAAATGAAAATTGTTTTTCGGGTGGATGAGGTTCACCGGATACAACGGATTTCATGGGAACAGATCGAAGAGCCGGAAAAATTGTCGATCGGTCTGGAAGACTTAGCTGTAGGGCTTGTTAAACTGGAAGGTAACATTATCTTGCTGCTCGATTACGAAAAAATTATTTACGAAATTAGCGGTCATGGCGATTTTGCAATTACTGCGCGTGAAAAAGAAGGCGGACAGATCAATCGAGCTGAAAAAGTCATCTATATTGCAGAAGATTCCCAAATGCTGCGACAACTTCTTGAAGATACACTGCATGAGGCGGGTTATCAGAATCTGCATTTCTTTGTAAATGGACTGGAAGCGGATGAGCATATCCAGAAATTATTTGCTGAACAGAAAATGAAAACATTCGATAATCTGCATCTTTTGATTACAGATATTGAAATGCCACAAATGGATGGCCATCATCTAACTAAAAAAATCAAGGAGAATGAAGTAGGACGCAATTTGCCAGTTGTTATCTTCTCCTCGTTAATTACTGAAGACCTCCATCATAAAGGAGAAAATGTCGGTGCAGATGCTCAAGTAAGTAAACCAGATATTCATCAACTAATTTCAATTGTGGATGATTTGGTATTATAAAATATAAAAAAATGGTGCTATAGCTCAAAAAATAGCGCCGTTTTTTTATTAAATCAATTATTTTTATATTTTTTAATAAAAATAATTGATTTTTTTAAAAAACAAATATATAATAGAGCATATAGAAAAGGAGCGATGCCTTTTCTAAACAGAATTTAGGAGGGAAAAAACATGCAAGTAAACACAAATATTATCAGCTTGAAAACACAAGAATACCTTCGCAAAAATAATGAAGGTATGAATCAAGCACAAGAACGTCTTGCATCCGGTAAACGTATCAATAGTTCACTAGACGATGCTGCTGGTCTTGCAGTAGTAACACGGATGAATATCAAAGCAACAGGCCTTGATGCCGCAAGTAAGAACTCTTCCATGGGGATCGACTTGCTGCAAACAGCTGACTCCGCATTAAGTTCAATGAGCTCCATTTTACAACGTATGCGTCAGCTTGCTGTTCAATCATCGAATGGCTCGTTCAGTGATGAAGACAGAAAACAATATACATCAGAGTTTAACAGTTTGATTAAAGAACTAGACCATGTTGCGAATACAACTAACTACAACAACATTAAGTTGCTTGATCAAACAGGTGGTGGCAGCGCAACAGTTAAAGTTCAAGCTTCGGATAAAGCCAATGACACCATTTCTGTCAGCCTATTCGATGCCAAAGGATTGTCGAGTGCAGAGCTTGAAGTCACTGCAGCAGCAGCAACGGTTTATGAAGATCCAACAGGTGCTGATACAACGACGGTCGTTACTTCTGCAGTAGCAGCTGCGACTGTTGCTGGTTATAGTGCACTTCAAGTCGGTACTGCTGCTGACGCGCAAAAAGCCACACATGCGATCGACCAATTGATCAATAAAATTTCTGATGGTCGTGCGATCCTTGGTGCGGGCATGAGTCGTTTGAGCTATAATATCTCAAACGTTAATAACCAGTCTGTTGCAACTAAACAATCAGCTTCTTCCATTGAGGATGCAGATATGGCGGCAGAAATGTCCCAAATGACGAAATATAAGATTTTAACACAAACATCCATCAGCATGCTCAGCCAAGCTAACCAAACACCACAAATGCTGACACAGCTTATCAACAGCTAATTTTCGTTTTTCTCTATAAAAAGTTCACCCACAAACGGCCCCTTATCTCCCCGGATAAGGGGTTTTTTTGCAAAAGGATGATGAAGTTTTAAAAAAGGAAAATGCCTATTTAATTTTATTATTAAACATTATTTTTTTATAAAAAGGTAGTAATTCGTTTTCTTTTATTATAAAATAATATTATAAGATTTTTTTAAAAATAATTGAAAAATGTTGTTGTAAGGGAGTGTTTCTTTCGTGAAGTTGTTAATTGTCGATGATGCCATGTTTATGCGAACGATGATCAAAAATATTGTGAAAGATAGTCAGTTTGAAGTGGTTGCCGAGGCTGAGAATGGTCTTGAGGCGGTCAAAAAATACGAGGAATATAAACCAGATATCGTGACGCTTGACATTACGATGCCAGAAATGGATGGGCTGTCTGCATTGAATGAAATCATGCAAAAGGATCCGAATGCCAAAGTTATCATGTGTTCAGCGATGGGACAGCAGGGCATGGTTGTAGATGCAATTAAAAAGGGAGCGAAAGATTTTATTGTGAAGCCATTTCAGGCAGAACGGGTATTAGAAGCGCTTGAAAAAGCAGCCAGATAAGAGGATAGGAGAGAAGTCAAGTGACAACAAATATGCTTGATTTATTTATCGAAGAGGCGTCAGAGCATTTACAGGCACTGAATGACAACATGCTGCAGCTTGAAAAAGAACCAAAAAATGAGATGCTTGTGAGTGAAATTTTTCGATCAGCACATACATTTAAAGGTATGTCCGCTACAATGGGTTTTCAAAATGTAGTCGATCTGACACATGCTATGGAAAATGTGCTGGATGCGGTCAGGAATCATGAACTCACTGTCACGGAGCATTTGGTTGATATCATATTTACTTGTACATCGCACCTGGAAGAAATGGTAGCAGATATCAGTCAGGGCGGAACAGGAATGATCCAAGTGGATCGGACGGTTGCGGCACTGAATGAACTGCTTTCAGAAGGTAGTCCTATTTTGCCGGAAATGACAAGTTATAAATTAACAATCAAAATTGATTCAGAGGCCATTTTGAAAGCAGTTCGGGCGGTCATGTGTCTTGAACGATTAGATGGGTTGGGCCATATATTGGAAACATTCCCCTCGCCACAAGAAATTGAAGAAGATGCTTTTGGAGATTCTTTTTTAGTACAGTTCGAATCGGAATTTTCAGCAGCTGAAATCGAAGAGGCACTGCTGGATATTACAGAAGTTGAACATGTGGATGTTGAAGCAGAATCAGATGCACAAATCGTGCAAATAATCAAAGATCCGTCTGCGAAGGCTGCGAAAAAAAATGTGGCTCATTTGGAAAATAAAACAATCCGTGTGCAACTTGAAAAAATCGAAAAACTGATGAATATGTTCGAAGAAAGTGTGATTGAGCGGGCTCGGATAGATGAAATTGCAGCTAGTACAGATAACAAAGAGCTAGTTGAGCATTTGACGAGACTAGGAGCAATCTCCAAAGAAATCCAAAATGGGCTACTTAACATGCGTATGGTACCGATTGAAAATGTTTTTAATCGCTATCCGAAAATGGTACGAGGACTGGCAAAAGAACTGGGCAAAAAAATTGAATTGGATATTATGGGGGCTGAGACGGAAGTAGATAAGATTGTGATTGATGAAATTGGGGATCCGCTCGTTCATTTGATCCGTAATTCAGTTGATCATGGCGCAGAGACCCCAGACATTCGCCAGGCAGCGGGTAAATCAGAAACAGCGACGATACGACTGGAGGCCTTCCACAGCGGTAATAATGTGATCATTCAGATTAGTGATGACGGTGCAGGAATCAACCGGAAACGGGTGCTTGAAAAAGCGATTGAAAAAGGTGTCATTGGCCGAGCAGATGCCATGAAACTGTCGGACAGAGAAGTGTATGAGCTGCTGTTTGATTCTGGTTTTTCTACGGCGGAACAGGTATCAGATATCTCGGGACGCGGTGTCGGACTGGATGTTGTGCGTAATACGATTTTAAAAATTGGTGGTAAATTGACAGTCGATTCGATAGAAGGTTCGGGAAGCACCTTCCGGATCGAGATTCCACTCACGTTGTCGATTATCCAGTCGATGCTGGTTGAAACACGTGAGCACCGCTATGCTGTTCCACTTGCAGCTGTTCAGGAAGTGATGACGATACAGCGTGGCAAGGTGGAGCATATCCATGGCAAAAATGTGCTGCAATATCGGGACTCGATCATTGAAGTAATCGATCTAAGTGAACGGCTTCTTGAAGGCCCGCTGGAAGAGGCGGAGGAAGAACTTTTGTTGGTTGTAAAAAATGCGGAACGGACAATTGGGCTGAAAATAAGCGAAGTGATCGGTCAACGAGAAATCGTACTGAAAACGCTTGGTGGCTTCTTTAGCGAAGCGGAAATCGCTTTTTCAGGAGCGACGATTTTGGGTGATGGTCGTGTGGTATTAGTCTTAAATTTAGAAACTTTTTAGGGAGTGAGCGGAGTGACGGAGGCTTATCATGTGGATCTGCCTGAATGGGATCTGGCGAAGAAGAACGAAGAAACGCCATCCAAAGGTATTGAACAGGTGGAAAACATTGGAGTCCATCTGATCGTTCGGCTTGGGCGAAAGGAAATGACAGTAGGAGAAATTCGCGAGCTATCTGTTGGTGATGTACTGGAAGTTGAAAAAAAGCCAGGTCATAAGGTGGAAATTTTTCTGGATAATCATAAGGCGGGAATTGGTGAAGCCATCTTAATGGATGAAAATTTCGGTATTGTGATTTCCGAGATCGACTAGTGGGGGGACAAAATGAAAAAAGAGATACTGGAAGCAATTCAATTTAAAATCGAACAGGAAAAACAGCAAATTTTTGCAGAATTGGCGCTGTTATGCAAAAAAAAGATGCAGAATGAGCGTCTGATTGCCCATGAAGAGGCAGTTCTTTTTTCAAGGGAGAAGGAGATTGGTACTGGCCATATCATGCGTGCCGGCGCATTACAATTGCATGGCTTTTCAAAAAAGAAATTTGATCAGCTAAAAAAAGAAGCGGAGCGGTTAAATCACTATATTCGCCAAAATGAATCAGTTCTTTTGCAGCTGGAAGAAACGGAACGAGAAGCACTAAAGCTTTATCAGAAAGAAGCGATCATTTACATGCGTCAGGAAGAAAAGAAAGCTGAACAAGATCGCTTGGAAATACAGCTGATTTTAAACCAGTAAAGAGGGGGAGAAGTTTTGAACTTGCCACCGATTCAAATAAAAGATTTTTTTGGAAAATTTGCAGCACAGGAAACGGAAGAGCAGATAGAAGGAGCAAAAACGGATGTCTTTAACGGACTTCTGGCAGAAATTTTTACAGCGGTACTAGAGCAAAAAAAAGATAAACCGCTTCAGCCGGAAGATAAAGGAGCTTCTTACCGGTGGATGAAGGAACTTCCTGAAAAAGCGATTGAGACAACTGATCTGACAGCTGTTTTTGCAGAGGTTATGCAGAAAACGGAATTTCAAGAGTTTTCAAAAGGAACGATGCAGCCTGTTCAAATAGAGAAAGTAGAGCTTAGAAAAACGGGACAAACAATGATGGATCTGGTGGGAGGAAAGAACGAGCTGGCGGAAAAAACGGCTATGCAGGAAAACGTATCCGACCAACTGCCAACCAGTGAAAAACGAATGACGAAAATAACAGAGTCGGAAGTAAAAACGGATCGGCTTTTTATGAAACAGCCGGAAGAAAAGGCAATTCTTTTGAAAAATGAGGTAGAAGCGATACCGATTAAACAGGTAGAATCATCCATCCGTGTCAGTCAGCCGGAAGTGACCAAAATGAATCTGGCTGAACCAAAAACACTTGCAGAAACCAAAAGCTATCTAGAAAAACATCTAATTGAACTTGAAAAAATGCAAGTTGGCCGTGAGCAACTTTTTATTCGTCTAAAGCCAGCCCATTTAGGACAAATCGAGCTTGTTTTAAAAAAATCAGCAGATCAGTTGATTATTCGGGCAGAATATACGGAAAGTAGTGCTAAAGAAAAAGTAACGCAAGTGATGCAGAATCTGCGAGCTCAGTATAAAGAAAAAGGCATGGATATCCAGTTTGTGACAGCTGAACGGGTGTCACCGCCACCTGCTTCAAAAGAGGAGGCAAGTATGGCTACACAGGGGAATCAAAAACGTGAGACTGATAGTGAAAGGCAGCAAAGAGGCGGAGAGCAGCAGGAAAAAAGAGAGCGCAGAGAACAAGCGGAGAGAATAGAGAGCGATGAGGAGGAACAGCAATGGATTTTCCCGTTGTAGGAGCAGACAGTAATACGAAAAGTAGAACAACTACTGGAACGAAAACATTGGGCAAGGATGACTTTATGAAATTGTTTTTAACCAGTTTGCAGTATCAGGATCCTTCAAGTCCTTTAGATACAAATGAAATGATAAGTCAAATGGCACAGCTTTCCCTGATGGAGCAAGTTGCCAATATGACCACTGCTGTGGATAAACTTGCAGAAACGACCCAAAATTCGGCATTCCAGCAGGCAGCCTCTTTTTTGGGCAAAGAGATCAAAGGAGTTGCTTTAAGTGGGGATGTTATCAGCGGGGAAGTAGAAGGTATTCAGCAGACGATGAATGGTGTCATGTTGAAGTTGAAAGGAAAAGAATCACTTGTACCACTGACATATGTAACGGAAATCATGCAAAAAAGTTAATAAATCTTAGGGTGAATTTTAAAGGAGTGGGTAAAAATGAATCAATCAATGTATACGGCTATTTCGGGGATGAATGCCTTTCAGCGAGCGCTCGCAGTAACATCTAACAACATCGCCAATGCCAATACAAGTGGGTATAAAAAGCAAACAGTTGTTTTTAATGATCTACTTTATCAAAATACGATGGGCTCTGTTGCAGGCAGTAGCTATGCCGGAACTAATCCGATGAGCATCGGTTCAGGCACAAAGATTGGTGCGGTGATTACAGATTATACGGCTGGGTCACCAACCGCTACAGGACGTAATAAAGACGCAGCACTCCAGGGGAAGGGTTTTTTTGTAGCTGGTGACAATACAGGGGGGAATACTGTATATACCCGAAATGGGGCTTTTTCGATCTCCTCTGATAACTATTTGACAACGCAGGGCGGTAAATATATTTTTGGTTATCCGACTGATAAAAATGGTAATGTGCTCAGCACGAACTTGCAGCCGATTCAAATTCCACTTAGTGGTGCGATACCGGGCGAAGCAACGAAAAATGGCAGCTTGAGCGGCAATATCCCACTTGACTGGAAGGGCAAAGAAACGATCACAACAGAGCTTTCTGTTTATGATGATGCTGGTGGGAAACATAAAATGGGGTTCTCGATCAAAGCGGCCAAACCAGATGCAAGCGGTAATATTGCTTATGAATATGAGATCCAAATGGATGGTAAGGCATTGGCACCACCTGTTACTGGAACGCTTAACTTTAATGCTCAGGGTCAATTGCAAAATCCAGATGCTTTAAAAGCAATCAACATCAGTCAAACGGTTGGTGGGAAAACGATCAATTTGGACTTTGACTTAAGTAAACTGACGAATTACGGGACAGAGCAGACGTTTACACCAACAAGTGATGGCAAGGGGGCTGCAACGGTCAAGGACTATGCCATTACGGATGCGGGCTATATTGCAGTCAGTTATTCTGACGGGACAGTCATTCCAGTAGCTCAGTTGGCGGTGGCAGTTTTTGCGAATGAAGATGGTCTTGTGAAAATGGGCGACGGAGAATATGTACCGGGACTTTCGTCTGGGGATCCAACGTTTGGTGTTGCAGGGCAGAATGGCTCGGGCGGCATAAGCGGATCAGCTTTAGAAGGCTCTAATGTGGATTTGTCGCGTGAATTTGTCGATTTGATGACGTTCCAAAGTGGCTTCCAAGGGAATACGAAAGTGATCCGAATCGCGGATGACATTATGAAACAGATCGTGAATTTGATTCAATAGGAGCGGATAAAGCATGTTAAATAATCAGATCCCGCTTGTTATTGATTTTGAACTGGGCCGCACGAAGCAGCAGATCGGCAATTTGCTCGATGTGAAAAAAGGGACAGTCTATCGTTTAGAAGAGTCGACAGCGAATGTGGCGAACATTATGATTGGCGGTAAAAAAATCGGTTCAGGAGAAATTTTAACCAAAGACGGCAAACTGTTCGTCAAAATTACCGAACTGGGCAATTAACAGGCGATGACGACAGGAGTGAAACAAAACGATGAGCGATAAATTAAGTCAGGAGCAGATCGATGCACTGCTTACGCAAATGAATGCAGGGGAAGTTGTAGACGAGAGTACGGAGATCGGCGATTTCGGCCGACTTCACCCGTATGACTTTCATAAACCGGAAAAGTTTGCCTCTGAACATTTGGAAAGTCTGAAAACGGTCGCTTCGACATTTGCAAAAAAATGCATGGAATATGTGGCTCAGCGGATCAGGATTCCGATTCATACCGAAGCTACATTGAGCGATCAGGTCTCATTTGCAAGTGACTATACGGATACGATGCCAGGTGACAGCTATTTATTCGTTACCTTTGATTTAGGAGATGATCGGTTGGGGAAGATCATTGTCGAGCTGGACTTATCATTTATTATTTATATTCATGAGTGTTTGTCCGGCGGGAACCCGAAGCGCAAACTGAGCGAACGCAGATTATTGTCATCATTTGAGCAATTGACGCTTGATCATCTGCTGAGCAAATTTTGCGTGGCACTGAAAGAAAGTTTTAAAGCTGTATATCCGATTAATCCGGCAGTGGTCAGTGTGGAAACGAATCCAGCTCTGCTTCGTGTCACCTCAGCCAATGATATGATGGCACTTGTGAACGTAGATCTAAAGTCGGAATTCTGGATTAGCACTTTTCGATTTGGTGTCCCGTTTTTCTCAGTGGAAGATATTATGAACAAACTGGAGAATGTGGTGGAATATACCTTTGATAAGCGTCAGAATTTTGACCAGGAAGTGGAAGAAGAAATTAGTCAGATTGAGAAAACGGCAAAAATATCACTGGGGACAGTCATGCTGACATTAAAAGAACTTTCCGAGCTGGAAAAAGGGGACTACTTGCTGCTGGACACGCATGTAAGTGAAGAGCTTTCCGGCTACTTATCAGATAAGCGAAAATTTGAATGTCTGATTGGCCGAAGCGGGACGCAAAAAGCAGTAAAATTCAAGCGCCACTTTACATGAGTGGAATAGGGAGATAGGAAAAGTGGAGCAAACGATCGAAAAAGAAAAAATTCAAATGGAGCTGGATGTGATCGGTGAAATCGCCAATATTTCATTCGGTTCTGCGTCAACTGTGCTATCCAATTTGCTTAATCAGCAGGTGACGATTTCGACGCCGCATGTTGAATTGGTGGATCTGTATAACACGACAGATACTGCCATTCCGCATGTTGTACTAGGTGTAGAATTCCATAAAGGCATCCATATGAGCAATTTATTTGTGCTCGAATCAAAAGTGGCGCTCTTGATCGCTAATTTGATGATGATGGGTGACGGACAGGTGGCGGAAGATGCAGTGCTCACGGAACTTGAACTGAGTGCTGTGCAGGAAGCGATGAACCAGATGATGGGACACTCGGCAACGGCCATGAGCGATGTCTTCCATGAGGTAATCGATATTACGACGCCTAAAATTAAAATCGTTTCTATCCGTGAAGAGTTGCAGGGTTCAGAAATAGAAGAGCTGATTCAAGTTTCTTTTGATCTTGTCATCGGTGATTTGGTAAAGAGTTCACTCGTCCAATTGATTCCTGTACAGGAAGGGATCGAAATGGCAAGAAAACTTTTAGGAAATCCAGTGGAAGCATCTCTTTATTTTGAAAAGCAGGAAAGTGCAACAACCGAAGAGGCAGCAATCAATCTATCGCCGCTTGAATTGGATGTCTTTTTAGAAGTCTGCAACATCGGGATCGGTTCTGCGTCAACGGTGCTGTCCAAACTGCTCAATCGAAAAGTCTCACTGCAAATCCCTACCGCTAAGATCATTTCTTCCAAAGAATTCGAATACAATGAACGGCCTTGTCTTATTACCACCGTTGCGTTCGTTGAAGGGCTTAAATCGAGCAATACATTTATTATCAGTCAATCAGCTGCAATGATCATGGCGGATTTGATGATGGGCGGCACTGGGGAAGTTTCGGATCAGCAGGAATTGACTGATTTGGAGATATCGGCAGTGCAGGAATTGATGAATCAGATGATGGGTTATTCAGCAACTGCTATGTCAGAACTGCTGGGGATGACGATCGATATCAGTCCGCCAACAGTTGAGGTTTGTCTACTTGATGACGATGTGATTGAAAAAGATATTAAGGAAGGCAAAACTGTCGAGGTGATCTTTCCGCTTGAAGTGGACGGACTATTGAAAACACCGCTGTATCAACTCTTTAATCCTGAGGCAGCACGTGAAATGGCACAACTGATGCTCCTTGCTCAAAATGGCATGGAGGAAGGATCTCAGCCGAAAATTGAGCCATCTGTACAAAGTAAAACAACGGGTGATCCGGAAGAGGGATCGACTGACACAGGGATAGATCGCGGTGATGAGAAGGCTATCTCAGCTGATAAGGCGGTTCTGCCGGAGTTTAGAGCAGAACAACCTGATTTCAAGGCGGGGGAAATGGATCAGATCTTGGGGGAAGTACCAGTTGAAGTGGAGGTCGTTTTTGGAACAGCTAAAATCAAACTGGACGAATTCATGCGTTTTCATGAGGATGATTTATTGATTTTAAAAGAAAGCGTTTCGGAAACACTGGCAATTTTAGCAAACGGTAAATTGTTCGCATGCGGAGAGCTTGTCAAGGTCAATGATCATTTTGCCGTAAAAATAACGGAGATTGTAGAGTAGATGATGCTGAAAAAGAGTGTATGTATGTTCTTTTTCCTATTGCTCATTCTGGTTGCTCCGCAGCATGTTACCGCTGAAAACGCGCCTCTTTTAAGCGTTTATCAGACAGGTGATTCAGTTTCTTTTGAAATAGAGGAACACACAGGACAGCTTGTTTTGAGGAATGCAATCGGACAAGTACGGTTCCTTCCTATTTCGGAGGAGACAGTCCCCAGCTATACGATTAGCCCGTATGATAGTGCTGGTATTTGGACGGTGTGGCTTCAAAAAGACGACGGATTGGTGGAAATTGGATCTTTTCAAGTGACTGACCGGGAGCGGGCGAAAGATGACTCCCCCCCAATGATTGAGCATATCGACTGGCAGTTTGAAAAGGATGCCAAGCTGCGAATCAGTGTTACGGCTCGTGATATGGAAACAGGGATTGCAACAGTCCAAGCAACGGGTTTTTTGGCAGAAACACAGCCGTTCGTGCGAAATGAAAAAAATGGCGAATTTGAGTTGACGCTGGATTTGGCAACATGGCAAGAGCCGGAACTGCAGCTGATGATCACAGCAAGTGACTTTGACGGCAATAAGGCGACTGAAACAAGACAGATCCCGGTTCCGGTAGCTGTTTTTGATTATCAGTTGAATGGACAGAAATTAACAAAGAATACGATCGTCACAGAGGGTGACCGCTTGCAGATTTGGACGAATCGGCCGAAGCAGGTGATAGAGCCATTTCCATATGAGTGGGAGAGTGAGCCACTAGTTGGGAACTATATTTTTTCCAAGGAGCGGTTGGGAGAAGTCTTTCCTTTGTCTAATGGGATGAAGTTGCTTTACCGTGAAAATCAACAGCCTTTTCAATGGATGAATCTGTTAAAAAATAAACGGCGCGTGATAAACAGACAGGAGAAATTTCAAAAGGAAGATTGTTGGACTTTTCAGGCTAAACTGAATGTTGATTATGCGGAAACATCTGATTGGCGGCTTACAAGTAACGGGCACCCTGTCGAGCTGAAACGTCAAGGCGACCAACTGGCGGCCGATTTTCACGGACAGACAGGGGAGCTTATTTTACAGTATCAAGATTTTGATGGTAGGCGGCACAGTCTTTTTCTGGTGAAAATGATTGAAATATTGCCAATTACACCTATTATTCAGCCAGAACAATCACCAGTCGAACTAGAACTAGAGAACGAACCTCAGATCCTGCAGGCGGAACCGCATGCAGAATTTGTGCCAGTGGCTGACAAACGTGAATTTGCTAAAACGATGAATGAATCAAAAAAAAGTGTTGTAGAAAAAAATGAATCAGCCAAGAAAAAGGCGCCAACCTCTATGCCTTTTCCGTTTTGGTTGCCAGTTGGAGTTGCTGCAGTCATTTTGATTTTTGCACAAAATAGAAGCAAATAAAGAAAAATGGGGAGGGACTTGGGATGAAAATAGAAGGAATTTTGGAAGCGGAACAATTGAAGCATGGCAATCAGTTAGGCGGTACCCCCGAAGAACATAGCGAGTTGAATAGAAAAATGATGAAAGAGCCTAACCGCTTGCCACCAGTCACTTTTTCAATCAATGATTTAACGGAAATGAAATTGGCGGGTGAAAATCAGGAGATTGCTCTGCGGATCAAGTTGATGATTAGTAACGCGACCAAAGCGGGCAAGCTGATCGATTATTTGATGAAAGCTGGCGTCAAATATGCTACAGATTCGATGAAATGGCAGCAGATTACACAAGAGATTAGCGGTCAAATCAGTACGATCCTGATGAAACAGCGAAGCTTCAATGGTTATTTTGCGAATGATACTTTTGAAAAAAGTCTGCTTGCAGCCAATAATAAAATCACTGATGAGCTTAGTTTCCTTTTGACGAATATTCGGTCACTGAAATTTGATGTGACGGGCAAGGTCCCTTATTATAATATGCTTAGACTGGCTGCACGAAGTACAGAAAATGCGATTGCAGAAATGAAGCGATATGAAAGTGAAAATGTCCCGCTTGAAGTCAGCAAACTGCTTACACAAGCAAAAGATGAGACAAATTGGATGATTAAATTGATGCGTGAATACAGCATCTTGTTTCACTCTAGGCATTTGCTGTCATATGAGCTTCAGGCGGAAAATATCAATTTATGGAAGCTTGGAAATGAATATTTAAAAATGATGCATGCATGGTTACCGATCTTCGCGAAAGATCCGCATGGGAAGATGGCAGAACTGAGTCGTGCTTCAGCAAAACCGCTTGCCGATTTTTTACAAGAGCTTGAAGAAATAGCTACAGGCTATCTCAGTCAAGGGAATATGGCAGTGTTGATGGATCGTGTGCAGGGGCAGCTGCAGCGTTTATTCGTTTATTTTCAAAAGATGGAGCAGCAAATTGGCACAGATATGGTTAATTCGGATCTTGGCGCAACGGAAGCAGAACTTGCAAGTGATATGACGAAAATGATGATGATCGCCAGTCAGGAAATGAGCTTTTTGGATTTGTTATGGAAAGACTTTCGAACGGCTTATCAGGATCCCAGCGTAAGGATCATCAGTTTGGTTTTTTTAATCTTTATCTTCATTTTATTATTAAAAATATTTTTTTAAAAAACCATATACATTTCTTTATTTCTTCCGTATAATAAAAGTATGAAACCCTTGGGGGAGAATGATGGATAGTATTTATATCAACCATATTTGGCAGGCAAATAAAGCCCAAAATCATCCGCAGAAACAGATAGAAACAAGCACTTCTCAATCAGGTAGTTTTTCACTCGCCGTGCTTTCTAAAAAGCAGGAGACTTCAAAGGCTCGTAGTCAGGAGATTGAGCGGCTGTTGAGCCGGATGACGGAACAGAAAGAAAAAATCGAGCTTGAGATGACAACTGAAAATGTCTTGCGCTATAAGGAAGCAGTCAAGGATTTTTTGAATTTTTATGTCAGCCAAGTGATGGATTATAAAGATTTGGAATCGCGTCATCCAAAGTATGGATACTTGCAAAAAATGACGATTGCTCAGGAAATTGAGCAGAAAAGTGATCAGCTTGAAGATGTCATAAATTTAATCGATACAAAGACAGGCCATTTGGACATGTTGAACCGGATCGGAGAAATCAGCGGATTGATTTTAAATATCGTATTGTAGGTGATAAAATGGAAATTTTGATGACGCTGGAACAATTAGTCGAACAGAACAAGAAACTTTATGAAGTGGCTAGAAAGCTACAAACGGCTTATGAGCAAAAAGATGATGATGCGGCTGAAAGGTGTCAACAGAAGATCGATCAGCAGCTCCTCGATATGGAAAGCAGCTATCGGCAAATAGATACGTGGCTTGGGCAAGAGGGAGCAGCAGGGATTGGGGTCTATGTTGAGCGCTTGGATATGGCAGCACAAGAACGCTTTGATGAATGGAAGAAGTGTCTGCTCGAAGCTGAAGAAAAAGCGCGCATCCAGCTGATCACCAATAAAAAACTAATGGAACAAAAACTAACCTTTACAGAACATCTTTTTGAGCTGACAGCGGGTTTAAATGGCGCAGCTTATCAACAAAATGAAGCGCTGATTATCAATGAAACTTTTTAAGGAGTGAGTAAGGATGCGACTGAGTGATTTTAATGCCTCGCTTTCAGGGATGTCGGCTGCACAGATTGCCACGATGGTTGCTAAACAGAATATCAGTAATCTAAACACAGCCGGGTATGTGCGGCAGACCGTTCAGCAAAAAGAGCTTTTCGGAGACTCAGGCATGATTAGTGGCCGACAGACAGGCTATGGCGTAAAAGTGACGGATATCAGCCGTGTCACGAACCAGGTATTGACGACGCAATTCGATGCACAAATCGCGAAACAATCGGCTGCTGCATTTAAGAGTTCGACATTGGGGCAGATCGTTAATCTGTTCGGGACAGTCGGAAAAAATTCGCCAAGTGATTCATTAGATAACTTTTTTACAGCGTGGGGCGTGCTGACGAAAAATCCAGATCAGGAAACGAATGTGACAGCGCTACTTTCCAGTATGAAAGTTTTTACTAGCCAACTTGGTCAAATCAAGGCGGGGCTAGATGATTTGAAAAAAACACTGACACAGGATACAGCCAATCAGGTCAAGGGACTCAATGACCTTTCATCAAAACTTGCAGCGGTCAATAAAGCGATTGGCTCAGCTGGAAGTAATCCGCCGAACAGTTTACTGAATGAACGAGATTTATTACTGGGGCAGCTTTCACAATTTGGGACGATCGAAACGACTAGCCATCCAGGTAATCCTGAAGTTTATGATATAACGTTTGGCGGGAAGCTGATTGTACAGGGTGATCAAGCTAGTCAAGTGGATGCGACATTGCAAGGGGATACCTATATTTTTTCAATTGATGGACAATCATTTGATTTGCCGACGGGCAGTTTGAAAGCAAGCAGCAGTGTGCAGGAACAAGAACTTAGGCAGTATACAGAACAGCTGGCAGCTTTTACGAAAAGTTTGAAAGAGAATGTCGATCAGCTGCAAGTTGATAAGATGAATCGTTATCTGACTGACATTGCAGCTATCAATGACAAACTGAAAGCTGATCCACTGAATGAAGCCCTGCTGAATGAGCGCAAAGGCCTTTTGATAGAGATAGATAAATTTCCCAAAGTGGTGGTCAAAGAGGATGTCGTGACGATCGGTGGGACCGATTATCAGGTGGATGCAATCGACAGTCATGTGCAGGTAGCGAATGTTGATACCTTCTCTTTGTCGCTGTTTCAAGTGGATACAAATGGCAATTTGAGTCTGAACAGCAAGATAGAAGAAATCGGTGATAATAAACGCTTCCTAGGTGTGATTGCAGCAGATATGAAAGCGATGAAAGATCAGTTGAAAATAGACGGCATGACCTACTCGAGTTATATGGATAATTTAATAACGACCATTGCGACGGATACCTCAAAGGCGAATGCAGAAGCTGTAGCTGAGCAAAATGTTCTAGACGGTCTGACAAGTGCGAAATCTTCACTGGAAGGCGTTAATTTAGATGAAGAAATGACCAATATTTTGCAGTATCAAAGTTATTATGTTGCCAATACCAAGGCGGTCAATGTCGTGAATGAAATGTTCAAATCACTTTTAGGGATGCTCTAGTTCAGGAGGGGAAAAATGCGAATTTCAACCAATCAGCAAACGAATACGATCATTCGACAGTTGAATAGCGCTAGTGTAGAACTGGCGAAATATCAAACACAAGTATCGAGTGGGAAAAAATATGAAAAAATTAGTGATAATCCTTCCGCAACGGCCCAGATACTTTCTTACAATCATCTACTGAGCCAGCTGAGTCGCGAAAAATCAGATGTAGATGAAGCACAGTCTCTCTTAACGAGTGCGGATACCGCCTTATCAGGAATGAACAAAACGATGATGCGTATCAATAATCTGCTTCTTCAAGCGGTCAATGGAACGAATGATGAAAAAAACCTCAAGCAGACAGCGCAGGAAATCAAAGGACTGCTTGATTCGATGATCTCACTCGCCAATACAGATGATGACGGTCGTTATATTTTCAGTGGTAGTAATACGACTGTGAAGCCTTTTACAGTGGATCCATTGACCGATAAAATCATTTATCAAGGAACCACCACACCCAAAAATTTTCAAGTAACTGATACACATGAAGTCGAAGTTTATCACAATGGCGATGTGTTCACGGATATGTTTCAAAATATCCAGGAGATCGTAAAGACCATGGAAGCTGGCGATATTGATACGCTGAGAGATCTTCAAGGAAAACATACGGAAAATGTCAATGTTGTCACGGACTTGATGGCCACAGTTGGCGGACATAAAACTGCGATCACCAGTTACAATGATCTTTTAGCGAATCGAGTTATTGATTATACAGAACGGCGTGCAAATGTAGAAGAAGTGGATATGCCAAAAGCAGTCAGTGACCTTAACAGATCGACAATGGCATTCCAAGCGGCTCTTCAATCTAGCATTATGGTGCAGAAACTCAGTATTTTAAACTATATGTGAGGTGAATAAAAAATGGGAAGCTCGATTGCAAGTAGTTTAATGGATCCAACGCAGTACTACTCACAATTTATCAAACTTGAACAAGCTACTTTGGCTAAAGCCAAAACGCCGTTTCAGCAGCAGATCAATGGCTACCAAACAAAAATTGATACCTATAAGTCTTTAAAGAATGCGCTCGACAAGTCGCTTTCCACGATCAAAGGGTTTTCGACCTATGAAAGTGCAACAAAACTGGCCACCTCTTCTAATGAAGCGGCGTTTTCCGTTTCAGCAACGAGCGGTTCGATCAATGGCTCTTATTCTGTCGAAGTGCTCAACTTGGCGACTTCTGATACCTTTAGCAAGGGGGTAGCGGACATCAGCCAGCCAATTGGTGTATCTGGTAAAGTCAAAATCAATGGAACCGAAATCGAGATTGATGCCAAAATGACTTATAAACAAGTTATGGATAAGATTAACGGAGCGGGTGCCAAAGTGAATGCCTATTCGCTCGGAGGCAATATGGTGATCAGCGCAAACAACACCGGTGTAGGGAATCAGATCAAATTTGAAGGAGATGCAAGCGTCCTCCAGGCACTCGGACTAGATAAAAATTCCTCCGGTTATATGGCTGCAAAAGATGCGACTGTCAAAATAAATGGTGCGACTGTCACGAGCGGAACCAATAAAATCACCAACTATATTCCTGGTGTGACGATCAATATTAAAAACCAGACCGAACGAACAGAAACCCTGACAGTTCAAGATAAAAAAGATGATAATGCCGCTACGATGATCAAAAATTTCGTGCAAACGATCAACAATATGAACAGTACACTCAAAGCTTATACAAGTAAAGGTGGGGTCCTCCAAGCATCAGCGGTTGATCTAGAGACTTCACGTGCACTAAACGCCATTTTTTCTTTTAGCCGTGGCGGGCATACACTGTTTGATTTTGGCATCAGTGTGGATAAGGACGGAGTGATGTCTGTCAATGAAGAAAAAATGAAAGAAATGGTTGCAGAAGATCCGGCTGCTGTTGAAAAGTTCTTTTTCGGAATTGGCGGAGTGGGTGACACATTATATCAATCACTGGATAAAGTTTTTGGTACATCGGGTTTTATCAATGATGAAACCAGCTCCATGAATAATGAGATCACTAAGCTAAATAAAAAAATTGACGACATCGAGGCAAGAAATTCCAGCATGCTTGATAGTATTACCTCGCAATACAATAAGTGGTTAAAAAGTATGCAATTGATGCAGTCAGACGCAATGACACTTGATGCTTTAATCGATGGGATGAATGGAAATAAAGATTAAACGAGGTGAAAAGGGATGCAGGCATGGAAAAGATACACACAAAATGAGTTTGAAACGAGTAATCCAATCAAAAATACGATTTATATCTATGAAAGATGCATCATTGAATTCAAAAAAATCGATCAAGCCTTTGCGGGACTGCATTTTTCCACAGCAGATCTCCTTTTAGATAAAATGGAAAAAATTTTTGAAGAACTTAAATTACAGCTGAATCCAGAAGCAGATACAGAACTTTATGAAAATATCTACCGATTGTATACATGGATTTCTGAACAGATCCGTGAGATGCAGGTGCTACGTCAGGCCGTTAATATCGATCCGATCATTCATGTGATCACGCAACTCAAAGAGGGCTATGAAGGAGTTATGCAGCATGCGAAAAGCGACAACTATCTTGGCTGATTTTAAGAGCTGTTTTGATGAACAGACTGGCGCACTGAAAGTACAGGAAGAAGAGTATAAACGCCATTTTGAGCAATTGAAAAAAGAGGCAGTAAAATTAGAACATGAAGAGGCGCTGCTAACTTTAAAGCTAGCTCGTGTGTTTCTTGAAAAGGCGATTAAGGAAGCAGACTTAAAGCAGCAGCAAGCGAAGACGGCTTTTCAAAATGGACGAAAACAAGATACTGCCAATCGCCACTACGCGAAATTTTTTTAAGAAAAAGAGGGGCTTTGTTTGGAAAATTACACAGCATCACTCGGTCACTATTTAAATTATTTGAATACGTCCAGCCAGCTGACATCTGCCAATATCGCCAATAGTAATACCAGCGGCTACCGGGCAAAAGAAGCCAGTTTTGACGCAGCTTTGAACGGAGGCTTGTCAATGGAACAGACACATCACGGCCATATGCAAAAAAGTTCAAGCCAGAAAGCTTATGCGCGTATCACGGAAACAAATGGAACGATTAATGAAGATGGAAATAATGTCAATGTGACGAATGAAATGATTCGTCTAACAAAAAATAATCAAATGTATGCCATTGCCGTAAATGCACTCAATTATGATTCCGGCATCAAAACGGCAGCGCGTGGAAAGTAGGAACAATGGATGTTTGAAGGAATCAATACTAACGGCTCAGCTTTGAATGCTGCTAAAACATGGATGGAAATCAGTTCAAATAATATTGCCAATGCCAATTCGACGGCACCGGCAGGCGAGCTACCCTATATGCGCCGCCGGGTCGTTCTGGAAAATAATCCATCGTTTGACAGTCAATTGACAGGCGGATCAAAAGGTGTCAAAGTTTCGGCAATCGAGACAGACACAGCCAATGTCAAAATGATCTATGATCCGACACATCCGCATGCAGATCAGGAAGGATATGTGCGTTACAGCAATGTGGATCTGACCGCCGAGATGACCAACTTGATGATTGGTCAAAAGATGTATGCCGCCAATACCTCGGCCCTGCAAGCCAATGAAAAAATGATGGAAAAAGACCTTGAAATCGGTCGAAATTAAAGGAGAGAAAAACATGGAATTAACAGCTGCTGGACAGATCACAGCACTTGCCAAATCAAACTTGTCACTGGAAGGAAATGAGTCAGCCGCTAAACCATCAGCTGATGCCAAGCAATTTACCACACTTTTCGATCAGATGAGTGGAGCGGAAAACAGTGCACAAAATGCAGTCTATAAACTGCTCACAACAGGCGAAGGGAATGCTAGCGATGTTTTGATCCAAATGAAATCAGTTGAATCGCAAATGAAGACAGCAGCCGTCGTACGTGATAATGTGATTGAAAACTATAAGCAGCTTTTGAATACACAAATTTGAGGCTAACGGGGACTTTAGCCGAATGAACTTGCCGATAAGCCAAAACTTTATAAAAATTGGAGCGAAGGAAAGACATGGCAAAAATCAATTCGATGTATCAAAAATTAAAAGCATGGCACAAAGCCGCGATAGTCGTCGGTCTTTTTGTCGTTGTGACGATTGTTCTCTTATATATGAACAAACCAAGCGAAGAAGTCGTGCTTTACAAAAACTTATCGGAAAGTGCGTCGAGTGAAGTCACGAGTGAGTTGGCCAAGCTTGGCGTCGACTACACCATTGACAAAGACGGAACGATTTGGGTGAACAAAAGTACAGAAATACTCGTGAGAAACAAATTGAATGAAGAAGGTATCCCTTATACTGGACAAGACGGCAGTGAAATTCTGCTTAATAATACGCTTGGAGCCAGTGAAGAGGATAAAAAAATGCAAGAAAAGGTCGGGACAAAAGCCAGTCTGGAAAAGGAGATCATGCAAGGATATGGAAATGTAGTCGACCGTGCAAGCGTTCAGTTGACACTTCCAAAAGCCAACTCGATTTTTGAGGAATCCACCCAAAAGGGCAGTGCGGCAGTCACATTGAAAGTCAAAAAAGGCGAGACACTTTCTGCGAATCAGGTTGCCGGCATCCAGCGGACAGTCAGTGCAGCAGTTCCTAATATTCAAACAAGCGATGTAGCTGTCATCGATACGACACGCGGCGTTATCAGCGAATCAGGTACAGGTCAGCAGGAAGGTAGCAGTTATAAGAACGAAGTCGACATTGAAAAAGGGGTCGGTCAAAATATCCAGACAGAGATTGAAAGCACTTTGTCGAGCATTTTTGCCCTGGATAATTTCCGTGTCAATGCCAATGTCACCATCAATTTTGATGAAATCAAGCAGCACACTGAAAGTTATCCGAACGATGGCAAAGTCCGCAGTGAATCCAAGGAAAGTTCCAAGGATACAGCAAAAGGCAGCGGCAGTAAGACGGAAGCAGGCACGAATGCCAATGCGGAAGTGCCGAATTATACCGATGAGAATGGCAGCGGCAGTTCAGACTACAGCAGTGAAAAATCCTCTGAAACACGCAATTATGAACTAGACGCAACGATCCAAGAAATCAAAAAACATCCTCAGCTTGTGAAAACCAATGTCGTCATTTGGGTCGATCAGGCGACACTTACAAAAAATAGTGTGGATATGAATGAATTTACAAAAGCGATCGGAGTTTCGGCAGGACTGACACCGAATATGGAGACGAATGACCAGACAGCAGGTGCAGAGGCGACAAATCGGTCGACCTTCAGTGGAACTTTTCAAAATGGAGAAGTGACGATCATGCCGATCCAGTTTCTTGATCAGGAAAACACGGCAGAAAAGGCACCGAAGAAAGAAGAGGAAACCAGTCGGGCGTGGATCTACTGGCTGATCGGTTCTCTGGCACTTGTTCTGGTAGCAGGCGGTGTGGTCGGCTACATGCTTTATTTGAAGCGGAAGGAACAACTGGCTGAAGCACTTGATGATGAGCAGTTTGGCGGGCACATGGAAACGGAGCCGGAAGAAGAAATTGAACAGGAAGCACACGACCTCTTTTCTGGAAATACAGCAATGACAGAACCACATATGACTGTTCAAAAAGAAAATTTGCGTGAGCAGCTGGCTGATCTGGCGAAAGAAGATCCATCCCGAGCTGCCGCAGTTATCAGCAAATGGCTGAATGAAAGGTAGGGAAATTCATGGCTGAGACACTAGCAGAAGTGCTGAATGAAGATACGGAGCAAGAAATACTGCCAGAAGTTGAGGAAACAATGAAAACGGCAGAAGATATGGCCTATGATCGGCTCTCAAAGCGGGAAAAGGCGGCCATGATCATATGGAATTTGGATGAAGCAGTGGCGACAGAAGTAGTGGATCATTTGCCGGATCTTGCCAAACAGAGGCTGGCCCGTGAAATGGCAAAAATGAAAGAAATAGACGGGCATACAGTTGATCGGGTCTCGCGTGAATTCATTTCGGAGATCGAGCTGTTATCCGGCGGTATTGCTAAGCTTGACCGTGAACATTTGGCGCGGCTTTTCCCAAACATGAGTGCAGAGGAACTGAATCAGCTAATCTACGGGGCAGAGGCGGAAGCGCGGATTGGGGAAACGGCGATCGATATCTTACGTGAAATTGATGATGTGGATTCCTTATTTACGATCATCAGTGACGAATCTGCCCAGACCATCGCGATGATCGCATCTTATATGAGACCAGAAGAGGCTTCACAACTTTTGGCACTTTTACCAGAAGAAAAAATGATCCATACTGTGATCGGCATTGCCAAACTGCAACAGTTCGATAGCGAGGTCATGCAAAATGTTTCCAATCTGTTGCGTATCAAACTCGATACGATGGCCAGCAGTTCGCTGAATAAAACCGATGGGATTAAAAATGTCGCTAATATCTTGAATAATGTTTCGCGCGGACTGGAACGAAGCATCTTTGAATTTCTGGATGAGCATGATAAAGATCTATCCGACCGTATTAAAGAGCGGATGTTTGTCTTTGAAGATATCCTGATCCTGGATAATATGACTTTACAAACTGTTTTGCAGGAAATTCAGGACAACAACAAGATCGCCCGTGCGCTTAAAAATGAAAAAGAAGAACTCAAAGAAAAAATTCTTACTTGTGTATCCAAAAACCGTCGCGATATGATCGTAGAAGAAATCGAAGTTCTTGGGCCGATCCGTGTATCCGATGTCGAGCAGGCGCAGCAAGATATTGCCTCTGTTGTCAAAAATATGGAGAAAGACGGCAAAATTGTGATCGAGCGGGGTGAACAGGATGTCCTTATCTAGCAGGCGCATCAAAAAAGAAGCGATTTTTCTGCAGAAGGAACCAGTTGAACTCATCTATTTGGAAGACATGCAGCCAGATGATGCAGTAGCAGAAGAACTGGATCCTCGCGAACGTGCATTCCAACAGCTGGAAGCAAACGTGACCGCTGCAGAAGCCGACCTTAATCGTGCGAGAGTCGCTTTTGAAGCTGAAAAACAGCAATTTTACGCGCAACAGACTGCCGTACAAGCTGAATTGAACCAGATCCGTCAAAGCCTTTCCGTTGAAAGAGCTGCTTTTGAAAACGAAAAACAGCAACTCTTTATCCAAATCAATGAATTTCTCTATGAAAAAACGATCGATCTTGCTGAACAAGTCGTTCATCAGGCGTTAGAACGGCGAAATCTTCAAGTGATGCCGCTCTTAGCCGAAACCATCGCTAAGCTGCCCATCTCTTTTGAGCGACTATCCGTAACCATACATCCAGAAACTCTTGAAGCTTTGAAACGAGAAGAGCAGGATGGAAAATTTGGTTGGCTATTTGAAAATATTGATTGGCATTTTGACTTGAGACTTTCTTTTGGCGAATTTACAGTTGAAGAAGAAAAAGAATTCTTCGATTATCATTTTGGAAAAATCTTTGCTGCCTTACGCGAACAAAATCAAGAACGCTTATTGACAGGTGAGACGGATGATTGAGAAGCTAGCTCCCGATTGGTCCACAGTCACACAAGTTCCAGCGTTCGTTCGTCGTGGCAAGGTTCATACCATCCATGAGCAAGTCTATATTTCCAAAGGACCACGAGCAAAAATCGGTGACCTCGTGATTGTAGGTGAAAATCAAGTACTCTGCGAAGTGATTGCAATCGAAAAAGAAAATAATCATCTGTTGCCATTTG
Organism: Listeria ilorinensis; assembly: GCF_913566895.1. Lineage (GTDB taxonomy): Bacteria > Bacillota > Bacilli > Lactobacillales > Listeriaceae > Listeria > Listeria ilorinensis. The sequence goes on along the minus strand of NZ_CAJYCN010000007.1, from coordinate 26,567 downwards.
ATCAAACTGATAAAGTCTGCTATGGAGATGCCGTCTTTTTAACCAGCAGCGCTTCCTTGATACCAAGCGATCACGACTTATTAGGCGCCGTTTTAAATGCAAAAGGAGAAGTCATCAATCATCCAGAAATAAGCAATAAGTCCAAAAAGCAAAGGATCACTATGGATTCGCCGCCAATCGGTGCATTTGATCGACTTGAGATCACAGAAGTCTTGGAAACTGGCATTAAAACCATTGACGGCATGTTGTCGATCGGTATCGGACAGAAAATCGGCATTTTTGCTGGGTCCGGTGTCGGTAAATCTACCCTGCTGGGCATGATTGCGCGTAATGCGAAGGTTGACATTAATGTGATTGGGCTGGTTGGTGAACGGGGACGGGAAGTCAAAGATTTTCTTCGTAAAGATTTAGGGGAAGAAGGTTTAAAACGAAGCGTGATTGTAGCCGCTACTTCGGATGAAAGCCACCTGATGCAGCTGCGTGCCGCCAAGCTTGCCACCTCTATCGCCGAGCATTATCGCGATCAGGGGGCGAATGTCCTACTTATGATGGACTCGGTCACACGTTTTGCAGATGCTAGACGCAGTGTTGACATTGCAGTTAAAGAGCTTCCGATCGGTGGAAAAACACTTCTGATGGAAAGCTATATGAAGAAACTTTTAGAACGCTCTGGTCGAACGGAAAAAGGCTCAATCACAGGTATTTATACAGTACTAGTGGATGGTGACGATATGAATGGGGCAGTGCCGGATCTTGCTCGTGGGATTTTAGACGGCCATATCGTTTTGAGTCGAGACTTAGCCACATTGAATCACTATCCTGCGATCGATGTTCTCGGCTCCGTTTCTCGTGTGATGGAAGAGATCGTGACAAAAGAACATCAACAGGCAGCTGGTAAACTGCGAGAATACATGAGCACCTACAAAGAAAACGAACTTTATTTTAAATTAGGAACGATTGAGGCAGCTGAACAAAACCAATACATATTCAAAAGTCGTGATAAAATCCAGCAAATCAACCCCTTCTTGAAACAAGACAGAAGCGAAGCCTTTCCTTTTAACGAAACAGTCGCCATACTTTCTGAGATCAGCGAGGTGAAAGAATGAACCCAGTCGAACAAGTACTTCAGGCAAAACGAACTGCTTTTGAAGCATCCTTTCAAGCTAGCCGAACCATTCCTTCAAATCGATTTTCCAGTGAACTGAAACAAGCAATCACAAGTAAAACATCCTCCGGCAAGGAAAATCAAACGAACAAATCGGACTTAAGCTATCAAATGGATCGTGCCAAAGAAATCTATACCAAGCTGCTACATGGTGGTGGGGCAAGCTCATCGCCAAGCGCAGTCGACGCACACTCCTTAGAACAAACGGATACATCAGCCCCCATTACAGACAGCCGTTTCAAGCCGATCGCAGCTCAAAATGAAGGCAAATATCAAGCATTCATTGAAAAAGCTTCAGCCACTTATAATGTTCCGGCTGCGCTTATCAAACGCATTATTGAAGTAGAATCCGGTTTTAATCCGAATGCGATTTCCAGTGCTGGTGCGACAGGTTTGATGCAGCTGATGTACGGTACTGATCGAACGGATCCAGAAACAAATATCATGCAGGGAACCAAGCAGCTGGCCGGCTATATCAAGCAATACGATGGTGATCTGAAACTCGCTCTGGCGGCTTATAATGCTGGTCCCGGCAATGTGAAAAAATATGGAGGCGTTCCCCCGTTCAAGGAAACGATCCAATATATCGATAAAATTTTAACAAAATAAAGGAGGGATCTCGTTGGCAATTTGGCAGGATACGTGGCAAAAGTGGCGGGAGACGACCGCTGAAATGGAAGTCGAAATCAAACGCGAGGCTGCAGAAAAGGTCAAGCAGGCTATCATGGCAAGTGATTTTGACCGTGCAACTGAACTGATCAGTCAGACAAAGAACCTTTTACAGGAGCTGGATTTCGAGACCAGACTGCAGAATATCGAATCAGAGCTGGCCAGATTTTCCGACAGCCTAGCAGAAGCAAAACCTTTTGAAGCCGCACAGCTGAGCGATGTTCGCAAACCCGAACAGCAGACAAAAGATTTCCCAGCATTTAAAAAGACAGCGCTGATGCTGCTAGGCAAAAATGACTTCCAACTCGTTCAAGAAGAGGAAGCCGATTTGCAACTACTCCGCGATAACCGCAATTATTATTTGGCACTGATCCAGCACTTTGATGCAGCAGCATTACGTGAAACGTTAACCAAAAAGCAAAAATATAAAAATATCGGCTTTATTTGCGAAAATGAAGAACTGCTTGAAAAAGTAAAAAAATTAACAAAAGATTGGTTGAAAACCATTGATGAAAGCAAACGAAAGTTCCTAAAAATCAACCTGATTGATTTGGAGCAATTGCGAAAGAAACAAGACTTTACAGAGTTGTGAACAATATAAAAAGAGACATAGTGGGTCTGCTGTGTTTCTTTTTTTATTTTTATATTTTGTCAAATTTTATAATAAAATATAGTATTTTTCTAAAAAATATGAGATAATAAATACGAAATTGAAAAAGGAGTGAGGCCATTAATGGGGATTAATAAACTTTCAATTAAAGCAAAATTGCTAGTAAGTATGGCGCTGACCGCGCTATTATTGGTGGGGCTGGCGGTGACAACTTATATTGGTTTTCATCATGTCGCCAAACTAAGCGATAACATGGTCGACAATAATGTCAAACCGATGAAAGAAATAGCAGATATTCAAAAAAATATGTCAAAAATAAACATTGATATTTTAACGATGTTCGACTCCATGTCTGAAAAAAGTGCCATGATTCAAGACATTGATACGCTATATGCGGAAAATGAGAAAGCATTGACTGCATTTAAAAAAGTCAATTTGACCAGTGCAGATAAAAAACAGCTGGCAAATTTTGAAGAAAAATATCAAGATATGAAGGATGCTGCCTCGGAAGTCATCCGTTCGACCACCAGCGCAACCACAGAAGTTGAGCTTTTAGATGCACAAAATACCTACTATACAAAAGTAAAAGCAAAATTCAATGATGCTGCACGCCAGTTGGATATGATGGACGAAATGAACTATCAGGAAGTCATCCATGCATCCGATGCGATAGGTGACTTTGGCAATACAATCAGTGTAGTGCTCTCTGCCGTTATTTTTGTCATTTTACTTGTATTGCTTATTCTAAACAGCTTTATCAGCTCACGTATTGTGAAAGGAATCAAAGCACTTAAAATCTCTGTACATAAGATTTCAGAGGGAGACCTATCTTACAGAAGCCATTACAAAAGTAAAGATGAGATTGGTGAGATCTCCTCGGAACTCAATCTAATGGCAGAAAAACTTCGCCAAATGATGATTGAAATGAAAGAAGCATCTCGTTCCGTCAAAGAATCCAGTGACAATGTCATCATCAATACCGAGATTATTTCTCAAATGACAACTGAAATGGATTTGGAAATGAATATGATGAGCGGACAGATCACTAAACAGATCAATAATATGACAGAAAGTACGGCCGCTATGAATCAAATGACAGAAGGTGTTCAAAATGTGGCTGAGTATGCTTTAAAAGTATCTGATCTAACAAAAGACTCTGCTGAAAAAACGGGGGAAGGCATTCAGGTTATCAACAATCTTGTCAGCCAGATGAACCGGATCAGCGACGTGATGCGCCAGAGTACCGATGTTGTGATCAAACTTGTCAAGCGTGTGACAGAAGTAGAAAAAGCACTCGATACGGTAACAAGTATTGCAGACCAAACGAATCTGCTAGCACTGAATGCGGCAATAGAATCCGCTCGGGCAGGGGAACACGGTCGCGGTTTTGCCGTCGTAGCCGAAGAAGTGCGAAAACTGGCTGAACAGTCTCGACTAGCGGTGATCGACATTAATGGCGTCTTGAAAATGATTCAACAGGAATCCGAAGAAACCATTCAAGTGATGAATACAGGGCTGAACGAATCGGAAGCCGGACAAACAATTATTTCTGAAACAGAAACCACTTTCCGCGATCTTTTAGAGCGAGTTAATGAAATTTCCCGTCAAATGCAGAATGTTTCGCAGGAAACCGAGGAAATGGCTGCTGGAATCGAAGAAGTGGACAGCTCGATCACAGATGTGACCGGTATTTCCGAACAAATCGGCGAAAAATCTGTAACTGCACTGGAATTCGCCAATATCAACAAACTGAAAGTAGACGACCTCATGGGCGTATCTACAGAAATGCAGCGGATCTCAGAAACATTGGAAATGCAAGTCAATCAGTTTGTGACAGAAATAAAAGAAAAAGTGGACGAACGGAAAGCAGAACAAGAGATGTCGGGACCAGTCTCAGAAGGACTCGTTTAAAATGGTTCAAAGGTTTTTCAAATGGCTCCTTGTCGTGGTGTTCTTTGTCGGACTGTGTCAACTTGATCTCGAAAAGCTTCCCGTTATTCAGCGCGGCGAAAAACTATCACGCGCCGAGCAGATCTATCAAATCACAGCCAGCAAACAGGCCTATGTTTTGGAAGTCCCGCTTTACAACCAAATGGATGATCCGGCACTTTACAATGGTTGTGAAGTCACAAGCCTTGCCATGCTGCTCAGCTATTCTGGTTATCCTGCTAACAAAAATGAACTCGCTGCCCAGATCGCCAAAGTCCCCATGACAAATCGAGATGGTACGAAAGGCGATCCGCGTGAAGGGTTTGTTGGTAGTATTGAAGGAAGCAGCCGCGGTCTAGGTGTATATTTACCTCCCATTAAAAAACTGGCAGAAAAATATGTCGTCAGTGACAAGCTTCAAACACTCGCTAGTTTGGAGGATGAAGCTGTCGAAAATCTAATCATGACAGGTCATCCAATTTGGGTGATCACAACAACGGACTACGCGCCGCCCAGAACAAGCGAAAATTGGCAGACAAAAAATGGTCAGGTTCACGTGACATATAGTATGCATAGTGTGGTTATTACAGGCTTTGATGATGAAAATTTTTATGTCAATGACCCCTACGGTTATAAAAACCGCCCAGTCGAGCGTACTCTTTTAAAAAGCAGTGTGTCCGCCATGGGTAATCAAATCATGTATATCAATCGATGAGAACCGGAAAGTTACCTCTTCCCGGTTCTTTTGTATGGTATAATAATGAGCGAAAAGGAGGCGACCATCATGCCGAAACGCTTTACTGATCTGACGCCTTATCAGTTTGACTATTATCAAGTGTTGCGCAATGAAGAAATTCTGGTTACTTGTAAAAATGGGGCTCATCCCGCTTATTTGACAGAAAGAAGCGGTGAGAAAAAGCTATTCTGTCCAACATGCGCCTACCGAAACTCAGTCCAAATCGATCATCATCCACATATTATCCACACATTTCGCTATCGTTTCAAATGCAGAAGTTGTGGAAAATTTGATCGTTATGACAAAAATAGTCGTGCGCTACTTGCAATCAGCCGCCGCTGTCCCGCCTGTCAGCAAGAAAATCAGCCAATTTCCACTGAAAAAGTGACCAGTCAGCTAGCTGAACCAGTGGCCCGCTATTTAAAAAAAGGAATCGATCCGTGGACTGCTCAACCACTTTATTTTCAGGATACAATTCGCGGCGAGATTTTTTTCGCCTATAACAGACGCCATTTGACCTATCTCAAGAAATACGTGGAATCTGATCTGCGTGAACGTCCAGTATTTCCAGTAGCAAAAACGGCTGGACATACACTTCCTAAAAGTCTTAAACAAGCTAAAAATCGAATGCAATTGCTGCAGAAAATCGAAAAACTTGAGCGGCAAGCGAATCAGTAAACAAACAGCAATCTGTAGGTTGAAAAAATGTTAGAGAACAAAAAAGATCGCAGAACGAGTCTCCGTTTGATAAAATCAGGAATCGATTCTTTAGGCAACTAAATGAATCGCTATGTTAGGAAAAAATTGCTTCAAGTTGAAAAAGCAAAATAAAAAGAAAGCAGACCAGCTTGTGCCTACTTTCCTTTACTTTTTATCTTACATACCAAAGTAACTTTCAAATTGTTCGACGGGCATTAAATTTCCCACAAAAAATGAACCAAATTCTGCAAAACGAGCACTCGATTCATCAAAACGCATTTCTGTCACGATTCGCTTAAACTCCAGCGCATCATCACTAAACAGCGTCACGCCCCATTCAAACTCATCCAAGCCAATCGATCCCCCAATAATCTGTTGGACCTTGCCCGCGTAGCTTCGACCAATTTTTCCATGCTCAGCGATCAATCCTTGCCGTTCCTCCATCGGAAGCATATACCAATTATCCGCACCATTACGCTTTTTGTTCATCGGATAAAAACAAATGTGCTTTTTCTGCGGCAGTGTTGGATAGAGCCTTGCACGGACATGTTTGTTCTGATAAGGATCTTCACCTCCAGCCATATGATTTGCCAGATAATTGCTTAGTTCAACGACAGATACGTAGGAATACACTGGTAGCAGATAATCCGCAATCGCTAATTTATTAAAACGTGTCTCAATCTCATTCAATTCTTCCAAAGTAGGTCGGAGCGTCAAAAAAACAAAATCTGCCTTTTGTCCGACGATTGAATAAATCGTCTGCTCCCCCTCGCCAAATTTTTTCGTGATTTCCAGGTCGCCAAGAAAATGACTGAACTCTGTTAAAATCCGTGTCCGCTCATTTTCCGCCACTTCTCGCCAAGCAGGCCAGTCAACCGAACGAAAATCATGCAGTGTGTACCAACCATCTAGTGTTTTGACAGCTTCGTTCATTGTATGCATGTCACCCCTTCTATTTTGTAAAAATATTCACTAATGAAAGTGTAGCACAGCCGTACCTAAAAGTCCGTTTTTCTGTTTGTGAAACCAAGCTGCTCAAAAATCTTGTTTTCTCTTGACTTAGAGTACACTTCAAGTGTTAGGTTTAATATGGAAGAGAAGAAGGAGTGAAAAAATGAACATTTCAGAAGTAAGCCAAAAAGTCACCTTATCCGCTGACACTTTACGATATTACGAACGAATTGGCCTTATCCCGGCTGTGCAAAGAACAAAGGGTGGCATCCGTAATTATAACCAAGAAGATTTGGATTGGATTGAATTCGTCAAATGTATGCGTCATGCCGGTCTTTCCATTGAAGTTCTGGCCGAATATCTGATTCTTTACAAAGCAGGCGCATCGACTTTTGACACACGCAAACAATTATTGATCGATGAACGAAATGCCTTGAATGAGCGAATCAATAAACTTTTAGAAACGCGGGAACATTTGAATGCCAAAATCGCCCGTTACGAAAATCCGCAGAAGTAAAAAATTGGGAAGTTGACTGCTTATAAAGCTTGTTCTTTCAAGTAGTATAGGCGACGAACAAGCAGTAGAAGGGAAAAAATATACTGACCGATCCTCGCAAATGAGGGATGAAGGGCTTGTACGAGAAAATGCCCAATATCTTAAAAAAATGAAGAACAATTCGCTTAGGAAGATGCACTTACTAGCGAGCTGGTTTATCTTTTCCTACAACTAGAAAAACCGCAATATTGGTAACGAGTTGAGCAAGCTGCTTTCATTGATACAAGTTGTTTGGTCGACAATTTTAACTGAAGAAACTAAATAAAAAATACCACAAGCCATCAACTGGTTTGCGGTATTTTTATTCTAAACTTCTTTGGGAGGATTAGAGGTGATGGCAGTTACATGACCATCGATCGTAAAAGTCGAGATCGTATTTGGAATCAGGAAGTGGTCACCTTTTTTGATCGTTTCCTGTGAGTCGCCAGCCGTTAAAAGAGCTTCACCGTCTAAAATGCTGACCAGTGTATAAGCAGCTTCTTGTGTAAAAGATGCTTTTCCGTCAACCTCCCACTTAGCTACTCGGAAGAAATCATTATCCACAAAAGTCGTCACGGTGACACCAGTCAATTTTTGCATAACCGGCTCTGCTTTAGCATCTGTATGTGGATAAGTCGTTACTTCAATGGCTTTGTCAAGATGCAGCTCACGTTTATTGCCATCTGCATCTGTTCGGTCATAATCATAGACACGGTAAGTCGTGTCACTGCTTTGCTGTGTTTCAAGAACCAGCGTCCCCGTTCCCAGTGCATGGATCGTTCCGCTTGGCACATAGTAGAATTCACCCGGTTTGATAGTCACTTTCCGCAAAAGATCCTCCCATTTACCAGCTTCTGCCAGTTCACGGAATTCTTCTTTCGAGTGGGCATTATGACCGTAGATCAGCTCAGCTCCTGGTTCACAGTCAATAATATACCAACACTCTGTTTTGCCAAGCTCACCATTTTCATGGACTTTGGCATAGGCATCATCCGGATGGACCTGAACGGAAAGATCCGTATTTGCATCCAAAATTTTTGTCAAAAGCGGAAAAACATCTTGTTTTGGATGACCAAACAAGGCCGGTTCCTCTTTCCAAAGTTCAATCAGTGTCTTTCCTTGATATGTCCCGTTTCTGACTACAGAAGGGCCGTTTGGGTGTGCGGAGATTGCCCAGTCTTCGCCGGTATGATCCGAGGGAATATCATAGCCGAAATAAGTTTTCATTTTTGTACCGCCCCAAATACGATCTTGAAACACAGGTTTGAAAAATAATGCTTCGTTCATGGTTCTCCTCCAGTTTCCTTTAGCTAAGGTAGTTTTATCCAATTAAAAGTATATACTATCCCGAAATGAAAAGCTACCGATTACCGCCTAAATATCCCTGCTTTTTGAGCGCTTCCGTAATACCTGAGTAGTAAGGCTGATCATAGGATTTGGCAATGCGTTCCGTATAACCAATGCTTCCTTCCCGTTTTGAAAAAGGAATGATCTCCTCATCGTATTTTTCAAGTAGTGGCCAAGTATCCGTCTTGTAACTTTCCTCAAAATAAACGGCTTCTTTTGGAAGACGCGGCTTCACAGGTGGCTGAACTGCCGGATAACCGAGACAAAGCCCGACCACAGGAAACACGAATTCCGGCAGTTCCAAGAATTCTGAAACAGCCGCCAGTTCTCGCCGAATCCCGCCGATGCAGACCGTGCCGAGATCCATACTTTCTGCAGCAAGAATCGCATTTTGACAAGCGAGTCCGACGTCTGTTGCGGCCACCAGCAAAAGATCCGCCTCCGCTTTTGCCCCGAAGTCTTTGCCATATTTTTTGCTTGCCACCTTCACCCGATAAAAATCAGCTACAAAAACGAGAAAAACAGAACATTCTGCTACATAAGGGTTGCCCGTCAAAGCTGCCAGTTTTTCTTTACGTTCCGGTTCCTTGACACCGATCATCGAATACTGCTGCCCGTTGATCCACGAAGGGGCGCTTTGAGCGGCACGAATGATGGCATCCAGCTGTTCTTCCGGAATTGTTTTATCTGGTTGATATTTGCGGATAGAGCGGTGCTGATTGATTTGATCAATAATAGGATTCATGATGATTCCTCCTTGAAAACATGATAAATTCAGTATAGCGTCTTTTTGAATTTTTGTTAACGATTGAAAGAAATTTTTTAAGGATACCGCTTGAATTTATCCGTATAATTCCCTAAACTTAAAAGAGTAAGGGGGCATGCAGAGTGGGAAAGAACAAGCAGCAGGAAGATTTTCGATGGCTAGAAGAAAATTTTTTCACATCAGAAGAGACCTCACAGATTTTAGGTATCTCCAAGCAAGCCTTGGCATCACTTGTCAAACGAAACAAAATGCCTTGCGTGAAAAAAGGGAAGACCATGCTCTTCCATCGTTTAGATATCGAAAAACGAATGTCCGAACAGATGCAATTGCGTGATAAGTACCGACCATATGAACGGTTTTGAGTACATAAAAGAAAAATAAAGAACTAATAATCAAGCAAGATCCATTTGTTTAGTGGATTCTAAGCAAGGTTCTTAGTTCTTTTAAATTTGGTTGTTACAATTGTTTAAACAAATTTTTCAGCAATCGAAATAATTTTTTCTCTATAATTATAGATATCTGTTACATCAACGATTTCAATCTCTGTTTTCTCTTCATCATTTAAAACAATGAATTTACGTGAATTATTGATATATAGCCTCAATAACCATTTGCGAATACTATTATCAACAAGGATATTAAAATAGGACTTATTATCTCTATAGAATATTCTTTCAAGATCAATCGTATCTTTTAAAACGATTTTAGTTGTTGTAAAGGCTTCGATTTCTTCTCCAGTGGTAATTATATTGGTTTCACTTATTTCTTCTACAACTGTATTTTCATCTTCACTTAAACTAACTGAAGAGTTTAATGCAGCACTCAGCTTGCTATTGACTTGCTCCGAGATGAACTGTCTAAATCCTTTTTTCACAACAGGAGTAAATTTTTCTAAAATAGCTTTCGTTTTCATTCCATCATAGATTTCTGTAATTATGAATTTCACAAATTCTTCACTAGGATCATTTAATTGAGTTGTTAAAAACTCTTTTATGTAACCTAAATATTTTAAATCAGATGCTGCTTTTGAAATATTCGTTAAATCAAAATTATTTTTATGGAATTTGAAAATTTCGGCTACTTGACCGTCTTTAAATTCAGAGAGATAGAAAGAAAAGAATGGTGTAGAATCCATTTTGTTAGGTTCTTCTAAATCGGTGTAGAATCGATACTCATCCCCATTTGTTAAAATGCCAATTTTTGCTGTTGTCGTACCAAAGTATCTAAATAACTGCGAATCATGTTTCTTTAATTTTTCGCTAATTGATTTTGCTTCGATTAGGATAAGCGGATTCCCGTTTTCTAAAATAGCATAATCCACTTTTTCTCCTTTTTTAATACCAACATCTGCCACATATTCAGGTGAAAATTCCAAAGGATTAAAAACGTCATACCCTAAAATTTGAAAAAAGGGCATAATGAGTGATGTTTTTGTTGCTTCTTCGGTGGTAATATTGTCGCGTAGTTGTTCGACTCTTTCGCTAATGGTTTTTAGATTACTTGTAAATTGTTCAATTTCCATCATTGATCATCTCCATTTGAATTTAATAAGCAAAAACAACTGCCTTTTGTCTTTAAGAACTGTAGATAATTTCATTCTATCATATAGGATACAATTTATCTCTATTAAGTTAAACTGTGAACATAAAAAGATTATTTTAAATTAAAAGTAGTAAAATCTTTTTTGCTGTTATGTATGAAGGGTTTCCACTTGACATGGAGCGAACTCCAAGTGCTACAGTAAAACCAGCAACAGAAAGGAGCTTAAAGATGGAATATACAAAACTTGGTCATACAGGACTGGATGTTTCACGGATTTGTTTAGGATCGATGAGTTTTGGGGATTCAAGCAACTGGATTCACAAATGGCTTTTGAATGAAGAGGAAAGTCGTCCGATCATCAAACGAGCGCTCGAACTGGGGATTAATTTTTTTGATACGGCGAATGTTTATTCACTGGGGAAAAGCGAAGAGATTCTTGGCAGCGCTTTAAAAGAATATGCTGATCGCGATCAAATCGTACTGGCAACAAAAGTGCATGGGAAAATGTTTGACGGACCGAACGGCTCGGGACTGTCTAAGAAAGCGATTCACTCACAAATTGATCACAGTCTGCGAAGACTTCAAACTGATTACGTTGATCTGTATATCATCCATCGCTGGGATTATGACACCCCGATTGAAGAAACGATGGAGGCGTTGCATGAGATCGTCAAAGCAGGAAAAGTTCGTTATATCGGTGCTTCTGCCATGTACGCCTGGCAGTTCCAGAAAGCGCAGAATATTGCGGAACAGCACGGTTGGACAAAATTTGTTTCTATGCAGAATCATTTGAATCTGATCTATCGGGAAGAAGAGCGAGAAATGATACCTTATTGTGATGCGACAAAAATAGCGCTCACACCCTATAGCCCACTTGCTTCCGGGCGCCTCACTAGAGATGCTTCTGCCCACACGAAACGCTCAGATACAGATGAAATCGCACGTTCAAAATACGATCGGACAGCAGACCAAGATCAGTTGATTATCAAGAGAGTAGCTGAGCTTGCTACAAAGTATGAAGTCAGCCGTGTTCATGTGGCTCTTGCCTGGCTGCTTCAAAAACGGACAGTGGCTGCCCCTATTGTTGGTGCTACCAAACTTTCACATGTTGAAACAGCTGCCGATGCTGTCCAGTTTAAACTGACCGCTAAAGATATCGCCTATCTGGAAGAACCCTACGTACCGCACAATATTGTCGGCTTTTCATGAAAAAAAGCCAGCAACGCGCCATTCAAGCGACTTGCTGGCTTTTTTTATTTTAAATGCTCTGGCAGGTGCGCTTCATGCTCGCATTCGCACACTTTTTCCAATTCGCAGGAAGCGCACTTGCCTGCTTTGCTGCGCTTGAAGAACCGAACTAGCGCATAAAACGTGTAACCGAAAATCAGTCCGGCTAAGACAATATTGACGATCAGACTCATACGAATTCCTCCATTCTAGGTAAATAAACTGCCAATCTGGTAAACACAAAAAACGAGTATATACGCAGTTGCAAGCGGATAAATGACCGAGAAAGCCGTCCACTTCCAGGAAGCCGTTTCTTTTCTAATTGCCGCGACAGTTGCCAGACATGGAATGTACAGCAGGATGAACAGCATGAAACAATAGGCAGAAAGCGGCGTATAATGGGTGGAAAGAAGTGCTCCAAGCCCTTCTTCACTAACGGAATAAATGATCGCCATTGTCGAAACGACCACTTCCTTAGCCAGAAAACCAGGAATCAAAGTCGCACCAGCCTGCCAAGTACCAAAGCCGAGTGGTGCCAAAATCGGAGCGATAAAGCCACCGATAATAGCCAGAAAACTTTCGCCCATTGGCACATCAAATCCGGTCGGTCCGGCATAATTGAGCAGCCAGATGATGACAGAGCCGGCAAAAATAAAGGTACCCGCTTTTTTCAGAAAGCCTTTCCCTTTTTCCCATGTACTACGCCATAAAGTTCTAGCAGAAGGCACGCGATAGGGAGGTAGTTCGACCACAAAGACCGAATTATCATTTTTTAGCAGTGTTTTAGAGAGAATCTTCGTCACAACGAGTGCCAGTATGATGCCGAGTACATAAAGTGACAATACGACAAGCGCCTGATACTGCTCGAAGAAGACTCCGACAAATAAAGCATAAACGGGCAGACGAGCTGAACAGGACATAAAGGGCGTCACCAAAATCGTCAACATCCGTTCTTTGGACTCTTCGATCGAACGCGCCGCCATGATTCCCGGTACATTACAGCCAAAGCCGATAATCATGGGAATAAAAGCCTTGCCATTCAGTCCGAACATTTCCATCACACGGTCCATCACAACTGCAATCCGCGCCATGTAGCCAGAATCTTCAAGTGCTGAAATAAAGAAAAAAATCACAAGAATCTGTGGTACAAAAACCAGTACACCACCCACACCGGCAATAATACCCTGTGTGATCAGGTCGATCAGAAACTGCGAAGTCCCGATCGCCGTAAGCCCATTTGTGACCCAGTCTGTCAGAGTTCCGCCAATAAACCCATCTAGCAGATCCGAAAGGGGAGCACCAACCCAGGTAAATGTAATTTGAAAAATCAGCCACATGATTCCAAGAAAAATCGGGATACCGAGTAATTTATGGGTTAATATCCGGTCCAGCTTATCCGAAAGTGGTACATTAGCCGAGCGGGTATGTTCCACTGAGCCAAGACATACATCTTGGATATAATCTTCGCGAATCTTGTTTAAATGCTGCTCAAGCGGCACATCCAGCTGATCTTGTGCTGTTTGGATGATCTGATTTGCTGCTTCCTGCTTACCATGCTCAGCAAAAAAGGCTAGCGCCACCGGGTTTCCAGCGAGTAATTGAACTGCTAACCAGCGCACCCGTTTCTTGGCAATCAAGCCGGAGACAAGCTCACTTATCTGAAGGATAGCTGCTTCGACAGGTGCCCCGTATGGCAATACTAGTGGTCGAGCCGGTGCGACGGTCTTGTCCGCCAAAGCCGCCAGAATGTCATCCGTTCCTTTTCCTGAGCGGGCGATAATGGGGAGAATCGGCGTGCGAAGCTTTCTTGCGAGCGACGGGATATCAATTTTGATGCCACGTGAACCAGCCACATCGACCATATTCAGTCCCATGATCATCGGAGCTCCGAATTCAAGCAGCTCAACTGTCAATTTTAAATTCCGTTCGATTTGAGACGCATCTACAATGTTCAGCATAGAATCAAAGGAATCTTCCAACAAAAAACGCGTGACAACAGTTTCATCACGTGAGATCGGATTAAGATCATAAATCCCCGGCAAATCAATTAATTTACCCACTTTGGAACGAAGCGTCCCGATTTTTTTTTCAACCGTTACGCCGCTCCAGTTGCCGACATATTCATAAGACCCCGTTAAAGCGTTGAAAAGAGAAGTTTTTCCCGTGTTAGGATTTCCTAGTAAGCAAAACGTTCTATCCATTCATTTCCACCCTTATTTGGCAAGCATCACAATTCCGAATACTGATGTACTGCCCCTTCGTTTCAAATGTACAAGGGCCGCCAAATGCACCTTTTTGTTTGACACAGATTTCACAACCCTCGTCACACCCAAGTGAACGAAGACGACGCTGCAACATCTTACTTGAAAGCTTTAATTCGGTAATTTTAACGCGGTCTCCAATGGCTGTCTCATTCAAATTCATCGGATGCGCCTCCTTCCATAAAAGACTGACTATGAGAATCATTATCATTTGTTATGTTTATTTTATCACGAACGGATCATAATATGAAGTTTTTTTTGAAAAAAAGTTGGATAGGCGAGTAATACAGTTTAGAAAACCCTTCACTGTACAAGTGCAAAGACAAAAGTCACAAACTTCATTTAGCTGTAATGATACAGCTGAAGCCTTCCAATTTCTGTTTTTATCTATGTTTTTTCCCTGTCATCTTTGTGAAAACTATAGTATGATAATGAGTGGGAATAAAGAGTAATGGAGGAAATCAAATGAGCGACTTATTTACATCTATTAAAGAACAAGTTTCTGGCAAAGGTGTTCGAATCGTATTACCAGAAGGAAAGGATGAACGTATCGTTGGAGCTGCAGCACGTTTAGCGGCAGAAAAAGTCATCGTTCCAGTACTTCTTGGTGAAGAATCAGAAATTGCCCAAGCAGCAGAAAAAGCAGGCGTATCTGTAGAAGGAATCGAAATTCATAATCCAGTAGGCGATCCGTTATTTGACGAATTGGTAGCCGCATTTGTAGAACGCCGCAAAGGCAAAGCAACCGAAGAAGATGCACGCAAAATGCTGGTTGATCCGAACTATTTCGGCACCATGCTTGTTTTCACGGGAAAAGCAGACGGTCTTGTGAGTGGTGCGATCCATTCGACAGGTGATACTGTTCGCCCAGCTTTACAAATCATCAAAACAAAACCGGGCGTATCGAAAGTAGCAGGCGCAATGATCATGGTTCGTGACGCAGAACGTTATTTGTTCAGCGATGTAGCGATCAACATTGCTCCAACAGCTGCTGACTTGGCAGAAAATGCGGTAGTCAGTGCTGAAACGGCTCAAATTTTCGGGATCGATCCACGAGTCGCAATGCTTAGCTTTTCAACAAAAGGTTCTGCAAAATCTGAAGAAACGGAAAGAGTAGTCGAAGCAACTGCATTGGCAAAAGAAAAAGCACCAGAGTTGACATTAGACGGTGAATTCCAATTTGATGCAGCATTTGTTCCATCAGTAGCCGCTCAAAAAGCACCAGGTTCCGTTCTAAAAGGGGATGCAAACGTATTTATCTTCCCAAGCCTTGAAGCTGGCAATATCGGCTACAAAATTGCCCAACGCTTAGGAAATTTCGAAGCAGTAGGTCCGATCTTACAAGGATTAAATGCTCCCGTAAACGATCTATCCCGCGGCTGCAATACGGAAGATGTGTATAATTTAGCACTTATCACCGCAGCACAAGCAGTGAGTGAATAAATAAAAATAGCAGAAGGTTAGTGTTGATCTGCTGCTATTCTTGAGACTGTAGACCAGTTATGGTTTGCGGTCTTTTTTGTTTATAAAAGATACTTATCAAAGGGGTGTTACATTAACGAATTAGTAAGAATATTTCATTTAATAGACTAAATAAAATTAGAAAACGCTTTCTTTTTGATTTCATGACAAGAATTGAGCATTTCACGATATTTTCTGCTTTGACAGAAAATATCGTGATATAGTAAACATACATATAGCTTTGTGATGTATGTACTCTTGATTCTTCTACATGATAAATTACAAAAAAGGAGATGCTTGGAAGATGAAAAAATGGTTAATCGGGATGTTTTCTATTGTTTTATGTGCCCCTTTTGTATTTGGAAATCCTAGTATAGCCCACGCAGCTGGCGGAGAAGTAGGGGAATATGACTATGATACAGGTGCCTATTATGTGAATGGTGAACAAAAGAATCGACCGAATGGTTTACTTAAAAGCATTCAATATGTAGGGGGAGGAAAATGGTCTCACTACGTAACTTCTAATGTTGTACACTCTTGGTATAATCATGAAACTAAATCACATTCTGCTACTGTAAAAAATAGCCAAAAGACAAAAAAAGCATCAAAAGGTAAAAAATATCCTGCTATTGCTGAACTGCCGTCTACCTTATGGGGCAATAAAGTTTATTGGAACACCTATTAATAAATTGAATAATCCCCGTGAAAACGGGGATTACATTTAGTTTATATAGGCGGTGGAATAAAATGAAAATAATAAAAATAGTATTATTGACCATACTAGTAATCGATAGTTTTTGGCTTATTTTGACATTTTCTATACAGAACAATGTAGACGCATTATTAGGAAAAGAAAAAGTATATTATGCCTTAGCTTATAAAAGCGAAGAATCGCCTTCTCAAGTAACGGAGACTATCAGTGAGTGGCAAGAATTTGCACAGAAAAATCATCTTATAATTGGCACGACTTTTTTTAATGATGAGAAATCAATCCTTATTTATCAAACTGCTATTTCCGAAGTAACTCAGCAGGCGATGTCAAATATAAATAATAATAAACAAGCGCTAGAAAAGACTTCACTAACAAATTATAAAGATGAAGCAACAATAAAGATTCCATCTTCACTTTTGAAAATGGAGATAGTTAATTTTTATCAAATCCAAAATAACGGTCTGCCTTCTGAAGTATTCATTGAAGGGAGCCCAAAGGAAATCAAGGCAGCAAAAAATTTCTTGTCAAATTATGCTGAAGTGAAAAAAATTGATGAATCTCCAACGTTGAATTTTATCGGAAAGTATACATTAGGTATCATCATCTTTGCTATTTGTTTGCTACTATATCTATTTGCACTTTATTATACAGTTGAACTAAATGCAAAGAAAATAGCAATCGTCCATATATTTAGTAAAGATTCCCGTGCCTATTATTTCCAATTCTTCAAAAGTGAATTATATTTACAGATAATTGCAATCATGATCGCTTTTGCTTTAATAGCACTTTTTTCAACATTACTTGGTGATACTAATTCTTGGGAGATTTATTTTGATGCAGCTCTATCTTATCTTATGGTTTTATTGCTATCTTTTCTTATAAGTATGATTTTTATTCGAAGGAAAAGCCAAAAAGTCTTTTTAAATACGAATAGTTATATAAAAGGACAAAAATTTGTTAAAAAACTGAGTATCATAAATCTTGTTTCTATGCTGGCACTATTTGTAGTGATACTGATAGCAATTGGTTTCTCTTTCCAAAACTACAATACCTTGAAGCAAGAACTAAGCTCACTAAAAACCTGGGAAAGAGCAAAGAATATCTATCAGTTAAATTACCAAGATCATTTGAAGAATGGAGATATAAAAGGTGAATATTTCATTAATTTAAAGCTAGTAGATTTATACAAAGAATTAGTAAAAGAGAAGAAGGGCTTCATAGTAGACGCATCAAATTTTATGGTTCTTCAAAAGGATCCTTATAAGTTTCTTTTTGAGGAAAATATTCGCTCCGAACAAGATGCCTATGGAATGAATGGAAATAGTATCACTATTGATGAAAATTATCTTTTGCATAATCCAATCCATTCCTCTAAAGTTAATATCAATGAAAAAATGATTCATGATGATAATACATTAAATATATTAGTACCTGAGAAGCTTAAGGAAAAGGAAGAAATGATTAAAAATGTTATGTTAGATGATTTTTTTGAACAAAAGGTTAACTGGAAAAATAGTGTCTATAAAAAGATTGATGTTCCTCAAGTGAATACTCAAAAAGAAGATTTAAATATCAACATAATTTATGTAGATAATCAGCAAAAATATTTCACTTTCACATCTTCGGCAGGTGTGCCAGAAAACCAATATAGCATTATAGATCCAATTGCAGTTTTATTAAATCCTTCGATCTCAGAATTACTAATAGGTTCATATATTACTAGTTCAACGTTTATTTCTGATGCGTCCCAAACCCATGCCTATCAAAATTTAGTTCCGACTTTACAAAAAACAGGGACTAAAGAATATATTACTTCAACACAATCTGTGTATAGTCAAGTAGGAAATCAAATCGAATACTTAGAAAGTTCTCTAAAAACCATGGTTTCTAGCATATTCGTGTTTGTATGCCTCAGTTGGATATTGGCTGTTTATCAGGTACATCTCTATTATAAAATTTATGAGCAAAAAATTAGTATTCAAGTTTTAACAGGAAAAAGTATTTTGAGGATATATCGCTCATTTTTAATAAAATTAGTGAGTGCTTTATTGGTGATATTGATAATAGTGAGTTTATATTTCAATTCTCTGGTTATTTTTGGAATAGGCGTCTCTTTAGTGCTTTTAGAAACTTTATTAGGATTGATCCAGGGGAATGTGCAATATCGCAAAACAGTCAATCATTTAATTAAGAGGTGAACAGGTATGGCAACTGCTATCAGTCTAAATCAAGTGAGTAAATCATATAAAGAAACAATTATTTTTCAGAATATAAGTTTCTCAGTATCTAGTGGCGAATTTATTTTAATAAGTGGTGAGAGTGGATGTGGTAAAAGTACATTGTTGAACATAATGGGAGGATTGGAGCGGCCTTCTCTAGGTGAAATCTCGATCATGGGTCGACCAATTAATACTTTAAAAGAGAGACAGACTGTTAGGCAAGAGCAAGTAAGTTTTGTTTTCCAAAATTATGGCCTAGTTGATAATGAAACAGTCAAACAAAATTTTCAGCTTGTTTGCGCTCCGAAAAATAAAGATGTCTTTGAGAAAGTCTTAGAAGAAGTTAACTTGAACCCTACGTTTTTAAATAGACCGATCTTTGAACTTAGTGGTGGAGAACAGCAAAGAATTGCGATTGCACGAACAATCTTAACAGGAAATCATATAATCTTAGCAGATGAACCAACTGGGAATTTAGATAAGGATAATGCGATCCAAATACTAGATCTATTCAAGCGCCTGCAAAAAAAAGGAAAAACGATCCTCTGTGTTTCTCATGACTCGATTGCTGAAAGTTACGCAGATAGACAATTTCAATTGAGAGATCAACAAATATATGCGATATAAAGGAGAGTAACTAAATGAAGATATTTTTAAAATCCGTGATTCTTACATTTTTATTGGCATTATCGATGATAGTAGCAAAGATTATTAGTAGGGTTTTTACTGAATTAGATAGTGTGAAATTATGGTTAGCTATTTTAATGCTATTTTTCTTGCTATCATTAGTCTTTTTCTGGATTACAGAAAATAATGAGGAAAGATAGTTATATAATGATATAAAGTAAGTGTGCTCCTTCTCCGTTGATTTGAGAAGGAGTTTTTTTGTTTTGAAAGTAAATTTAGGGTCACCTAAAGTATGTTTTTGGAATGTTATGCTGATCAAGATTCCAGTGATCGTAAATTTTATATTTTGACACTTTAATTATTTAAAGCTGAAAGGGTGAAATTTGTTAAAATTACAGTGGTGATTTGTCGGAAAAATCCTCCTGGTGGATAAAAAGCTCGATAGCCGACAACTGGGAATCCCGGCCCAATAATGGTCAGGATGAAAAGTCCGATTAGAATAATTACGACTTTTAAGAATGACGTTTCTTTTTTCATAAGTGATAACTCGCTTAATTTGTTAGGAATAGTATAATACATGATTTATCGCTTTGAAAAAAATATATTGAAAAATATTGTGATGTGAAAATGGAACAGAAGTTACTATTCTTGAGAAAGTTCATTGAATCGTCACATTATCACTGAAAATAGTGTGCAAAAATCCTTGCCCAAGGGATATAATAATATTGCTCAACTGTGAAAGGGGTAATATATATTGAAAAAAACATCTAAGAAGTGGATAATACCACTTATTGCAATGTTGACGATTTTAAGTCCGCTCACGCCATTGGCTGACTCAATGGAAGAAACGTCGGAAAATGTCACTGAGGCAAGTGGCTCTGAACTAGATGATCAGACCGATCAAAACCAAACAAAAGTTCAATCAGCAGAAGGAAATCTAAAAGCGGCTACCAAGACTTTTGATGACTGGTTTCCAGATGACAACTTAGCGAAGGCGGTTGCAGCTACTCTTGACATGCAGCCTACGGACTCAGTAACTTTGGATGAACTTAGTCGAATTACACAATTTAATTGTAGTAATAAGGGAATCAAAGATATGAGCGGTATAGAGTATCTATTCAATTTGGTATTTCTGTGGTGTGATGGCAATGAACTAACCACACTCGATATAAGTAAGAATCAAAATCTGGAATCTCTTAACTGTGATAATAATCAGTTAACTGAATTAGATATCTCTCAAAATAAAAAAATAAATTCACTCGTCTGTAATGGGAATCAGCTCACTGAATTAGATGTAAGTCAGAATCCAGATATGTGGAACCTTTATTGCAGGGATAATCAACTGACGACACTTCATCTTAATCCAGTACTAGGTGTATTGGACTGTCGATATAATCAGTTAAAGGATTTGGATTTAAGCTCGATTGATGATTTATGGGATCTGGAATGTAGCGGCAATCAACTGACAAACTTAGATGTCAGCAAGTTTACAGGACTTGAATACTTATATTGCGACGGGAATCAATTAACTGAACTGGATCTCAGTAAGAATGTGAGGTTAAATACGCTTGATTGTTCAAATAATCAGCTGACGGACTTGGACTTCAGCCAAAATCCAAAACTGCATTCTCTTTTTTGTAGTGGCAATCAGTTAACAGCTTTAGACTTGAGGCAAAATCCTGATGTAGTAGAATTGGATAGTTCGTCCAATCAGTTGACTACGCTAGATTTAAGTCAAAATAAAACTTTGTATTGGTTATATTTAGATAACAACAAGATTCAAGATTTTTCTTTTGTGCCAAGTTACTTGCTTGAACTCTCAGCAGTTGATCAAAAATTTACATTAGATCTGCAAAAAGGAACAGGCGGAAAATTGACCGTTCCTGTCAGCACGGAGCTGAAAGATGAGGCAGGCGCTGAGATGATAATCACGCCAAGTGATGGCGGCGTATATGATTCGGCAACCAATACGATTACATGGTCAAATCTGCCTGCGTCCGGCGAAGTTAGCTATAGTTTTACTTCAAACAGTGGTTTTTGTGCAGGAACGATGACTATTCCTTATCAAGTCGGGCAACCCATTTCACTGACTGTTGATGATGAGATTACGTATAATCAAACGGAGACGGTTTCTGAGACGCAATTTTTACAAGATGTTCATGCGCAAACGGAGGATGGTAATCAGTTAACCAGTGATTTTGAAACAACTGTGGACTTTTCGACACCGGGAGATTATGAAGTGACCGTTACAGCTTCCAATGATACGGAAACGGTGGAAAAGAAAGTGGTCGTGCATATTGAAGGGACTGAAGAGCAACCCGTTACACCTGGAAATGATTCGACAGATGGTGAAGATGGAACTAGTGCAGATCAGGATATTCAAAAAAATACCAACACTTCTGCGGATGAAAATATCACTGTCAGAGTCCATTCAAGCAATGATGTGACACAAAAAGGGGCTTTACCTAAAACTGGCGACCAAGGGACAAGTGGCTGGATGATTTTTGGCAGTGCAGTGGCAGTGATTGGCATTTGTTTATTAAGGAGAAAAAAATAGTTTGTCAAAAAAGAATCCGGCGACCGCATTATTAAAAATGATGGGGTTGCCGAACTCTTTTGTTGAATGGATGGAAAAAAAGAGACTGTCATGAGGATTTTTCTAGTGGTAATCAATGAGAGTGAGATAGAACATGTGGGATTCTGGATGAAAAATCCAAGGTCTCTTTCCTGATTTTAGGAAAGCTTTTTTACTTTTATATACCTAAAAGAATGTAAAAATACAGCAGCCATCGAAATTCATAGAAAATACGATTATAAACTGCAGAAAAGCATCACTTCTTTCACTGCAGTCTCTTAGTAGCTTTCATTGGGAAATGAATATTCTGACAAAATACAAAAAATAGACACATATCAAAACTATTTTTCTTCAAAATTACGCACATATTTATTGCTCATGTATAATATATCATGTGAAAATCATTTTTAAGGTTAATTATTTATATATAAGACAAAGAAAATGATGATTGTGAAAGGATTTATGAAGACTCTTTCATTGGGCTGAAAATATGCCTTTAAGGTAAGCAACTTTTCTAATGGGAGATATTCTATTCATCTAAAAAAGAACCACTATAGAGGATTCTTTCTACTAACAACTAAGAGGGGTGGAAAAATGAAAAAAACGATCCGACCGAAATATATCATTTTTATGATAGTCAGTGTACTACTTTTAAATCTGTTAGTCCCCATAAAGGGAGCTGCACTAGAATATGGTCCATTTAAGTATTCTGTGATCAATAATACGATCCAAATTGATGAAGGACCAGGCGGTGATGTAGTAATTCCTGATACGATTGATGGACTTCCAGTAACAAAAATAGGTTCTAATGCATTTTACGATAAAAGACTGACAAGTGTAGTAATTCCAGATACTGTGACGACAATTGAAGACGCAGCTTTTGAAATTAATTCTTTGACAGAGGTTAATTTGCCGCCTAATTTAGCTTATATAGGAAATTTTGCATTTGCTCGAAATCAACTAGAACAAATAACCATTCCTAGCACAGTAACAACAATCATGCAGTATGCTTTTGATAAAAATAAGTTAAACGGTGTAAAAATGTTGTCCCATGTTAGCTCTAAAATGGGAGGGATTTACTTCGAGCAGGAACCGCAAAAACAAGTTTCTCTCTTTCATTCAAATCAAATCCTCTTGGCTGATTTAATTAGTTATACAGGTGATTTTGCGACAAAACTTGACATTTCTAATGTAACGAATGGTGTTACTTATCAAAATGGGACATTTATAATTCCACCAGGCGTTGACACCTTCACTTTTGCTTTTAGCTCCATAGAGAATTTGCAGCAGGGTGCCCATCAATATGAAGGAACTTATACAGTGGATATTGTTTACCCTGCAGAAAATGTGACGGTCAACTATATAGATACAGAGGGAAATGCTTTAACCAATCCTGTCACAATTAGTGGCAATATTGGAGATCCTTATACAACAGAAGCAAAGGAATTTTCAAATTGGCGATTAACTGAGCAACCAGCAAATGCAAGTGGTATATTTTCAGATCAGGCACAAGAGGTTGATTATGTGTATGAGAAAGCACAAGGCAATGTGATCGTAAAATATGTAGATGAAGAAGGCAATGAAATCACTGACCCAGAAACGCTTACTGGTATAGTGGATACAGATTATGAAACAACAGCGAAAGACATTGCAGGTTATCAGTTAAAGGAAACACCAGAAAATGCGATAGGAACTTATACGGCAGAAGATCAAACAGTTACGTATGTGTATGAAAAAGCACAAGGGAACGTAATCGTGAAGTATGTGGATGAAGAAGGCAATGAAATTGCTGCCCCAGAAATGCTTACTGGTATAGTGGACACAGATTATGAAACAACAGCGAAAGATATTGCGGATTACCAACTAAAAGAGACACCAGAAAATGCCACTGGGAAATTCACGACGGAGAATCAATACGTTTTTTATGTATATACAAAGGCTGAGGTATTACCTAATATAATTCCGGATCAACCAAGTTCTTCCAATAATAACAAGCAGTCTGTACCATCAATTGGAATCTATACAGTAAATATGACAATAGACAACGCTAAACCAAAACAACTGCCTAAAACAGGCGATCAGTCAGGAATAAATAGCGTACTTCTAGGAAGCACGACGTTACTCATGGGTCTGTACCTTTTTAGAAGAAAAAGACAGTGATAGAAAATAAGAGCTCCTTTTTTACGCAGTCAAACTGAAGTGTAAAATATGGTTACAAATGCTGGGGTTTACAACGTTACAAAAATATGGGTAAATGAAAGGGAAAAGAGAGTCATGCTGTAACATGACTCTTAAATAAGCACCATTTAAGATGGTGACAGCCTCATTTTGCGGATAAAATCTACCTAGCCGTCAAGCTTATGGGTGGATTTTATTTTTTTGTCATTTTTGCAGTTGATGATTGCCACGATCAGATCACCAAAGGTGATCATAAGCGTGATAGTCTCAAAAACTGACACACGTTTATCTTTTCTAGGAGACGCTTGAAAATAACCTAAGCACCACCTTTTTTTCTGCCAGAGTGATCCGATCCGGACAGCAGCATCGAAATTCATAGAAAATACGTTCATAGACTGCAGATGAAAGCATCACTTCTTCCTCTGCAGTCTTTTACCAGTATTCAATGCGAAACGAATATTCAGATAAAATTCAAAAAATAGACACATATGAAAATTAGTTTTCTTCAAAAGCATACATACAATTGATGGTAATGTATAATAAATAATATAAAAGTATTTATAAAGTTAATTATTTCTATATATGATAAACGAATGACGATATGAGAGAATTTATAGAGACTTCTTTATTTATCCTAAAAGTAAATCCTTTGTCCAATTAAAGAGGTGCTATTTATCTTACAAAAAACCACTACAAATAATTTATTATCTTAACAACTAAGAGGGGTGGAAAAATGAAAAAAACGATCCGACCGAAATATATTCTTTTCATAATGGTCAGTGCATTACTTTTGAATGTATTAATCCCTATGAAAGGAGCTGCACTAGAATATGGCTCATTCAAGTATTCTGTGGTCAATAATACAATTCGAATTGATGCAGGACCGAGTGGAGATGTAGTGATACCTGATACGATCGATGGGATGCCTGTAACAGAAATAGGTGCATCTGCTTTTGATAATCAATATAATTACAATAACGCGAACAAGGTCACAAGTGTTTCCATTCCAGATACTGTTACAACTATTGGATCCGCTGCTTTTCAGGCTAATCTTTTAAAGGAAGTCCAATTGCCATCCAGTTTAGTGACAATAGGTGGGGCTGCTTTTAACCGAAATAAGTTAGAAGAAATAACAATTCCAAGTTCAGTTAAGGGAATCTCCGCATTCGCTTTTGAAAGAAATAAATTGACCTCTGTAACAATGTTGTGCCCTAGTAATGTAATCCAAGGTGGCGGCATTTATTCTACTCAATCACCTCAGAAACAAGTAACCTTCCCCTATTCCAATGAGATTTCTTTGATAGATTTGATTAGTTATACTGGGGGATTTGCGACAAAACTTACAATCTCTAATGTAACCAATGGTGTAGTTTATCAAAATGGTGAATTTATAATCCCTGAAGGTATTAGTAAATTCACCTTTCAATTTAGTTCAGTAGAGGCTTTAAGACAAAATGGTCATCAATATACAGGCACTTATACAGTGAATTTTGTTTATCCAGCAGAAAATGTAATTGTCAACTATGTAGATACAGAGGGAAATGCTCTAACAGATCCAGTTACAATCACTGGAAATATTGGAGACCCCTACACAACTGAAACAAAGGAATTCCCTAATTGGTTATTAACTGAGCAACCAGCTAATGCAAGTGGCATACTTTCGGATGAGACCCAGGTAGTTAACTATGTGTATGAAAAAGCACAAGGCAATGTGACTGTGATGTATAAAGACGAGGATGGCTATGAACTTGCAGAACCATCTAGTATGACAGGAGCGATTGGTGATGCCTACACAACTAGTCCGAAAGAGATTGAAGGATATGAATTAAAAGAAGTGCCAGACAACGCGACAGGAACTTACACGACAGAAGATCAAACAGTTACGTATGTGTATGAAAAAGCACAAGGGAACGTGATCGTGAAGTATGTGGATGAAGAAGGCAATGAAATCGCAGGGACAGAGACACTTACGGGCAAAGTGGGTACAGATTATGAAGCCACAACGAAAGACATTGCAGGTTATCAGTTAAAGGAAATACCACAAAATGTGACAGGAACTTACAAGACAGAAGATCAAACGATTACGTATGTATATGAAAAAGCACTAGGGAACGTGATCGTGAAGTATGCGGATGAAGATGGAAATGAAATCGCAGGGACAGAGACACTTACGGGCAAAGTGGGTACAAATTATGAAACCACTGCGAAAGACATTGCAGGTTATCAGTTAAAAGAAGAACCTAGAAATGCCACTGGAAAATTCATGGTGGAGAATCAATATGTTTTTTATGTATATACAAAGGCTGAGGTATTACCTAATATAATTCCGGATCAACCAAGTTCTTCCAATAATAACAA
>NZ_CAJYCN010000006.1 GCF_913566895.1 Listeria ilorinensis | reverse complement strand
TATCATACTATACAAATGCTATCAAAAACGAAAAAAGTAATGAAATGTCCGCTTTTTGTCGTGAAATACATATATTAACTAAAAAATCGTTTCTATTTTCCTAGCATTTGATGTAATATAACATGAATTCTGCACTTACCATGTCTAAGGATAAATAAACTTCTAACGCTATTAGAGAGAAACTAAACACTTTTTCATCTTAGTTTTAAAAAAATAATTATTTACATCCTAAATCTATACGAAAAACTGACCTCAACATAAAGATCGGTGTAAATAGTATGTTTTTTCTTAAATAGCCTTAATCTCTTTTCCTGATTTTAACGATATACTCCCAATCTATTTGCCCTGGTGAAGTCTCTTT
This sequence comes from Listeria ilorinensis, assembly GCF_913566895.1. Lineage (GTDB taxonomy): Bacteria > Bacillota > Bacilli > Lactobacillales > Listeriaceae > Listeria > Listeria ilorinensis. Next base: position 153,817 of record NZ_CAJYCN010000006.1, on the reverse strand, counting down.
CACTACATAATCTGTTGTGAGAAAAACCTCTACACGGTCTCCTTTTTTTAATTGGGTAACTTTCACTGGTTCATCCTTTTCATTAAAAATAACATCTGTTGTTCTGAAGAGTCGAACTAATTGATTGTCTGGATCAGCTTGATTTTCAACATCTTTGAAATCCTTCACAAGGATAGAGGAATCTGGAATCACTTCTTCTACTGTACCAGTGAACACAGTTTCATCTGCTAATTTTTCTTTTTCACTAGAATGCAAATCGGTACATCCTACTACTAAAAATAACCACATTATCAACAATCCCATAAGCTTTATCTTCATCTCTCATGCACTCCCATCAATAAAGAAATTTTAATATCCCAAATATATCCAAGAAGGTCACTGACTATCCATGTTAAAGAGAAGAATTCAATGAAGCTAAGGTAAATCCACAAATTAATTCACTTGGGTTTTTTATGAAAAATATATTATTTCCCTTCATTTAATGTGGGTCTGAAATGAAGTAAATACAAATAGTTATCTAAATACTCAGTATAAAAATTATGTATTTTTCATTTTTATATCTCTTTATCAAGAAATTTGCAATACCAATTAAAACAATCAACCAGCTATTAATAACCATAAAAAATTTGATTATAATTAATAGACTTGTCAATATCAAAAGGCTAAGATTTTGATTTTTTAAAGTTATTATCAAACTAACAAGGCTTATAATTGGCAAAATAACAAACAGAAAAGCATATACAATCCCATTTCTAAAAATACCTCCATCCAAAATTTCAGTACAATATTTTATCTCAGCCAAAATAAGTGTTACTGCAAAAAGAGAATAAGCACAGATTATTTTTCAATTGTCTCGCCTCACTTTGTTAGTTATAGCATATCATAATAAAAGTAATGAAAATCAAAATGATAATGAAATGTCCACTTTTTATCGTAAACAACAAATGTAAGCGTAATTTTCAAAAATATCGCATGTTAGTCTAATATTTACACAAAAAAATTCATCTTTGATTCCCGGTAGCAAAGATAGATATTCAAGTGGAAACTCAAAAATGCCTTCGCTTAGTAGTAGGTTTTCTTGCTATACGCAGCGTATATTCCATAGCAACCTGGCCTATAGTCCTTTGAAACTATCAAAGAAAACTTATCTTCATTTAACAGACAAACTAAAAAAGAGGGCTCTGAAAAAATACAAGAAATTTCCAGAGACCCTCTTACTTTATGATTTTTATTTAGTGGACAACATGTGGGCAAAACAAATTTTCGCCCATATATATCTAAAGGCATTCATCAGGACAGCTTTACATCATGCCGCCCATTCCACCCATGCCTCCCATATCTGGAGCTGCTGGGCCGTTTTCATCAGGCTTATCTGCTACAACTGCTTCTGTTGTTAGAAGAAGAGCAGCCACAGATGATGCGTTTTGAAGAGCAGAGCGTGTCACTTTCGTTGGGTCGACAATACCTGCATCAATCATATTTACCCATTCGCCGTTTGCTGCATTGAAACCAACACCGACTTTTTCATTTTTCAAGCGTTCAACAATGACAGAACCTTCAAGGCCTGCGTTGTGAGCAATTTGGCGAACTGGTTCTTCAAGGGAACGAAGAACGATTTTGATACCTGTTGCTTCGTCGCCTGCAGCTTCAAGTTCAGCTACTTTATTGTAAACATTCACAAGGGCTGTTCCCCCACCAGATACGATACCTTCTTCAACTGCCGCACGAGTAGAGTTTAGTGCATCTTCAATGCGCAGTTTGCGTTCTTTAAGTTCTGTTTCAGTGGCAGCGCCGACTTTGATAACTGCAACGCCTCCAGCAAGTTTAGCCAAACGTTCTTGTAGTTTTTCTTTATCAAAATCAGAAGTTGTTTCTTCCATTTGAGCACGGATTTGGTTGACACGAGCAGCGATTTGATCTGAATCCCCAGCACCTTCTACAATCGTTGTGTCGTCTTTTGTTACAACAACTTTATTAGCAGTACCTAGTTGATCAATAGAAGCTGTTTTCAGTTCCAAACCTAGGTCTTCTGTGATTACTTGTGCACCTGTCAAAATGCTGATATCTTCAAGCATTGCTTTACGGCGATCACCAAAACCTGGTGCTTTCACTGCTACTACATTAAATGTACCACGTAATTTGTTGAGTACTAACGTTGCTTGTGCTTCACCTTCCACATCTTCTGCAATGATTAATAGTGGACGTCCTTGTTGAACAACTTGCTCCAATACAGGCAGGATTTCTTGGATGTTCGTAATTTTCTTATCTGTAATCAAAATGTATGGTTTTTCAAGAACTGCTTCCATTTTGTCAGAATCAGTCACCATGTATGGGCTGGTATAGCCGCGGTCGAATTGCATACCTTCTACAACATCAAGCTCTGTTGCAAAGCCTTTTGATTCTTCAATCGTAATAACTCCATCATTACCAACACGTTCCATCGCTTCAGCAATCAATTTGCCGACTTCTTCATCACCAGAAGAAATAGCTGCTACTTGAGCAATTGACTCTTTGCCTTCAATTGGTTTTGAGATGGCTTTCAGTTCTTCAATCGCAGTTGCTACAGCACGTTCAATACCACGACGAATGCCAACTGGGTTTGCACCAGCTGTAACATTTTTAAGACCTTCTTGGATCATCGCTTGTGCCAAAACAGTCGCTGTAGTTGTTCCGTCACCAGCTACATCATTCGTTTTAGAAGCAACTTCTGAAACAAGTTTTGCCCCCATATTTTCAAAAGCATCTTCTAATTCGATTTCTTTTGCAATTGTCACACCATCATTTGTGATAAGGGGTGAACCGAATTTTTTTTCAAGGACAACATTGCGTCCTTTTGGTCCAAGCGTTACTTTTACTGCATCTGCTAATTGATCAACACCACGAAGCATTGCGCGGCGTGCGTCTTCACTAAATTTAATATCTTTTGCCATGAGTTTCGTTACCTCCATTTATTGTTGATTATTTTTGATTAAAAGTTACGCAATAACAGCTAAAATGTCGCTTTCACGTAAAATCAGATAGTCTTTGCCTTCAAAGGTTACTTCTGTTCCCGAATATTTGGAGAAAATGATATGGTCACCAACCGCTACCTCAAGCGCTTCTTTTGCACCACTATCAAGTACGCGGCCAGAACCTACAGCAACAATTTTACCTTCTTGCGGCTTTTCTTTGGCAGAATCCGGCAATACGATACCGCTTGCTGTCTTTTCCTCTGCTTCTACTACTTCAATCACTACTCGATCTCCTAATGGTTTTAACAATGTAAATAACCTCCTCTAAATAGTTGTAGAATATTTTTAGCACTCGAACACTTGGAGTGCTAACACAATTCTTATGATAGTCAAAATTGGTTAAAATTGCAAGCAGAAACGTTCGAAAAGAATAGATTTTTTTATCCGACGGAAAGTAAATTTTGCTAAAAAATCGAGTCAGGTTTGCCTATTGATAGTGTTTTTTAGTACAATAAGGAAGTATTTACAGATATGTCTAGAATAAATGAATCGCATGCAGAAATGGTAACAGCTTTTTCAGTATGCCGCTTGAGGATCTTTTATGGATCTCTCAGGCACAGAAAGGAAGCGATTTTTTGGCAAAACGTTACACAACTATTGTCATTGTCTATTTTATGATGCTTTTTTCTGGAAGCATCGGCATCCCGCTCGTTCAAACAGTACTTCAATCTATTGGCGGAATGACAAAAACGGAAAGCTCAAGTCTGGCAGTTGTACTATGGAATATTATTGCCAATCTGATTACGCTTCTGATTATTTGGTTGATTTTACGCAAGCAACCTGAAATGAATAAAATTGCATTAGGTGAAAAAATGAGTCCAGGTAAGAGTGTCTTATTCAGCTTGGGTGGGATGTTAGCACTTTTTGTGTCCCAATATATTTGCTTTTTCATTATTGCCCTATTAGTTGGCGTTCCAGGTGGCTCACAGAATACGGCTGAACTTGTTGCGCTGACGAAACAAGCGCCAATTTTTCTCATCTTTATCAGTATCCTAGGACCAATTTTAGAAGAATTGATTTTCCGAAAAGTTATTTATGGCGGACTTTCGAATATTATCAATATCCATGTGGCAGCCGTTATCAGTTCTTTCGTTTTTGCTATTTTACACGGGGATATTTATTATCTACTCACTTACTTTGTCCTTGGACTGATCCTTTGTTTCCTTTATACAAAAACAAAACGGATCACTGTTTCAATGGGGGCACATGTTTTGATGAATACAATCGTCATGCTGATCAATATTGGATTTTGGAGGTAACTCATGAAAAAAAAGAACAGTGCGCTTTTACAGGGGCTGCTTTACATCATCCTAGGCATTGTCTTCGTGTATTTTGCGGTCATTCAAGTGGATGAAAATGGTTGGGGCGTCTTTGCGTATGTCATTATGGCTATGGCAACGATCGATTTTGTAACGGGTTTCCGCTTTATTTTTGTAGGACTGCGGGAAAAAATGAAGAAAAATGATTGATCCTCACTCAAATAAGCCGATGTGCTTCAAACACATCGGCTTATTTTTATGCCAATACGGCTTTCCTTATAAAAGCTCATTTTAAAGCAGCTTTCTTTTTTGGGATCAAAAAAAGAACCAATAATCATGCAAAGCCATTTCGCAAATGGCTTCACCACATGATCATTGATTCTCTTATATTATCCGTGAGCTTTACTCGACTGTCACACTCTTCGCTAGATTGCGTGGTTTGTCTACATCACAATCACGGTGTAGCGCTGCATAATAAGCGAGTAGTTGACACGGGATCACACTTGCCAGTGGTGTCAAATGTTTATGAACTTGCGGTACAACAAGGCGGTCTCCAGGCTGATCAACGCCTTCCATCGAAATGACGCAAGTTTCTGCTCCCCTAGCGAGCACTTCATTCACATTGCCTCGGATATTCCAATTGACATTCGGCTGTGTCGCAATGGCGATAACTGGTGTGCCCTCTTCGATAAGCGCAATCGTACCATGCTTCAGTTCACCGCTCGCAAAACCTTCCGCTTGGATATAGGAAATTTCTTTTAGTTTTAAAGCAGCTTCCAGTGCTACATAATAGTCAACGCTTCGGCCAAGGAAAAAAGCGTTCCGCGTTGTTCCCAGATATTCACCCGCTATATGCTCAATGATTTCTTTGCTGGCAACAAGACTTTCCATAGCGGTCGCCACAATCCCAAGCTCCTGTACTAAATCAAAATCGACTGCTTCAGAAATAGCTTCTTTTCGACCAGCTGCTACTGCTAAAATGCTCAAAACAGCTACCTGAGCTGTGTAAGCCTTTGTTGATGCTACAGCAATTTCCGGACCGGCATGTAGGTACATGGCATGATCGGCTTCCCGGTCAAGCGTAGAACCAGGAACGTTTGTCAGTGTGAGTGTTCGATGCCCCATTTCCTTCACTTTGACGAGTACTTGACGTGAATCAGCTGTTTCACCACTTTGCGTAATGAAAATAAAGAGCGGGTTCTTAGAAAGAAGCGGCATATTATAACCGATCTCGCTGGAAACATGCACTTCAACGGGAATGTGCGCCAATTTTTCCAATAAATTCTTACCAACAAGGCCAGCATGATAGCTTGTGCCGCAAGCTACGATATAGATTCGATCTGCTGCAAGGACTTCGTTTAAAATTGCTTCATCCACTGAGATTTCACCATTCGAATCCTGATAAGCTTGGATAATACGGCGCATCACGGCTGGCTGCTCGTCGATCTCTTTCAGCATATAATGCGGGTACGTGCCTTTTTCGATGTCAGACGCGTCAATTGTTGCGGTATAGGCCGAACGTTCGACCGCTTCCCCATCCAAATGCTCGATTGTCAAACTATCGCTTGTTAGGATCACCATTTCTTCATCCATGATTTCAATAAATTGATCTGTTTCTTTTAGTGCTGCCATCGCATCACTAGCAATCACGTGGAAACCTTTGCCTTCTCCGATCAATAATGGGCTTTTATTTTTGGCTGCGTAAAGGGTATCTGGTTCCTTCCGATCAATCAAACAAATTGCATAGGAACCGTGCAGCAACTGCAGAACTTGGCGAAGTGCTTCTTTTGTTGACTTGCCGTTTTCAGCAAATTTTTCGATTAGTTGAACGATCACTTCTGTATCTGTGTCGCTTTTAAATTCGGCATCTGCCAGATAGTCTTGCTTGAGCAGCGAATAATTTTCAATGACACCGTTGTGAACGAGTGTAAAACGACCTGATGCACTTTGGTGCGGATGCGCATTCTCATGGCTTGGTTTGCCATGTGTCGCCCATCTCGTATGTCCAATGCCCAGCTCGCCAAATGCGTCTTCCGGAACAGCCTCTTTCAAATCTTGAATGCGTCCTTTCTCTTTAATGACCACTAACTGATCCTCATGTAAAAGAGCGATCCCGGCCGAGTCATAGCCACGATATTCAAGTTTTTCCAGTCCTGAAAGCAAAACATCTTTTGCATTACTTTTTCCAATATATCCTACAATTCCACACATAAAAATAGCCTCCAAATAGTAACAGAGGGCAGACTTATCCTGTCTAAAATTCCCTCCAAAATTTTCGTTTCCTTGGAGGATGTATCCCATGCTCCTTACCGTTCTGTTCATCCGGTCACCCGAATGGTTTGTCGCTAAGGCGTAACGACTGCATGGACAGCCGGGAGACTCCCGCCGAAATTTCGATTAATCTCCTCCTCGTCAACTAGTTTGACGCCTGGCCGAGTTTCACGACCGCTTGTCACCCATACAAACTAGTTCTGGCGCTTTTATGAAATTGTTTCGATCCTCCTTTGATTTTTTCAAGGAAACAAATTCATTCTACAATAATCTGTCTAGTTGGTCAAGCACTATCTTTATTCACTTTTATCAAAATTGGTCTATACATTGACAAAAAATCAATTTTTCGGAATAATAGAAGCTAGAAGTATATGGGAAAGGATGAATCTTATGCCACATCGAAAATTTTGGACTGTCATTTTTGTACTGATCTCGCTTGTTATTTTGATTCAGCAAACCAGAATGGATGCGATAGCTGCTAATATAAATGCACAACTTCCAACAACTGGTGATACTTTTTCTATCTGGCCGATTATTATTGGCATCCTTTTGATCCTTGTTGCTGTTTATCTTTTATTCCGCAAGAAAAAATAAAGACGCTGGAAAAACAAAGTCTGTTTTTCCCAGCGTCTTTTATTTTTCATTTGAATGGCTGATAAGCTGAAATAACCCGGAAATGAAAGCCGAGACGCCAACGATCAGTTGTAAGCCAAACAATTGAAATTCTTTTACACCGACTGATTGAGCAATCTCTTTTGTAAAACGAACGATCTGCTCCGACCAGTAATAGTTATTTAAATAGAGGAAACTTAAAGCAAGTGTAACTCCTGCAAGTAGGTAAAATACCCGTTTAAAGGAAAAAGCGGCGACCGTCAGCAAGAATACAGCTGCTGAAAAAGCAATCACTGCATCAAATTCATTCGTAATAAAATAAATCTCTTCTCCAGATTCCTTAAAATGGAGTACAATCAAAACACCAATCGCAACGGCACAACCAGCACCAATCAACGCAAATAATCCGCTGGTAAGGCGCCACTTCGTCTTCCACTTTTCATCTTCGCCTGCTGTTTTAGATCGAAATTTTTTCCCGAATACGAGTAATATCAGTAGAATCAGTGCGAGTAAAAATAGACTGGCTCCACTGAAATCGAATGGATAGCCTTCCGGAATCTGACCTTCAACAAGCGGTCGAATCTGGTAATAACCCACTGAAAAACCTTGGTAGCCTAAAAAGAGAAGTAAAACAAGCATGCTGATTCTCCGCCATTTTTCCTGACGCAATAATAGAATCCCCATGACAATCAAAAGAAGTGCTAATCCGCCGATCACCCAATAATTCCATACAAAGCTGTATTCTGCATCACTATAAAAATAACCGTAAACGGCGCTTAAAAAACTGTATAATTGAATCATTCCTACTGTAACCATTAGAGTGGCTACGATTTCTCGAAATTTTTTAGGCATATTTCTGCCCCTTTCCGTTTACATTTATAAAGCTTGATGTGCTAGCCAATCTTGAATGGCCTGCTGATTATCAATATCGCCTTTATACTGAGCCGTTAAATGTCCATTTGAAATAAACAGGAGCGTGGGAACCACTTTTACGCCAAGTCGTTCATCCATACCAACAAAGTCTTCCTTATTTTCACGCGCTTGATCAGTATCATAATAGTAGGCTTTCTGCTGATTTTTTATGAGTGCCTGCTTCAACTTTGCTTGAAAATCTTTGCAATATGGGCAGGTGGGGCGACCGATATAGATAAATCCAGTCCGTTTTTTCTGAAAAAACTGATCGAGTGATTCGGTATCTACTTTTTGAAGAACACTCTCTTGAGCCGTTTTTTTCGTTTCCATCAGTTGGATAGATTGCGTTTTAAAGATCAGCCCAAGACCCGCTAAAAAGAAAAGCAATCCAATAATTATCAGCCAATGTTCGCGTTTTAATTTCATTCTGCCCCTCCCCATAAAAAAATCTGAACAAAAGGCTTGATGGCGTTTGCTCAGATTTTTTGAAAACGTCTTAGAAGGCTATCACAAGCCCATTTCTGATTGTACGACTTTTGCGATTCGTTCACAAAAATCATCCGTTTTTTCACGTGTATCCGCTTCAACCATCACTCGAACTAATGGTTCTGTCCCAGAAGGACGAACGAGTACACGACCATTGCCAGCCATTTCTTCTTCGACTTCTTTAATGACTTTGCTGACAAGCGGATTTTCTTCTACTGCATTTTTATCTGTCACTCGAATATTTACCAATTTTTGCGGGTAAGTTTGCATTTCACTGGCAAGTTCAGATAATTTTTTGCCAGTGGCTTTCATCACATTGATCAGTTGGATCCCTGACAAAAGGCCATCTCCTGTTGTATTGTGATCTAGGAAAATAATATGACCTGACTGCTCACCGCCAAGGTTATAATGTCCTTCGCGCATCGCTTCCACCACATAACGATCTCCAACAGCAGTTTGAACATCTTCAATTTCAAGTTCCTGTAACCCCTTATAAAAGCCAAGATTACTCATGACAGTTGAAACGATCGTATTATTGTTCAACAATCCTTGCTCTTTCAAATGTTTGGCGCAAATAAACATGATCTTATCCCCATCAACAATGCGTCCCAGTTCATCTACTGCGATTACTCGGTCGCCATCCCCGTCAAATGCCAAACCAACATCTGCATTTTTCTCAAGGACAAATTTGGCCAGCGTTTCTGGATGAGTCGAACCTACACCATCATTGATATTTAAGCCGTTTGGTGATGTCCCCATCGAACTAATATCCGCTTCAAGATCAGCAAACAAATGTGTAGCTAATGATGCTGTTGCACCGTTCGCACAATCCAGCGCAACATGATAGCCGCTGAAATCTTGCTCGATTGTTTGTTTTAAAAACTGCATATATTTTTGCTTACCTTCGAAATAGTCATTGATTGTACCCAGACCTTCTGCACTTGGCCGTGGTAATTCGTCCGTATCTTTATCTAGTAATTCTTCAATTTCAAGTTCCTGATCATCTGAAAGTTTAAATCCATCTGCACCGAAAAATTTGATGCCATTATCAGCTACAGGGTTATGAGAAGCTGAAATCATCACGCTTGCGGATGCTCCTTGCGCACGTGTCAGGTAAGCAACGCCTGGTGTCGAAATCACGCCTAGACGCATCACTTCGATTCCAACTGACACTAAACCAGCAATAAGTGCTGATTCGAGCATTTCGCCTGAAATCCGTGTATCACGTGCTACGAGAACACGCGGATGTTCCCCCACATGACGCGTCAAGACATACCCGCCCATGCGCCCAAGTCGAAAAGCGAGTTCTGGTGTCAATTCTTCATTTGCCACACCACGAACACCGTCAGTTCCAAAATATTTTCCCATTATTAATTCTCTCCTTCTGCGTCAAACATTGGATTCATTCTTGCATAGCTCCATTTTGACTATGTAAAAATCTGATTGTTTTCCACATATACGTTTTATTATACCTTTTCCTTGTAAAAAAATCATCTTGCGGCAAAAGTGAAAACCAAAAAGGTCGCTTTTACCGCATTCTGATTACGTATCGGTAGCCGATTTCTTTGTGATTGAATACTTTGCAGTTGTTTGACTGAGTGTATAGCTTACGTCACTTGGTAAATTATTGATGGCTAGTTTTGCACTATAACTTTCACTTTCCGTCGCTTTTGATAGATCTGCAATGACTTTAAAGGAATTGCTACTGAGCCCATTCACTGTACTTGAAGGACCTTTTACAGTCACATTTACTTTTCCATTAGCCGGTGAGATAAGTTTAGCCGTCAAATCATCATTTAAGCCTGTTTCGGCAATGGCTACATCTGAGAACGTTTTACTGGTATCTGTACTGTTTGAACTATCATCCGAGCTGTTATTTGAATCCGCCCCTTGCTCAGCTGTTGAGTCGGAACTGGAAGACTGATTGTCGCTCGAGTCGTTACCGGACTTTTTTGCGGTCTTGATTTTGACCTCCACACTCGTCGGCTGTACGGATATCGCTCCCTCTGGAACAGGGATCGTGATTTCCTTGACCGTATCGGCAGTAATATTGGACACGTCAACTGAAAGCTCAATCTTATTGATTTTATCAAGTACTGCATCATCGCCAATCACCACCACCTCGTCTCGGTCGGGAGTGATGCTTGAAATCGATAGGTCATCTGGCGGTGAACCCGTCTGTTTGATTGTAAGTGGTACTGATTTACCTACTTTACTAACTGGTACCGTCACTTCTACTTTCTGTGGATCAATCTCAACGTCCAGCTTATTCAACTTACTATCAAATGCTACGATCTCAGCTTCTGCAGTAAAATCTTCTTTATGACCACCACTGTCATCAATAGTGGCTTTTACGTAAGCAATTTGATCAATAGTATCCTTTGCACCAGTAATGGATACTTTTTTCGGGCTAACTTCCGGTGTACCTGCCTCATAACCCGCCGCTACAACCGATTGACCAAGTTCAACATCCACAGAGAATTTCTTCGTGACCTTCTCCTGAACATTAACAGTTGCTGTATCAGGTGAAATCGTCGCTTTGACCCTATCCGAAAGATCCTTGATTTGAAGTTTCACATTCTGTTCGCCGATTGAAGCATTTCTTAAATCCACATAAACAGTGAAATCTTGCTGTGCTTTGGCATTTTGAACAATACTTCTCGGACCGGTGATTGTAACGGTCACGGTTTCAGGAACCCCTGAGACATATAGATTTTCTTTATCGTAATAGACCTCAACAGGCACATTTTGAATGACTTCAGTATCTGTTTGAGAAGACGTTTGAATTTGCGTTGAGCCATTATTATCCGCATGGACGGAGATGAACAGAATTGCCGCCAAAATTAGCGCGATAATCCGAATCGACCATTTGTTGTTTAAAAAACGATCCATCATTTCTTTTTGCCCCCTCTCCATCTAACAAAGAAAGGTACTTTCTTTTGAAACACAGTGATGAGTTCTTGTTCAAGAATTTCATGTAGCCGTTCTTTGGAAACATCGCGGAACAGTTCGCCGCCTTTTGTAATAGAGATGCCACCCGTTTCTTCTGAGACGACAATCGTGATACTATCTGTTACTTCACTGATCCCAAGCGCCGCCCTGTGCCTTGTCCCCAGTTCTTTTGATAGGAACGGACTATCGGATAACGGTAGATAACTTGCGGCAGACGCAATCTCGTTTCCTTTAATAATCACAGCACCATCATGAAGTGGTGTATTCGGAATAAAAATATTGATTAAAAGTTGGGAGGAAATATGGGCATTTAGTGGAATACCTGTCTCGATGTAATCTTCCATCCCCGTATCACGTGCAACAGAGATAAGCGCACCGATCCGCCTTTTTGCCATATATTCCGTCGATTTTTCAATAGATTCGATTAAATTTCGCTGTTCTTTTTCAATACGGGAACCTGTGCGGATAAAAATATTCCCGCGCCCTAGAGTCTCAAGCGCACGCCTAAGTTCCGGCTGAAAAATGATGATGATCGCAAGGAACCCCCAGGTAAGCATTTGGTCGGTTACCCATTCGACCGTCTCAAGTCCGAGAAAACCACTTGCGACTTTTACAACAATAATGATAAAAATACCTTTTAAGAGCTGCACGGCTTTTGTTCCGCGAATCAGCATAATTAATTTATAGATGACGAACCACACGACTAGAATATCCACTATATTCGCGAGGTAATGTAAAAATGTCATATCTGTAAAACTCATTCTTTCGCCTCCTGATCAAGGCAAGCCAGTTATTTGCCAATAATTTCGGAACACCTTGCCAAAGCAGAAATGTTCACTTATTTTATTATAGCATAACCCCCAGCTACGAAAAAAGAAATCCCTTGGACAAAATCGGAAAGATTTGTTTAAGAAAAAAAGACCTGCACAAGGCAAGTCTTTGAAATGATCAACTCTGTGACCTGACCGCTCCAAGTTTTTCACCAAGCTCCGCAAGATACGCTTTTGCTTTTTTCATGGGCATCTCCTTCAAAAAGCTCCAGCCATTCATGCGTATCATCAATTTGGGCTAAACGTTTTTTAAACCTGACACGGAAAGCGAAAGACAACCTGTAACTGTTCAACTGCTCAAGCCGCTCGTTTACAGTGTGATTCCCTCCCCATTTGCCTTTTGAACAAGCATTTCAATGAGGCCAATCAAGTGGTTATCAAATAAAAATCCTCTGCTGGGCTCAGTCGGCGAACGACTTCCTCCTAGCTGTTTACTTTTATTATAGTATGAAAAAAACCAAAATCCGATGACAGTGCCATAGTGCCATCAGATTTTAGTTCTAATTCTTCTTAAAAATGCTGTTCGGCCTTTTCTCCTTCTTGAAGAATAAATTCCTCTGCAAAAATATGCACAGTGATGGATTCCCCCTCAAGTAGGGTTAAAGTGATACCTGTTTTCGAAACTGCCACCTCGATCAGCGCCTCGCGGAAATTAATTGTAAAGGAATACCCATGCCAGTCTTCTGGTAGAAACGGCGCAAAGTGAAGCTGTCCATCCCGTACCCGCATACCGGCAAACCCCTGTACAATTGAAAGCCAGCTGCCGGCCATTGACGTGATATGCAAACCGTCTTCTGTGTCATTATTATAATTATCCAAATCAAGTCGTGCCGTGCGCTTATATAGCTCCACTGCTTTGTCTGTTTTACCGATCTCAGCAGCCAGAATCGCATGGACAGCAGGTGATAAACTGGATTCATGAACCGTCAGCGGCTCATAAAATTCAAAATTCCGCTGCTTTGTTTCAAAATCAAACGCATCGCTGAAATAATAAATGCCTTGTAAAACATCCGCTTGTTTGATGAAACACGACCGTAAAATCTTGTCCCATGACCAATTTTGATTGAGAGGCTGTTCATGTGGAGCTAACGTATCTGTTGCGCGAAGCTCCTTATCCAAAAATGTATCGTGCTGCACGAAAATCTGCCATTTTTCATCATAAGGAAAATACATGCGCTGCGCAATATCCTGCCATTTCTCCGCCTCTTCTACCGATACTTGATAAACTGTACGTGCCTGATCTGTTAGATTTTCTAATGTGTAGTCGATTGTCCATTTAGCCATATAATTGGTGAACCAGTTATTGTTAACGTTATTCTCGTATTCGTTCGGTCCTGTTACACCATGGATCATATATTTGTTGAGCCGATCCGATAAATGAACCCTTCCAGCCCAAAATCGTGAAAGCTCAACTAACACTTCGATCCCTTGTTCTTCTAGATAACTGCGATCCCCCGTATAATTCGTATAATTATAAATCGCATAAGCCATTGAACCATTACGGTGGATTTCCTCAAATGTAATTTCCCACTCATTGTGACATTCGATCCCTGTAAAAGTCACCATCGGATAAAGCGCACCGGGCATCCCGATTTTCCGGGCATTTTCCTTCGCCTGAGGAAGCTGCTGATAACGATATTCCAACAAATTCCGCGACACAGATTGATCCGTTAGAGCCAAATACATCGGCAATGCAAAAGCTTCTGTATCCCAATAAGTCGCGCCACCATATTTCTCACCTGTAAACCCTTTTGGTCCAATATTCAGTCGTGAATCTTCCCCGTAATAAGTCGAAAATAATTGGAAAATATTAAAGCGAATCCCTTGTTGTGCCTGATCATCCCCCTCAATTTTAACATCCGCTTTTTTCCAGCGTTCAAACCACAAGGCTTCATGGGCTTCTCTCAAAGCCGCATAATCTAGTGCTTGGACTTTCTGCTTGATTTTTTCTGCCGCTTTACCCAGCTCACCTTCCGAATAATCGCGTGAAGTCGTCACAAACACTCGTTTTTCAAGACTTAACGTTTCACCCTGCTGAAGCTCTTCTTCCACACAATTCGCGACAAAACCGGTATCACTGTAAGGTTCCTGCAGCCTTCCCCCTGAAAATTGGTTGACCATCTTCGCAAAAACTGTAAACCGCTCAATGCCAAAGTTATTAGGAATTGTCTTGACCATCAATTCGCCCTCTGCGTTAGCCGCCTTGTGCTGTAAGTTTTCCCAGAACAGCTCCTCATAGTTGGCATCTTCATTACGCACATTACCGTCTAGATACGATTTAAGTGCGATTTTTCCTGCACCTTCAAGCACCGTCACCTGATAGCGAATCACAGCCAACTCTTTCACAACAATACTCAAAAAACGATCTGTTTCCACCTGAAAGCGACCATTCGCCGTCCGTATAACAAAGGAACGCGATAGCACGCCATTTTGCATGTCCAACTCCAGATAAAAGTCTTCCAACTGTGCCGTATAGAGATCCACAGGTTCGTCATCAATCCAGAGTTCCACACCGATAAAATTCAGCGCATTGATCACCTTGCCAAAATAATCCGGGTAGCCATTTTTCCACCAGCCAACACGTGTTTTATCCGGATACCAGACACCCGCCAGATATGTACCCGGATGGCTATCCCCCGAATAATCTTCCTCAAAATTTCCGCGCAGCCCCATGTAGCCGTTGCCGAGTGAAGTCAGACTCTCTTGCAGACGTTTATCTTCCTTTTCGAGTGTCCGCGAAGTCAATTTCCACGGGTGCACATCAAATAGCCGCTTTCTCATAACTTAAATCCTCCTAAACTACGATCCACTTTCCGTGAGGCAGTTTGAAATTCTTTTCCAAATCTTGTTTTCAAAAATGTCCAGGCAATCAAAAGTACCATACCCAGTGAAGTAATCGCCAACATGATTGTTATATCAAAATAAATAAATCCAACGATCGTACTGACAAAAACTGGCAATCCCATTGCATTCAACGTTATATTGAGTGCCTCTTTAAAGGAGCTGATCTCACCAATCTGACTTTTCTTTGTCATCCAAAGAAAACCTGCTGTCACGAGTATCAAAAGCCATGTACTGGCAAATAATACCCCCGCCACCATCATAAACTGACTTAGAAAAATGAACGGTCGATTTTGCATATACCAAGCATCATTCAAAAATTCATCCAGCGCGTCCTCTGTTGTCACTTTTGTCAGATCCATCCCAGCATGATAAGGAATCGAAAACTGATACCCCGCCTGATCCTTGACGATTATCTCCGACTGATTGAAAACAATCGCATTTTTTTCATCTTCCAGTGCTGCTTTCGGTTCATAAAGTCCAACTGCGCCACTAGTTTCCTGATGCAGCATCTCCTCTCCACCAGAAAGCTTGCCATCTTGTATCGTCATTTCGCCAAGGCTGTCCGTCAAAGCTTTTTTATCCAGTGCAAAGGCATGCGGAGCCACTTCCTTAAATTGGATCGTCTGCTCTTTAGCCGCATGCATCGCAACAGGCATCAACATCAAACTAATAAGAAACAGTCCGACAAACAACATATTGACCCAAGACAAGTTGTTTCGTCCTGTAAAAATTCGGACAGGCGTTAAGATGGATGAGAAATATCGTTTTGGAAAAGAAGTTTGGTTCATCATTTTCATTCCTTATCTTCAAAAATTTATCCTTTGGTTCCACCTGCTGTAAGTCCTGAGACAAAGTTCTTTTGCAGGAAGAAGAAGAGTAGACAGATTGGCAAGGCCGCAAGAATGGCTCCGGCAGCAAATAAAGCTACTTTCTGCTGCTGCGGATTCGAAATGAAACTTTGCAACCCAACCGCAATCGTCAAGTTTTCTGGTGTCCGAAGCAGGAATTTTGCAAGTAGGAAATCACCAAATGGTCCCATAAATGCCCACAGCGCCTGTACAGCAATCATCGGGCGAACCAGTGGCAGAATAATTTGCGCAAAAATTCGGAAATGCCCCGCCCCATCAAGCTTAGCGGATTCATCCAAATCACGCGGAACAGTATCAAAATAGCCTTTCATCAGCCAAGTATTCATCGGAATCCCCCCGCCAATATAAATCAGCGTCAGGAACCAATACTGATCGAGTGCCCCAAGCAGCATTGCTAGCACGTAGAAAGCCGTAAGCGCAGCCATCGTTGGCACCATTTGAATGATCAAAAAGAACACCAAACTATTTTTCCTTCCTTTAAACCGGTAACGACTGTAAGTGTATCCAGCAAATGTGACAATCGTTACCTGAAGGATCATCGTAGCAATCGCAATGATCAATGTATTTTTATACCAGTCCAGATAAAGTGTTTCATTGAATAAACGGCTAAAGTTATCAAGCGACCAGTCACCCGTCCATTCCAGCGTAAAAGCAGCAATGTTCCCTGGCTTGAAAGCGGATGAAGCAGTGATCAGGATCGGGTATAAAATGACGACCGACAGTAAAATGAGAAACAGGTACGTAAAGAATTTTGTCAAAAAGCGAGTCGTCCGCTGATCTTTTAGAAAGTCTTTCATTTACATCATCTCCTCATTCCCAAAGGCATTGGTCTTTTTAAAGGCAATCATGGAAACTGCAATGACGATTGCTGAAATGATCAATGTCACCGCCGCTGCCAGTGCATATTGCGGAGAAGTTCCGGTCGTTAGTTTGTAGATCCATGAAATCAAAATATCAGTCGATCCGGCACCTCCGCCAACACTTCCCGGTCCCCCTTCATTAAAGAGGTAAATAATCGAAAAGTTATTAAAGTTGAATGTATATTGCGTGATAAAAACAGGTGCTGTTACAAAAAGGATCATTGGCAAAGTGATTTTACGGAACCGCTGCATCGCACTTGCCCCATCGATTCGCGCCGCTTCATAAAGCTCTCCTGGAATAGCCTGCAAAACTCCTGTTACCATCACATAGATATAAGGGAAGCCGAGCCAGCCCTGAATAGAGATCAGCGCAACTTTCGTCCAAAATGGATCCGTCTTCCACGAAATTGCATCAATATCGACGAGCGGTAAATGATTCAAAAGCGGAATCACTTGTTGATTGATTGCCCCGATACTGTCATTAAACATATTCGAAAAAATCATAATCGTAATAAAAGCCGGCACTGCCCATGGCAATAGAAAAATAACACCAAAAAGTCGTTTTCCTTTGATAAAACTTTGATTAGCAACGATTGCCGTGAACACTCCCAGCACGATTTGCAAAGTTGTCGCACAAACTGTCCAAATGAGCGTCCACGAAAATACACTCATAAACGTATCTCGATAAGAACTCAGGAAGAAAATATTGAAAAAATTCTTGAGTCCCACCCAGTCAATTAAATTTGCCGGCGGGATATGATAAAAATCATAATTAGTAAACGCCATGAAAAGCGTTACGAGTACTGGAAAAATAATGACAAATGTCATCACGATATAGGCTGGCAATGTAAATAAATATGGAAAACCTTTGTCAAGCATGTTTTTCAAGATCGCAACAGTCGTCGTATTGACTTCTTCTCCAAGCTGCCATCTTTTCGCAACATTTCTTGCATCTAAAATATTCAGTATGTAAAAGCCGATAAAAAGAAGCGTCACGATCAACTGCAAAGTACCTTCAATCAAGAAATACAAGGAATGGTCCACACCCGGTACTGTTCCCAGTGTGACTAAGCCAACGAGTGCGTTAAACCCGACAGCAAAAAGTTCAATGATAAACAAAATAAAAACAGCCAAGAAGATAATGCCTTTAAAATTTTGCTTATTATAAAACTGGCCAAATCCTGGAATGAGGGACAATAGCGTCGCTTTTCGGACATCTTGCGGCTCTTTCTCCAGTTTCATCTTGCAAACCTCACATTCTTTCTACGCTGGTTTCATCTTAAATAGCGAGCCCTTGCCGCAAGCAGCCGGGCCCGCATTTAAGACTGGATTTCTTTTCGCGTATTATTTCGTATATTTTTGACTAATATTGTCTTCAATTACTTTTACAGCATCATCTGCCGACTGTTGCGGTGTTTTAGCACCACTTGCCGCATCAAACATCAGATTTTCTGCACCTGTCCAAACTTCTGACATTTCTGGGATGTTCGGCATTGGCTGCGCATTTTTATACTGCTCAATTACCGCATTTGTCAATTCATCATTTTTACCTGCTGCATAATCACGTGCTTCCATGTTTACAGGAATTTCATTTGTCATATCATAGAATTTCTTTTGGTTATCTGCATTTGTTACATAATCCAACCATTTTTGTGATAGTTCTTTGTTTTTAGAATAGTTACTTACAACCCAGCCTTTACCACCTGCAAATGGTGAGTACTCTTTTCCGTTTGGCAAGGTTGGAATTTTCGCAACACCGTAATTCAATTTAGCTTCTTTGTAATTTGCTGCTGACCAAGGTCCACCAATAATTGCCGCCGTTTTCCCCTTCACAAATTGATCTTGAATGAAGTCATCGGCACTCTTATTATCTTGCATACCTTTTGGCCAAACATCTTGGAACCATTTTGTTGCATATGTGATCCCTTCCACAGAACCCGCATTATTAAGTCCAATGTCTTTTGGATTCGTGCCGTCATCACCGAACACATACCCACCATAACCTGCTAGCAAGCCATACGAGAAGTAAAAGTCGGTCCATTTCGCCAAGAAACCAATATTCTTACCTTTTTCAGAAGAAAAGTCGAATCGTGGATCTTTGGCAAGATTTTCAAGGTCGGAAAAAGTTGCTGGTGCTTTGTCAATTAAATCCTTATTGTAATAAAGCACAACTGTTTCAATGACAGATGGAGCCCCGTATATTTTTCCGTCAATTGTAACCTGTTTCATGTCTTTATCATCATATTGATCCTTGTTTCCTAGTTCAACCTCAGCCAAATGCCCTTGCTGACCCAAACTACCGATTCGATCATAGGCAGCCATCATCACATCTGGCGCTGTGCCTGCTGGTCCGTCAAGCGGAAGTGCTTCTAATTGCTCAAACATATCTTTTTCAACAACTTTGATTTTTACATCATTTTCTTTTTCGAAATCCCCTTTGATGTCATTGATATATTTTTTGTATCCGCTATCAACGGAGACCGTCAATGTTTTCCCATCGCTGCTGCTTTTGCCACTGGACGAACCGCCGCCACATGCTGCAAGACTTAATGAAAGACCCGCTACTAAGAGTGAGATACCCATTTTTTTCTTCCAATTCATTTTACCTTTTCCTCCTTTAAATCAATACTTCCTTTTCGACTTGCCGTTTCAGGTTAACCTTACATTTATTATAAGCAGGTTTAGAAAACGGTTTCAATATATTTTCACATGTTATCGGTAACAACTTTTCAAACATCGAATGTGAAATCCATTGCAATCAGAGAATTTGATTTGTTATGCGTTAACAATTCTAAAACTACGCGCCGGGATTTTCACAAATGTGTCAATTTGCTCCGCATTCAAAGCATCAGTAGCGGTTGCATCAAAACCAAAGGCGGCCGCATCTTTCTTTACTTCCTGATCACGATCATTAAAAATAAATACCAGTTTTTCATCCCCCAACTTCCGTTCAAATACTACTAGTTGTTCACTTGTCCAGTCCTGCCATATTAAGTCCCCATATGTCAAGAGTGATTGGTATTTTTTACGAAACTGAATAAGCTTCTGCATAAAAGTAAACATTTCCAAATCTTGTTCTGACTCGTCCCAAACCATACATTTCCGACATCCTGGGTCGTTGCCGCCATCCATGCCAAACTCTGTCCCGTAATAAATACACGGAGAACCCGTATGCGCGAACATGAAAGCTAATGCCTGCTTGACTCTGTTTTTGTCACCGCCTGCCCTCGTTAAAACACGCGCTGTATCATGGCTGTCAAGCATATTAAACATCACCTGACTAACTTGCGCAGGGTAACGCATGAATTGCTCATTGATCCCTGATATAAGTTGGGTTGCTGATATTCGCTCTTCAATAAAATGTTCAATGATCGTCTGGGTAAACGGATAATTCATCACCGCATCAAACTCATCACCTAAAAGCCATGGCCATGAATCATGCCAAATCTCACCTAAAATATAGACATCGTCCTTTTCAGCCAGTACCGCCTGACGGAATTTTTTCCAGAAAGCGTGGTCCACTTCATTCGCTACATCCAGACGCCAGCCATCAATATCAAACTCGCGTACCCAATAAGTGGCGATATCCAGCAAATATTTTTGAACTTCCGGACTGGCAGTATTCAATTTTGGCATATGCGTGGTAAAAGCAAATGTATCATAGGAGAGTGTCTGAGTTCCTTCAAAATTACCGTTTTCACCTGATCGAACCGGAAAAGAATCGATATGGAACCAATCACGATATTTCGACTGTTCCTCGTTCACAAGCACGTCTTGCCATTCTTTACTTTTGTCGCCAATGTGATTAAAAACAGCATCAAGCATTACCCGGATTCCTTTCTCATGAGCCGCGTCAACAAAACGACGGAACGTTTCCTTATCGCCAAAGTGCGGATCAATCTGGAAATAATCCAGCGTATCATATTTGTGATTCGTCGGTGCTTCAAAAATCGGTGTCAAATAGATGCCATTTATGCCCAGTTCCACCAAATGATCAAGATGTGCAATGATGCCTTCTAGATCTCCTCCAAAGAAATCATCTACATCCGGATCCTTGCTTCCCCATGCCAAGACATTTTTTGGTGAACGTGATGGGTCACCATTTGCAAATCGTTCTGGAAAAATCTGATACCAGATGGTCTCCTTAGCCCATTCTGGTGCTTGAAATGTATCGACAGCATGAATAAAAGGAAACTTAAAATAATAATCTGCGGTCGCTAAATTCTCTTCTGTAGCATCAAAAAAACCACGCCCACCGTAAAAGGCTGTCTCCTGTTGGTGATCTTCTACAATAAAACCATACTGAAGGCGTCTCTTAGGTGGCGTGATTTGATAAAAATAATAATCGTGCTGCTCAGTCGTTGCTATTTTTTCCATTTCATAGCTTTCTTTTTGCCACCTGTCTTCTTGATATAGATACGGATCTGCGGCAATCAATGTCACTTTCTTCAAATCGCCCCGCTTGGCTCTGAGCCTGATATGTAACGTTTTTGCATCATAGCTGTAGGCAAAACTGCTTGCTGGTTGATGATAAATCGCTGCTTTTTCCACAAATCTTTCCTCCTTGTTTGTTAACATACATCCAAATTAGCACGAGTCTGTAATCGCTTGCAATCTTTTTTCATTCGTTAACGGTAACAGAATTTCTGCATAAAAAAACATGGCAAATAGTATATCTGCCATGTTAATAACTTGTTGCATCCTTTCCTGTTGTTGAACCTCTTGCAATAAACGTTGGCTTAAACAAAATATGTCCCTGACTTTTTCCATTCTCCCCGATTTTCTGAAGCAACATCCGCGCCAATTCTTCCCCCATTTCAATAACTGGGGATTGAACCGTTGAGATATGTGGAGATGAGATCCTGTCTAAAAATACTCCGTCGAAACCTGTTACCGCTATATTTTCTCCAAATTTACGACCAAAAGTAAGTCCAGCTCGCACCACCCCAATCGCAATCCGGTCAGAAGCGCAAACAAAAGCAATATCATCCGAATTATAGCGCAGCAGATCAAATGCTTTCTTTTCTGCAACACGAGAACTATTTTGGATAAAATAACTTTCCGGCGAAAGATTATATGTATGCATCACTTCTTCATACCCTGCCAAGCGCGAGACCATAAACTGCTCTTCCAGCAAATTAATTCCCAAAAAGACAATTCGTTTAAATCCCAGTTGACGCACATGCTCCGTTGCTATTTTTGTTCCTTCTCGATTATCCACATCAATATAGTCATAGCCACGTGTATTTTCTCCGTATAAAATCACAGGCTTATCAATCGTTAAAACTCCACTGTCAAAATCATCATGACGCATCCCTGTTACGATCAGTCCATCATAAGAACCGATATTTTTTGATTTTTTTGTAACAAGCTGTAAGGAATAATAGTGCTTATCCAGTTCACGACTGATCCCGGTTAGTAAATTCATATAGTAAGGTTCTACTGTATCAATTTCTTCTAAAATCAAAAATTTAATCACCTGTGTCCTGTTTTGAACTAAAGCACGAGCAGCAAAATTCGGAACATAATCTAATTCTTTCATAGCTTGATAGACTAACGTTTTAAGTTCATCTGAAACTTGATCCGGGTGATTAATGACACGCGAAACAGTCATTTTCGAAACATTTGCCCGTTTTGCAACATCTGCTAATGTGGCCATTTTGGACCTCCTAAAAATTTCACTGTTTTTATTGTACCATGTTTCTTTTTTCCAGCAAGCAGACTTGACCATAACAAAAAAACATTTCCTTCACGAAGAAGAAAATGTTGAGAACTATGTAGATTAAGCTTTATGATACTGAGCGCCAACTTCTTTTTTGGACGTTTTTTTATGTTTGACAGTCATGAAGAAACGTTGCACGATCTTAACAAGTTGATAAGTCGCACCGATAACTAGACCAGAGAGAAAAGCGATAGCTGTCACAGTCAAAAAGTTGACAATTGGAAAACTTACCGCATTGATTGCAGCAATCCCCAATATAAAGACAATAATCATGGGTAAAACAAAATACCTGATATCGACTTCCGACATACTTCGCACTCCTTTTTCTAAGACATCCTTTCCAAATCAAGCAAGTACCACTTACTTAATACCAGTATACAAAGGAAAATGGCTTTTTTCAAGGATGGGAAAACGCTTTCTTAATAGTAGAAATATTTTTGTAACACAATTTATTCCTTATAACCTTTCTATGTGCGGATTCATTTATTTTATCTTATGACTCACGACCCCAAAAAGTTAAAAAAGTCATGAAAATGAAATATAATTTTATTCTAATTGTAGCCCTTTGTCCTGCTTTGTATGAAAATAGCTTTCGAGTAAAGTACCAACCAAAGCAGCTGTTTTGTTCCCCTCATCTAGTAACGGATTTAATCCTGTAATTGTCACGGATGCAAGCTGACTGCTTAATGCCAAATTTTCCATTAAATACTGCAACTCACGATAATACAAGCCACCACTTGACAAAAAATCAGTGCCTGGCGCAAATGCCGGATCAATGGCGTCAATATCTAAAACCAAGTCAACACGATGATCTGTTTGACTCAACCGCTTTAAGACCTCATCCATGACCAAGCCCATCCCCATCTGGTCAATTTTTGTCATCCCATAGTGGGGAATCTGTAGTTCTTGAATCGTCTGCGCTTCTTCTTCCGTCATTTGACGTGTTCCTAGAATCATGAGTTCTTCAGGGAGGAGAACTCCCTTATCCATCAACTGACAAAATTGGACGGGCCCAATACCAAGTGCCGCTGAGAGCGTATTTCCGCTATGATTTTCGGACTGATATGTTTTAGCTAAATCGGGATGCGCATTTACCCAAATCACATGATGCCTTTGATCGACTTCCCGGTATGCCGCAATTGTACTAAGAGCAATCAGCTGATCTCCACCTAAAATAAGTGGGATTTCCACATTTTGTGCCATCATACGCAAAACATCTTTTAATTCCTCCAGTTTACATGTAATCGCTTCCAAATCATTGTGATTAAAAAATGCATCCTCTTCTAAAGCAGTCAAAAATGGCATATTATGATAGTCTTTAACCGTTACGCCCAGTTGCCGAAATAAGTCCAAAATCCCGCTAAAACGGAGTGCATATGGGCCAAGAGCAGCACCCTTGTGTTCTTTAGAAAATGACCACGGCACACCTAAGATACCTATTTGCTTCATCTCATCCACCTAAATTCTCTATATTTTGATATCATTTTAACATACACCATTTATAAAACAAAGTTATACATTTTTAGAAAATCTATTAAAAACTTACTTTTGACATATCAAAAATATATTTTCCAAACAGTTCTATTCATAAAACTGATGATCAGCTTCTATTCTTCACTTGAAAAATGATTTTTCGCTATTTTACTGATACGATCCGGCTTGATAAACTGGTCCTATCCCATAAACGAGCAAAGCATTGGTCTCCCCCAACCAATGCTTTGCCATCCATTTATTCTTTTAAATGATAAGGGAATGTCGCAACGACCACATTTTTCTTAAACAATAGTTTAGTTCGAATCAAAAGACTTGTTTGGTTGTGCAAAACATTCTGCCAACCTTTACGTGGAATAAACTGCGGAATCAGAACGGTCAATGTATAGTTGTCCTGTCTTGCCTTCTGTTCTGCTGTATCAATAAATTTAATGAGCGGATCTGAAATTGAACGATATGTCGAATAAAGATGCGCAATCCGAACTTCCGGATGAATTCGATTCCATCGGTCGACAAATTCTTTTCCTTCATTCCGATCAATGGACACGTGAACCGCGATTACTGTGTCACCAATCGATTTTGCATATTTGAGCGCACCTTCCACTACTTTGGTCGTATCCGATACCGCCACAATTACAGCATTTCCTTTGAAATCTGGTAAATCAACAGTATCATCAATCCGTAATTGCGGACCAAGTCGCTCATAATGATTTTTAGTCCGGTGAAAGACAAAAATCATAACAGGCATGATAATAAAGACTGGCCATACAGATTCCAGCCGTGTCAAGAACAATACGACAAGGACAGTAAAGGATATAAAGGCTCCCAATAAGTTTGCCGATAATTTTCTTTTCCAGCCTGCTGGACGTTCCCGAAGCCATTTAATGATCATCCCTGATTGAGACAATGTAAAGGGAATGAATACCCCAACCGAATACAGCGGAACAAGTAATTCTGTTTTCCCCTTAAAGAGAATAATAAGAAGAATAGAGCCGACTGCAAGTGTCATGATCCCGTTCGAATAACCTAATCGATCTCCTCGAGCTAAATACATGCGCGGCATATATTTATCCTTTGCCAGATTGTAAGCTAGCATCGGAAATGCTGAAAAACCTGTATTGGCTGCCAAAACTAGAATAATTGCAGTAATAGCTTGAATAAAGTAAAACATAAAATTGCGCCCAAATACATTTTCTGTAATTTGAGAAAGGACTGTTGATTTCAACTCAGGTACAGTGCCATAGAAAAAGGCTAATAGCGTAATTCCAAAGAAGAAAAAGCCTAATAAGCTAGCCATAATCGTAAGCGTTCGTGCAGCATTTTTCGCTTGCGGCTTTTTAAATAGTGGGACTGCATTCGATATAGCTTCTATCCCAGTAAGTGAAGCCGACCCAGAAGCAAAAGCACGAAGCAATAGAAAGATCGTCACACCTTCAACTGATGAGCCAATAGAAGCTGTCTCGTGTGTCGCATCTGCGCCTGTCGCAATCTTAAATAAACCTGTAAAAATCAAAATAACGATTGAAAAGACAAATAAATAGACGGGAACAGCTAAAATACTGGCAGATTCTGTCACCCCACGCAAATTAATAATCGTAACAAAAATAACAAGCAGAACGCCGATTGGCACGGCAAATGGATAAAGAGAAGGGATAGCAGAAACAATGGCATCAGTCCCAGAAGAGACACTAACTGCAACTGTCAACATATAGTCAACAAGCAGTGAGCCACCAGCAATCAAGCCAGCATTTTTCCCCAGATTCTCTCTCGATACCACATATGCGCCGCCACCATGAGGATACGAATAAATGATCTGCCGATAAGATAAACAAAGTGCAAAAAGCAACAGCAACACAAACAATGCAATCGGGATCGAATACCACATGGCAGCAGAACTTACAGCTACTAGCACAATCAAAATCTGTTCCGTACCATATGCAATTGATGAAAGTGCGTCTGAAGATAAGACGGCCAGAGCCTTTAATTTAGTGAGTTTCTGGTCACCGGCTTCAGAACTTTTTAAAGGACGCCCAATTAATAATCTTTTTAATGGCGAAGCCATAGAAATTTCCCTGCCTTTTTTATGAAATTTTAAGCCAAAACAATATCCAACATTATAGCACAGCCATGGGGTAATGCAATTCTTTTCCATCCGAATTCCAGTAAAATATTTGACACTTCTTGACTATTATTTAACCCTGTGACATATACCAACATTTCATACAGATAAATCTTTATTTTCTATTACCCGCTATTTGCTGAATCATACATTTTTATTATTTTCAGAAAAGAAAAACTTTATTTTTGGTATTTACAAATGACACAAGAGTTTATATAATAGATTTTGGCTGTTAACAATGGCCCGTTGGTCAAGCGGTTAAGACACCGCCCTTTCACGGCGGTAACACGGGTTCGAATCCCGTACGGGTCACCTTTTTTATAAAAAGACTAGTAATCTTTTTAAAAGTATTATACTATATAATAGTAACTTTTTTGACGACTGCTTCTCAAAATGAAGTAGCCTGTGTAGGATTTAGAAGGCGATATGCCGACTTAGCTCAATCTGGTAGAGCAACTGAATCGTAATCAGTAGGTTGCGGGTTCAATTCCTGCAGTCGGCACTTTTATATAATGGAGGGATAGCGAAGTGGCTAAACGCGGCGGACTGTAAATCCGCTCCTTAGGGTTCAGTGGTTCGAATCCACTTCCCTCCACCATTTATTGGGCCATAGCCAAGCGGTAAGGCAACGGACTTTGACTCCGTCATGCGTTGGTTCGAATCCAGCTGGCCCAGCCATTTTTAGAGCCGTTAGCTCAGTTGGTAGAGCATCTGACTTTTAATCAGAGGGTCGATGGTTCGAGCCCATCACGGCTCATTTCTTGAGTAGAATTACATTCTACTCTTTTTATTTTGTCCAAAAAAAATTCCCTAAGTATGTGTACACGTAAGGGTACCTTCCTTTTACCCCAATCTAACATTTTTAAAGTTGCACCTTCTAGCGAAAACCTCTACAATTTAAGAATATCACTTTTCTAGGAGGCTATGAATGAAATCGACAAAAACTTCTACCTATCTGTTTTTTTTCCTTAGCGCATTAGCTTTTATTGCTTTTAGCGTCGTTTGGTGGGGAGTTGCACAAAATGCGGCTTGGATTCATGCACTTGATAGATGGGGCATTCAGTTGATCCGCTCCAATATCACCGAATCTGCTACTTATTTTTTTCATACTATCACATTTTTTGGCGGTACTGTTTTCCTCACTCTTGCAAGCATCCTTCTATTTTTCCTATTTTTACGGAAGAAAGGATGGGGCATCGCACTTTGGTTTGCCAGCACAGCGCTAATAGGTGAACTCCTTATTCCTCAGATTGTAAAGCATATCGTGATGCGCCCTCGCCCAGAAAATCCACTGATTTCCGTTTCTGGTTATAGTTTTCCCAGTGGTCATTCAGCAGGTTCAACAACTTTTTACGGGATCCTTGTGATCATTCTTTGCCTGACAATTTTGCAAAAAAGCTCGCGGAAATGGCTATTAGCAATTGTGGCTGCCCTATGGATACTTACGATCATGATTTCTCGCGTTTATTTAGGCGTTCATTATCCAAGTGATGTTTTGGGCGGATGTCTTGTAGGGATTGGTAGCATTAGTTTAACTACCGCAGTCTACCTTCTAAAACAACAAAAAAACCGCCGTTCATCTGAACAGCAGCTGAATGTTTAATGTATAAATTTTTTGTAAAACTCGGAGACATTTTTCGAATTCCCGTTTTTCCAATAATTCGGTTAAATTTTCTAAGTACTTGATGATCTGGTGAGCGACGATATCGAAAAAGTGTTCCGGGTTTTTTTGTTCAAAATCACGCATTGTATCGATCAAATAGTCAATATTTCGCTCTAAAACGCGCATTTCCGTATAACGAATGATACAGCCATAGAAAGTTTTGATGCTGTTTAGAAAGACCTCACTATTTTTTTCGAGTGTCGCACATTTGATTTTAATCATTTCTGTACGCAAACACTCAAAGCAGACCGGATTATTTTTTTCTTGCAATTTCTGCATGGCATAGCTAAGATTAATAAAAATCATTTTAACCTTACTGATTATCTCGTAATCATTCTTTGAGCAGGCACGTACATAAAATCGTTCTTTATTAGGACACGCTTTTAGCAAACCTGACTCTGCCAGATAGAGCAAGGCCTCATTCGCAAATGAACGGCTCACATTAAATTTGCAAATTAAATATTCCTCTGTAATCTGCTCACCTTGCTGGAATTGCTGGTTCATAATATCATTTTTAAATGCATTATAAATTTGATCAGCTACGAATGTGACAGTTGCCATCATCATACCCTCTTTATCTTTTTATATAGTCCTCTTTCATTTTAACGAATGCCATTTTCTTTTCAAAATCAAACTTTTCATGATGAAAAGCAAAAAGCTGGAAAATATAATTTTTATTATTCTTTTCTTACTGCGAGATATTTCTTACATATAATTGAACAGATGAAACTATTAATATTATCATATCAGTAAGCTCCTTTTATTGTCTAGCCGATTTAACGAAAAGAAAACCTCATCTGCATGATTTTTCACTTAATTGCCACATTTAATAGGTAATCATGTTACAATATAGCAAAAGTCAAATTTTGCCAATTACAGATAGACCAAATAGCAAAGGGAGGATATACATGACACTTGAGCTCAAGCATTTATCAAAGACATTTGCTGAAAAAAAAGCAGTCGATGATTTGTCTTTTCAAGTTGCACCAGGAGAGATTCTGGGATTGATTGGCCAAAACGGCGCTGGAAAAACTACTACTTTTCGCTTAATTTTACAATTTCTTCAACCTACATATGGAGAGATTTTATGGAATGGGCAATCAGCAGCTCGAATTCAAGCAAATGACATTGGGTATTTGCCAGAAGAACGTGGACTTTATGGAAATGTTACGATTGAAGAACAACTTTTATTTTTTGCAGAACTCAAAGGCTGCGACCGGAAAGAGACGAAAAGAAAAATAGATGAGTGGCTCGAACGCGCAGAAGTAGTGGGCAAAAAGACAGATCTCATCAAAACACTCTCCAAAGGAAATCAACAAAAAATTCAGTTAATCAGTACGATTATTCATGAGCCAAAATTGATTATCCTTGATGAACCTTTCAGCGGGCTTGATCCTGTCAATTCCGAAATTTTAAAACAATTTGTTTTTGAAATGAAAGCCCAGGGAGCAGCCATCATTTTTTCTAGTCATCGAATGGAAAATGTAGAAGAATTATGTGACTCTTTGATTATGTTGAAGAAAGGGCAGACTGTACTAAAAGGAACCACGGACGCCGTCAAATTAAGTTATGGCCGTAAACGGATCCGCCTTATCGCTCCCCACTTATCCGACAAGGAACTTTCCACTCTTCCAGGTATTGAAAGTTTAACAAAAAGATCTGATGGAGTGAGGATTCTCCAATTAGAGGATGAAAAATTTGCCGAGTCCATCTTTTCTTTTGTAACAAAGGATGGCTTTATTCCCATGTTCAGCTTAGAACCACCGACTCTTGAAGAAATCTTTAAATGGAAAGCCGGTGAATCAGATGAATAAGTTTTGGGTCATCACAAAACAAGTATATAAGCGGCGCGTCAAAACAAAATCCTTTTTATTTTCCTTACTATTCCCCCTACTGATCGCTGCTGTTTTCTTTGCTATTCCTAAAATTGCCGACTATTTTGATCAGAGCGAAGCCACAAAGATTGCTGTGCTGAGCAACGAATCAGCTTATTCCCAAATTTTACAACAGGATAAAGACAATTTTGCAGTCAATCCTAAAATCAATACAGAAGATGCAGCTAAAAAAGCACTGAAAGATGGAAAAATTGATGGCTATGTCTCCATCACTGAACAAGATGGAAAAGTTTCCGCAGTATATACAACGCAAGAAACAGCCGGTCAGGACATTCTGACGCAGATATCTGCGGATCTTACTTCGGCCAAAATCTCTGTCAAAGCAGCCGAATACAACATCAGCGCTGAACAACTCCAAGACATCAATCAACCGATTTCCGTAAAAAATCAAGTGGAATCAGATAATGAATTGACCAATCATCAAAAAGATATTATGAGTGCAGCCATCTTGGTATTGACTCTGATTATTTTTATATTTGTCATGAGTTATGCCAATATAGTTGCTTCTGAAATTGCGAATGAAAAAGGAACACGCATCATGGAAATTATTCTATCAAGCGTCAGCGCGAAAACACATCTGCTTGCCAAATTAACAGCCATCATTCTTATGCTGCTCACGCAAATCGGCTTTTACGTCATCTGTGGTGCCATCTCGATGATTATTGCGCAGAATACAGATATGGTTCAAAACTTGCTTGACCAAGCAGGCGCCTTTCCAGTTTATTATCTGGTACTGAATTTACTCTTTATTTTTCTGGGTTTATTACTCTACATCTTGCTTTCTGCTTTAATCGGCTCTATGGTACCAAATGTAGAAACCGTTGCTCAATTCATGTATCCGATGACCATTTTAGCGATTGTTGGTTATTGGGGATCGATAGCTGCAGCTAATGCTCCGGATAATATTTTGGTCATTATCGGCTCTTATATTCCAACCTTCTCACCGATGATGATGCTTGCACGTATGGATCTTCTTTCAGTTTCCACTACCGGCATTTTTGTTTCATTAGGTATTCTCATTCTTTCGATCATCTTATCATTTTGGTTGACACTCAAGCTTTATCGCAGCAATGTATTACTCTATTCAAATGAAGGCCTCATTAAAACTTGGAAAAAATCACTAGCTTACGCAAAAAAGCAATAATTTAAAGAAGGTGTAAAAATGGAAATCAGAAAATCACGCAAAGAAGATGCTCATTCCATGATGGAACTTGAACATTTGGCTTGGACTGCCGGTACCACGCCTAGCGAAATTCACTTTGATTCAGAAGCGGAATATCTGCTTAAAAATCCTGTTGGTTCAAAAATTGTCGCGGTCATGGATGGAAAAGTTGTCGGTATTCTCGGCTACAAATCTCCTATCCCACTAAAAACAAATGCTCATGTGGCCGAACTTGATATTGCTGTCCACCCTGATTATCAGCGCCACGGGATCGGCATTCAATTAATGACCTATTTAAAAGAAACGGCTCCTACAGAAGGTTACCAAAAGCTCCAATTACGTGTTTTATCCAATAATGAAAAAGCCATTCGCTTCTATAAGAAAAAT
Organism: Listeria ilorinensis; assembly: GCF_913566895.1. Taxonomy (GTDB): domain Bacteria; phylum Bacillota; class Bacilli; order Lactobacillales; family Listeriaceae; genus Listeria; species Listeria ilorinensis. Next base: position 122,472 of record NZ_CAJYCN010000006.1, on the reverse strand, counting down.
GGTTTTCAAATCGAGGGAGAATTAAAAAAAGAATTTCTTATTAACGGAATATATATTGATGATATCATTATGAGTTATTTCTTATAACAAAAAGCATGTTGAATAGTATGAAACCGTATCAAAATCGGTTCATCTAAGCTCAACATGCTTTTTATTCCATAAAAAAAACACCAGAATAGATTCTGGCGCTGCTGTCATGCTCACAAATACCGGGATAAAGCTAACGGGATGAGCCCGACAATGCTCAGTACAGCAAATGAGATGAATGAAAACTTGATTGAAACAAATAACAAGTTTCAAAACAAAGAGAATTCTTCTTTTATATATCCATCCGAAAGAATGTACACACCCTCTAATTCAGGCAGAGCATGTGATACATATTCCAAAAAAAATACTAAAATGAAGAATTATTTGTAGAAGTTGTGAATTTTGCAATGTTATCAAGAATTTTATACAGATTCATTATAGCGAAAACCTAAATAATGAATTATAGTGGAATAGAGGATGGAATCAAATATATATAACCTGGTCGGGGGCTATTTTCTTGGGATGAAGATTAAATAGCTCCTATTTCATTGAATCCAATCATACAATATAATTATGATCTCCTACACCAATTACAGATAGAATTAATGATAACATACAAATTCACCCCCTAGCATATTTTATTCTAGCATAAGTTTTCAAAAAATATTTAAAATACTCCTAAAAAGGAAATGGAGAGGAGAAGTCGTTATGGGGAATAGGCAGCAGCTAACCATTGGCCAGACTTTAAAGCAAATCCGCACCAATTCAAATCTCACACAAAAAGAGTTATATCAAGATATTATGTCTGTAGGTCATAGACATCGCGTTGAAGCTGACGAACAAATTCCTAGTTTCGATAAAATCAATCAGATCCTTAAAAGACTTTATGTGACATTTGATGAATTTATTTTTATTATGAATGGTTATCAACTAGATTCAACTACAGTTTTTCTAAAGGAATTTCGTGAAATTAAATCAACCGTCTATTTAGATAAAATGGAAAATCTGCAAAAAAGGATCTTAGACCATCTCGCGAAAGATTACAGTCCTTTTTTGCAAAATCTTTCCTGGTTATTGGAAAGCATCATTTATAAAAAAAAGACCAATGATTTTGAAGGTTCTCGCGCAATTGCTTACAAGATCTGGCAAAATCTCGAAAAAAAAGACGCTTGGTACTACGGAGATTTCATTCTGATCAACAACCTATTTTATATTTTTGACTTTCAAACCATTGAACATATTATTCAAAGACTTTTTGATTATACAGAGCTTTATGCTGATTTTAACGACGCCAAGAAAATGGTTAAATATACTTTGTATAACTATGCAACATTCCTTAAAAGGTATGGCCATTTCCAAAAAATGGAAGAAACTTTAAATCGAACTTTAGAATTAGCTCATCAAGATCATGATTTACTATTAATCATAGATGCCACATACTTACTTGCAGAACTAGATTGGATAAAGGGCGACAAAGAAAAGAGTTTGAAAACTGCAAAAAACGCGATTCAATCCCTTTACTTTTTCGGTATGCAGGATATTGCTGTTGATAATAAAGAAGAGTGGCTCAAACTGACAAATATTGAAATCCCTTTAGAGGAGAACTAAAAGATCACTATAAATTAAAGAAAGAAGCTGAAATGAAGCAATAAATGGCTCCATATTTTGGCTTCTTTTTTATCTTATGAAAATTCTTTTATGCGGTCCCTCTTTTTATTTTGCAAAAAAATACGCCAGAAAAGATCTGGCGTTGCTGTCATGATCGGTGAGTAAAACCGGATTACGTTTTTGGGATGAGCCCGGCTCGCAATCTGCACAGCAAATGAGATGAATGAAAACTAGATTGAACCATATTGGAATATGATTCAAAATCCATTGGGACTAATGCCCTAAAACCATCCTTGAAAACCCTTCATTCCAAGAATATACGTCAGAAGTGTGAATAATAATGGTTATCTAAAACTCTACTATCCCCTTATTCGCAATAATAATCTACATTATAACTATACAGCAAAGGGGCTATTTAATTCTTACGATTAGGACGCGAAGTTAAATAGCTCTTTATTATCAATCACTGACTGGATAATAAACGCTAGTATTCCAGATAACATTATTTCCTCCCTCCTAACATAGCTTATTTTAACAAATCAACTTATCAATAAAGAGTAATGTTACGAAAAAAAACAAGTATGGAGATATATTCAAAAAGTGATTCAATTCTTATTTACGGCAGAAGTATCTTACTAGAATATCACTTTATAACATTGCTATTAATTTCCTTCAAGCCTGGAAAAGCCTAACAACTGTTACTCTTAAATGCAAATCTTCCTTCATTATATTCAGCAAATACAACTAAAAAAGCGCACATCTAAAATGATAGATGTGCGCTTTTTCTTATTTTTTCTTAAGCAGCAGATAGATAAAATACGGGCTGCCAATGATGGACAGCAAAATTCCTGTTGGTAAATGAATTCGCTGCGCAATAATATCCGCAAATAAAAATAATTCGGCCCCAATAAAAATGGCTAGTGGCAAGAAATAACGATGTTTAGGCCCCACGATTGATCGCGCAATATGCGGTCCCATCAAACCTAAAAATGTGATTGTTCCTGTAATCGATACTGTCACAGCTGCAAAAATGACCGCAATCACCATAAAGATAAAACGCCATGGTTTGACAGCGATGCCTAAATTGATGGTCGTGTATTCATCTAATGTTAATAAATCTAAAGTTCGCATGTGGTAAAAAACAAACGGCAATAATATAACAAACATGCCTGCCAAAATGGCGACATAAACCCAATCAGTTCCCCAAATCGACCCAGATAGCCATTTTGTTAAAAAATCCACTTTTTCTTGATCGGCCGTTGACATCAGCAGCACCATTAGTCCAGAAAGTGCAAATGAAAAACCAATTCCATTTAATATCAACGCTTCTGGACGATTTTTTGAAACTAGAATAATCAAGGAGGCAGTAAAGAGACCTCCTAAGCATCCGGCTAATGGTACCAAATAACCAAAAGCTTCTGCCTGGACAGCAAAAAATAAAAAGAAAATCGCAACGCCAACCCCTGCACCGGAGTTAATCCCGATGATACCTGGATCTGCCAAATCATTTTTTAATAAAGTTTGAAGTAAACTCCCTGAAATAACAAGAGCAGCGCCTGCCAAAATAACAATTAACAGTCTCGGCAATCTCAGATCGAACAATATGAAATTCTCGAGTATGGTTCCCTGCCCAGTCAATACAGAAAAAATCCGGCTAAAACTTAGCGCTTCCGTCCCAAGCATCAAGCTTACTAGCGCGGTTCCTAGAAGCAGCAGTGCAGCTATTAGTAAAATAAGTGGATATGGAAATCTTCTTCTTTCCTTGTCCATCTAGCTTGCCACCCCTTTCCGCACAATATAAAGGAAAAACGGGAAGCCGATCACAGAAATGATGGCGATAATCGGAATCTCAAATGGAGGATTAAGTGTCCGACTGATAATATCTGCCAGCAGTAAAAAAAAAGCGCCAACAAAAGCGGACATTGGTAAAATCGCCTTATAGTTTGCTCCAACAATAAAACGGGCAAAATGCGGTACAATCAGCCCGACAAAGGCTAGGTCTCCAATCAGTGACACTGCAAGTCCCGTTAAAACTGCGATCACAAATAATAAAATGACCCGAAGTTTTTTGATGGAAAGCCCAAGTCCTGTGGCTACCTCATCACTCATCGTCAAAATACCGATCTGCTTTGTGAAAAATAAACTGAATAAAAGTGTCGCCAGAATGATTGGCACTGTCAGCCAGACTTCATTCCATGTGACTCCAATCAGTCCGCCAGATGTCCACATATTCATCCCCTTGCTCGTTTTAAAAATCAAACCAATACCACTTGAAACAGCTGTTAAAAAAGCAGAAATTGCTGCCCCAGCTAACACGATCTTGTACATATCTTTGGACTGGCTCAAAAATAAAACGAGCAGCGTGCCAAGCGCCGCCCCAATAAAGCAAGCTAATACCATACCGGAAAAAGCAAGTCCTGGAAGAAAAGCTAATACAACTGCAAGCGCTGCATTGGCCCCAGCTGAAACACCGAGAAGTCCCGGGTCAGCAAGCGGGTTGCGTGTGATCGCCTGCATGATCGTTCCAGAAATGCCAAGTGCGGCTCCAACAAAAACTGCGGCCACATTTCTTGGCAGTCGCAGTTCTGTCAGAATCATCATTTGTTTTTCATGTGCCCCGTGCAAAAAACCATCTATCAAAAATGACAGTGAATAATTTACGGAACCAAACATCAAGGCAAGAAGGAAAACGATACATAGCAGAATCAGCGCAGTTAAAAATTTAATTGGAAGTGATATTCGCATGCGCTCACCTTTCTTCTTTACTTACCAAGAAAAAAATCTTCGAAAGTTTTAAGTTGATATTCGAGTGTTGTTGCATCATTGAAGTAAAATTTGCTTGATTCCACTTCCAGTACACGATTATTTTTCACAGCTGGAATATCTTGATAAGCAGTTGTCTTCATAAAAGAATTATCTCCACTACTTTGACGGCTGAGGACCAGATAATCTCCTGTATAGTTGCCAAGTTCTTCTGGTGAAATCGCATAATAGCCTGCTTCAAGTGCAGAGTTTTTCACAGAGTCCGGCATTTTAAGTTTCATTGCTTGATAGAGGACTTCTGTGCCGCGTCCCCAATTGTCACCAAAAACATACATTTGTTTGTCATAACTTTCTGCAACAGAAACGCTAGCATTTTCACCTATTTTTGCCTTGATTTCATTACCAGCTTCTTCCGCGCGCTTTTCAAAATCATTTGCCCATTCTGTCGCTTCTTTTTCTTTGTTCACTGCTTTTCCGACAGCAATATGCTGATCCAAATAATTCAATTTGTTATATGTAAATGTCACAACCGGCGCTACTTTTTTCAATTTATCCTTATTTTTCATTGTTGAGCTGCCAATGATAAGATCTGGCTTAAGCGCAATAATTCCCTCTACATCTTCCTCTGATACTTCTTTTGCATCCTTTAAAGCATCTTTAAAATTAGCATTGTCAAAACTCCAGCTGTCTGCTCCGACAATGTTAACACCCAAATTAATCAAATCACCTGTATAACTTGAGAGCACAACGACGCGTTTGGGCTTAGCTGGTACTTCAATTTTCCCATCCTCTGACTGGAAGGTTATTGTCTTCGCTTCCTCTTTCTTCTCGTTGCTTGCTTTATCTGAATTGGCCCCGCAACCCACTAGTACAAGGCTGAGCACAACTACAAATATCAATGCAAATTTTTTCATCTTGTTTCCTCCCTTTTTTGATAGTGATAATCATTCTCAATATTATCTATCATAGCGGTTATCAGGGACATCGTCAACATATTTTTATCTTTCTGATGTATTTTTTCCTGCTAAAATCCAATTTTTACTAAAAAGCTCATCCATAGGACTCATTTTTCGAATTAAGCGTTTACAATTTTCAAAATCGGCTATAATATAGTAACAAAAGTGAAAGAGGTGTTGCGAATGAAAGAAAAAAATCCTTTAATTTTTTTAAACCATTCAACATCACCTGCTTCCATCTTGTAATTCTATTCCGTGTACAAGCTGAGATTTTTTCAGCTTTGTCATATGCCGGAAGCGTCTGATGGTCAAGGAAGAAAGTTGGTTAAAGGTCACATCTTTTCAAAATTGCAGGAGGAAGGCGATGGGGATTCTAGCCGCGTCAAGGACGAATATTTTGAAAAGACAGGGAAACGGATTTTCGTTACGTCCCAGCTTTGAAAGGTCCTCACTCTTTTAAAGCAGCGGAACAAAGTATCGTATCTTAAAATGGTCGAACAGTTGCAAGAACAGCGCTCATTTGGCCGTAAGCAATCTCGCGGTATCTGAGAGAAGAAACAGGGCATAAGCTGATGTTAACCAGATGTCCTGCTGGGATCAACCCAGAAAAATCGAAATACGCAACTTGCTTCTGGAAGCCAAAACCGTTATCCCTTATGTATGTTTAGACAGAAACATCAGACAAATACCGGCCTATCAGATGAGTGGCAAGTTGGCTCATCCGAAGAAAACCCCGAGCATATTCTGCTCGGGGTTTTCTGCTCTCCTATTCAAGTTCAATTTTCAAATCTCCCGCCCGAAGTTTCTGTTTAGAAATAAGAAACGGTCGAACGAGGAGTGCAATCACAGCTGGCAAGATAACAGCAACAACTAAAAATAAGCTGAGTGCTAAAAAGCCTTCATTCGCCGCTAGATAAAGAGGCGCAACAAGTGCACACAAGCCCATCCCAGCAATTTCACTTGTCGCCTGCAAATGGAAGCCAAGAACACCAATTGGCCCTGCAACCATTGCTGTAAGAAGCGGCACGATCATCAAACTAGGTTTACGAATCAGGTTGGGCGTCTGTAATTTTGGCGTACAAATGAGCTGTGCAAAGAAAGCCCCCCAGTTATTGTCACGAAAACTCAGAACTGCAAATGAAACAAATTGCACCGAACAGCCAATCAGCGCAGCGGCACTAGCAGTTGGGTCCAATTGAAGGGCAATCGCCAGCGCAGCTGATGATGCTGGACTTAGAATAAGAAGACCAAATACACCTGCGATCACGATGGATGAAATAAGTGGTGACCCTTGAACTAAGCTTGTGATAAAACCGCTGATCGTCACAAGAACGGGCGTCATGATTTTTGCAAAAAGCAAGCCGCTCAGTCCACCAGCCAAAAGTGAGACTGCAGGAATCAGCACCATATCGAACTTCGTCTTTCCAGTCACGCGTTTTCCACACCAGACCGCCACGATCACAGCTAGAATCGCCCCCACTGGCTCGCCGCCAGAAATCGCAAAACCACCGTTTTCCAGTGCAATACTGCCACCTCCGCCAATCACAGCGCTAGCCGCAGCACTGATCACCACCAGTGTATTAGCACGAAGACAAATAGCAATCCCTACACCGATCCCAGGAATCAGCATTGTTTTGCCGATCGCACCAATTTGGATCAAAAATGACCAGCCAAGCAATTGACCAATCGTTTGTATCAAGAGCCCCATTCCTAGCGTTACAAGTACTGCATTTGCAATTCCCATTGACGCTTTATAAGAGCGGTCAATCAAATAATCTTTCATTGTCATTACTCCCTTTTATTCATATCTCATTCATTATAACGGGAGATAGATAAAAAATCTAGATATACATGTCTTGTCATTTAATTATACATGACAATCAAGAATGATAGAAGCTAAAAAACAGCCACCAACCAAGATTGACAGCTGTTTTCTTCACATTCACTTCAACAACATCAGTTTTTTCCATTTGCGAATTTTAGGTCGAAAGTTCGTAAATGGAGCGACCGAATTGATATGGATCCATTTATAAACAGGCCACATCGCTTTTGTTGTTGCCCAGTTGCGCTTGCCCGGCTCAAATAATACTTCATCCGACAGCGTTTTAATCCACTGAATCCACTCAGAAACCAGTTGATCTAGTTGTTCAGTTTGTTCACTGAGTGCCACTTTCCCATATTGCTGATAAAAAGACTGGTAGAGTGATCCCAACTGGTTCCATTTATATTCCGGCGTGGGTGTGATAACTTGCTTGCCGGACTGTTCCTCTTGTTCCCATGAGAGAACGAGCGTCAGCCAGCCTACCTGATAAGCAAGCATTTCCTTCGGTGTTTTATCGACCGTCTCGACTGGCTGATTACTAAGCGTTTCCGGTATATCAGTAAATTCTTGAATAAATTTTTGATAGCTTTTTTGGATGGCTTCTATTAACATTTCTTTGTTCTCATAGGCTTTCATGATACCGGTGCCTCCTTGCTGACAATTTGAAAAGTGATCCCGAACGGGCATTTGACGATTGCATAGCCCTCTGAAAAAAGATTATCAGCTAACGGCTCCTGTATAACCGTACGCGGATCTCTCAAAAAACGTTGGTAAAGGGCTTCAGCAGCCGGTCGGTCTGCTACCTCCAAACAAAATGAAAAATGGTTACCGATTTGAAATTCTTCTGTTGTCGAAGTAATCGCACTATCAGCGATCATCCACGTTTGCCCGGCAAAGGCTATGACAGAATGCGAAATCCAATCTGCTTCTTCTTCTGGATACTCAAAAGTCGGATCCATTTGTTCCTTGATTTCACGATTGGTAATCTTGAATAAAATTTCTGCTTCAAACAACTCTTGATAATATTGAATCGCCTCGTTTGCTTGTCCATTCAATGTTAAAAATGGTGAGATTGCCAATTTTTCCATGATTTATCCCCTGCTTTCTTTTACTTTCTTTTAGTATAGCGTATAATAGTGTCAAAATATGGCACCTTTTAAGGAGTATTTATGAAAAAAAATGAACGTTTAATGCAGGAACTTCTTTTTGTTCACAATGCCAAGCGGTTTACTCTGCAAGATTTAATGACAGCTTTTTCGATCTCCAAAAGAACGGCTCTACGTGACATTGTCGCACTGGAAGACCTTGGCGCTCCACTTTATTCTATTTCCGGTCGTCATGGTGGCTATCAACTGATTGGCTCGCCACCACTACCGCCACTTTATTTTACAAGTGAGGAATGGGGAGCACTTTTTTTCTCCTTGCAGTTGTTAAAAAGGATGTCAAACAATCCATTCAATCAAAGTTATATCGCTTTACGGCGTAAACTGCAAGCTATTCTTCCTGAAAAAGAACAAGCCAGAGCAGAAGCAATCGACCGTCTGATTCATTTTCATGGAGCCGCCGATCAGGATTTTCCGGTTCCTCTGGCCGATCTTTTTCTTACCATTTTAAAACAAAAAGTACTCGTTATCACTTACCACCGTTATCAGAAAGAAACGCGCCACATCCAGCCTCTTTCCATGACATTTGTAGAGGGGAACTGGTATATTTTTGTTTGGGATCTGGATCGTGCAGCTTTTCGGACATTTCGTGCCGAATTTATTTTGGACATGACAGAAAGTATCCATCCTGCTGAAAAAATGGATGAAATTGAGATTCAAAAACGTTATCAACAGCAAACTATAGAGGATCGACCGCTTGCCTTTACTTTGAAGCTTTCCCAAGATGGCCTTGATCTATTCCGCAAGAAAAATTATGAAAATATGCAGCTGATTGAAAAAGAAGATGGCTTTCTGATTGAAGGAACATTTGGAGAAGCCGAAACAGATTTTATGGTCCAATACTGTCTAGCATTTGGTGAACATCTGACAATTTTAGAGCCAGCTTTTTTACGAGAAGCTTACTGTGAGAAATTACATGGTTTACTTTTGAAATATTCGTGATCGATCAAAAAAGGATGGAGCACATGGCTTCATCCTTAAATTGATAACTTGCTACGCTCCTGTGAAAAACCATGAGGATAGCGTTTTTTTAATTTTTGAATATTCATTTCGGCTACATCTTCTAGTTCAATATTGGCCCACTCCGCAATCTGCGAAACATACCATAAGATATCCCCCAATTCCTTGGTTAGAGCATCTTTATCGAGATCATGGCCGTGAAAGGCATATTTTTTGATGATTTCAACAACCTCACCTGCTTCTCCTGCTACACCCAGTCCGTAATTCGTAAGTGCCTGCTCATGATGGGCAGCTGTTCGTTTTGCTAGTTCTTGATACTCTTTAAAATCCATTCCCTTTTCCCTCCACGAATCATTATCTTTTTTACTATAACAAATTTTTATTTTGCTTGGTAGTCTTGACTAATGACAAAAAATGCGAACTGGTGTGCTGCCAGTGCTTTTCATCTTTAAAAATTTTTTCTCTTTTTACGGTTAAAAAAATGATATAATGGTTGGTAGATTATTTGAAAGGAGTTTTTCGCTTGAAAGTAATGCGTATCATCCTGTTTATTTTAGGCCTGATTGGTATTGGCGTATCGTTCAGTATTCCGGGGCTGATTGGTTTCTTTACATTCCTGCTTGGCCTTGTTCTTGCCATTCTAGGTATGATTGCCATCGTTAGAGCTAAGAAAAAACGTTCCCGCTCCTATTCATTCCGCTAATTTACATAGACAATAAGCAAACGGCAGGTACCCATGTGGAGCCTGCCGTTTTTGAATAACTCATCTGGCACGATTAATAGCGAGTTTCCGCCGAATGACTTCTGTGCCGTCCTCACCCATACTTTCTACAATCTGCAGAGCATAAATCATCACATCGGCCACCTCTTCTAAAATCTCCTCCCGATTTTCAGCCAGCGCCTCAGCTGAACTTTTCCATTGAAAGCATTCCAACAGTTCAGCGGCTTCCACACTCAGTGCTGCTGCCAATTCCTTTTGATGCTGATACTGATCCAGCCAATCCTTCTCTTTTAAAAAGTCCGTGATTTCATTTTGCAATTTCTTCATCTCATGTACCTCCAGTATCGACAAAAAAGACCTCCCCATTTCCAAGGGAGAGATCTTCTTTTTTAGGCGTGTTCAGCGATGGCTTCTTCGATTTTGTTTGGCGGAATAAAGCCGTTCAATCGTGAAACCTCTTCGCCACTCTTATAAAGGACGAGTGTTGGTGTTTGACGAACATTTTGATCGAAGAAAAAATTTTCGCCTACTTCTTCTAGTTTTACTTTTAACACTTTTACTTTTTCAGCCACGGCTGTATGTTTAAATTCTTGAAAAGAAAGATCCAGCATTTTACAGTTTGGGCAATTATCTTTCCAATAATCCACATACACTAATTCGCCGCTTTCCATATATGTTTGAAATTCTTCCAGTGATTTAATTTCGATACTTGTCATTTGACTTCACCCCTTCTGTCCAATACTTCTTGGACAAAGCGTTTAATTTGTTCAGCATCTTCTTTTGTATGCGGCATTTGCTCGATTTTTAGGGTTGGGTACGTTGAACCGAAATATTTTTGCATTCGGTCAACTGCCCCACAGAAGAACTCGACGCCCCACTGCGTTTCACCTGTTCCAAAAAGTGCCACATGTTCCGGTTTTATCTCCAGCTCGGCAATAAAATCTTTCATATCCTCTGGTGTTCTGCCGTAATCGACTGTCCATGCCCCCAACACGTACAAGTCGTATTCCTCATCAAGCGGATATTCAGCAAGCGGGGAAACACGAAAATCAGTAACATCGTGACCGTACGCCACGAATTCTTTTTTTATTTCATCCGCAACCAGCTTTGTATTCCCACTTAACGAATCATAAGCAAGGAGAATTCTCATAGATCGTCAAATCCATTATCAATATTTGTTTTTTTATAACTTGAATTGCGCATTTCGAAAAAGTCAGTTTTTGTCTCTGTAAAATTATCAGCATAAGCTTTGATCCAGGTCATCGTATTGTCACTGTAGCCCGGGTAAAGTTCGTCGATTCCTAGCATTCCTAGCATTTTGTTGGCCCGGTATTTCACATAGTCGACCATTTCATCTACATCAATGCCTTCAATGCCTTGCAGAACTTCTTCCGACCATTCTGTTTCTAATTCCACCGCATGTTTGAAGGCGTCATGTGTATAGCTGATTAGTTCGTCTGTTTGCAGTTCTGGATTTTCACCAAGAATGGCCCGGATCACTTCAGAAATAAATTTCGAATGTGCCAGCTCGTCTCGATTGATAAAACTAATGATTTTACCCGTTCCGGTCATTTTATTTTGGCGAACCAGATTATAGAAATAAGCAAAGCCGCTGTAAAAATTGATTCCCTCCAAAATGGAAGACTGAATCATTGCTCGAACCAGCGTTTCACCTGTTTTATTTTGCATAAATTGATCATAGGCTTCCATAATCGGTGCATTTCGTTTGATGATGGTCGGGTGCGTCCGTGCAAGTTCAAAAATGCGTTTTTGCTCTTGCAGGTTCGTAATTGAAGCTAGCACATAAGAATAACTTTCATTATGGATCACTTCCTGTTGCGCAATGATTGCTGCATTTGCATGAACGGCCGGGTCGGTAATATATTCGGCTATATTATAGATAAAACGCGTTTGCGGCGAATCAAGACTTGCTAGCAGGCCGATAATCGCGTCAAATGCATAGCGCTCCTGTTCAGAAAGCTCCGCATATTGCTTGGCGTCCCCTTTCATATCCACTTCATCTGGGATCCAGTAATTGGTGGACAATTCTTTATAGGCACGGTAGAAAGATGGATATGGAATATCATTCCAGTTCAAAATCCCACTTGTTTCCCCGTTGATGATAGATGTGGAACGGTTCGGACTTAAGGGTTCCAAAACCTTGATGCGTGTTAATTGTTCATTTTGTTCAGCCATTTTCTGGTGAACCTCCTTTTTGCTTGTTCATTTATGTAAGCCCGCTCGGCAAAGCGGGCCCGATTCTTTGTAAATAGGGGCCAATCAGCTTGAGCACCATTCACATTCTTCTACATCAATGTCATTCGAACGAACATAGTAGGTTGTCTTCAAACCTTCTCGCCATGCCGTCATGTGTAACTCCAACAATTTACTTGCTTTGATGCCGCTCGGTACATAGAAATTAAAGCTCAATGATTGGTCGACGTGGCGTTGACGGCGGGCATTTTGACGAACACTCGCAAATTGGTCGACTTTATAAGCACCTTTCTCATAGTACGGATAGGTATTTAAGCTAAGACTCGGCGCAATTACTGGGCGGCGATAATCTTTTTTCTCTTCATAATAGAAGGCACTGTAAATAGGATCAATAGAAGCAGTCGAGCCGGCAATCTGTGCGGTACTCATATTTGGCGCTACAGCCAGTAAATAGGCGTTCCGAATGCCATTAGCTGCCACATCATCCGCAAGTTCACGCCACGCCTCACTTGTATAACCACGTTTCGTGAAATATTCACCCGTATTCCAGTCACTGCCTTTAAAAGCACGATAACTGCCTTTTTCCTTAGCAAGTTCGGCACTTGCTTTAATCGTCAAGTAGCCAATTTTTTCGTAAAGTTCATCCGCATATCTTTCTGCTTCTTCGGAGTCCCAGGCAATATTTTTTAGCGCAAGCAAGTGATGCCATCCAAATGTACCGAGTCCAATTGAGCGGTACTTTTGATTCGTGATGGTTGCTTGCGGAACCGGAAGCTCATTTAAGTCGATCACATTGTCGAGCATGCGCACTTCGATATCGATCAGCCGCTCAAGTGTTCCTTCTTCCGCCATGACTGCCCGCCCGAGGTTCACAGAAGATAAGTTGCAGACTACAAAGTCACCTGCTTGTTTTGTAATTACGATTTGGTCACCAGAGATGATTTCTTGGATCATCCGTGTTGGGCTCATATTTTGCATGATTTCGGTACAAAGATTACTGGAATACACCATTCCAGCATGCTTATTCGGGTTCATCCGGTTCACTTCATCCCGGTAAAACATAAATGGATTACCCGTTTCCAGTTGGCTCACCATGATACGTTTCATAATATCGATCGCCTTTACGATTTTTCTGCTGATCGTTTCATCGGCAACCAGTTCTTCATATTTTTCACGGAAACTACCGTCGCCGCGTTTTTCATCATAAAAGTCTTGCAGATACCAGCCTTTTTTCTCCTTCACTTCATGTGGATCGAAAAGATACCAGTCGCCACGTCGCTCAACTGTTTCCATAAATAGATCTGGAATGCAGACTGCTGTAAAGACATCATGAGCACGCAGCCGCTGATCACCGTTATTTAAACGCAAGTCCAAAAACATCTCGATATCTTTATGGAAAACATCTAAATAAACAGCAATCGCACCTTTACGCTGTCCTAATTGATCGACACTGACTGCCGTATTGTTGAGCTGCTTGATCCATGGAATCACGCCACCGCTCGCCCCTCTGACCCCACGAATCGCAGAACCAGTCGAACGAACATAACCGATATAGGCACCGACACCACCACCATGTTTGGAAACACGGGCTACATCCGTATTGCTGTCATAAATACCTTGGAGGCTATCGTCAATTGTATCAATGAAACAGCTTGACAGTTGGCCGCCTGTTTTACCAGCATTCGCAAGTGTTGGCGTCGCAACCGTCATATATAGATTGCTGAGTGCCCAGTATGCTTCATGAACAAGTTCCATCCGTTTTGCTTTTGGCTCATTTTGCATCAAGTAAAGCGCGATCGTCAACCAGCGTTCTTGTGGCAATTCATAAACATTCCGTGCTTGATCTGTTGCCAGATAACGTGTTGCAAGCAAGTACAACCCATTGTATGTAAATAATTTATCACGTTCCGGGTCGATCATTTTGCCTGCTTCGATCAATTCTTCTTTCGAATAGTTTTTCAAAATGCTGCCAGAATAAATGCCGCGCTCGCCCAAACTTTCTTGCAGTCCCACATAAGAACCATATTTATCATCATCATTATAAAAACGATTTTTACTCGCTTTTTTATAAAGTTTATTTAAATAAAGACGCGCTGCAAAATGCTCCCATTCAGGCAAGTGGATATCTGTTTTGGCTTCCGCTTCCCGAATCATATAATCTACCATTTCATCGGATGCGTACTCGTCTTTTTTATCAATGAAATTAAAAATCTTACGTTTGTAATCGCTAATATCCAGTTTTGGAAATTCTTCATGGATTTTATCTAAATAGCGGTTTAGTCTCTCCTGGTCAAAAGGTAACTTGCGATTTCCGCCATCTTTTACAATATAAGTCGTCATTTGCACTCCCCATTCCCTACAATTAATCAGAAATATCAGTTTCATACTTTCTTATGTTCGCTTTTTGACAGCGCATGTCATACTTCATGAACAAAAAAATTAACTTTTACTGGAAATCTTCACTTCCTGAAAAGTTAAAAACAATGAAGCCATATTTCGCTTTCGATACTATATATAGTATAACTTTTTAATTGTGAATGCAAGATATAGTGATTGGCTCTTTTTTTGAAAATAGCTCAAAAGCGCATAGCTTCTACTACCCATCCCTCTAAAAATTTTTTCGTGTCCAATTACAATGTGATAATCAGCACAAACACACAAGAAGAAAGCACAACCTGTAGTGGTGCTTTCCTCTATATAAAGCTATATTTTGTTATGAAAAATGTGCTCATTTTCACTTTATTTTGATTTCACAATCTTGCTTTCTGCTGGCATTCGAAACAGATGCTGTCTTGAAGCATAGATCAAAACAGAGACAAAAACGATCATTTCAGAGACTGGGATTGCCGCAAAAACACCGGCAGCGCCAAAAACCGGAGGCAAAATCAACAGGAAAATTACCATGAAAATCATTTCTCGAGCTATAGTAATCCAAGTGGCCATCTTGATGCGACCGCTTGTTTGAAAATAGGTCATCATCACAAAATTGAAGCCCATAAACAAGTAGGCGCTAAAGAAAATCCGGACACCCATAATGGCAAGTGCTTCCATTTCAGGCTCAAAATTTCCAAACATGCCGACAATCTGTTTGGCGAAGAAAAGCCCGATAATAAAGAAGAACAAGCCGGAGCTGATCGCCACTTTTGACGCCAGACGAATCGTTTGTGTTTCACGAATGGTCAGTCGAGCCCCTCGGTAATAACTGATCAGCGGCTGAATCGCGGAGCTCATACCCAAAAATAGCATCAAAATCACACTGTGTGAATAATTGAGTACAGAAAAAGCCGCCACACCCGCAGTCCCAGCTACTGCTGCGATTGCAATATTATACCCCATCGTAAAGACAGAGATCCCTAATTCGGATAGAAAACTCGGCAAGCCAATCGAAAAGGTTTTGACCAGCGCATCTTTTGTAAAATTAAATTTTCGAAAGTGCAAATGACTCGTTTTTTTAAAGAAATGGGTCGCCAAAATAATGACTCCGATCGCAATCGCCGTAATCGTTGCAGCCGCAGAACCAGCCACACCCCATTCAAAAATAAATAAGAACACATAATTCAAAATCACATTGCAGACAGCTGTCACAATCAATGCTATCATTGCCAAATTCGGATCGCCATCATTTCGCACAAAAATACTAAGAATATTTTCAAGCGTTAAAACAAAGCCGAATACCAACAATATATTCATATAATCCATTACATAAGGAAGGGTTTCTTTATTTGCTCCTAAAAAATTCGCCAATGGAATTCGGAATAAAAAAGCCAAAACTGCCAAAAAGAGCGTAATTGTTACAACCATGATGACGGATCGAGTAAAAATCAGCTGTGCTTTTGGGATATCCTTCTCGCCAAGAGCAAAAGAATACTGTGTGGCTCCCCCGATCCCAATCCACAGCGAAATGGCTGTGAACAGCGAAAAGACTGGTACTGCAATATTGATTCCAGCAAGAGCCACGCCGCCGAGTTTATGCCCGACAAAAATTCCATCAATCACAATGTTAACAGACATTAGCAGCATACCGACCAAAGACGGGATCAAATAACGTAAAAGTACTTTCCATACCGGTTCTAGTTCCATTCTTTTATCAAATTCTTTCATATTCTCGCTCCTAACCTAACGTTCATTAGTTTATTTAACCATATTAAAAACTGATTGACAAGTATTTTTTTCCGTTAATGACAAAAATGTAAGTTAGAAGATTCTTTTTGTTAGTTAAAACGAGGGAACAAATAGCCAAGATAGCTTACAATAAAAATATCAAATGAACAGCCTTAAATGGAAGGATTGAGAAGAATGAAAT
Source organism: Listeria ilorinensis (assembly GCF_913566895.1). Lineage (GTDB taxonomy): Bacteria > Bacillota > Bacilli > Lactobacillales > Listeriaceae > Listeria > Listeria ilorinensis. The sequence continues at coordinate 105,935 of NZ_CAJYCN010000006.1, read as the reverse complement.
CAAACAAAAAAGGATTAATCATATTGGTTGCTGCCTTCCTGGTGGCTACAACTGTTATTTTTGAATATCTGATTCCAGCTTCCGCCAGTGCAGAAAGTTATTATGTACATGTAACCACAGACGGTGCCAAAGTAACGCGAGATAAATTCAAAGGTTATGAATATAAAACGAAAGCTTACACAACAAATGGAAAAGAACGCCGGATCGTTTTCTACTCTGAAAAGAAGCTTTCTAAAAACGCACAATATAAAGTCGTCATCGGCCAAAATAAAATTGTCAGCAACTACAAAAAAGTAAATGATCTTCCTGAAAACGTCAAATATCTCGCAAATAAATAACCCTGAAAGGATCCCGATTAAGCGGTGATTCTTTCAGGGTTTTATTTTTCGGGAGCAATGAGTCGATTCTTTCAGCATCCCACATTTTTTATCAATAGCAATTAGCTCCATTTCGATCTCATATGTTTTTTTCTTCTTTAAAAAGGATTTTTCTGATTTAAATTCTTCCAAATTTGCAGATTCAAACTCATAAATTCAGTATTTAGGTGTTGATATTTCCAAATCGTCAAAATCCACTTCAAAATTTTTTCTTGTCTTTGCCACTAAATATTCATCTTTGTTCTACTAATAATATTCCAGCCATATAGGCTGTTCTGGAGGAAGCAACCGATGCAAAAAAACTCTTTAGACCTTGATCTTTAACTTGTTGATCTTCCTCTATCCAACCCAAAAAAAGACACTGTACCAGCTACTATTAGCCGTCACCAGTGTCAAAAAGGGAGTTTAAGGTAAGAAAGGACAATCTATTACTAAAAAGGGAGAAAAAGTAATAAGATTGTCGTTGCTTATAAAACAAGTTTACCCCCTATTTTTAAAAAGAAATCCACATTTTTGTAAAAAGAATGTTAAAATTTTATGACGAAACTTTTGCAATTTAGAAAAAGGCTACTTAAAAACGAGCAAACATCGAACGTTCTTTCGTAGAGCCGATAATAAACAACAACCAGCCTACAATGAATAATACACCGCCAATCGGTGTGATTGCTCCTAAAATCGTAATTTTCGTTATGCTGAGCACATATAAGCTTCCTGAAAAAACTATGATTCCTAAACTAAAACACCAGCAGGCTGCTGTAAAAAAACCGCTTCCTGTTTTTTCAAGCAATATCCCACTAATCAAAATGGCTACGGCATGCAACATCTGATACTGAATGCCTGTTTCATAAGTCGGCTGATAGTCACCAAGTGTCGCTTTCAATGCATGTGCACCAAACGCTCCAAGCGCTACTGCCAACATAGCAAAAATGCCTCCTGTGATCAATGCTTTCTTCAATCATTCTCCCTCCTAGAAATCTAACAGCGAGTCACCATTTGCACCATCTTCAAAATCAACTTTTTGCCCCTTCATACGATCTTGGTCTGAAAATATCTGCTGCTGTATGGATGATTGGGGTGCAACTGTCTCATTTTGAACAATCATAGGTGCACGTTCTTCCTCTGCTGCATATAATTCAATCAAGATCTTCAAACCATGTAAATGCTTGATTCGCTCGGTTTCCTGCACCGAATTTTTGGCAAGAGCAAGCTCCTGTTCCATTTTGCGAAAAAGTTCTTCATTTGTAACCGTCACTGCCAACACCTCATTCAATCGTCTTGAGTACACGTGCCGGATTCCCGCCAATGACCACATTATCCGGGAAGTCTTTTGTAACGACCGAACCTGAAGCAACCACAACGTTATTTCCTAATGTAACGCCCGGATTGATGATCGACCGACCGCCAATCCAGACGTTTTCACCAATGACAACGGGTTTTCCAAGTTCACGTCCACTGTAGCGTTCAATTGGATCAATCGGGTGAGTCGCTGTATAGATATGAACACCCGGTGCCAGCATACAATTTTTACCGATATGTACTTCACATACATCCAAAATTAAACAGTCAAAATTCGCATAAAAGTTTTCACCTAAATAAATATTGGAGCCATAGTCGACTCGAAAGTTAGGCTCTACATAAATGGTCTCACCAGTTTCACCCAAAAGTCGTTTTAACAGTTCGGAACGTTCTTCCACATGAGTCGACTCGTTGATTTGGCGGCAAAGTTTGCGCGCCCGTTCCCTTCCATGGATCAATTCACGGTCTGACGGGTCATACATTTCTCCGGCAATCATTTTCTCAAATTCAGTTTTCATACGACACCTTCCTTGAAACTCTTCTTTTCATGCTCATTATAGCGGACTTTCTAACAGGAAGCAAAAATACATGATCCTTTCAGCTTTTTTTCGTAAAAGTGACAATAAGCCTGCATTTTTATGTAAAAAATGCTATTCTATGTAGTAGGGAAAACTATGGGAGGAATTAAATCTATGATTAAAGTTATTGCTTCTGATATGGATGGCACATTACTAAATTCTAAAATCCGCGTTGATGAGGAAAGTGTGAAAGCCATTGAACTTGCGCGCAGCAAGGGGCTGCATTTTGTCCTTTGTACTGGACGGATGTATGATGACGCGATGGGACTCATCCATAAAGCAAATCTCTATGCACCTGCGATCTGCATGAATGGCGCGGAAATTCGCGATGAACACGGCAATATTTTACTTCAGCATGTGCTGGATAAAACGCTTGCCAAAAAGACTTACAAACTGCTGACTGAACTTGGCATGTATACGGAGTTTTTCACAGACATCGGGCCAATTACCGTTGACAAAGCTCGCGGCAAAAAGTTTATGGTGGATATGCATAAAGAAATGTTTCCAAATGAAGATGCAGAAGCGATCATTGAACAAGTAGAAGAACGTTTTGAATCCAAAGACGTGCATGAAATCAATGACGCGGAACGCATTTTTAATAATGATGAAATCAAAATTTTGAAGTTTATCTCCTTCTCACCGGATAAAGAGGTGCTGAAAAAAGCTAGCAAAGCACTTAATGTATCTGATGAATTATCGATTACTTCCTCTTTTTCAAACAATATCGAGATTACTCATCGTGAAGCTCAAAAGGGTATTTCTTTACAATATTATGTAGAGAAACTTGGTGTCAACTTGTCTGAGACCTTTGCAATTGGCGACAATATGAATGACCTTTCGATGTTAAAAATGGCTGGTTACAGTGTGGCGATGGGAAATGCGGAACCACAAGTGAAAAAAACAGCAAAATATGAAACCACAACAAATGATGAGCACGGCGTCGCTGAAGCCATCTACCAAATGCTGAAAACAAACGACTAACTTTTTGGAGGTATGTTCAAATGACAATCAAAAAAACTTTGACTATTGCAGGTTCTGATTCCAGTGGCGGTGCTGGTTTACAAGCCGATCTGAAAACTTTTGAAGAATATGGGACTTTTGGATTTAGCGCACTGACAACAATTGTAACGATGGATCCAGATAATAACTGGGCACACGGCGTCACACCGATTGATGCAACCCTAGTGCGTGAACAGTTAAAAACGATCCTTTCCGGTGGTCCGGTTGACGCAATGAAAACAGGGATGCTTGGTTCGATTGAAATTATCAAGGCAACGCGTGAAGCAATCGACAAACATGGTTTGAAAAATGTAGTCATTGATCCTGTTATGGTCTGCAAAGGGGAAGATGAACTCATCCAGCCGGAAAATGCGGATGCCATTCGGGATTTGCTCTTACCAGTAGCAACGATCACCACACCAAATCTATTTGAAGCGGGACAATTGTCCGGTCTTGGCAAACTGAAAACTGTTGACGATATGAAAAAAGCGGCTGAGAAGATTATTGAGCTGGGGGCAAAATACGTTGTCATCAAAGGCGGCAAGGCGCTTGAGAGTGATAAAGCCATTGACTTGCTGTATGATGGGAAGGAATTCACAATCTTGGAAGTCGAAAAAGTCAACACGGATCATAATCATGGCGCGGGATGCACATTCGCAGCTGCCATTACTGCCGGACTTGCTAAAGGGCTTTCTGTACCTGAAGCTGTTGCTAAGGCAAAAGAATTCGTAACTGCTGCCATTCAAGGCGGCTTTGCACTGAATCAATTTATCGGTCCCGTTTGGCATGGGGCTTACAATCATGCAGAAGATCGAATCCAATAATTTTTTAGGCTTTAAAAAACGTCCTATAGTTTCGACTATAGGACGTTTTTTCATTTTCTCTTATCAAAATGAGTAGCCATATCGACCGCGCTGAGCGGATCAAGATGGGAGATCGTATAGACATCCTGCCCTTCTTGAAAGAGCAGCTGATTGTCTGCTGGGTCATCACTTTTGACTGCTTCCAGCGCTGCTCGTCCATATTTATTCGGAATCGGCAGTGACTCTTTTTCCAACTTCGCCACGATGTTCTGAGCTAGTGAGAGATAGTCCGTGTTCTCCATATTGGAAGCATGGATTGAGAGTGCCCACCTACCTTCATTCCAACCTAAATATTTCTGCCCTGCTCCGGCATCCTGATAACCCGTCAGTCCGTAGCCCAAATCTGTCGCCTTGCCGCCGGTATTTGCATAAGTTACGTGACCAACAGCTTCTTTAGCAGCCTGCTCCGTATCATAATGACGGCGCTCCACAGTTGCCAGTTTTGTGGCCGCATCAGATTCATTCAGCTTCTCATTGTTGATCGGAATCGGATCGTTACTTTCAAAAAATGTGACCAGATAGCCGTTTGCACCTTCATTTACTGTCTGAGCCGTCAGATGCTTTCCCTTTGCTGTCAGCGGAACGGTTTTAGGAAGATATACTTGGTTAGTACCCTTAAGTTGTTCTTTTACTGCCTCTAAAACTTGCGATTCAGTAAGTGACTCCGATTCGTCTCCATCAGAAGAAGGTTTTTCGTTCTCTTTCATCGTTCCAGAAAGATTATTCATATCCTGCTGCATTTTCCCATTTTCATGCATGCCAGTTTTATTCTTTTGATCCGCGTTATCATTCCCACATGCTGCTAGAAGTAAAAAGATGACAACGAGAAAAGGAATACGCCATTTTTTCATTTTTATCATCTCCATACCTGCTCTATTCCCGTTTCAAGGTTCGAAAAACACAGGTTCAATTTTTCGCTATCGAAAGTCGGCTCATGTATAATGAAAGTGAAAGAACCAAAATAGATTTAGGGGGCTATTTTTCATGGAGCAAAAGAAGGAAAACTTGTCAAAACCAGCAACGGATAAAAACTATTTTTGGCCGATCATGATTTTTTCAGTTGTGGCAGTGGTAATCATATTGCTGTTATTTTTCTCACCCATTGGCTATCAGGGAGCAGTCCATTTCGACTTGACGATTTTCCCGCGCATAAATGCAATCTTTAATAGTTTCACATTTGTCTTTTTATTGATCGCACTTTGGGCCATTATTAAAAAGAAAAACATCAACATGCACCGCGGCTTTATTCTAGCTGCTTTTACCTCGACGCTGTTTTTCTTGGTGTCCTATCTAACTTTCCATTTTCTTTCTGCTGAAACCAGTACATTTGGCGGAACGGGCATTGTTCGCCCCATTTACTTTTTTATTCTGATCACACACAGCTTTTTAGCCGCTATCGTAGTCCCGCTTGCATTATTTGCACTTGTTTGGGGTTGGACGATGCAAGTCGACAAACATAAAAAAATCGTACGCTGGACAATGCCGATCTGGCTATATGTCAGCTTGACTGGTGTACTTGTCTATTTGTTTATGGCACCTTACTACTGAGCAAATTCGCTTAAAAAAGAGAATCCTAAATCAAACAAAACTTCCTTTTTAAAGGTTGGTTTTACGAGATTTAGGGTTCTCTTTTGCTTTATTCAATTTCCGGAACCATGTTTACATTCAGCGCATCACTGCTATCCTCATCCTGCAAATCCCATAGAAATTGGCTCACATAATAGTCCACTTCCGTATTTTCATGCAGACCGCTATGCGTGACATCTGGCCCAGTAATCAATTTTTCCTGATAATTACCTTTTGGAAAGAATTCCTTTAGAAAAAATACGCTGTCCACATCTACCAATCCATCCGAATCAGTTCTTGTCTTTTGTCCTGCAATGGCAAGAACCTGTAGATTATTAGGTAGCTTATTTTTATTTTTCACAAGTGCATGAAGGGCATCTGATCCAGACTTCAAATCATGGGCCGCTGGATCTTTCTGCAACTGAAAATAATCCGCCTGATCAATTCCACGAAACGGAGAAGCGATGGCGATAAATTTTTGCGGAACGGGGTAATTTGCATCCTGCTCTGTATTCTCTAAATAGCTGAGAATAGCAAGCCCACCCATAGAGTGTCCGACTAAGTTGACTGATTTAATATGCTCATATTCCCGTAAGTACTTCATCACATCTTGGAGCCACACTGTTTGCCGCGCCAAGCTCGCCCGATTATCTTCAAAAACGACCTGGATCGCCGAGTCTCCCGGCATAGTAGGATTTAATGTGCCGCGAATATTCAAATCTCCATGTTTCCCTACATAAATCTGCATGGCTGCTTGATTCACATCAAATTGCTCGCCTAACCTGTCAAGCATATGTCCAAAAGAATTAGCTGTCCCTTTATAACCATGGACAAACATAGTTGGAAGAATATTTTCCTTTGCTTTTGCCTGCTTTTGCTGCTCATAATAGGAAAAAATCCAGCCAATCAAAAGAATCGCGCTTGTAATGACCGTAAGTACGGAAAAAATAATTTTCTTCCGCACACTCTCCACTCCTTTTCCTCAACTTTAAAGGTCTATTCTAACAAAGATCCTCCAAAACCGTTATCAGCCAATTGTAACAAATAGAAACCTGTCAAAAGGCTCATTTAGCCACTGAAAAACTTCCCGTAATCGCTTCCTTTTCGACAACCACTGCATGGAGTGTTCCGCCAAAAACGGCTCCTCCATCAATGTCCAGCTTTGTTTTATCTGGCGCAACCCACAAGCCACTCGAACCATCTTTATGTAAATTTTGAACAGGCGTATGACCAATAATAAAAACCCGTCCTGTCCGATTTTTCCCAAATAAGAACGGCTCGCGAATCCAGTAAAAGTCATGTGGATCTGTATCGTGCCAGTCCTCTTTAGTCAAATCAACCCCAGCATGTACAAAGACATACTGTTCCGCTTCAAAATAAAGTGGCATTTGTTTGATGAAGTCGATTTCAGACCGATTTTTAAGTAAAATAAGATCTCGTAATTCTTCCGGTGAAGCAGCATTTTTAAAATCTGCCCCTAGCAGCGTCTGAATCGTTTCCATACCGCCTTGACTGCTGTAATAAGACATGCGCTGAACCGGATCCTCCAACCAGTCGAGCAGCATCGCTTCATGATTTCCGCGTACCGCCACGACATCACTTGTTTCAGCCAGTTTTTGGACGAACCGGATCACACCGCCAGGATTCTCCCCTCGATCGATCAAGTCTCCGACAAAAACTAATTTTTCTTGATCTCTCTGCCAATTTTCCAGTAATTTGATCAGTAAACCTAATTCCCCATGAACATCACCAACAGCAAAAATCGGTTTCATCCCTATCGCTCCTTTCTAAGTAAAATAAAAACGCCCAAAGAGAGTTCTGGACGTTTCAGTTGTTTATTCTACTTCCTCAAAACGTTTTAGTCGTTTTTCAATATCCTTGATTTCTTTTCGAATTGCATCCAGACGAACTTCAGCAGTATTGATCGGCCCATTTTGGAGTTGAGGATCTTCAAATTCACGTGATTCGGTAAGTACTTCTTGGTATTCTCTACGCAGTTCAATTAAACGTTCTTCTAATTCTTGTCGATCATTCGCCATTTGGTGAGCACCTCTTTCTTTAAACTGTTTGTTCTTTTCCCGTTTTCTTCTTTTTTAATCCTCTTTTATGCAAAAAGAAAATCTGCTTTGTTCTGGAATCATGCTATCTTAAAACTATTAAACAAAGGAGTCTCACATTTAGTTGCTATGCCCGTTTTTTTGATGCATTTATTAGTTTTGGTTATTGACAGTATTCTTCAATTCTCTTTTATTTCGCTCTTATCTCCACGTTTCTTAATAATGCTCACTCATTTTCACTTAGAAACAACTCACATCCAAGTACCAGAAACCACTCCTTCCATAGACTGAAATTTATGCAGCTAGCCGTATTTAACTGTATTCTAAGGCAAAACTATGCTATTTTTATTACAGGGAGAAAATTTTAAAATAAAGGAGAATGAAAGAATGATGATGACAAATGCTCAAATCCGTCGTACTGCGAAGGATTCATTACGCGGTAGCTGGGGGCTTGCCATTGGTGTAATATTACTTAACTATTTATTAACAACAGTTGTTGGCTCAGTGGTTGGCTGGATTCCATTTATCGGCTGGATCGCGATTTATTTTGTTGAAGCACCACTTGCTGTCGGCTTAGTCTGGTTTTTCCTTGCAATAAGCCGAAAAGACAAACCTGAAGTCAGCTATTTATTTAGCGGATTTCGCAGTTACTGGCGGACACTAGCTGCTTATGTTTTAGTATCCCTGTTTATTTTTTTATGGTCTCTTTTGCTGATCGTTCCAGGTATTATCAAAATGTTTTCTTACTCCCAGACGTTTATGATTTTGCGAGATAATCCAAATATCTCTGCACTTGATGCAATTACAGAAAGCCGTCATATGATGGATGGTTATAAAGGTAAATTTTTTGGACTTTCACTTTATTTCTTACTTTGGTATATCATTCCTATCATTGTCTTAATTATTGGGATGATCCTGTTGATGGGTAGTATTTTTGCTGGTTATGATTACAGTTATGGCTACAGCATGTATGATATGTCAACAAGCATGAGTATGATGTCAGGTGGTCTATTTGCCGGAGGTCTCATCATGGTAATCCTTGGTGGATTGGCTAGTCTTGGAATCTCACTCTATGTGATGCCATACATGATGACTGCTTGTGGAGTGTTCTATGATGATTTAACCAATACACTCTATACTGCAAATGATAATTTTGACAATGATCCCGATATTTCGCCATATGGTGTACCTTCTGACTTCAATGCTGCTGAAGATCCATTTGAAAATGACCAGCATCCAGATGGCTTTGGACCGAACGATGAAAAAGATCCATTTGATGAAGCAAACACCACAGCTCCGGCTGATGAAGTACACCAGAAAGAAGCTAAACCAGTCATTCCCCCTGAATTTACAACACCAGAAGGAGAACCGGAAATCGGTGAATCAAAAGAAGAAAAACCAGAAGACGATCCTTCTGATAAAAAATGATCGGTGAAACGGGGCAAAACTTTGCCTCGTTTTTTTTAAGGAGTCAACATGTCTGAAGAAATCCTATTTTTAGATCAAAAAAAGTTCTATATCCGCCAAGCTAGTCCAGAAGATCAACTTGCACTGGAAGAATTGCTGATGGCAACTGCTCGTTTTCTCCAAGCATCCGGTTCAATGCAGTGGCAAGATATATTAACAGGGCAAGATAAACATGGTCTTTCACTCAGCATTACCAAAAAAGAGGTCTATATATGTCATTCTGAAAAAGCTGAGCTTGCTGCAGCGCTTATTATTCGGGAAACCCCTTTAGAGTGGGATTCAACTCTTTGGGAGGATAAAATTACAGATTCAGCTATTTATTTACATCGCTTAATGGTTGATCGCACGTTTGCTCATCATGGTTTAGGACAGGAAATGCTCCGTTTTGCTTGCCGCTTTGCCTTACAGAGAAAAATCCCACATGTTCGCCTTGACTGTTTGGCAGATAACCCTTTTCTTTGTTCGTTCTATGAATCATCCGGTTTTACTTGGACAGGACAAAAAAAGGAGTACGCCCTATTTGAAATTAATTATTAAAAAAGACGTTCAAGATGCGGAAATCATCTTGAACGTCTTTTAATTGGTCTTAAGTTATTTTTATAATGGATACAGCCCGCTGCTTAGCGAAAGGCGTTTACGACAAATTCGCCGAGCAGTTTTTTTATTTCAGCATTTGCTTCTTGGAAAGCTTGTTTATCAAGCAGGTCCACAATTTGATTCAAATGTTTAATCGTGCGATCCCGCATATCTTCGTTGATTTGATTAATTGATTCGACTGCAAAGTAAGTAATGTTGAAAAATACCTTCTTCGCCATATCTTTATAATATGGATTGCCGGAATGCGAAATCAAACGTAAGAAAAATTGGTGTTCATTGAATAGATACTCATCGATATCTTTCAGATAGGAGGCTCGATCCATACTTTGTATACAATTCCTTAAATCTGTTGTACTAATTTCCGTCTCCATCTGTTCAATTTTTTCCAATGTTGCTTTAACAAAAAGTTCGATTACTTCAAGCAGCTGAACATAACGGGTAGAATCAACAAGTGAATCCTTTACTACTACACCACTGTATGTGCGGTAGTCAAGAAAACCTTCTGCTACCAAAGCCGTGATTGCTTTGCGGATCGGAGAGCGACTAACTCCAAGCTCTTTGGAGAGCCGTTCCTCGGTAAGATGTTCATTAGGTTTTAATTCACCTGTCTTGATTTTTTCAATGATGCTGAAATAAACAACTTTATCTAAGGTCTTATAATCACGTTTACTTTTTAACATTTTTACGCTCCTTTAAGTGGTGAACTTTTTCATCATTATATCATATGGCACCTAGCAAATATACCTCTTTTTTTATCATAAATGATTATTTTATCGTTTGCTATACAAAAAAGTTTGAGATTTTTATTAATGAAGAATCCTATATTTTTTAAAAATAATATTGCTTTTTATTTGTATTTTCTTATGTTGGATCCTTGAAATAGCTAGCTTTTTCGTCCGATTAATGTGTACAAAACACATCATTAAAAACCCTTTCATAATCTGTTTTCGCTAACGCTTGTACACATTATGTATTTTTAATGTATTTTTTTGTTTTGGTTTTCTTTAGTAAAAAAGATGTTGGTATATTTGTGTACATTATGATGCAATAAAAGAAAAATAATTGTTTGTCCACTTAATAACGAAAAGTCCGAATAATATAACGGTTAATTAGCCTTTCTACTGTTTCTTCAGCAAGTTGATAGTCTTTACTTGCCAGAGAATGATTGATCGTTTCCAAATCATGATAAGTCTCTTCTGCCAAACTGATGGGAATACTGCGCAATTCTTTCCGTGCTTTGCGATCAAATTCCTGTTCAATAGACAAGACCCACTCCGTCGCATACTGATTTTGCATTAACCGTATTAAAGTAAAGAAATACTTAAATAATTGTCTAATAAATTTTTCTTCATCCTGCTTTCCCATTGCAGTTTTCATATTCTGCATGATCTGCGTCATTTCTCCAACGGGAAAGGAACTATTTTTCCGTTTGACTTTCTGGATGGCCTTTAGTATTAATCCCTCGCTAAACTCAATCAAATCCAAATAACGATCGACAGTCATATCACTTGGAACGACAATTGCTCCTTTGTGTGACTGAATTTCCACTAATTGCTCTTTTTCTAGTATCTTCAAAGCATTCCTAACAGGTGTACGGCTGATTGTCAATTGAGCAGCAATCTTTGCCTCTGGAATATGCTCACCAACATGATAATTTCCTTGTAAAATCTGGTCTTTGATAAATTGATACGCACGTTTTTCATAAGTTAGTTTTTTCATATTTATCCCCCGAATTCCTCTTTAGAAATAATTTTTCCGCCAAAAGACAATCGTTACACATGCTGTGATCAAAAAGGTAAACAGCATGATCCCATTGAAAGCATGAGCGCTCTCTGCAAACGGAAGCTTTACATTCATCCCATAAATACTTCCCACGATCGTAGGCAATGATAAAATAATTGTAAAACTAGTTAAAAATTTCATGACCATATTTAAATTGTTAGAAATAACAGATGAAAAAATATCCGACATTCCACTGATGATTTGTGTATAGGTATCTGTCATCGCAATCGCTTGCTTATTTTCAATCACTACATCCCGCAGTAAATCATGATTTTCCTGATTCTGCATGAAATGTTCCACATCCTGCATTTTATCCAAGATTGCTTTATTACTTTGGAGTGCTGTTGCAAAGAAAACCAAACTTTTCTGTACAGCCATAAACGCGTACAATTGCTCATTTTTCATCGATTGCTTGATTTTGCCTTCTAAGCGGTTGGTCACACCAATTAATTGATTTAGATATTTTAAATAGAAATAAGAGACGGCATATAAAATTTGCAATAAAAAGCGTGTATGACTGGCTGTATCATACTGCTCGATTTTAGAAGCAATAATACTTTCAATTACCGGACTTTTCTTTAAAGAGACAGTGACTATCACTTCTTCTGTTAAAATAATCCCAATCGGCATCGTTTCATACATCGGAAAACCTAATTCGTCTTTTGTTTCAAATGGACAGTCAACTATAACTAAAGAATGGCTCACCTCTTCTGCTGCGCGCTTTAATTCAATTCTCGAGCGCTCTTCTGTATCTAAAGCATCTTGTATATAATCACGAGGAATAGCAAATTTTTGACTGATTTCTTCGATTTCTTGTTCTGTCGGACTTACTACATTCATCCATGTTCCACTTTCCAGCTCCGGTCTTTTGATGATTATCCCATCTGCCATTGATTTATAATACTCAATCAAAATCTTCCCCTGCTTTCTATATTTATTATTTCAATATTTACATAAAATTTCACTTATGTTACAATTAGATTACTTAAAAATACTTTTGTAACAAAGGAGTGAGAAATTTGATTCTATCTGCGATGTATCTTTCTGGTTTAGGTCTAGCCATATTTTTCTGGTTTGTGTCGTTTATTGTAGCCAAACTAGGCGGTTATTCTCCTTTTTGGGTTGGTTTCAGTGCTAATTGCGGTTTGTTTTTATTGTTCTTATTAGCAAAATCAGCGTTTCCCGAGGACGAAGTGATCGCTCTTCAACATATTATACTTGGGATCGGAACATTCATACTTTTATGCCTTACTCTATTTTCCAGTCATTTCTTATTAAAAACAGCTGGTGCTCGAAAATAATTATTACTTTCACTTTTTCCCTTTATTTTTTAATCAAAAACTACTAGATCCTTTTTCTTTGCAATGTGTTCTATTCAAATTATAACAAAATTTATTTAGCAATTGGGATATATTATGAAGTTCTAAAGTGTCTTTCTATTCAAAAAGCCTGATTTTTTACGTCTTTGTAAAAAGTCAGGCTTTTGCTTACTTGATCGGTACCAAATGAAGTGTAATACCATTCGGATCTTCTATACGTATCCCTTCAAAAAAAGTTTTATATGGATAGCCAGCTTGACTTATCCTATCATAGATTGTGGAATATTGATCTGTTGCGCTAACAAAATAATACAATCCCGGTTCATTTTCTGCCCGATTAGGAAGATCTGTTCCGCCCCAAATATTCGTACCAATGTGATGATGATAATCTCCAGCAGCTAAAAATAGTGCGGTGGGGATCTCTGTTTTCACATCCAAACCAAGTAACTCCTGATAAAAAGTACGTGTTTTTTCAATATCACGGATCTGTAAATGAATATGTCCGATCATTGTCCCATTCGGCAACCCGTTCCACAGTCGCTCACTTGCCTCTGCGAGTAAACTTTCTGTATCTACTTCTTGCGTAACCATTGGATAGCGACCCGCTGCATCGATCTGCCATTCAACAAAAGGACGATCTGCATAAATTTCAATACCGTTTCCTTCTGGGTCATTCAAGTAGAGAGCTTCACTATAGGCATGATCCCCTGCTCCAGCAATCGGATAACCTGTCCGAATCAGATGTATCAGTGCATCTGCCAAATCAGTTCTTTCAGGAACCAAAAATGCTGTGTGATAAAGCCCCGTCGCTCTTCTTTTCGTTTCTGCTTTTTCTAGTTGCTCTATTTCGAGCAATACTTTGCCATCAGGTGTCCCAAGTTGTGCCTTTCTTTGATCTGTTTTAAGAATCTGCAGACCAACTACCTCTTGATAAAATGAGGCTAATTCGGCTTGATTTTTAGCTTTTAAAATGACTTTTTGAATTTGAAAAGTTGTCATGCTCCTCGCTCCTTTTGCTTGCTATCCTTATTAGAACATATCTAAACAAAGAGCGCGAGGAAAACAACTTACTTTTTAAAAGTTATTTATTTTTATTAAGCAAACTATGTCGATACCCATAAGCAAAATAAAGAATAAGACCAAATGCAAACCAAATCGCTGCAGCAATCCAAGTAACGGCTGCCAATTGAGTAATCATAAAGGCACAAAGTAAGAAAGAAACGATGGGTAACACTGGATAAAAGGGTACTTTAAAGCCATTATGGTTAACAGACTTGTTCTTGCGAAGAGAGATAACACCTAGTGAAACAAGCATAAAGGCAAGAAGTGTCCCAATATTTACCATTTCTGCCAATTTATCGAGCGGAATAAAACCAGCACAAATTGCGACTATCACAGAATAAACCCATGTATTTTTTACAGGTGTTTTTGTTTTGGGATTTAGTTCAGCCATACTTCTTGGTAGCAAGCCATCACGTCCTAGTGCATATACAAGTCGCGTACCTCCATACATCATAACAAGAATGACCGTGACCATACCGACAACTGCTCCAAGCGACACAAGTCCCGCCGCCCAATCCTGATGAATAATTTGCAGTGCAAAAGCCACTGGATCTGTTACATTCAGCTCTGTATAAGAAACGATTCCGGTCAATACGATGGAGACAATCACATATAATAAAGTACAGACAAATAATGAACCAATAATCCCAATCGGCATATTGCGTTGTGGATTTTTTACTTCCTCCGCAGCCGAAGAAACGGCATCAAACCCTAAATACGCAAAGAATACTGTTGCAGCTCCGTTTAAAACACCGCTGAAACCATAGGGCATAAACGGTTGCCAGTTAGAAGGTTTGACATAGAACATCCCTACTACGATAAAAAGCAAGATGACACTTACTTTCAGGACAACCATAAAGGCATTGACTTTTGTTGACTCATTGACACCTTTTGTAAGTAAAATTGCAATTACAAAAACAATAATAATAGCGGGTAGATTGATATATGTTCCGGCATCTGGCTGGAATGGCCCTGACAACGCCTTTGGTATCTCCAGTCCAAAACCAGACAAAAAGGCATTCAGATAAGAGGACCAACCACTTGCAACAGAAGCTACGGCAAGTCCATATTCTAATAGCAACGCCCAACCAAGAATCCAGGCGATCAATTCTCCAAAAATGACGTATCCATATGTATAGGCGCTTCCTGCTACAGGAATTGAAGAAGAAAACTCTGAATAACACATTGCAGCAAGTGCGCAGACAATCGCAGCAATCACGAATGATAGAACAATTGCTGGTCCCGATTTAGTCGCGGCAACAGTTCCTGGCAAAATAAAGATCCCTGTTCCAACGATCGCTCCAACACCCAAAAATGTCAGGTTGAGAGGACCCAGTGTTTTTTCCAGATGAACTTTACCTGTTCCCTGATCCATCAATTCTTCCACAGTCTTTTTGCGAAGAAGTTGTTTCATTGACATGCGTATTCCCACTTTCAAAAATATTTGTTCACTATTATACACTTTATCCCTTTAAAGGTAAATACTTTTAAAGCAGAGAATGAAACTCCTTTTCGCATTGTTTGCAGAATAAGGTTGATTGTTGTAAAATGAGCGATAATGGGAATCTTTTGCGTTCTTCCATTAAATTGTTTTAGAAAGAGGCCAGAACTGTGTTAATTATATATTTACTTTTCATTATTGGTGAATTTGCACTGGCTTATTGGCAGGTTTTCTCTGATCCCAGTATCTTCAGTTTTATAGCGGATCTTCTTTTCGTGTTGATTCCACTTTCGCTTATACATAGTTTTGCACCCAAAAGAGCACATGTTTATTGGTATGCGGGGCTGACGGCATTTATTGGCATACTGATGCTTGTGTTTACTCTTTATAACCGCTTTTATAATGAAATTGCTACTTACCATAGTCTTTCCTTGATCGGTGAAGTTGGGGTCGTTAAAGATAGTGCCACCAGTCTTCTTCAAGGAAGCGATTGGTTGTTCCTTTTGAATCTACTGGTTTTCCCGCTTGTGCTTTTCCTCGATCTGAAAAAAGGCTATCGCCCCAGAACATTTAAAATCACACGGCAAAGATTGGGGATTATTTTAAGTGTCACAGTGGTTGTACTTGGTTTTTTCACCTATGATATGATGAGCAAAAATATTATCAGTGATTCCAAGCGAGCTGAAAAAATGGGTTTTTTCACCTATAATGTTTCTACAGCCCTCACAGGTACGGCACATGTGAAGGCGGCTGATATTACACCTGCTAATATTCGAGATATCAAAGGCGTAAAACCGAAAAAAAACCCAAAATATTTTGGAGATGCCAAAGGAAAAAATCTGATTGTGATCCAATTGGAAAGCTTCCAGCGAAATTTGACAGGTCTTGAGATTAATGGACAATCTGTCACACCAACGCTTGATCAGTTGGAAAGTGAAACCCTATACTCCGATCAATTTTTCCAAACGGTTTCAAAATCCAATACGGCGGACGCTGAATGGTCCGTTTATACGTCCACATTTCCGAGCGGCTATTATACCAATACTCAGACCTATAGTGACCGTGTAATCCCATCCCTGCCGCGTCTTTTAGGAGAGAATGATTACGAAACTGCTACTTTCCATACTAATGATGCTTCCTTTTATAATCGGGACGAATTTTATCCAGCGGTCGGTTTTGATAAGTTTTATGATGCTTCTTTTTTTGGAGATGCAGATAAAATTGGTTTTTCTGCCAGTGATGAAGTGCTTTACAATAAGACTTTTTCTGTGCTAGAAGACCACTATGAGAAGAATGAGAAATTTTATGCGCAACTGATTTCTGTCAGCAGCCATATGCCATTCGAGATCCCGGAAAGCAAACAGTCGCTCACGCTCCCGAGTGATCTTGAAGATACAGAACTTGGCAACTATTTTCAAGCCGTTCATTATGCAGATCAACAACTGGGTAACTTCATCGATAAACTAAAAAAATCTGGGATTTGGGATGATTCTGTTGTAGTGATTTATGGGGATCATCATATTATTGACACTACGGAGCTACCGGATAATCAAACCAAATATGTCAATCATGATTCTGAACTAAAGGCGCAACCTGCTGACGATTATCGGATTCCGTTTTTCATCCATTATCCGGAAATGAAAGAGACGGGTAAAATTGATAATATCGGTGGTGAAATCGATGTGATGCCGACTGTACTCAACTTACTTGGTATCAAAGCAAATGATCAGATTATGTTTGGTGAAGATATTCTTAATACTAAAACCAACTTTGTGCCAGAACGCTATACAATGCCTGAAGGAAGCTACTTTACCAATAGTTACATGTACACGCCCGATGAAAGTTTTGAGACAGGAAAAGCAACGAATTATGATGGTACAAGTCACGTTTTATCCGATGATGTAAAGGAAAAATTCGAGGCCAGCCGAAAACTGCTCCAGTATTCAGATAGTTATGTAGATAATCTACCAAAACAAAATGAAGAACAGAAATAATAAAAAAGCCCTTATCAAGAAGTCCGTCCTAACACGTCCTTTGATAAGGGCTTTTCTTCTGCCTATTTCTTTTTCCACTCTTTCCGGTGAAACTCAAATTGTTTCATCCATGGCTTGCCTTTTTTCAGTGCCAAATAACCAATGATCGAAAGAACAAGCGCCCCGAGTATATCAACAATGATATCCCCCATCGTATCTTGAAGCACCGCCCGTCCAACAAGTGGCGTTCCTCCAGATGTTTCAAAGCGCTGCATATTTAGACCCAAAAGTCCGTCAAATGTATACTCATATACTTCCCAAAATGCACCAAGTGTGACAGCAAAACAAAACGCAAAAACAGCTAGAAAACCAGGTTTCATTTCTTTGACGACTTTACCATTGGCATTCAGAATGCTGATAAAAGAAAAACCGATCGCGCCGAGCATCGCACCACTGAAAATATGTAGAATTTTATCCCAATGAGGGACACTAGAATAGAACTGCTGAATCGTACCTAGATAAATCGCACCGTACAGGAAAATCACAAATAAGATATAAACGAGACCCGGAATCTCAAATTGAATCGTCGGGCAAGGATGGACGGTAAAGCAAGAATCACCATGCCCAGAATAATTTCGAGCAGCAGGAACAAATAATCGCTACGAAGTGTAACAGATGGTCCTGATGCAGGTTGCTTGACCGGTGCAGTGAATACTTCAAAAAGCGTATAAAAAAATGAAACCCCCATTGAAACAAAAATGAATAAGGCAATCCACTGCGTCCATTTAAGCCGTTTCAACATTTTCCCTCACTCCTATTCTATTGATGAACTAAATGCCATTATAACAGAAAATCACCTTTTTTCTGTCTGAATAGGCGATTTTCAGCCCAAAGTATGAGCTTCTCTGCCTTTTCCATACCCGAAAATCAAAAACACCAATCCAAAAAAAGATCTTTTCTCAAGAAAGAGAAAAGACCTTCCAAACACTCAATTTTTTGAAGGATAATTTTCCAAGAAATAGATTAATGTCTGCAGTTCTGTTGTCAAATCAATATGGTGAACCCGAACTTGTTTTGGCACACTGATACGCGCTGGTGTAAAGTTTAAAATCCCTTTCACATCAGCAGCCAACAGCTTGTCAACCGTTGCCTGTGCTTCATCAGAAGGGACAGTCAAAATGACAACTTCTACATGATTGTCGCGCAAAATCTCTTCCATATCATTTAAATGATAAATTGGGATCTCCTGCTGCACGCTCCCTACTTTTGCTGGATCCACATCAAATGCAGCAACGATTTTAATATTGTTGTTTTTCATAAAATTGTAATGCAAAAGTGCTGTACCAAGGTTACCTACCCCCACGATCGCAACATTGGTCTGTTTGTCCTGGCTAAGTGTTTTACTGAAGAAGTCCAGTATGTAGGACACATTATAGCCGTATCCTTTTTTACCAAGCGCACCAAAGTATGAAAAATCACGACGAATCGTAGCAGAATCAACTTTCACTGCTTCACTCAGTTCAGCAGATGAGACACGTTCTTTACCCGACTCGTGTAAATATTTCAGATAGCGGTGATATAGCGGCAAACGCTTGGCTGTAGCTTGTGGAATCTTAGTCGTTTCCTCCATCATAATTCCAATTTCCCTTCTTCCTAAAAAATAAATTCTTTTGATTGCTTATGGATGCAAGTAATGAAAGCTGTTCTCACATTCACATGCTTGCCTTCTTACTATAAACATTTCACAAGCAATGCACAATCTTTTTGCTCATTGATCAGTTAAAAGTTTTGCATAGATGCTACTTAACGTTAGCTATTACCCCAATTTTAACTTAAAATCACAAATATTGCTACTAATTTCACATGATCGTTTCACAAACCGGTCTTCGATTTCGTGAATGTGCGATCATTGCAAGCTTCCTGCCTTTACGATACACTTATATATAGAATGAAATGAGGACTAGGAGTTTAAAACGATGATTTTATTACAGGTTCAACAAATTACAAAATTCTTCGGTGCAGAACCGATTTTAGAAAATATTAAATTGGAAGTTAAGACAAATGATCGCATTGCACTTGTCGGGCGTAATGGAGCAGGAAAATCAACCCTACTCAAAATTATTGCCGGACAAATGAGCTATGACAGCGGTTTGATCTCAAAGCCTAAACAAGTTGAGATTGGCTATCTGGCACAAAATACGGGTCTTGAGTCCAGCCGAACGATTTGGAATGAAATGCTGACAGTTTTTGATACTTTACGGCAGATGGAACAGGACTTACGGGCTGTGGAGGAAAAATTAGGCGACCATGCCCTCTATGATTCCCCAGAAGCCTATCAGCAAGTTCTTACGACATATGATGAGATGCAACACCAGTTTAAAGAACTAGGCGGCTATCAGTATGAGGCAGAAATCCGCTCGGTACTGCACGGTTTGCGGTTTTATCAGGAGGATTTTGATAAGCTGATTGCCTCACTGAGCGGCGGACAGAAGACGCGATTGGCACTTGCCAAACTTCTTCTTTCCAAACAGGACGTGCTGATTCTCGACGAACCAACCAATCATTTGGACATTGAGACGCTTCGCTGGTTAGAGACATACTTGCAAAATTATAACGGAGCGCTTTTGATCGTCTCCCATGACCGCTACTTTTTGGACAAAGTGGCCAATCAGGTATATGAAATCAGTCGCCATAAAATAGAACACTATGCTGGAAATTACAGCCGCTTCCTAGAACAGAAAAAAGCAAAATTGGAGCAGGAATGGAAGGAATTCGACAAGCAGCAGACTAAGATCGCCAAGCTGGAGGATTTTGTGGCGCGTAATATCGTACGGGCCTCAACGACAAAGCGAGCCCAAAGTAGGCGGAAACAGCTCGACCGGATGGAACGGCTTGATCGCCCGCAAGGAGATGAAAAAGCGGCACATTTTGGATTCCGTTTTGAGCGTCCGACTGGGAAGGAAGTTCTAGCAGTACACGACCTCACGATCGGCTATTCGGATCGGCCGGACATCGCAACAAATATTCGATTTGATATCAGTCGCGGCGACAGCATTGCACTCGTTGGACCAAACGGTATCGGTAA
This sequence comes from Listeria ilorinensis, assembly GCF_913566895.1. GTDB lineage: Bacteria > Bacillota > Bacilli > Lactobacillales > Listeriaceae > Listeria > Listeria ilorinensis. The sequence goes on along the minus strand of NZ_CAJYCN010000006.1, from coordinate 85,473 downwards.
ATCGACACTGCTTAAGACACTGACAGGTGACTTGCCAGTACTGGCAGGCAATTTTACGTTCGGAACAGGCGTCAAAATCGGTTATTACGATCAGGAGCAGGCGAAACTGTCCTCTGGCAAAACAGTCTTGCAGGAGCTTTGGGATGACTATCCGGAACTTGTGGAACAGGAGATTCGGACGACGCTTGGTAATTTTCTGTTTTCCGAAGATGATGTGCTCAAAATTGTCCATTCGCTCAGCGGTGGTGAGAAAGCCCGGCTGGCACTGGCCAAACTGACGCTACTCGGTGCAAACGTGCTAATCCTTGACGAGCCGACCAACCATCTCGATATTGAAAGTAAGGAAGTGCTTGAAGCGGCGCTGATCGACTTTGAGGGGACGATTCTTTTTGTTTCCCATGATCGCTACTTTATCAACCGAATCGCGACAAAAGTTGTCGAGCTAAGTCAAACGAAGACAACGGTTTACTTGGGCGACTATGATTATTACCAGGAAAAACTTGCTGAGGCGGAAGAATTGAAACGGCTGGCGGAGGAAGAACAAGAGACACTTGGACTGGCCACTGAAAAAGAACTTTCTTCAAGTAAGGCGGCTTATAAACAAAGTAAAGATGTACAAAAGCAGCTGCGAAAACTATCGCGAAAATTGGAAGAGCTAGAGCTGCAGATGGAAGAAACTGACTTGAAAATCGGGCAATTAGAAGAACAGCTGACGCTTCCAGAGGTTTTTAATGACCATGAAAAGAGTTATGCAATCACGCAAGAACTGGATGTGCTAAAGGAGGCTTCCGGTGCTTTAATGGAAGATTGGACGGTGGTCAGCGAAGAGCTGGAGCAGCTTTCCTGATAACAAAACACCCCACAGAAAGAGTACTTTTGCCCGATCTGGCAAAATTCTCGATCTGTGGGGGTTTTTTATAGATCCTCAAATAGCAATCCGGGTTCAGCATTCATTGCGAGATCAGCTCGTCTGCCTTCTTCAAAAGATACTGTGCCGGCAGCTGCAATCATGGCCGCGTTGTCACCGCAAAGCGAAAGCGGTGGGATAAGCAGTTCGAGATTTGGAAGTTCTGTTTCGACTTCCTGCATCAGGCGCTCACGCAGTCCTTGATTCGCTGCTACACCACCTGCCAAAAGAAGTTGCTTGACTTGAAACTCTTTAGCAGCACGAATCGTCTTCGTCACTAGGACATCCACGACGCTTGCCTGAAAACTGGCTGCCATATCGGCTGGATTTGGTTCGAGATTTTTTTGGCGCATATTATGCAACTGATTAATAAAGGCTGATTTTAAGCCACTAAAACTGAAATCGTAACTAGGGTCGTCGATCATTGCTCGCGGAAAATGAAAGGTATCCTCCCCTTCTTTTGCCAATCGATCGATCTGTACCCCACCAGGATAAGAAAGGCCTAGTGAACGTGCGACCTTATCGTAAGCCTCGCCTGCTGCATCATCACGTGTTTCTCCGATAATCTCGAATTGATTGTGACCGCGCATCAAAACGAGTTCTGTGTGACCACCGCTGACAACGAGCGCCAGAAGCGGGAAGACCATTTCTTTTTCGAACCGGTTTGCATAGATATGACCGGCAATATGATGAACCCCGATCAAAGGTAAGTCGTGTGAGAAAGCCAGTGTTTTAGCCGCATTGACGCCGATCAACAACGCACCAACAAGTCCGGGACCTTCTGTAACGGCAATAGCATCCAGATCATCCAGCTTGACTTCCGCCTGCTGCAGCGCTTCTTCAATTACCAGAGTGATTTGCTCAACATGATGTCGTGAGGCGATTTCCGGCACAACACCGCCGAAACGCTTATGACTTTCGATTTGAGAAGCCACCACATTTGATTGTATTTCGCGCCCGTTTTTGACTACTGAAGCAGCTGTTTCATCACAGCTGGATTCGATTCCGAGCAGCAAAGTTTGTTTTTTTGTCATGATAAATCCACCCACATTACCAGCGCATCTTCCGCATTATCCGGATAGTACCGTCTACGGAGCGCTCCATTTTGAAAATTTAATTTGCGATAAAGATTTTGAGCCTTTTTATTAGAAACGCGGACCTCAAGTGTTACCCGCAAGACACCTTCTTCGACCGCTTCATGCAACAGCTCTCGCAAAAGTGCTTCGCCAAGATGCTGGCCCTGATAGTCCGGTTTCACGGCAATATTGGTGATATGCCCTTCGTCCAACACACGCCAAATGCCCGCATAACCGACAATTTCCCCATCCTGCTCAAGTAGCAGATAATGGGCATACTGATTGGTTTGAAATTCACTTTGGAAGGCCTCTTCTGTCCACGGGGTCGTAAATACAAGCTGCTCGATCGCTGCCAGCTGTGCAGCATCTGCAAGATCTGCTTCCCGAAAAGAAAAACTCATGGTTCTTTCCTCGCTTCAAGCCACTTGCTTTCAGCTTCCGCTAGTTTTAAATAGGTCGGAACAAAGGTATGAACGGGAACGCCTTCTTTCTGTTCGGCTAGCCAAGTCAGCGTACCTCCCCGGGCATAGGCGTATGGTGGTTCAGACAGAGTCGCCTGATCACCGAGCGCCGCGCTGATCTGTTCGTGGAAAGCGGCGGACAGCTGCCCAATGAAAAGGACCGGCTGTTTCTTTTCCTCCAAATAAGTAAGAAGTTCAGCAAGCGAAATATGTTGATCTGCATGTACTTGGATAAAACCGTTCTCCCCTGCTTCATAAATACCGGCATAGACATTCCCCCGTCGCGCATCCATCAACGGTACGATTTTCCCATTGAAATAACGACCAGAAGCAGCTAAAACCTCTAACGACGAGATCCCAACAAGTGGAATAGCCAGATCCCAAGCAAGTGTTTTCGCAACCGTAACACCGATTCTCAGTCCAGTATAAGAGCCCGGCCCTTCACTCACCGCTATTTTTGTCAAATCATGAGGCTTTGCGTTGCATTCTTCCAGCAGTGTTTGGATTGCAGGAAGCAGCCGCACGCTGTGATTTTTCTTTAGATTGGTTGTATATTCTCCTAAAATCGTTCCCTCTTGATAAAGGGCGATCGACATGGTATCTGTTGAGGTATCAATCCCGAGTATCATTTTCCAAAACCTCCGTTATGAGTTGACAGTAATGTGCTCCATGCGCATCAAATTCAAGTTCTCTCGATTCATCGCCTGTTCGTCTGATCGTAATCTTTAAGAACTCCTCTGGCAAAAGGTCGGCAATAAACTGTGCCCATTCAATCACCGTGACGCCATCGCCATCGAGATATTCTTCGAAGCCTAAATCATCGCCCCCCATTTCTTCAAGCCGATAAACATCCATATGGTAAAGCGGTAGCTTGCCGCGCTTATATTCACGAATGATGGTAAACGTCGGACTTTTGATCATTTGCTCAATATCCAGACCCCTAGCAAGTCCTTTCGTAAAAGTGGTCTTCCCTGCTCCAAGGTCTCCTTCAAGCAAGATGAGATCACCTGCCTGTAAAAGTCGCCCGATTCTTTCTGCAATTGCGGTCGTTTCCTGTTCTGCACGTGTCGCTTTGTTCCGCTTCATTTTCTTCACCTATCCATTATTTTCTTCTCATATCATACCATAAAGCGCACGATAGTTGAATAAAATCGGACGCACAAAAAAGCCGAAACCCTTTAAAGAGAGGTTTCGGCTGGCTGGATCAAAGTCCGTTTTCGCTGAAGTCGTAGTTGCTTGTGTCAAAATCGTCCCCATAGATCATTTTGATGACGATTTCCTGTACGATTTGCTGGAATTCATCATTTGATACAATTTGATCGGCTTTGGGCAGATCGGCTACTTTTTGGTAATCCAGATTTTCAACACGCATGGTAAATCCGACTTTCTGGGAGCTGTCTTTTTTATCGGAGAAGTTTGTTTTGATAGTGACTTTCTTGAAGCCTTTATCCTTGTCCGGCGTCAGTTCCACTTTGATTTTCGCATCGGTGGATTTATTTTCTTTTAGTGCTTTATTGGCTTCTTTCAAGCCATCAATGATATTTTGATACTCGGTATTGAAGTCCGTGACAGCTCCTTGTGATTCAAGGATCGTCTTCATCTCTTTTTTCACACTATCTTTAGCAAAAAATTTCTCGAGTTCTCCTATAAATGAAACCGCATCAGCTTTATTCAGCGTCACAGAAATAACACCATTATCATCTTCTTTAAAACGATCTTCTTCAAACTTGCCGAAATAGTCTTTCATCATGGCAAGCATTTGTTTGCGCAAATCTTCGCTCGCCTTGAGAACAGAATCCGATACCGGTTCCTGCTCCGCTCCTGTTAGACTCGCAAGCTCTGAGCTGCTGAGATATTTATCTTTCAAATCCGGATGCTCAGCAATGACTTCTGAATAGGCTCCATTCGTGGCTTGGTCAAGCAGTGTTTTTAAGTTGTCATCCGGCTCAACCAAATCTTTCAAGGCGATATATGCTTCACCCGTTTTGTCATTTGTCAACACATCCAGCCCTGCTGTAAACTGAACGAGACCGTTTGAATCAAGTGACAGTTTCGCTTCAGAACGTTCTGCTTTTTTGTCGGTCGAAATTTGTGCGCTGAATGACATATCTTTCAGCATATTAGCAGTCGTTTGCTCTGAGGCTTCCATACCATTGAAGCTTAATTCATCCATTTTCAACGTTACTTTCTGTGTGTTTTGATCTGGTAATTCGTTGTCGCTGTCAAACGCCGCGATAAATTTTTCCTGCGCTGACTCCCCACATGCCGCAAGAATCATTACCAAACTGAAAAGCATGGCAATCAATAACCCTTTTTTCTTCATCCTGTTCCCTCCTATGTAATAAATCCGCTCCTTTTAAACCTAGCATATCTATAAGATAGAAACAATATAGATACCAAATTGTAAAAAAATGGACACAATTAAAAAGCGTTTACTTATAAAAGAGGATTCTATTCGCAAAAAAACCGACAATACGGATATAAACTAAATAGTCTAATCGTATTGCCAGTTCTTTTTTACTGAAGTTTCAATGTGAGGGCAGCTGTTGAAAGCTTGCCAGGAGAAGGAGAAACTACTTTTGTGTCAGCGGAGAATGTGGCAGTAAAATTTTGTTCGTTTTTAAGCGCTGTTGATTTAATGGTTTTTCCTGTTTGATCCGTAATGGCTGTGGAGGAATCGATGCTAATCGTCAGCGAACGTGCATCCTTTTCCGCCTCTCCATTCCAACTCAATATCCCTTCCGCCTGTAAATCACCAGTATTTTGAAGGCTAGAGACATCCGTTATTTTTCCTGTAAAAGAAACGGCCGGAACAGTATCATCATTTCCGCAACCAGTTAACAGGACAATCAAAATCATCAGCGGAATCAGGAGCTTTTTCATGTGTTTTTCCTTTCTAGGTTCTTCTTTTTTAAATATAGCACGCAGTCGATCTTGGCTCAACACCTTTTGGGTCAATCTTAAATAAATCTTATACAATTTGACCAAGAAACATGCCAACTGCCGCACAACCGAGTCCTAGCGTATAGGAGAGGAGCAAATAACTGGACATAACAGCCGTTTTCTTTTGAAGATGTAGTTCGATATTTTCCACTTTAAAGGTTGAAAATGTTGTATAGCCGCCCATAAAACCTGTTCCAAGCAGGAGCTGCCAGATTTCACTTGCCCCAGATGAGATCAGAAAACCTAGCAAAAACGAACCGCTTAGGTTGATGAAAAACGTCGCCACCGGAAAATCAGTTGGGCACCTTCTTTTGATGAATGCGGACAATCCGTAACGCGTCATGCCACCAAATGCTGCCCCAATGCCGACTAATAAAAATGAGCTCATACCGCTCTCCTCCTTGTCCGATACTTCGCCGCAACTTTATAGCCGAGTTGCACCATCAACAGCCCCCCTACCATACTGATTACCATGTAGCTGATTGCAATCCCGTAATGACCAGCTGTCAGCAAACGGATATTATCCACACTGAAGGATGAAAAAGTGGTGAAGGCCCCCACAAAACCAGTTCCCATTCCAGCTATAAGTGCCGCTGGAATTTTTTCATTTTCAGCAAGCATCTGGTTGACGATGGCAAGCAAGAAACAGCCTAGCAAATTGACTGTTAATGTGGCTATCGGAAAAGTCGTGGCTGGCAAGATCAGACTGATGGCATAGCGACTCATACCGCCGAGCGCACTAAAAACGCCCACATATAGATAGAACATATTTTTTCCCTCCAAACAAAAAACCCCTGTTTAAAAAAGCCTAGTTGCAAGTGGCTACGCTTCTTTAAACAGGAGTCATCAGCTAAAAATAGCGGTTATGGCGAACTCCATCGCCTCTAATTATTACTACTATACACTGGAATAGATAAATTTTCAAGATGACAATGGAGGTGCAGCAGGAAGAACTTTTTTTGAAAATTTTACCAAAATTGCTTTACAAGCAGCCGGATTCTTACTATAATAACATTTGTGAGTCATTATATCGCGGTCGTGGCGGAATCGGCAGACGCGCTAGGTTGAGGGCCTAGTGGGCATTAGCTCGTGGAGGTTCAAGTCCTCTCGGCCGCATTTTAAAATGGAAACGGGTTTGGAGATTTCAGAAAATCTTTCAAGCACGTTTTTATTTTTTATGCAGAAATTGGTCATTATCTTCCTCTTAAAATAGCGTTTTAAGGAGGTCTATCTAATTATTACCCGTCAACTGAGATTTTAAGTAATCTCCATCAAGCAAGCGGATTCTCTCACCCTGATCTCGTGGAGAATCGATATAAGTAATATGCAGAAATCGCGTCATAATGCTTACTAACCATTTTTCGTCAGTCATCTTTTTAACATTCAGTAGTGTGCCGTTTTAAAAGAACCCAACATCCCGTAATTTTTCTTACGGGATGTTAGGTTCTTTTATTTTGACTAAATCTCTTTAATAGTTTTTCATTTGCCCCTATCTCTTTCTCTGGTCAATTCTTGAAAATCTTTCGACAGGGTTCTCCATTTTCTGATCATGCGGATTTCTCACTTTTTAGATGCTTATTCAATATCACGGTAATTGATCAATTCAATGCCGGTTTCGGCAATTTTTTGTTTGGTGGCGTCGCTTGTCAGTGTGGCAAATTCGACAAGGCGCTCTTCCAAATAGCTGGTCGACTGTTTGAGTTCCGGGTCGATGTAGGCTGGATGACACGGAATCTCACCTGTTGTGCCAGTCTTACTGAATTCTTCCAACATAGCATGTAAATGATTTTCTGTCGCTGTTTCACCGTAAAAGCCGTGAAGCAGATCAGCCGTGTGAGGCACTGAACGATACGCAACAGTATTTTTATCCATGGGCAGGCGGAGCGGCAGGTCAAATTCTTCTGCCAATTGGACAGCTACTTGGATTATTTTTTCGTGACCGTGGACATTATGATGCGAATCAAGGTGGGTCGGTCTTTTGCCGGTATCAATGAACTTTTGAATTTGGGCCTGCCATTCCGTATAAACTTCATCCGGGTCGACAAAACTTGCAAAATCATGCTGCGAATGGAAGATTCCTTTTTCATCAACAAGGGTTGTCGTGTTTTTAGTAAGGGGGCGAGCATTTTTTAAAGTGAGCGCTAAATGAACGCCAATGCCTATATTCGGGAAGTCTTGCGCTGTTTGCATCGCGTGTTCAAAATGCGGAGACACGGTCAAGGCGGTAGTTGATTTTACAATCCCTTGCGTATGTGCATCCAAAATCCCATAAGTCACGCCTCTCGTATAGCCAAAATCATCTGCATTGATAATTAATTTACTCATAATAAAAACGACCTCCTTGAAATGAACTTCTTCGCTCCCTATTATAACAAATCTACGTTTATTTTTCCGAATCGAATCTATATACAACTTTTTGACAAGCGCCAGAAATCGCGCTATAATGGTTTTCGTTGGATGTTTCGCGGTCGTGGCGGAATCGGCAGACGCGCTAGATTCAGGTTCTAGTGGGAGGTAATCCCGTGGAGGTTCAAGTCCTCTCGGCCGCACTTAGAGTAAGAACGGGTTGGGAGATTTTTAATAATCTTCCAAACTCGTTTTTTTATTTACTGGGCAGAGACAGGACAGGTATTTCTTACTTTCTTATTGGCGTTCTTACACGGCAGCTCACCTATTAGCCAGATTCTAATCATCAAAGGAGCGTTTTTAGTGGAAATATTGGAAGAAATTTCACAACAATGTTCTGAGAAAAAAATCATTCAGCTTAGCCATAAATTAGCAAAAAAATGTTCGTTCAAAAGTGGTGCGGATATGGAGAATTTATGCCATCTGGTTTATTGGCTGTATGTTTATGGATATGATGATCTGACTTTGTCGTGTATCAGTTTGACACATGAGGTTCCTTTTAACCAAAATTATAGAATTTGGACGTTCATCCATAATATGTGGGGGCTTGAAATTCGGATTTTAAAAGAGCGCGGACGGACTGATCTCGCGCAAAAAATCACTGAAAGTATAGATGCACATTATCTTCTCCCCACAAAGCTGGAACCAACTGTTACTAAAAGAAAAGCCATGGAAGAACGGCGGCGCGAACGATTTACTTATGAAACGGTTAGTAATCGGGAGCAAATTGAAGCGACTCTTGCTGAAAGTGATGTCAAATCTGCCAATACGTGGCGTTTTACAGCCTTACTCAGTATGATTGGCAATACGGAAACTGGTTTGTACCCTGCTTTGAATGAAAGTAAAGGGCAAATCGAGGGGACCGTTCAAAGTTATATGGAAATTCTTCGTCAAAGCTGAAGATACAGCGGGATTATTTTTGTAGTGAGACCCAAAAAAGTTAGATCAAAAGCCAACCAGAGAAATCTGGTTGGTATTTTTTATGCGGTTATCCGTTTACGGTACTGAATAGGCCTACAACCAAGTTTTGTTTTAATTCGGTGGTGATTGTAGTAATATATCCAGTCTTCTATTGCTTGTTTCAATTGTTTAAAGCTGGTATAAATGATCCCTTAATCCGACGAATTTTTTCTGATTCACATTTAGACCTTGTTGCCTCAAAGCGAGTTGAATCCGACGATGACCATAGTTTCCGTTGTTTTCATCAAAATTTTTTTTGAATTAGTTTCTCTATAGAAGAAAATCAGGTCTTCCCTATTTTCTTGGTAGGGACACAAGAGAGTTTCTATAAAGAATTAAAGCGATTACCCTAACGTACTTTTCTGTTTGTCAGCAATCATGAGCAAGAGCACTAAAAAGCAGAAATCTGTTCTTCCAGATTTCTGCTCTCTCAGTAGAAAAATACAGGCCAGAAAAAGTTTTCTGGTTTGTATTTTTTTGTGGCTGAGAAATTTATATCCCTATCTATTTATAATTAGTTTCGTTCGCTTAAAATTGGGGTTTCTGCTAGAAGCTGGTTGATTTGTGCCAGCTTGTCCGGCTCGATATTGATGAATGGTAAAATCGTATTCAGTTTCGTCAAGGACATTCTTCCGAGTCCGCCTTTCACTGCTTCTGGATCTGCCTTGAAGAAGCCAAGTACGCCGTCGATCGCATCGATTTTGGCAACCAGCTCTGCGTCTGCCATGATTTCGGCAGCAGGCGTTTCCGCATGGTAACGGGCAATATAGTCACCATTTGGTACGTATGAAATTTCATAACTGCCAGCCGTCAGATCAAAGGTTTCGCCTATGAATATTTGATCGTTTACGTGTATTTCTTTACCGCGAGAGCGGGGGAGCTCGACATGGACGGTGACACCGAATGGAACCGCTAGCTGAATTTTAATCGTATGGGCTTTGTCGGTTTCAATCGCATAGGCCACTTTTACATCGCCATATGGAGTGTCGAAATGACCAGATACCCGTTTTAAATGGTAATCAAAGTTTGGCGCAAAATGAATCTCTTGGCAACCTGCATCATGTTCGCGCAAGCCGAGCAAGTATCTATATGCCCATTCCATGATAGCACCAATACTGTAATGGTTAAGCGAATTCATGCCATCTGGGTGCATCGTCCCATCTTCTTGTACGGAATTCCAGCGTTCCCAGACTGTCGTAGCACCCATATTGACTGCATAGAGCCAACTCGGGAAGTCTTCTAGCATAAAGATTTTCATGGCTAAGTCATGGCGGCCATATTTGGATAATACTTGGCAGATGAACGGTGTACCGACAAAACCAGTTTTTAGGTGGTCGTTGTCTTTGTCAAGGCGTGTCACCAGATCATTCAGCACACGTTCCATCTGTTCTTGCGGTACAAGTTCAAAATAGAGTACTAGTGCATAGGCAGTCTGCGTGTCAATCGAGAGGCGACCATTTGCTGTAATGTATTCTTTTTGAATGGCAGCTTTGATTCTAGCAGTCTGTTCACGGAAAAACAGTTCATCTTCTGTATAGCCCAGCAACGCAGCTGTTTGAGCGATGATGTTACTGGAATGATAATAATAGACAGAGGCAATAAAGTCTTCATCTGTTTTTCCGGTGGGTAAAGCAGGATTTTCGCCGTCTAGGGCGATCCAATCACCAAACTGGAAAGTACCCGTCCATAAGTCAGCTGTCTTCGTATGCGCTGTCACCCAGTTGACCCAGTCTTTCATGCTACGGTAATTTTGACGGAGAATGGCCGGATCGCCGTAAATTTGATACATATTCCACGGGATGATCGTTGCGGCATCGCCCCAAACCGCAGCACCGCCATCACTTACACCCATCGCAGGTGCGTACATCGTGACCATACCGCCATGATTTTTTTGTTCCACCGCTACATCCTTCATATATTTTTTGAAGAAGGCAAAGACATCCATATTCAGTGCAGCCGTATTGGAAAATACTGCGGCATCCCCTGTCCAACCTAGGCGTTCATCACGCTGCGGGCAATCAGTGGGAACATCAAAGAAATTCCCTTTTTGGCCCCATAGGATATTTTCAAACAAGCGGTCGACTTTTGCATGTCCCGTTTTGATCCCCCCAGTGACAGGCATATCCGAATACATCACGTGAGCTTCATAATCCGCCAGTTCAAGTGGCCGAGTGTGACCTTCTATTTTCACATAACGATAGCCATAATAAGTGAAATGTGGTCGAACCCATTTTTCTTCCCCATCAGAAATATAGGTGAATGCTGCTCGGGCATCCCGAAGATTGTCCCGGTAAAAATTATCTTCCTGCAAGATTTCGCCCATTTGGAACGTGATTTTCGTCCCTTTTGGTTCACGGTTGTAGAAAGAAAGCCAACCGACCTGATTTTGGCCAAAATCCAGCACTTCTTCGCCTGCTGGTGTATGGATGAGTGTCTGTGCGGTTATTTTTTCCTGTATTTTGATTGGTAAGCTAAGACGATCCTCTAGAATGGCTTTTGTATGATTAAGAACAACCACTGGCTGCCAGTCCTTGATTTCCAGTGTATCATCTAAGTCTTCCCCGTAATAAATAGACGAAGCCGTGACATTGCCGGCAGCTGCGAGCCAAGTGGAATCTGTTAAGATAACTTCTTGGCTGCCGTCTGCATATTCAAGATACAGCTCAGCGATCACTTTTTGATGATCTCCGTAGATGGCCGATCTACCACCTTCAAAGCCATATTCGCCTTTATACCACCCATCGGCAGTGGAAATTCGCCATTCGTGTTTTGCAGGTTTCGCCAATGCTTCAGTGACATCATAAGTTTGGATCTGAATCCATTCGGTATAATCTGTTACACCTGGAGCCAAATATTCATCACCGACTTTACGGTTGTCTAAATAGACTTCATACAAACCAAGTCCTGTCATATAAAGACGCGCACATCGCACATCCTTTTTAACAGTTAGCTTTTTTTGAAACACCGTGTTCGCTAAATCTTTATCGGGATGGGCGATCCAGTCTGCTTGGAAAGGTTCTGTCATTTTACCTGTCTCAAAGAAGCTTTCTCGGCGCGCTTCTGCCTCGTCGGATTTAACAATGACCTCAACATGGTAACGAGTCCGCGGTTCAAGCGCAATCTCTATGTCAAAATAGTTATTCGTATAGGGAACGGGTGCAGAAATGTAAACGGGATTTTCTTTTTCTTTCGTCCAAATGAGCAACTGTTTCGTAATCTCTTGATAGACCGGTGCCTCTATTTTAAATTCAATCCGCAGATCGTCTAACTGAAAGCCGATTGGTTCGGTCATATGATTGACTAGAATTTGCTTGATTTCCATAAGTAAAAGCCTCCTGATTTATAATTTGGTCGTAAAATCACCGCAGAAGGGATCGACAGGACTTTTGCCTTCAAATGCTTCTTTGTCGGTCATTTTACGTAAAATTGCTTCGATACTTGCCTGATTGCCTGTATAAGCATTGATGAAAGTGGATACATTCGGAATGTCAAATAGATGATATGGATTCGCTGTGGAAACAAATACGGTCGGAATACTTCTCATAAACCAGGGTGCATTGGCTGCCATCAGCTGAATCCAGTTCAATCGTGTTGTCGTTTGGTTGCTGGCTGTCTCGATATTGGCAACATAGAGTGCCAGATCGAATTTTTCTTTCAGATCTGCAATGCCTTCCTCGAAAATTTCATGAAAATCGAGTTTATTTTGATCGAATAATGTTACTTCAAAGCCCATTTTTTTCAAGCTGGTCTCAAAAATCTCTGTAACACGACCGCCTTCTTTAAAGCCACCTTCATCCGAATCGCCTAGCACATAGAGGCGAATACGTGGATATTTTTCTGGTGTGAGCGGTAGCAACTGATCGCGATCTTTGACTAGTGTCACCGATTTTTTGGCGATCTCAGCAACTTTTTTAGCATGTGCTTCTGTTTTGAGTACTGGTTTGGCAGGAATTTGAAGGCTTGGTCCCTCGTTTTCTATCGTCATTAAACCTTGCGCCAATTTGGTTCCAAGGATTCGCGTAACCGCTTCGTCAATCCGCTCTACGGACAGCCGGCCATCTTGAACGGCTTGGTGGATAATCGCATAATCTTCATCTATATTCTTATTGAACAAAATCATGTCGACACCTGCGTTAATCGTCTCGGGAAGCAGCTGGTCACGCGGCAAAACAGCATTATAGCCAATCATCGGCGTAGCATCTGTGATCACTAACCCGTTAAATCCAAGAATTTCACGAAGCAGCTGGTCGATGAGTCGTTTGGAACAAGAAGCTGGTCGCATTTCCCGATCGGCCATTTCTGGGCTGAGTTTTCGTTCCCATGCTGGTTGAAGAATGTGCCCGACCATGACACTGGAAATATCCGCTTCAATCAATGTCCGATAAATTTCACCATAAGACGCCATCCACTCATCCGCTGATAAAGAATTGACAGAGGCCAGCAAATGCTGATCTCGTTCATCCACACCATCACCTGGAAAATGCTTGATGACGGGGATTACTTGTTGTGCCTTGAACCCTTCGATTTGAGCTGCTGCCATTTTTAAAACACGCGCGGGATCACTGCCAAAGGTCCGCGTATTTGTGATAGGGTTTCTAAAGTTGAGATCAATATCGACAATCGGTGCAAAAGCCATGTTTACACCAACCTGATGTGCCTCATATCCAGCAATCTCTCCGAGTGTATGGGCACTTTGCGGGTCATCAGTTGCCGCCATTTGCAGAGGCATACCGACCCAGGTACCTTCTGTGATGATGCCATTTCCACCAGATTCAAGATTAGCCGCAGTAAATAAAGGCGTTTTACTGGCTGCTTGGGCAATTTTTAGTTCCCGACTGATTTTTTCCGCATGATCAGGACGATACATCATACCACCAGGTTGATATTTTTGGATAAAAGCAGGAATGTCCACCATGTTTTCATCCTGACCAATCACAAAGAATAGCTGACCGATCTTTTCGGTAAGCGACATTTCTGCGCGTTTTGTTTCGATATAATTGATTTCTTTTTCATTTAAATAATAAGGTTTTTGGGTTAAATCTATCATGGAATTTCCTCCTGTTATATGCTTTTACCTCCATTTTATACTTGGAAAAACCTATCTGCTATGGCTAAATCAGATCAAGTGTGTGTCGATTTCACAGATGTATGACTAAACGACTTATCAAGTGATCGCTTTTGAGGTATGATAAGGGGAAACAGAGCCTATTTGGAGGAAATGTTATGAATCCTGAAATTTTGGAACTGCTGCATACCTATAGTCAACCGCGAAACTGGCAAACGATTTCTCAATCTTTCCATGTAAAAGTGGCTGGCTATGTAGGTAAAGAGCCTGTCTATGAATTTTTTGATACACTCACGGATAACTTGGCCTTAAATAATCAGTCGATTTCCGTTTCTGTACAGCCTGTCTCCTCGCATATTCCTTATCACATTCATGATTATGTTGAAATCATTATTCCGCTACTTGGCCACTGTACGGTTGTCACAAAAAAAGAAACCTTGACTGTTAAACAAGATGAACTCCTCGTAATCGGCAATCGGACGATTCATACTGTGGAGCCGATTTCCCCTTCTACGATCGTCGTCAATATTGCCCTCAAAAATACCGCATTTTCGCTCAACGATCTAAATTTTATGTTACGGGGTGGCAATTCTCAATCCATCGCTACTTTTCTTTTTTCGCTTCTTTCCAATGAGGCAGAACTTGAAGGCAGATACAGTTTATTTAAAACGAATCACGATCCTAAAATCGTTTCGACTGTTTATGATATCATCAAAGAATACTATTTTCCCGATATCCAGACAAATCATATCATCCGCTTTGAGATTCTCACACTTTTCTCCCGGTTGGTACGAATCGCCTATCATACGCAGCTTGAGATCGTGGACACTGAGCAGAGTAAAACCGATCTTCTAATGCTCCTTCTTTATATCGAAAAAAATTATGCGGAGATCACACTGGAAGAGATGGCTCATTATTTCGGTTTCAATCCGAATTACCTCTCTTCTTATTTAAAAAGACAAACCGGTCGAACATTTATTAAATTGGTTCATTTGCAACGCATCAACGCAGCCGCCGAATTTCTTGTGAATACCAATGTACCGATCGAACAAATTGCTTTAAAGGTCGGCTATGAAAATCCATCTTATTTTTATAAAGTTTTTCGTCGGAATCTCGGTCTTTCTCCCGCTGAATACCGCGAGCAATATCGCTAAAAACAGAGAGCACAACGACACGTGTCCCCTCTGTTTTTTTATTTATGCTTCTGCTTCTACTACTTTGGCTGCATGAACATCTTCTACACGTTTGCCTAACCGGGAACCGAAAAGAAGAAGCGCCGCAACTGCACTAAGCACGATCCCTGCCAAATAGGAAGAAGAACCTGCAGGAATTTGTACAGCTGCCAGGATGATCGGAGCTGCTACTCCAGCCAATGAACTAACAAGTGTATTCAGTGAAATCGCAATAGCGAATTGTCGTTTATTAGATAAGATCGAAAGTTCGTATGGGATCGTCGCATTGATCAGTACAATACCCATTCCTGAGAACATATTGCCTAAAATATGCATGGCAAAGTTACTGAAGAAAACGATACAGACAAACGACAAGGCAAAGCAGATGAAGCCCCAAGCCATTGTATTGGTCTTCGTCAGCTTCCGAATATATTTCAAACTAAATGCCGTGATGATACCGCCAATATTGCCGATTGCAGTGATTGTGGCTGTATATGCGGTTCCATTGCCTTTTTCTGCCAAAACGATCGACAAGTTGGACATAAAGATCATCATAGCAAGCGATGTGACAAATGTTACTGCTAAAATCACGTAAACATAGCCATTAAGTCCTTTGAACGTTTTCCAGTAACTTTCAGAATCTCCACCAGCAACGTGCGCATCTTTGCTTTGCATCCTCACGTCTTTCGGTACTAAGAAAAAGACTAGCAGGAAAATGATAACGGAAATGCCGTATACCCAGAATAAATTCTGCCAGTGAACGCCGCCGAGAATTCCGCCGATCGCCACAAATGCAATCATGCCGATATTGTTGACGCCCACTGCCCAGCCCATAACTGTGGCGCGTTCCTCTCCTTCAAAATACTCTTGCAGCAAAACCGGGCCGATGTTGCTGATGAGGCCCAGACCAAAGCCTAGTAAAACCATGCAGGCAAGAATGATATTGAGGTTCGTGTTGTAAAATGCCGGAAGCAGGCCGCTGATCGCAACAAGTGCTACGGCAATCAGCCCTAGATTCTTTCGGGTAATCTTAAAAGCAAGGTAACTAAAGATCAATGTGGCAATTAGTTGACCAAGTTGTGGAATCGAGCTGAGCATTTGTACCTTAGAGATTGGTTCTGTTGGAAAAGATTTGGCGATCGCCGCAATGGCAGATCCAACAACAGACCCCGACATAAGAAGGAGGTTCATACTCAGAATCCCAACAATTAATGCTAATTTCTTTTTGTTCACGGTCGTTCCATCCTTTCAGAATGTGATGTTATTTAGAAGTATGCGCGCATTTCATTTCACCCTTTAAGTATAGGTGGAAAAGAGCGCTTTCACTATATTTAAAATTCAGTTGCTCTATGTTCATTTCACAGATGAATAAGTTCTCTCCCCTCATATAAAAGAATATTTATTGATCCATTGAAACCGTAAGATCAGTGCCTGTTTCCACCACCACAATCGCTCTCCCGGAAAATAGTGCCACTCGGTCTAGTTGCCTGTTTTGACAGGTCGGATCCCCATTTCCAGTACCCAAGATCCGCCCCTTTTGAGTAGTGATCGTCAACTGCTGCTCACTCGTTGGAACATAGTGATCTGCTTCATCTTTTGCTTCCAAAGCTAAAATTTTGATACGTTCGCCTTCAAATAATGTCTGAATTTGAATGTTTGCTGTATCTCCCGCCGTTATATGTATATCTCGGGCGATCTCAGTTCCTTCTGTGTCAAAGCCGATTACGCGAAGCTCACCAGGAACATACGGCACATGCCAAGTATTAAAATGCTTTGCTACCATCTGGCGGCCCTTGCTTTCCCCATTGATAAACAATTCAGCAGAATGACAATTGCTGAATACGCGGATCTCCTGCTTCTCCTGCGTTAAGTCCAGTGCTTCTCCGTTCCAGTGTGGCATTGCATGGATCATGGGGGCATCTGTCCACTTCGATTGATAGTAATAGTAGTAATCTTTCTCAAAACCGCACATATCCAAGATACCGAATTGTGAGCTGATTGCTGGCCAGCCAAACGGTGAGGGTTCGCCCGCATAATCAAAAGCCGTCCATAGAAAAACCCCGCCCATATACGGGTGACTCTGGGCAAAATCCATGACTTCCTCCGGTCGAGCGGTCCCTCCAACGCCAGGATCTCCCGGCTTCCGTTTTCCCGGCAACACCATCGAATACAGCGAGCCAAAATTATTTGTCTGACATTTTTCCGCGTTATCCTGATAAATCCCCCGCGTTGAAAAATAGGAGGCATTTTCGGCACTCATCAGCGGCAAATGCGGATAGTTTGCTTTGATTTTTTCCAAGCCTCCGCCCATTACACCAGCTTCAGGGTAATTGACTCCGACTACATCAAAATGCTGGATATACTCTGCATCGATCAGCCCTTCCGGATGGAGAAGTTCCGCCGAGACCAGCAATCGTTCGTAATCGACTGCTCGAACCGTCTGGACGATCCGTTTGGCCATTCGTGCCCCCAGTTTTGTGCTACCAATCACTTCTTCATTAGCAAGAGACCAGAAGCAGATCGATGGATGCATGCGGCTTCTTATGACCATCTTTTTCAAATCTGCAAGCCGCCATGGGCTAGATTCCAAAATACGATTTTCATTCATCACAATGATCCCGAGCTCATCACAAAGCGCCAATAAATCACGGGAAGCAAAATGATGGGCACTGCGATAACTATTGGCTCCCATCGCTTTAATTTTGCTCAATTTAAAGCGGACAAGATCTTTAGAAAGAGCCGTCCCTACACCGACAAAATCCTGATGTTCACAAACGCCTTTTAACGGATAACTTTTTCCATTCAAATAAAATCCTGTTTCATCATAGCGGACTGTCCGAACACCGAAGTTCACGGTCACTTCGTCGACGATCTGGTTATCTTGTAGCAACTGCGCATGAATAACGTATAAATGCGGATTTTCGGGTGTCCAACATTCTGGTTCGCTGATGGTGAAATCCCCTGTCAATGTTACAGTACCACTTGCCACTATTTCTGCTGATCGTTCCAGTAAAAGGGTCTTCCCCATTTTTAACTGTAGCGTAAATGCCTGCGGTTCAGCGATGTCACTTTGAATCGTTAGCTCCGTTCCTACCTCTGCGTCTTGGTTCAGCTGTTTGGTAAACAGATACAAAGCATCCGCGTCTAGCCGTAATTCTGGCAAGACAAGCAGATCGACGTTTCGGTAAATCCCGGCGCCTTCATACCACCAGCCTTCTGCACCAGTCGTTGTATCTACTTTAACTAGTAGAACGTTACTTCCTTCCGAACCGCATTTCAACATTTCAGTCACATCGTAGTCAAATTCCGTATAGCCGCTCAAATTTTCACCGAGATACATCCCATTCAACCAGATATTGGCTTTACGCATGACACCTTCAAAGCGTAAAACAAGCCGCTGCTGTTTCGCATATTCCTCCGGCAGCTCAAATGTCTTGCGGTAATAACCGATACCCTCAGCCTTGGAACCACTCATCAGAAGCACTGGATCATTGGTAAAGGGGATGTCTTGCTTCCAGTCATGCGGCAGATTAACTTCTTGCCAGTCGATTTCTTCCGGTTTAGTTTCCAGATCCGTGCCGGCAAGCATGCGCAAGCCTTGGTCAAGTTGCCCTTGCGAAATTAAATTAAGAAAATGGACACCTCCCTTTCCAATTGGCAATGGTTTACCTTCTTTACCTCTAGCAGATGTCAAACCACCGATGGCTGCTGCTTTTTTGACTGTTTTCATTGGTTCATCTAGTTCGCCTAAATGAAAAAGCCAGTTATCATTTAAAGAGAGTTTCTTTCTCATGCTCCCCCTTCTTTCTGTTCAGATTCTTTTGATCGCCTTAAGTATACGAGCAAAACATACGAACGATAATAGCAAAAAACGACATGCCTATAAAAAATACTTCGATAAATCAACTTTTCGTAAGCACTTACATTTCTTCTCGCTTTCATTCAAGGTACAATGATAAATGAAAAGAGGTGGAAAACATTGCAAAAATCCCTCATTGACAAAATGAAAAGTATCGAACTTCCCTCTGCAGCAATTGAAAAGCATACGCTTGTTGCAAAAGCACCTATTTCAATGTTCTTTAAGACAGCCCAAGCAGAAACGATTCTCTATACCTCGATCATTGACGGCCAAATCGATTTTTTCACGGGAGATAATATCAATATTCCTCATCAACATGACTATTTTGAACTTATGTATGTGTTAACAGGTACATTGACCAATTATATTGAAGATAAAAAGGCCTTTTGCCAGGCAGGGAGTGGTTGTCTGATGAATCGTCAGGTCTCGCATTTTGAAGTGCCCGATCCTGGTTGCACTGTTGTTTTCATTAATTTTTCGGTATCTTTTTTACAAGGAATCTTTCAATCGGCTTTTCCCAAAAAACAGGCAACAGAACAGGAGATGGTTGCACGTTTCCTTCTGGCAAATATGCATGACCAAAAAGAATATCAACGTAGTTACATTGAATTCAGTCGTCTAACGGACCAAAATGACCATTTGCTATTTGTTTTGCTTGATTCTCTGCAACAAGAAATCGCGACAAAAAAAAGAGGAGCTGTCTTCTTTCAACAGGGACTCGCATTGCGGCTAATTGATGCTTTGCAGAATCATGACCTCGTCACATCAAAGCTCGTGAATCTTGATTTGTCGAAAGAAGCATTCTTGTGCAATCAGGTTCTAAACTTTATCGAGAAGCAACACGGCATCGTGTCTCGTTCTGAGCTTGCCACTGCCCTTCATTACAATGATGAATATCTAAATCGGATCGTCAAAAAGCAAACAGGCGATAGTATAATGAAACATTCCAAACGAGTCAGACTCGGGCTTGCAACCAAACTTTTAACAGAGAGCACTTGGACGATCCGACAGATTTCTGAGATGATCGGTTTTCAGTCGGAAGCCCACTTTTATCGATTTTTCAAGGAGAATACACATCTTTCTCCTGGTGAATTCCGTAAACAGCAGCACATCCACTCATAAAAAAATCCGGCATATGTCGCCTGATCCCCTCTAGTGAGGTTTGTTCAGACAACATGCCGGATTTTTATTTTAATTCGTTCTATTTTTGTTACGCTTTATTGATTAGCTTTGACATATTCGGCCGATTTGTCGCCAGCTTGACGACCGAAGATAATGATATCTGCTACCGAGTTCCCACCAATTCGATTGTCTCCATGCAGGCCGCCAGTAACTTCGCCCGCTGCATAAAGCCCTTGGATCGGTTGACCGTCTTTATTCAAGACTTCCGTGTTCGTATTGATTTTCACGCCGCCCATCGTATAATGGATACCCGGTGCGATCTTGATGGCATAATAAGGAGCTGTTGAAAGGGCATTATCCATTCCTGTCGCGCGTCCAAAATCAGCATCACTTTTCGCTGAGACATTCTGATTCCACTTGTCGAGCGTTGCTTGCAGATTTACTGCTGGGAGCCCTGTTTCTTTTGCCAATTCATCAATGGTCTTTGCTTCTTTTACGAGGCCCATTTTTTCATACTGTGCAATAGCTTTTACGCGGTCTTTCACGCCAGAGTCAAAAATCAAATAGGCATCTTTGTCCTGATTTTGATTGATTGCTGCCGACACTTTATCACGTGTATCCATTTCATTGACAAAACGCTCACCATCCTGATTGACAAGGATCGCTCCTTCACCGCGAACTGCTTCACCGATCAGATAGGATTTGCTTTGTTCCACTGTCGGGTGGATTTGGATCTTATCCATATCGACCGGAACACCACCAAGTTTTTCAATCATCTTGATGCCATCCCCCGTCGAACCTTCCTGATTCGTTGTCACCAGATCTTTCAATTCCGGCCGTTCTTCGCCGATCATATCCATATTGGCTCCATAGCCGCCCGTTGTTACGACTACGGCATCACTTTTGATTTGTTTCGCTTTGCCATTGTCGAGCGCCACCTTAACGCCATTTACTTTACCGTCTTTTTCTGTAATCTCTTTTACATCAGCATTGACAAACATTGGAATTTTTTGTTCCTGAACATTGCGGACCAAGCCATCCACTAGATAACCGCCTACTGCCGAACCATCTTCTGGACGATGTGTACGTTTTTCACTCATACCGCCAGTAATAGTCATATTATTTAAACGAATTCCCATCGAATCCAACCAATCAATCGCGTCCGCTGAATGATCAACGAAGAAGCGCAATAACTCTGTATCGTTGGTTCCATGACCTCCTGCAAGTGTTTCTTCATAAAATTTATCGTTGCTGTCTTCAATACCTTGTTCTTTTTGGAACTTGGTCTCCGATGCATTCATACCTGATGAAGCTTTCAGCGTGTTTCCCCCTGCGACCGGCATTTTTTCGAAAATAACCGGATTCATCCCTTTTGCTTTGGCTTCCAGGGCTGCTGACATACCAGCACCACCTGCTCCCACGATGATAATATCGTATTCATCCTTTAGCTCACTTGGGTCTGTATAAGATTTCTTGGATGCGCCAGAGGTAGCCTCTGTTTTTTCTTTCTTACTGTCTGCCTTTTCTTTGGATGCAGAATCCTTATCGTTACTGCCGCAAGCCGAAATGACAAGCATAACAGAAAGGACGAGTGTTAATACTGCAAAAAACTTTTTCTTCATTTTTTTCCTCCCATTTTTCCTTTTTTCCCTATAGATCCCTTTACGTTCCCCAGTATATCATTAAGCTCAATTATTCACAATATTTTTTAGTGAATTTATTTATTATTTACTCACTTTGATTTAACAAATATAAAAACTTATTTTCTATCCAATATAATCATCCAATATGGCGACCCAAAAATGTAAAAAACAAAACATTCGCTTCTATTTTTCATCTGACATATAATTTTCATACATACGAAATCAAAAGCAGGGTATATAGTAAATAGTTTATTTTAAGGGGGAAATGGAGATGCAAATGCCATTTCAGTTATTTTTCCAACCAAAGATTGATACTCAGACGGACCATTTGATTGGCCACGAGATCTTACTGCGCAATAAAAGCAGTCACCCTGCTTTTCCTGAAACACATTTTCACTCCATCATTGCAAGCAAAGAGACACATGCTGAATTTCTTCACTGGTTAAAAAAAGAGTTACTACGCTTATTGACTGACTATCCTAAGCATGTTTTTGCTCTCAACTTCTATCCAGAACAGCTTCTTTACTTAGAAACACAGCTTTTACTTAAAGAACTGACCGGCTATCGAGACGTATTAATTATTGAAATAACAGAAGACATTTTTATTCATAAAAATCAAGCGAGAGAACATTACTTGCTGAGGCAAATCAAAAGAATCGATCAAATGGGATTCCGCATGGCACTGGATGATGTGGATTCCGGGCAGAATTCGCTAGAACGGGCGGCCAATTACGCTCCCTACCTAAATCGGATTAAGTTTTCCTACATTAAATGCCTGCAAGATGGTGTGAAGCCCCAGACAATTTTTCGTTTCATCGAGGCTTGGAGAGACTTTGCACGAGAAAATCAGCTAGATTTTGTGATTGAGGGTATTGAAAATGAACAAACCAGTTTGCAATTAAAAGAAATGGGGCTTTTTCTCCAGCAAGGCTATTATTTCGGCAAACCCTCTAAACAGATTACGACCAACATTTAAGCCGTCGAAAAAAAGGAGGCAAAATAATGCTATTACACGCTGCTATGAGTGTCTTAGCCAATTTAACGATCATGATTACAGCCTGTTATTTTATTAATAAATTAGTACCGAATATTCGTCACTATACGTTTACACTCGAACGAAAAATCATTCTACTCCTTATCACCACTGCCACTACTTATGCAATCATGTACTTTGCGATTGATCTGCCAGACGGTGTACGGATCGATCTTCGCTATGTCGTCATTATTCTTCTGGCTTATCATATTGGTCCTGCTGCAGCCATTTCATGTGCGTTTCTGACCGGGCTGCTGCGCTTTAGTTTTGGCGTCAATCCCGTTAGTTTTCAATCACTTATATTTATTATGGTTCTTGTATGTATACTATCCATCATTGTTCAAAAGATACGCGGTAACTATTCACAACTCTTTGTCCTGATGATCCTGAATCTTGTAAGTGTACTGCTTAGCCTGATCAACTTCCTGATCTTTTATGGTCCTCATTCACGTGTTATCTGGATTCCAGTCTTTACAGCCATTGTCTCATCCTTGGCACTCGTTCTGCTCAACTTTATTATTGCAGATATGGAGCACGGAAGACGGCTAGCACTTCAAGAACGCGAATATGCGTACACTGATTTTTTAACGGGGCTATCTAATGTGCGCGCTTTTAGTCAAAAACTGCATGAACTTGTAGAAGATGAGGAAACAGATAATCTCACCTGCCTGATCATTGATATCGATCATTTTAAACGCATCAATGATACGTATGGCCACACAATAGGAGATGAAGTCTTAAAAGAAATTGCTCATACGATGATGAAAACTGCACCGAATTACCAGCATATTTTTCGCGTAGGTGGTGAGGAATTCTGTATCCTGTTGCCAAATTCCACAAAAAAAATCGCCAGACAAGTTGGAGAAACGCTCCGTCTGGCTGTAGAACAAAAACAAATGGACGTTGGACTTAAAGAACCGATCCAAGTGACCATTTCAGTAGGGATCGCTTCCTGTAACGGGATACGCGAGCTGATGCCACAGCTTTACCAACTGGCAGACAAAGCTCTTTATCAAGCCAAACAGAATGGGCGCAATCAAGTGGTCCAAATGTAAAAGAATCTGCACGGAGATAAAATTTGAACTGACCTCTTTCCAACAGCTAGCATTTCCGTGCTAACTGCCAAAAAGTCACGCCAAATGATACATCCGCGCAGAATCTTTTTTAAAGTTCATCAAATCGCAGTAAATAATGATAAAGTGCCCCATAAAGATTGGCATCATTTTGAAATTTGCAGGCGACGATATTCGGTCTAGCCATATGAAATGGATTTTTAGCCTTGATTTCATTCACAGCGTCCTGAATACCACGAACAACAATTGGCTGAGCACTGATGCCCCCACCGATCGCAATCACTTCTGGATCCAGCAGATATTGGATATTCAAAATTTGCGTGGCCAGATCAAGTACATAGCTTTGAAAAATCGCACATGCTTCCTTGTCGCCCTGCTGGATCAGTTCGAATGCTCGCACGCCATCTGTTAAATCATCCAGCTGTTTGGCGCGGGCGATTCGTTCAACAAGTCTGACGGCTGAACCTGTCATTCCGAAAAAATCCGGCCGAATTGTTTCTTTATCCAGCCCTGCCATCATATAACTGACTTCACCTGCATACAGATTTTTTCCACTGTACAATTTGCCATCAAAAATTATACCGCCACCCACTCCGCTTCCAAGTGTCAACACGACGGCATTTTGGTACCCTTTGACATTCCCTAACCAGAGTTCTGCAAGCGCTGCACATTTTGCATCATTTTGAATGACGACCGGCACTCCGCCGCATGAGTTACTCAACATGTCAGCCAGATGCTGTTTATGCATAAATGTCAGGGATCCTCCATAATACACGACCCCATTCTCCGCATCAATAATCCCCGGACAACTGACTGCAATGCCTTTCACCGTTTTTTTATACACATGGAACTTCTCTGTCATTTGTGCGATCAGCTCTTCCGGACTTTTAGCAGTCGTTGGAAATTTGCCTTTTTCCTGAATGATTCCACTGCTATTCATCCACGCATATTTAACAAAGGTGCCTCCAATATCGAATACCATATACATTCTGATCTCTCCCAACCTGAAGTAATAGTACTAGTATACCGCTTAGAAAAAACAAACTTCAAGCATGAAAAAACAGCCGCTATTTCTAATTCCATAGATACAGCGGCTGTTTGGCTATTATTTTTTCAATAATTCTTGGGCAGTCGCAAGGTCGAGTTTGCCTGTCTCGATTAATTGATCGGCCAGTTGTTGGATCTTTGCGCCAGTTGCCCCAGCCATCATCGCCAGTGTCCGCGCCTGAAGCGACATGTGTCCGCGCTGAATCCCTTCTGTAACAAGCGCACGTAAAGCGGCAAAATTTTGCGCTAAGCCAACAGAAACCATCAGCATACCCAGTTCTTTAGCTGACTCCACACCTGTCAACTTTTGCGCCAAGCGACTCGACGGATGGACACGGATTGCCCCGCCAACGGTAGCAACCGGCGCAGGAAGTGTCATCGTTCCCCGCAAAAAGCCTTCTTTCGTACAAGACCACTTGCTCATTGGCTGGTATTGACCGCTTCGTGCTGCAAAACTGTGTGCCGCAGCTTCGATACTCCGCCAGTCATTACCACAAGCAAGCAAAAATGCATCAATGCCATTCATGATCCCCTTATTATGTGTGGCTGCCCGGTACGGATCCATGGCAGCAAATTCGTAAGCGCGAATGATCCGGTCACGAACTTCCTCGCCACTCCAGCCTTTACTAGCTAGAAGCTTAGGATCAATTTCACAACTAACAGTAGCAAGGGCTTGGTCAGCCAAATTGGAAAGAATCCGCATTTCAGCGTGTCCGCCAGAGAGGCGTTCGACTTCTGCCGACACAGCTTCTGCCATCGTATTGACCATATTGGCACCCATCGCATCACATGTATCGATCAAAAGATGGCATACAAGGATCTCAAATGCCCCATCACGTCGGTATACCTCCACACCACGAGCCCCGCCACCCCGCTTTTCAAGGCTTGGATGAGCTGCATTGGCGAGCGCCAGTAGTGACCCCCGATTTGCCAAAATAGCCGTTCGTGCTGCTTTAAAATCGGGTACCCCCAGCACCTCGATCTGCCCGATCATCAGCCGTTTTGGAAATTCGGCTTGAAAGCCACCACTTGCCCGAATCGTTTTATTGGCACCACTTTGAGCCGCCACAACAGATGGCTCTTCAACAACCATTGGAAGCAAATAGTCCTTGTCGTTCATCCGCATGTTTAAACCTATACCAAATGGCAGTTCATAAGTTCCGATCACATTTTCGATCATATGCTCGGCGACTTCATCTGTTAAAGCTGGCTCACTGAGCGCCGCGATCTCAGACGGGTCAATTCCACTTACTTCTGCTAAAATTGCTATTCGTTCTGCTCTTGATTTTTTATAAAACCCCTGAAACATGGCACATTCTCCTTCTCACAGTTCTTCTGCTACAAATGATAGCGGAATCCGTCCTGCTTTGCAAATCTAACCAAGCAAAAAGCCGAGCAGCCATGACTGCTCGGCTTTACTATTAAAAATTGAAATTATCTGGATCCGGACCTGTCCGCTCGTCCTGATTGAGCGCATCGATTGCTGCCATATCTTCCGCACGCAACTCGAAATCATAGAGATCTGCATTTTGCTGAATGCGTTCCTTGTGAACCGATTTTGGGATGGTTACGATCCCATGTTGCAAGTCCCAGCGAAGAATGATCTGTGCGACAGATTTACCATATCGATCAGCAATTTCCTGCAATCCTGCATGTTGAAGCAGCTGCCCACTACCAAGCGGCGACCAAGCCTCGACGATAATATCATGCTCTTTGCAAAAAGCACGAAGGGGCTCTTGAGACAGAAGCGGGTGCAACTCGATTTGGTTGACCATCGGGCTGATTTCCGCATCCTCCATCAGTTCTTTCAAATGATGCTCATGAAAATTACATACACCGATCGCACGGACTTTTTTCTCTTGATAAAGTTTTTCAAAGGCACGCCAAGTTTCTTTGAATTTCCCCTCAACTGGCCAATGGATCAAGTAAAGATCCACATAGTCGAGTCCTAGCTTCGAAAGGCTCGTTTCAAAGGCTTCAAGAGTGGACGCGTAGCCCTGATCGGCATTCCAAAGCTTCGTCGTGATAAACAACTCATCACGCGGTTTGCCTGATTCACGAATCGCCTGTCCAACGCCTTCCTCATTCCGGTAAGCGGCCGCTGTGTCAATACTGATATAGCCGGTCTCAATCGCCCATTTAACAGAATTCACAGCTTCCTCTCCGTCTTTCACTTGCCAGACGCCAAACCCCAGACGCGGCATTTCCACACCATTTGATAGTTTTACTGTGTCCTTGATTCCCATTCTTCAGCCTCCTCAAAATTCTCTTTCCTCTTTACTATACACCTTAGAGTACACTCTAAAGCAACTAATCGGCTTACAAAAAAAAACTGACCACCCATTCAGATGATCAGTCAACATCCTTCAACTTGCGACGCCGTTTTCTTCGTCGTATTAGCCACATGACAAGTACAGTGACCAGAATAACCGCGACGCTCCCAGTGATCGCGATGTTACGGACATTGGGTACTGTGAGATCAAAATAAAGCACAGTTGGTTTGTCGAGCGGCACATGCCAGGTCAGTTTGCCGCCGTGCACTTGGTCTGCATTACTGTCCTTCACAGTCGAAATCGGCAAATCTAAAACGAACATATAGTCGATCTGTCTCAACAGCTTGCTGGAGATTTTTTCGCCGTAAGAAGTTCCACTCAGCCACTCTGGTACATCGACATGCGCCTTCACATGGTAGGTATCGAATAAAAATCCTTTTTCTTCCTGAAAGTTCAGCCCATACTGTGCAGCTTTCTTTTTAAAATCCGTCGTCTGCTTATTTGGATCTGGTTTGAACGTCTTATCAAACAGATAGTGCCCGTTCTCTTTTTCCGTCACATCGAATCCCTGCGCCTCTAATTCCCCGGTCAGTTGATTGGCAAAAGGTTCCAAAAGCACAGCACCCGCAGCTCCGATTTGAATATCAAAGCGAAGATCTGTCGTACCATCCAAATTGATTTTTACTGTATTTTTCACTGTGCCACAACCGCCAAGTATCAGCAGGACAGTTAAAACTAGGGGAAAGAGAAATTTTTTCATGTGAGCACCTCTTCATTTAAAATGATTCTACAAGCCGAGCACCTGATTCAACTCCTGCAAATGCGCGATTTCATAATTGGGTTGAATTTCCGAAATATTTTTCTTTTGTTGCGGGTTGAACCAGACCGTGTCAAGTCCCGCATTCTGTCCGCCTTGAATATCGCTTGTCAGTGAATCACCAATAAGCAGCGTTTCCGTGCGCCGAAAATCAGGGATCTTTGCAAAACAGTAATCAAAATAAGCGATCATTGGTTTCTGATAGCCAGTATCTTCGGAAACAAAAATATCTTCAAAATAACGAGTCAATTTTGCATCG
Organism: Listeria ilorinensis; assembly: GCF_913566895.1. Classification (GTDB taxonomy): domain Bacteria; phylum Bacillota; class Bacilli; order Lactobacillales; family Listeriaceae; genus Listeria; species Listeria ilorinensis. The sequence goes on along the minus strand of NZ_CAJYCN010000006.1, from coordinate 57,357 downwards.
GTCAGACGCTTATATTGTGTCTTCGAAACGCCATTTGTCACAATATACAACCTGAACTGCTCAGCCAGTTGCGGAATCAACTGTTCCGCTCCCTCGACAAAGGCATGCCCATTTTCCAGATAGCGTCGATACTGCTGTTCCATCACAACTCCATCCACTTGCCGACCATAACTATGGAATAATCGACTGAAACGCGTGCCTAAAACTTCCTCACGACTAATTTCTTCTTTTTCAAAAGCCTGCCATAATCCTTGATTGATCGCCTTATAGCGAGCCTCTATTTCCATGGTGAGCGGCAGGCCGTTTTCCTTAAACAATGCTTGAAGCGCTTCTTTTTCCGCTAATTGAAAATCAAGCAGTGTATCATCTACATCAAATAATAAAGTCTGATAACGCATTTTTCCCGCTCCTTTTTAAACCTTTTACAAGCATCTTAGCACAGCTTCTCTTATAATAATAGGAGAAATCTCATCTTTTATTGGAGCTGATCACATGTCTCAACCTTCAATCCTCGACCATTTTGCAACACTTTTTTCCTTTGATATTCGGCCATTTGCTAAGCAGGTTCAAGTAAAACGACACGTCAAGATCATTACAGCCGGTGAAAAAGTGGATCACCTTTACTATCTTGTTTCTGGTCAGGCCAAAATCGTTATGTTCCATGAAAACGGCAAGCGATCAGTCATCGACTTTCTGCAGTCGGACAGCTTTGTCGGCGAGATCGAGCTCTTACAAGGCACTCGTCCCAACAAAGATGTCATTACCATGCAGGACTGCCAGTTGATCGCGCTGCCGCTTGCAATGATTCGTGAACAATTACTGAATGATGCCTTGTTTCTGCGTACTCTCTGCTGCCAGCTTAGTCATAAGGCACTAAAAAGAGCAGAAGAAAATGCCGAAAACGGTTCCTCCTCTTTTCGCAACCGCTTGGCACGCTTTATTTTAGCTATGGCTGAAAATGACCTCTACCAAGTCGCACATATAGACGCAGCGGATTACCTCCATGTCAGCTACCGCCACTTCTTATATGTCTTTCATGATTTTCTTGAACAAGGCCTGCTTCAAAAAGAGGGAAAAAGATACTTCCTAACAGATCTTGATAAATTACACGATTGGACTCATCCAGAGTAAAAAGTACGCCCCTTCATGACCTGCTGGTCGGGCGTACTTTTTTATAAAGCCATTTATTTTTTCTCAATCCACTTATAACTGAATGGTGCGCCGAATAAATGATGGACAACACCTGTCAATTCCGGTTTTTGAAGAACAGCTAAGCCTGATTGATAAAGCGGTGCGATCCCTGCATCATCCAGCAAGACTTTCTCCGCATCGACCATGGCTTGCCAGCGCTCTTCCGGCTGGGTCACAAGCTCAGTCGAAGCTTTAGTCATCAACTGATCAAAGTCTGCATTTGAGTAGCTAGCGCGATTATAATTATTGTCTGTCATCTGAGTCGATAGGAACGTACTTGGATCCTGGTAATCCGGACCCCAACGAGTCAGTTGCAGCGTATAGTCTTGCTCTTCATCAAGCTGCAATCGGCTCTTATAGGGAACTGTTTTGATTTCAACTGTCACACCATCAAGCTGTTGTTCCAATGTATTCTGGATAAACTCGCCAGATTTTTTATTAAAATCCTGATCATCTACAAGCAGCTCGATCGTGATTTTATCGATGCCCAGCTCTTGTTTGGCTTGTTTCCAATATTCTTTTGCCGCTTTCTGATCTGTCTTCTGATAAGTGCCGCTTTCTGTCCGGAAATCTTCTTTCGTTTCAGGATTAAACGTAAACTTGGCTGGTACATAACCTTTAGCCGGTTGTGATCCATTTCCAAGCACCGTGTCGACAAGTTGCTCTTTATCGATTGCCAGCGCAAAAGCCTTACGTGCATTCGCATTCACAAACAGCGTTTCCTTGCCACCTTGTTTTTGATTGAATTTCAGATAATAAACGAACGATTCGAGCTCTGTTTGGTAATTGTCGTCCCCTTGTTTCTGTTTTGCATAATCACCAGTCAAATTCGCCCGATCCAATTTGCCAGTATCAAAAAGGTTGACCGCTGAACCCGGCTCCTTTACAACCTGTACATTGATAGTATCCGTTTTGATGCTATCCTTATCCCAATAGTTATCATTCTTTTCAAATTTCCATGTCTTGCTGGTATTTTTCCAGTCCTTCATCACAAAAGCACCATTGTAAATCATATGCTCGCTGTCTTTAGCATAATTCTCTCCTTGCTTTTCCACATACTCCTGATTTTGTGGATAGAACGTTGGGAAAGTCAGCAGTGACTGGAAGTAAGGAACCGGTTGTTCAAGCGTAATTTCAAGTGTCTGATCATCCAATGCCTTGACGCCAAGCTCTTCTGGTTTCTTTTCACCATTGATGATCGCTGTGGCATTTTTCACAACGCCATCAAAAATGACCGCATATTCAGCAGCCGTTGCCGGATCGACAATTTTCTGCCATGCATAGACAAAATCATTCGCCGTTACTGCCGTGCCATTTGACCACTTGGCATCATCACGTAGTTTGATGGTATAAACGGTCTGGGCATCATTCAGTTCCGGCTCTCCTGAGGCAACACCCGGCTGTACCTGATCTTCTTGATCCAAATAATAAAGCCCCTCAAAAACTTGGTTTTGAGCGGTAAAACTCACACCATCTGTTCCTTTTTTGGAATCCATCGATGGAATTTCCGCTGTTTCCATCAAATTGACTTCGCTTTTATTTTCCCCTTTAGAATTGCTCTTCACTTCTTCACTTGAACTGCTGCCACCGCATGCTGCAAGCACCAAGCTGACAAGCCCGATCAAAAGCCCCACTATCCAAACCCTTTTTTTCATATTTTCTCCCTCTTTCTTTCGTTATAAAAGTCTGATAATTTCCCTTATGATAGATTTTGGATTTATCCAATCACTTGGAATTAAAACTCTAGTCGAATTTTTCTGTGTATTTAATATATTAACACATCAATCAGAAAATACAAGCTTTTTTATTAAAAAAACTGCTTTCCATAATTGAAAGCAGTTCCTTTTATATAGAGAGTTGCATATGTTCATACATGTGGGTTCCGATCCTCATGTTCGCTGTGCGTTTAAAACCGAATCTTTCATAAAGCCGTTTTGCTGCTGGATTTCCATAATCACAATTCAGTCCGATTACTTTCTGACCTGTTTGTTTCGCAATCTCAGGTAAAGCAGTCAATAAAGCAGTTCCGACTCCCTGTCCCCGAAATGCTGGACTCGTCACGATTGAATCTAGATACCACTCTCCAGGAAAAGTCTCTGCATCTGTAAAGACTGGTTCGCGAAACGTCAATCCTATTTCTTCCGCAGCAAGTTGCCAAGGAGCCTCGATCTTCGGTTCAATCTCACCCGGGTAGCCAGCTACAACACCAGCAATTTGTCCTTCCCGATCTTCTACGTATAAATGCTCATAAAAGTAACGATAGTCTGGCAGCAAAATAGCTTTTTCCAGTGTTTTTAAGATACGTTGCTCTGTTTCCTGTTGCAAGATCGAGAGCTCCATATCTTTCCAAATAATAAGTAGTAGCGGGGCAACAGCCGCTGCATCTTCTGGCGTTGCTCTTCTAATCATTTTATCAAACTCACTTCCCTCGAAAACTAATTACCGTTAGTTTAATCATACTAAAATTAGCTACTACATGCAAGTAGATGAATCATATTTCTTACATGCTTTACGCATTAAAAATTCCTTCTGGATATATAAAAGGCTCTCGACTCCCCCATACTGTGGAAATGTAGGCAATTAGTCGGTTATATTTTGAAGGCTTGCTTAAGATTGACCCGCACGCCCCATTTAAAATGGCCTCCAAATCATTTTCTTCATAACCATCCAGATTCCCAAATTCAGCTAGATAAAGCTGACCAACAGCTTTTCTTCATTCCTTCATTGTGATATTTTATAAAAACGAACCACCTCCAGCAGGAAATGGTTCGTCTGATATTACCGCCAAACTATAAAATCGGTGACATTAAACTTGATAAATTTTCTTTTATTTTTGTATAAAATGACTTTTGACGGAGCTCTTCTCTTGTATGCAGTTTGCTGACTTTGAAATCATTCAAGAAATCCTGCTTCATTTTTTGCAGAGCTGGATCTTCATCATATAAGAATACCATCAATTCATGATTGAGCCGGAAACTCCGAACATCAAAATTAGCTGTTCCTACTGCACCACGATCGCCATCTACAAGAATCGTCTTCGCATGGATGAAAGAATCATCTCGATAGGCATACATTTTAGCACCTGCATCAAGCATCGTTTCAATATTGGCGTTGCTGCCATGGAACGAAATCCCGCGATCCCCTTTCCCCGGAATAATCACGCGTACATCAATACCGCTCATTGCCACACGCCGCAAGACCGCCAATGCTTCCTCATCTGGAACAAAATACGGTGAGGCGATCCAAACTGATGTTTTTGCCGAATCAATCAAATCTAAAATGGCATCACGTACCCATTTTTCTTTATCATAAGGACCGCCATACACGACCTGCGCCCAGTCCTGGCCATCTGGTTTTGGACTAAAATAGCGTTCGATCCCTTCCTCACAAACAAATAAATTGGCCGAGCCGGCTTTATTTTCCATGTAGACCCAGTCGATCAAAAAAGATTCCTGTAATTCAAGAACTGCCGGACCACTGATCATAATGTGGGTATCACGCCAAACAGCAAACTCCGGCGTATTGCTCCGATATTCTTCGCCAATATTCAATCCACCAGTGAATCCGATCTGTCCGTCAATGACGATAATTTTACGGTGATTCCGCAAATTGGCTGTACGTGCAACTAGGATAGAGCGAATCGGATCAAAAGCATGGATATGCGCCCCTGCCTCTTTCAGCGGTTCCAAAAAATTTTCATGCATGGTCTTGGCGCAGCCCCAGTCATCGTACATAAAACGGACTTCAACGCCAGCCTTAGCCTTTTCAATCAAAATATCACGGATCTCTGTTCCGATTTCATCTGATCTATAAATATAATACTGGATATGAATGTGATCCTTTGCTTCTTTCAATGCGGCAATAATTTTTGGAAAAGTTTCTTCTCCGTTTGTAAGAAGCTCCATCGCATTTCCATTGACTGGTTTGATACCTGTTAATGACCAAATATTTTTTGAAAGCTCCGGTGGGTTCGCCCCTAAAACATGCCCTTCAAGCTGATGGACCTCCTCAATAATTTTTTGCATTTCGTTCGTCTGATTATGATGAAAAATCCGATTTTGTGGATTACGTCCAAAGAATAAGAAAATAAACACACCAAAAATTGGCAAAACAAAAATAACTGCAATCCACGCTACTTTTGAATTCGTTCCCCTCTTGTCAATAAATATCAGCCGCAATGCGATAATCATCCCGATAATCTCAACTATAATCCCGGCTATATATAAAATCATCTCTGACCACTGCTTCAAGAAAATTCCTGCAGCTAAAACAAGCAAGATCAGAATCAAAAGCTGAAACCTTTTTTTCATATTCTTTTCCCCTTCTTTTGTTTTTTCTTAGTATACCACTTGAGCCTTCTACCTGACTACTTCTAAAAGACAATGGCAGGCTTTCTGCAAAATTTTACTTGACCATCTTTTTTAGTTATGATAAAGTTTTTAATGCAAATCGAAATGATTACGATTTATAAGAAGTGCATTACATTTCTCACTTATGAAATGAGGCATGTTTTATAAATCGGAATAATTACGTTTAAAGAAGGGATGATTACATACTATGAAAAAATGGATTTTAATGGCAGGTGCAGCTTTATCACTAATGCTTGCCCTTGCAGGCTGCACGAGTTCATCTGAGAACTCTACATCAGATCAAAAATTGACCATTGTGACAACTTTTTATCCAATGTACGACTTCACAAAAAATGTAGCAGGCAGTCAGGCGGATATTTCCATGCTGATCCAATCAGGAACCGAACCGCATGATTACGAACCTAGCGCTAAAGATATTGCTAAAATCGAACAGGCCGATGTCTTTGTTTATAACAGTGAAGATATGGAAACGTGGGTCCCCAGTGTCTTAAAAAACTTAGATACGAAAAAAACAACTGTCATTGATGCTTCAAAGGGTATCGATCTTTTGGAAGGCACTGAAGAAGAGCATGAACACGAGGATGAGGATGCGCATCATGAAGAAGAACACCATCACGCCCATGACCCGCATGTTTGGCTAAGCCCGGTTTTAGCACAAAAAGAAGTAGCCAATATTGCAGAGGGTTTGGAAAAAGCAGATACGAAAAATGCCAAAACCTATCAGGAAAATGCCAAAGCTTATACGCAAAAACTGGCTGAGCTTGATCAAAGTTATCAAACGGCTTTCCAAGATGCTAAAAACCGTACTTTTGTGACACAGCATGCAGCATTCGCCTACTTGGCTCAACAGTATGACTTGAAACAAGTACCGATTGCCGGACTTTCTCCTGATGAAGAACCTAGTCCAAAACGCTTGGCGGAACTGAAAACCTATGTGGAAAAACAACATATTCCTGTGATTTATTTTGAAGAAATCAGTTCGCCAAAAATTGCTCAGACACTTGCTGATGAAGCAGGTGTCAAAACAGCCGTGCTTAACCCACTAGAGAGTCTGACTTCCGAACAGCAAGAACAAGGCGAGGACTACATTTCCATCATGCAAAAAAATCTGGAAGCACTTAAACTTTCCATAAAATAAGAAGGTGTTAGACATGCACTATATTGACGCACAATCACTTTCCTTTAAATATGAACGCGAAACTGTGTTAGAGGATATTTCACTTTATGTGGCGCCTGGTGAATTCGTCATTCTAACTGGTGAAAATGGAGCTGCAAAAAGCACGCTATTACGCCTTTTACTCGGTATGCTCAAACCGCTTTCCGGTAAAGTCAGTATTCGTTCGACAAACCGACTCGGCCAAAAACTGGTTACCGGATATGTCCCACAGCAAGTAGCTGCCTTTAATGCCGGCTTTCCCACCACAGTCGAAGAATTCGTCCGTTCAGGCTGTTTTCCGCAAGGTCGCTGGTTCAAACGTCTGACTGCAACTGATTATACCCATATTGAAAAAGCACTTGAATCGGTCAACATGTTAGATTTTCGAAAAAAACGAATCGGCAGCCTATCCGGCGGTCAAAAGCAACGTGTCTGTCTAGCACGGATGTTTGCCTGCGACCCCGATCTCTTGATTCTTGATGAGCCGAGCACCGCTATGGATAAGGCCAGTCGTGAGCAATTCTATCAATTATTGCAGCATGAAGCGCAGCACCACCAAAAAGCCATCCTGATGGTCACACATGACAGTGATGACTTGACTGGAATCGCCGATCGACAAATCCATCTCGTTCGAAAGGAGGACGTCCCGTGGAGATGTTTCTCTTTGGATTCATGCAACGCGCATTCCTCAGTACACTCTTAATTGCTGTTTTAGCCCCACTTCTTGGGACTTTCCTGATTCTTCGGCGGCAGTCACTTCTGGCTGACACATTGTCACACATTTCGCTGGCGGGTGTTGCACTTGGCTTTGTCATCGGCATTAATCCAACCTGGACTACTTTTTTGATTATCATAGGGGCTGCCTTTCTGATTGAGTATCTACGCTCGATTTATGCAACTTATTCAGAAGTATCGATTGCCATTTTGATGGCAGGCGGTCTGGCCGTGGCACTTGTTTTGATGAGCATCAATCAGGGAGGCATGACAACCAGTGTCAATCAGTACTTGTTCGGCTCGATTGTGACGATTACCCGAACACAGGTAGAAATTATTTTTCTGCTGACACTTGTCGTTGTATGCTGCTTCTTTTTCTTCAGAAGACAGATGTATGTGCTGACTTTCAGCGAAGAAATCGCCCAAGCAGATGGGTTACAAGTACGGCTACTTTCCACCTCATTCAGTGTGCTTACCGGGCTTTCGATCGCAGTGATCATGCCGATTGCCGGTGCACTGCTTGTTTCAGCCGTCATGATTCTACCTGCTGCCATCGGTATCAAGATCAGCCGCACATTCGTCAGTGCTATTCTTGTTTCGATTCTGATCGGCTTGATTGGAATGGTACTTGGGCTTGTGACTTCTTATCATCTGGGAACTCCTCCTGGCGCCACAATCACCTTATTTTTTATTAGTATGTTTATTCTTGTACAAGGAGTATTAGCAATGTTAAAAAGAACCTGACACAGACGGAAAGCGGTGACAAATCTGCTTTCCGTTTTTTCATTTTGTTGCAGGGATCCTTTACAAACGAACAGCATTTATATTATAGTTAGTAAGAAATAAGGAGGTGGCCAGCTTGAAAACAGCTGATACTAAAGCGTTCCATGTAAAGCCTTTTTCTAGTGTGGCGATACTTTACGTGGGGTAGAAAATTTTTATCATCGCCCAAAAAGGCTTTCAAATTTATTATGACACCCAAATAATAAAGGAGCGAGCCAAGATGAGTTATCAAACAATCGAAAAAATCTTGCCAGAATCATTAATTATGGAAATCCAAAAATATATCGACGGTGCAACGATCTACATTCCAGCTAAAGGCAAAACGAGCTGGGGAGCTAAAAATGGTACGCGTAACGAACTTTCAAAACGCAATGAACAGATCAAAACTGCCTATCAGTCCGGCATCTCGATAGCAGAACTTGCCGAACGTCATTTTTTAGCTGAAAGTACGATTCGACACATTGTTTATCGAAAAACTATCAGCTAAAATAATATAGCGAACATACAGTAAGTCCTTAGTTAATAAAGGCTATTGTATGTTCGTTTTTTTATTCTGCCAATAAAGAATGCAGTTTTTCCATATTCACCTGCCAACAATGATCAACCTTCGTGATTGCACCTATTTCCCGCAAAGCTGCTAAATTACTGTAAAAGGCGCTGCTAGAGATGGTACTGTAGTTCCGCAGTACGGTCGTCGTAATACAGCTGGGAAGCACGCAAACTTTTCCCCCTTCTTCCTTCATGATACTTTTGATGATTCCTTTTATGACATAAGCTAGCCGATGTTTCACATTTGACTGTAAATAATTAAATACGCTTCCTATATTGTAAAGATCCACTGAATTAAACTCTCCAGATGAACCAAGATTATTTAGAATCATTTTTACACTTTTTACCTCTCCATATTGTTGTTACAATGAACAATGAGGTGAGAAATATGGATACTTTTATTCAAAATCATCAATATAATGAAATCATTCGCCAAGCAAAATATGTACACAATACTCATCACACGGTAAACGATGACAAGATAAAGAAAGAATTCTCTTTTTACTGTTATGATAGGATCTGCTCGCTTTTTCCAGCATTGACGAAACAACAGGAAGACTTACTTGCCTGGATTTTAACCATTGAAACGGAGCAGGATCTTCTGCGTTATAAAGAAAAAATCAGACAAGCGGTTATCCCTTTTCCACTTATCACAGATCAGGCTGCAAAAAAATTATTCAAAAAAACGAAAAAGCTACATTTTCCCAAAACGACCCCAGAAAACTTTGAATACTGCAGCTATTTTTCCTGGCTAGATACTTCCAGCGGTAAAAAGTTTCTGATTGCGGAAATCGATGGTGAGTTAAAAGGGCTTGTTGGTCAATTTCTACCATATAACAAGAAAAGCATTTGCCATTTTTGTCACCATGTTACCGAAGTGGGACTTTTTACGATCGATGTCAAAACAAGTACAAAACTGCAGACCTATAAATCACTTGGCAACTATATCTGCCGTGACAGTGATGCTTGTAATCATCATTTGACTGAATTAAGCGGACTACACGCCTTTTATGACTATGCAAAAAAGCCATAATTCAAAATCACCTATCGCTCATCTACAACTGATAGGCTGATTTTTGCATAAGAAACTGTTTATTTTTATAAAAGTGCTTGCTCTGAAATGCATTTCATACCTTATACTAAAAAAGAGCTCTTAAGCAGGAAAAGATGGCCCCGTTCTGCGGAATGTTATGAGAAATCAGCATAACTGCAGCAGTGACCATCTTTTCTATTTTAGAATTTAAATTTCAAAGCAATCGAAAGGCATTCTTTTCGCCCTCAATACTCGGCATAAGCTGATAGAGCGCTTTGAGTGAACCCGGCTCACGACTTCCAGCCAGAATCTCAGTAAAATAGGGCATGACAAGTAGGGCATAGCCATTTTCTTTTGAGACAATCGCGTAACCGCTCTGATCTTCAATTTCTAAGAAGAGCCAGTGCCATTCGAATGCCGTCCGCAGCAACTCTCCGAAAAACAAGCCGTAACGATAAGCCGTTTCTTCAATTTCTTCCTCCTCGAATGAAGGCGCTGCACGAAGCTGATCAATCAGCGCGGTCAGCTTCTCCTCATTGGACTCCGCTTTAATGCCAAGTGACTTGCTGCGCTCCATAAGTGCTACTTGTTCTTTTTTTGTAAGTTCTCTTGCAATGGTCGTCATCACTTTCCTCTCCTATCAAAAAGTATCAAATAACTGTGTTTCACGTATGGGGAGAGCTGCTTCCCATTGTTGAATTGTCTCAGCTTTTCCCTGCAGTTTTTCATAGTAGGCTAGCTTAGTCGGACGGATAAACCCTGTCATCATTTGACTAAATGTTTGGATATCTGCTCGGAGCCCTTTTTCAGCCGGCACATGATCGATCCTTACCACCCCTTGCTTCGTTATCTGATAACAGCCATTATTCCATTCCGCAAAATCATTGCTAATCTCTAAATAAAGTGGTTCCGCTAAGTGATTAAACGGGATTTTCTCCAAAAATGGCTGTACATCAACGATTCGCATCATAAAGCTGAGGGTCTCTGTGATAGCCAGATCAGTCGGGTCAGTCAGCCACAAAGCCAAGTCTCGAATATTACCAACATTCATGGCTTTCACCGTTTGAAACATCGATTGGTGACTTTTAACAAACTGCCAGATCGCTTTTTCGGCTTCATTCGTCAAGGCTGCTAGTTCATAAATCACCATCGTATCTCCTTCAAATGTATAGAGCGCATAGCCTTGTGGTTGTCCATCTTGGTCCCGATAAAGCACTGCTTCATTTGTAAATCCTCGGCGCAAAAGTCTTGACCACCAAGCCGGATCTCGAACCAACATCCCATTTTTCCGCTTTTGATAACGGTCATAAATATCCTTTACATCTTCAAACGACACCTCATGATGGCTAGTTCTTTCCAATATACCTGTGTATTCCTTATTTCTTGGTAAATGGGCAGCACTCAGCTCCACAGCCAACTCTTCTGTAAAAAGTTCATAGCCGAATTTCCGATAAAATGGCACTGAAAATGGACGTAAGTAAGAGAGTAGTTGTCCCTTCTGGCGCATTTCTACAAGGGAAGCATGCATCAATTTTCGAATCAGACCACCACCGCGATTTTCCGGGAAGCTCGCCACATAAACAATCCCTCCCATGGCAAAAGTTTGCTCGTAAAAACTTGCTGCAAGAGGATAGGTGAGCACCTGTGCCAGCAATTTATCTTTTTCAAAGGCTCCCAGTCGAGTGGCTCGGTTCATCCAAAACATAAAATCTTCGTCGCCACCTCTTGCTGGATGACGAAATGAGTAATCACGAAGCTGCTTGATTTTATGGATCTCTTCTTCATGTATTTGACGAATTTCCATTTATATACACCTTCCTATCACTCTTATTTTATCATATCGTGCCCCTTCCTTTACAATTTTCTATTACTAATTTTTTGTAAGCAGATTACTTGCGAGAACCCTCTTTTTTTCGCTACACTGAAAAAGGATTATTTAATAGGAGGAATGAAATTTATGGCAAATGTTTTATTTATTAAAGCTAATGGACTACCAAAAGAACGTTCTGTCAGCGTAACGCTGTATGAAACTTTTTTACAAAGCTACCGAGAAAGTCATCCTGACGATGTGCTTACAGAGCTGAATCTTTTCGAGGAAGAGCTTCCGTATTATGACGGTGTAATGATGAGTGGTCTGCATAAAGAAGCAGCAGGAGAAACGCTTTCTGCTGAAGAAAAACGCTTGGCTGATGTGGCAAATGGCTATTTGGATGGATTTTTAAAAGCAGATAAGATCATCATGGCCTTTCCGCTATGGAATTTCAGCATTCCCGCCCAGTTTCTGACTTATCTTTTCTATCTTAATCAAGCAGGAAAAACGTTTAAATATACTCCTGAAGGCCCGGTTGGACTTGTGCCCGACAAAAAAGTTGCTTTGCTGAATGCACGTGGCGGCATCTATTCTGATGGTCCAATGGCAAGCTACGAAATGTCAATGAATTATGTAAAAAACGTTCTCAGCCACTTTGGTATCTCTGCGCCGGAAATGGTCGTTGTTGAAGGTCACAATGCTCGTCCGGATCAAGCTGCTGAGATCATTGCTGCAGGAACAAAAGAAGCTGCTGAACTGGCAAAGAAATTTTAATTTAAAAAAGCAAAAATCTTATCGGCCAAACATTCGCCATTGATAAGATTTTTGCTTTTTTATGGATTAAAAGGAAAGTTCACTTGCCGCTTCCTCATCTAAGACTACAATAAAATTAGGATGAAGCTGAAAGATCGATGACGGCACCGCTTCTGTCACGGGGCCTTGCAAAGCTTTTTTGATGATCGCCGCTTTCTTCTTGCCATTTGCAAACAGGATGACTTCTTTAGCCTGCATCACGCTTTTTGGCCCCATTGTCACATAGTTATCGGGTACTTTTTCAGGATCTCCCCCAACTTCCCCAACCAGAATATCAAACATATCCGGACGAGATTTCACCGAAACAAGTCGCGTTTCATCCCCAAATTTTGTCACCCCTGGCAGGTTTCCACAAAAATGTCCATCTTCTCCTATTCCAATCAAAATCGCATCCAGACCACCGACATTTTTCAGATAGGCTTCCTGTTCTTTATAATTGCTCGTATCCAGCACATGAATCTGCTTTTCCGGAATACCTGCTGGATCAAAATACATTTGCTTCAAATTGCTGACTGTAACACCAAATTTCTCTTCTCCAACTGGAATTTCATCAAAATTATAGTAGCAGACATTTTCCAGAGGAGCTTTGTCTTTCATTTCTTCGACCATCAGCTCATACATCCGTTTTGGCGTAGAACCAGCTGTGATTGCTAAATGAACTTTCTTATCCTGATACATCTTACCTAAAAGAAGCTGCATCGTTGTCTTACTCATGTTTTCATAGTCTTTTTCTATAATGATTTTCATCTTTTTCACCTCTCGCTTTGAATTATCTCTACTATAAAGTGTATAGTAACTATAGAGTCAAGACGAAAGGACAATCAAACATGGAAAAATTTTTTTCGATTGGTGAAATGGCCAAAAAGAATGATCTCTCCATTCAGCGGCTGCGTTATTATGATAAGATCGGGCTGCTGGTTCCCGCTTATACCGATAGCACTTCTGGCTACCGATATTACCAACCCGAACAGGCTGAGCAGCTTAGCTTTATTCAAGCACTGCAATATATGGGCTTTTCTCTTCAGGAAATCAAACAATACCTAAAAAATGCCGATCCTAACAGCCTCCCTGATCTGCTGACAAAATACCGAAAAAGATTGGATGAAGAAGAGATCAGAATCGCGCGAAAAAAACGCCTTATCGACCGCTATCAAGGGCTACTTGAACGGTCACTCACCCAACAGGAACAGGTCCGCACAGCGCGCCTACTGCTGACAGCACCTCTTGCAACGCCCATCCATTCGGCGATTCTAAATGATCTAAACTTTCATCAGGAAGCCCGGGAGCTGATCCATCGCTTGGGACTTTCCAAAAGCTACCAACAATTTCTTGGCTATTTTATGGAAGAGGGGCAGGCTTATCTTTTTTTGGAACTCGACCACTCGATCGGTGCCCCTGGCGAACGGTATCTACTTGCAAGCGAACGACAGCCGTTTCTTGCGCCACAAGACTGGAAATGCCCATCTAATGGCGAAAACTACCTCCTTCAGGAAACAGTGGCACTCATTGATCAGGAGCTGATTCACGGCTATTCTTATGAAACAAAGTTGATTTTCAAATAAAATATCCTACAAAAATTCAGCTGAGTTTCAACTGCCCTCGTGTTGAATATCCCACTGTCGACCTGCATACGCTAAAAAGCACACTACTTTATCTGCTTTTCACAAGCAGGTCGATCGCTTCCTGAACATAGCTTTCTGTGTCTGGTTCACCGCCAATCGCCCGTTCTTTTTCGATGCAGGCTGCCAGATTTTCCGCAACAACCAAGCCGATCGTCCGGTCTATACTCGTTCGAACTGCCGAAAGTTGCGTTACCACATCGCGACAATCCTGTTCTTCCTCCATCATTCTCAAGATACCACGGATTTGCCCTTCCGCGCGTTTCAAACGATTCTTCATTTTACTGTCATAACTTACTTCACTTCGCCCCGCCATGCACCCATTCCTCCCATCACATTTGTCACCTGATATCCTTTTTGTGCTAAAAATTCGGAAGCCGCCTGTGAACGACCTCCCGCATAGCAAATAATCATATAAGGACGGTTTTTATCAAGCGTTGAAGATTTTTCTGCAAGTTCATCGATCGGAATATTTAGGGCACCCTCAATATGCCCTACCTCAAAATCGTCCCGGTCTCGTACATCTAAAATCGCCTGGCTTTCCTGCTTCAGTACTTGTTCTAATTCGATTGTAGTGATTGATTGATACATTATTTTTCGACTCCTTCTTTTGAAACGCTTTTGTATAGACTAAAGCCACCATCCAGATTTTTCACACGAAAGCCATTATTTTTAAGCTGGCGCTCAGCAATATAACCGCGCAGCCCTACCTGACAAGTCACAATATATTCCGCATCCCTCGAAAGCTCTGACATACGGTTTCGCAAGTCATGCAGTGGAATATTCAGCGCTTCTTCAAAACGTCCGTTCTCAAGTTCTTCAGGATTCCGCACATCCAGTAGAATCGCACCGTTTTTTTGTTCCTCTGTCAGTTCGTGCCACTGAATGTTTTCACTGATACCTTCTACTAGATTCATTGCTGCATAACCCGCCATATTAACTGGATCCTTCGCCGCCCCAAATGGCGGAGCATATGTCAGTTCCAATTCCGGCAGATCAAATACACTCATTTCTGCTTTTAAAGCTGTTGCCAATACATCGATTCGCTTATCGACACCATTCTCCCCAACTGCCTGAGCTCCAAGCAGTTCACCTGTTTGTGGGTCAAACAGGACCTTCAAGAGAATGGGTAAAGCTCCCGGATAGTAACCCGCATGGTTTTTTGATTGGATATGAACAGCCTGATGGGAAATCTCCAGCTGCTGCAACTGATATTCATTTAGTCCAGTCGTAGCCGCAGTCTGCCCGAATACCCGTACGATCGCCGTACCAATAAAGCCATTATTCGGTCGACGCTTTCCGCTTAAAATGTCTGCCGTGATTCGTCCTTGCCGATTTGCTGGTGAAGCGAGAGAAACTAAGGCATCCTTCCCACTGACTTGATGTTTTACAACGACTGCATCACCAATCGCCCAAATATCCGGCAGATTCGTTTGATAATTTTCATCCACAACGATCGCACCACGAAGTCCAGTCTCGATTCCGCTGCCTGTCAGAAAATCAACAGCAGGGGTCACACCAACCGCCAAGATAATCAGATCCGCATCAAGTGTCGTTCCGTCATCCAAGCAAATCTTTCTGCCAGCCTCTAAAAATGCCTCTGCTGCCACACCTGTTCGAACTTCCACATTATTTGCCAGTAACTCCTGCTCGATTTGGGCAGCCATTTCTGTATCAAGCGGGGGCAAAACATGTGGGGCTTTTTCAACGACCGTCACATGAAGCCCTCTTTTTGCCAAGTTTTCCGCCATTTCAAGTCCGATAAAACCTGCCCCAATCACAACTGCTCGCTGAGGATCCTGCTTTTCCATATGTTGCATGATCCGATCGACATCTGGGACATTTCGTACTGTAAATAAATTTTCGGCTTTATCGATCCCTTTCGCTGGCGGGATAAACGGCTTCGCTCCTGGCGATAAAATCAGTTTATCATAACTGAACCGTTCCGTCTGACCATTCGCCTGTACGATCACGACTTTTTCATCCGGCAATACTTCTATCACCTCATGGAACGGTCGAACATCCAAGTTAAACCGCGCCTTCAATTGCTCCGGGGTCTGCACCAAAAGATCGTTCCGTTCAACAATTTCACCGCCAATGTAGTAAGGTAAGCCACAATTCGCAAATGAAACATACGGTCCTTTTTCAAAAACAATAATCTCAAGTTCTTCATTCAATCTTCTTAATCGCGTTGCAGCAGACATTCCACCGGCCACTCCGCCAACAATTATTACACGCTTCATGATTTTGCCCCACCCTTCGTTACTCCTTGCCAAAGCATCATGCCGCCTTTGACATTCGTGGCATCCATACCATTTTTTCTCATCATTTTCACTGCTCGTTTACTGCGCATACCTGAAGCACAAATCACGTACACAGGCTCTGTGGACTTAAAATTCACCACTTGACCAAGCGGAATATTTTTGGCTCTCGGAATATGCCCCCCTCGAAATTCATGGGGTTCCCGCACATCAATCAATAAAGGCTTTTCTGGTAATTTGTCTGCGAGTTCTGCTGTTGAGATTGAAGGTATTCTTTTAAACATTTGCTTCACTCCTTATGCACCTCATAATACCCCATAGGGTATAAAAAGACAATGAATCTGCTTATGATAAAAGTATTCATATAGATCTTACGATAAAACGAGCACCTGGACTTTAAAATTCTCATTTATTTCTTAGACAAATAGAAGCAAGTTTTAAACTTTAACCGCTATTATAAATTTATCAAATGAAAGCAATCATTTTTTACTCCCTTTTTTAATGATTGTTTTTCCAACTCCCTTTTGCCAACATGGTTCCCTTTTCCATGTTGGTTTTTTATACTCTTTTTTTATCATTCAATCCCCATTATCAGATTTCCATCTTCAAACATACGAAAAGACCGGTTCTCCCTACCAGAGAGAATCGGTCTTTTCAATTATCCATATACTTTAAACTGCTTGCGCACCAGCGAACTGGCTATTATAAAGATCCGCATAGAATCCTTTTTCATCCAACAGTTCTTTATGTGTACCTTGTTCAATGACATTCCCGTGATTCATCACAAGAATATGATCAGCATCACGAATAGTTGACAAACGGTGTGCAATGACAAAGCTTGTCCGTCCTCTCATCAAATTCGCCATGGCCAGCTGAATATTCAGCTCTGTCCGTGTATCAACGCTAGAAGTCGCTTCATCTAAAATCAGAATGGACGGATCAGAAAGGATCGCTCGGGCAATCGTCAAGAGTTGTTTTTGCCCTTGAGAAATGTTGCTACCTTCCTCATTCAAAATCGTGTCGTACCCGTCCGGCAAGCGGCGAATAAACTCATCCGCATAGGCTGCTTTAGCCGCACCGACTACTTCATCAAAGCTTGCACCTTCTCGCCCATAGGCAATATTTTCAGCAATTGTACCGTTGAACAGCCATGTGTCTTGAAGTACCATTCCAAATTTAGCACGCACATCATTTTTCGTCATATCACGCGTATCGACACCTTCAATTCGAATACCGCCTCCATCAACATCATAAAAGCGCATCAAGAGGTTGATGATCGTTGTTTTACCAGCACCTGTTGGCCCAACGATCGCCACCATCTGACCTTCTTCTACTTGAATATTGAGATCTGTCATTAACGGTTTATCTGGTGTATAGCCAAATTGAACATGATCGAAAATGATTTCGTTGCTTTCATTTTCATGCACTTGAATTTGATCTGGAATAACATCTTTTTCTTCTTCTTCATCCAAAATCTCAAAGACCCGTTCCGCAGAAGCGATCGTCGATTGAATCACATTCGCGATATTCGCTACACTAGAAATTGGTTGTGAAAATAGTTGCACATATTGCGTGAACGATTGGATATCCCCTACTTGGAGTGTCCCATTCGTTACAAAGATCCCACCGCCGACACAGACTGCTACATAGCCAAGATTACCGACAAATTGCATCATCGGCATCATGATCCCAGAAATAAACTGTGCCTTTTTAGCAGCTTTATAGTAGTCATCATTGACTTGATCGAATGTCTTGAGCGTATTCTTTTCCTGACCGAACGCCTTGATGATCGTTTGACCGCCGTATGTTTCTTCGACCGTGTCATTCAACACACCAAGATTGCGTTGTTGGGCAGCAAAGAATCGCTGACTCTTGCTGGCAATAAAGGCTACAATAATAATGCTGAGCGGCACCGTACAGACAACAATCAATGTCATCTGCCAACTGATGGTGAGCATCATAATCAAAACACCAATGATTTGAACAACAGCTGTGATCGCTTGTGTCAACGATTGCTGAAGCGTATTCGCAATATTATCCATATCATTGACAGCGCGGCTCAAAATATCCCCATTGGAACGCGTATCATAATAACGAAGTGGTAAACGAGCCATTTTCGCCTTTAAATCACGCCGCATATCATATACTGTTCTTTGTGCCACACTGGACATCACGAATTGTTGGATAAAACTGAACAGCGAACTTCCTAGATAAAGCAGGAAGACACCAAACAGGATATTAAAAATCTTATCGTCATTGATTCCCGCAGGACTCATCACGCCTTTAAAAATTTCTGTTGTTGCTTTTCCTAATTCTTTTGGACTGAAAATGTTAAAAATAGTCGATAGGATCGCAAAAACAAAGACGAGTGAGATAGCGAATGTTCTTGGCTTCATGTAGCCTAACAGTCGGAACAATGTTTTCTTAAAATTACGCGGTTTTGCACCGATCACCGGACCGCGTGGACCTGGGCCTGGACTCATGCTATCTCCTCCTCTGAAAGTTGTGAACGCATGATTTCTTGATAAATCTCATTGTTTTCTTTGAGTTCATCATGTGTTCCGATACCCGCCACTTTTCCTTCATTTAAAACAATAATTTGATCAGCATCCACAACAGAAGTGATCCGCTGTGCAACGATCAGGGTTACTGCATCCTGTGTTTCATCTTTCAAAGCGGCTCGTAGTTTTGCATCTGTTTTGAAATCAAGTGCCGAGAAGCTGTCATCAAAAATATAGATTTTCGGTCGGCGTATTAAAGCACGAGCGATTGAAAGCCGTTGTTTTTGACCACCTGAGAAGTTATTACCACCTTGCTCAACACGCGCTTCCAACCCTTTATCCATTTTAGAAACAAAATTTTTCGCCTGTGCCACTTCAAGAGCATGCCAAATCTCTTCATCTGTTGCATCATCTTTTCCGTAAAGCATGTTTGAGCGGATAGTTCCTGTAAAAAGAACAGCCTTTTGCGGTACTAACCCAATTTTTTGGCGAAGATCGTCTTGACTCATTTCACGGACATCCACACCATTTACGCGAACTGCACCACTTTCCACATCATAGAAACGCGGAACCATATTGATAAGCGTTGACTTACCAGCACCAGTACTTCCGATAATCGCGATGGTCTGCCCAGCTTTTGCCTGAAATGTAATATCTTCCAACACTGGTTTTTCAGCTCCCGCATAGCGGAAAGTCGCATGATCGAACTCTAGGAAAGCTTGGTCTTTTGCTTGTTCAGCTTTATCAGGATCCAAAATTTCCGGCTCCATGTCAAGTACTTCATTGATCCGTTCAGCCGAAGCTCCTGCACGAGGAATGAAGATAAAGACAGCTGAAAGCATCATAAAGCTCATCATGATTTGCATGGCATATTGGATGAAGGCCATCAAATCACCGACCTGCATATCACCGTCCCCGATAAAGTGCGCACCCAACCAAACAATTGCAATGGTAGTCAAGTTCATAATTAACATCATGAGCGGACTCATTAACGAAAGAAGCCGGTTGACACCAATGGCTGTAACGGCATAATCATTATTTGATTCCTCAAATTTTTTCAGCTCATCATCACTGCGGTTAAAGGCACGAATAACCCGAATCCCTGTCAATCCTTCCCGAATGACCCGGTTGAGTTTATCCATTTTCTTTTGCAGCGACTTGAACATCGGCATGGCTTTACTACCAAGTAAAATTACCAGTAATAATAAAATCGGCAGTACAATCACAAAAATAAGTGATAGTTTAGCATCACGCTGGACAGCCATCAAAATACCGCCAATCAGCATAATCGGTGCCATCACCATCATACGAAGCATCATATAGAGAACGTTTTGAATTTGAACCACATCATTCGTCGTTCTGGTAATCAAAGACGCCGTTCCTACCTTATCATTTTCTTGCAGTGAAAAACTTTCAACACGTGTAAAAATTTTATCACGCAGATCACGCCCGAATCCCATTGAAATCCGTGACGCAAAATAAACGATAATCACAGAGAGAATAACGGCAATAGCTGAAATCAGCATCATTTCGCCGCCAGTTTTCCAAATATAGGCTTTGTCGCCCTGCACGACTCCTTTATCGATGATATTACTCATCAGCGTCGGCAAATACAGCTGCCCTAAAACCTGGAAAAACGTCAAGATTAAGACAATGGCAATCCCCCAAGAATAGGGTTTTAACCGTCTCATCAGTTTCATCATTTTGGCATCATGCCTCCTTGTTTTGTGCCTTGTTGTTCAGATAGTCTGTCAGTTTATCAAGCAGCTTAATCAGCGTCTCCATATCTTCTTTTCCGATATAGTCGCGCATATCGAGAAAGCTCTGATGAAACTGCCCAATGATACTTTCTATCAGTTCTTCTCCCTTTTCAGTAAACTGCAGGTAAGCAGCACGCTTGTCTTCCGGATTTTGGATTCGCTTGATCAGCCCCTTTTTTTCAAGTGCATTGATTTGTTGTGTGACACTTGGCTTGGACACATGAAGCATAGGACCAAGGTTGGCCACTTTGACGCCCAGCTCATTCGGATTCTGCCGAAGTCCGTGATGAAGCATGAAAAGAAAACGGATCTCCGCCCGCGTATAACCGTCAAAGTGAAAACTCAGTACTTCTGCACGTTTAAAATTCATAAAAGCTTTGATCACTGAATGCCCCAAATCTTCCGGATGTTCATACATGTCTGCCCCTCCTTTTTAATTAGTTTGCTTAATTAATTATATGCCGTTTGACTCATTTGTCAAGTGATAAATGTAACAAACTATTTTTACTAATTTTTACTTATCGAAAAACCCTTTTAATTCGGTCCATAAAGGCAAAAAACAAAATAAATAATTACTTTTATTTTAATTAAATTTTATTAGAAATTACGCTATACTTTTACCTCCATTTCCTATATAATGACATTATTATTTTTGCAGATAGAAGCGCTATTTATACCTTACACGCTTTCTTCTCCTTCCAAACACTTTATCTAAAAGGAGGTTTTTTATTTATGTCTGGAGCAGACAGTAAGATACGGCTCGGACTTTACACTCTTGCTTGGCCAATCTTCGTCGAGCAGCTGCTTCGTCTTTTGATCAGCTATGTGGATGTCTTCATGCTGGGGCACTATTCGGATGAGGCTGTAGCAGCAACCGGGGTCGCCAACCAGATTTTAACGATTTCCATTATTGTCTACGGTTTCCTGACTGTTGGTGTGCAAATTGTCGTTGCCCAGCTAATTGGAGCCAAAAAGAAACACCTTGTTGAAAGTGTCATCACAAACGGTATTGTAGTGGCTTTTTTAATCGGAATCGTCATGAGTTTTATCTTTATCTTTTTTAGTGATCAATTTTTACGACTACTTGGTTTAAATGAAGATTTGGTGATCGTTGGCTCGCCTTTCCTTGAAATTATCGGCGGCAGTTCCGTGATCATTGCGCTTCATTCATCCATTTTACCCATCTTGCGGACACATGGCTATGTTCGTCAAGCGATGGTCGTACCAGTTACGATCAGTGTGATCAATGTCATCTTCAATTATTTATTCCTTTACGGTCCGCTCAGCTTTCTTGATCTAGGCGTGACGGGTGTTGGGATTGCCACCAGTTTTGCCAATATTGTCGGAATGATTATGGCTGTGTGGATGCTTCGAAAATATTTAGGCTACACATTCCATTTCGCCAAGCTCAAACAATGTTCAAAAAAAATGCTTGGTTCGATTTTACGTTACGGGTTGCCATCTGCTGGTGAAAATTTATCCTATGCTGGCTCCCAGCTAGTCGTGACAGCAATCATTGCAATTTTAGGAACTGAAGCCCTAACAACTAAGGTATATGCTTCCAGTGTCAGCCAATTTGTCGCCCTGTTTGCTATCTCGATCGGCCAGGCTTCACAGATCATTATTGGTCGAGCTATTGGTGCCAAAGAAACAGACCGCGCCTATCATCAAGGGATCAAAAGCTGGCGGATAGGCCTTGTGATCGCCCTTTCAGTGAGCATTCTGATCTATCTTTTCGCCGAGCCGATCATGCATCTTTTTACATCAAATGCAGAAATCATCGCCATGACGAAAGAACTTTTCTTGCTCTCCATCTTTTTAGAGCTTTTCCGCGCCACAAATATCATCGTCATCAGCAGCCTCAATGCCACTGGAGATGTCCGTTTTCCATTCATATGCGGACTGATTGTGATGTGGATCGTCAGTCTGCCATTTTCTTATTTACTAGGAATCTCAGCCGGTTTAGGTCTTGTCGGTGTATGGCTGGCTTATATTATTGATGAGGGCATCCGTTCCCTATTGATGTATCGGCGCTGGAGAAGTCGTATATGGGTAAGGAAATCCCTGTTTTAATCCTGTAAGATTTGCTATACTATGTAAGGAAAGAAAATTGGGGGTGACTATATGGACAGCATTCGTTTTGTCTTGGCCTATCTAACTGTCTTTATTCTGGGCATCTTTGCCGTAATGGGGATTGAGTCGATTCTCTTCGGTCCATTGACACCAAAATTAATTTTTGCTGCGATCTTATTTGCTGCCCCGCTAGTGCTAGTAGGTGCGACAGCTGCTGAAATCTATTATGGTTTCAGCAAAAATGCCACACGCGCACGTTTTTTGCTTTATGGTCTTATTTATGGATTTCTAGCGACGATTTTGACAATCAGTATCGTTCGAGTCGGTCCACTGGGCATCACTCTTCTAATATCGCTTTTTGGTGGGGTGATCGGCGCTGCCCTTGCAAGCATCTTTTATCGTCTTCGAGGTGGCAGTACGAACAGCGGCAAGGCAGCACGTTGAATATTTCACTTAATAAAAAAAGCAGGAAGTTCTAGGGAAATAAAAGCCCTGGAACTTCCTGTTTTTACAAGCCGTTTGATTTTTGGTTTTTCTCAGCTCTTCTCAAATAAAAAGAGAATACTTTTTCTTCTATATCCTTCCCCATATGTTCTGCATTCTCTATATATCCTCTACTTCATTATCTTTTGGACCGCTGACAAAAGATTTCCCCCTGAAAAAGCAATTGTTTTTTCGTGTGAACGATAAATCATCCACTCAAAATCTAACGCACACCACACTGTCTCCACACTTGTTAAATCAAACTCACTTTTACTTTTTTCATAATGACTTCCCGATTCGTCAATTTGATAAAATGTATCATCCATCATGGACTGAATGGCTTTTATAAGCGCACTTTTGTAAGGCGTTATTTCTGCTACATCAAAAGCCAGATTTCTTATATGGTCAATCTTTACCAACGGAATCCACGCATTGCCATTAAATTGATAATTCGCTTGCAAACGGCGGCGTATTTCCAACGCCTGATCATCATTTAATCTTCGCACATAAGGAAGTGGCATGACAAACTGCTCGTCGATATGTGCCATATCGATACTATCAAGATATAACAAATAGTTCGTTTCCTCTTCTAATATAGCCTTTTTTGCTCTTGGATCAGTTGTCAACTCCGGTTTGTAAATCGAATGATAACAAACAGCCTCTTTCAGCTGTGCCATGCAGTCATCTATATCTAAAAACATTTTTCCAACAAGGCTTTCAACCCCATATAGAATTTTTTCCAACTCCTGATACCTTGGGAAAATATCATAGTCTTTTCGTTCCAGCTTATAGGAATTCGACTTTATTTGGGCGCGCCTTTTAGCATAGATCGTGCTCCAGTGCCTATAATGTTCCATACAATAACGTCTTGCCAAAGTTACCAATTTTTCTTCTGCATGCATGTTGTGCTTCGCCTACTTCAATTCATTTATTCTTCCTCTTCCAAATGCTGAGTCAACTGATAGCGAATCGTCTCCAGATCATAACCGTAAAAATCTTCCGTAAATTCCTCCATCTTGTGGAACCCGCGTGCTGCATAAAAGCGAATCGCCTGTTCATTGCCTTTTTCTACATTCACAAACATTGGTAGCGGAATATTGAACAACTTGATTCCTTCAGCCAGCAATTGTGTCCCGTAACCTTTATATTTCAGTGCAGGATCAAGATAAAAAGCAGCCAGCTCACTCTTTCCTTTTGCCAGTTCGACAAAGTTAGCAAAACCGATTAGTTCACTATCCTGCTCTGCCACTGCAAAAGGAGTCGCACTAATCCTGTTTTTTAGCGTTTCAATATTATAGAACTTATTCAAAAAATACTCCTGCACATCAGCTGGGATAATCTCTTTGTACGTATCGTGCCATGAAAGTGTAGCAATCTTCTGAACACCTAATGCGTCTTCCAGATGGGCTTTACGAATTTCAATCGTCATTCTGGTTCCCTCCCATTTTGTGGTTAACATCGGTTTACCCACTTGTTCGCTCGATGATGCATAATCGACGTTTTCTTTATATTATAACGTTTTCATTTTGAATTTGCTATTTTATGGCTTGTCAAACTGCAAAAATAATGTTAACCTCTTTTAATATAAAGTTAACAATTTGTTTTAAGGAGGTTTCTTATGCGAAATCAAAAATTAAAATTCCTAATCGTAGATGCTTTGTTTGCGGTCATCATTGCGATTCTTGCTCAATTTACGATTCCGCTCGGCCCAATCCCTCTTACAGGTCAGACCTTTGCAGTCGGCTTGACGGCTACGATTCTTGGAGCTAGACATGCGACAATCGCAGTTTGTGTATACATTTTACTTGGTGCTTTTGGTATCCCAGTTTTCTCAGGTATGACAGCTGGACTAGGGATTCTTTTCGGCATTACTGGTGGCTTTATCATCGGCTTTATCTTCAATGCATTTATTACCGGATGGCTGCTCGATCGGTTTGGCTATAAAATGGGAAATGCGATCGTCGCGAATGTTATCGGAGCAATCATTACCCTGTTCTTCGGTGTATTGTGGATGCAAATCAGCGCCGATATGAGTTTTACAGATGCCCTTATGGCAGGCATGGCTCCGTTTCTGCTGCCAGGTGCGATTAAGGCAATATTCGCAGCTGTTATCGGTTTGAAAATCCGTGAGCGCTTGGTAAAAAGTCGTCTGCTTTCAGAAAAACTCCCTTCCTGATCGCGCTCACTCCTGCACAGTTCAATTGATACACAAACTGACTTTTCTCCTATATAATGAAAAAATAGACTTCTAAGAGAGTACTTTAGCCATAAATGTTTGAGAAAAAGGGGACTCAGTTTATGACTTTCTACCATTTGGATGACAATGAACCGCCGGCTGAAAGCGAAAATGATTTACTGACAATTTTAAAACAGAGCAGCGGAGCTATTTTGCCGTATACAAGAGTGGATTTTAAAAGGGGCGAGACCATTTTACTCGAAGGGGAAAATCATCCTTATTTTTATTTGATCGAAGACGGTGTCGTAGCTATGTGCAAGCGAACCTGTCGTGAAGATAGTATCCTAGCTTTCAAAGGGCCTCAAGAAGGGATTGGTTTTCTACATATTGAACAAGAGCAAGTGGCACCTGTCAGCTATACAGCCATTAGCGAAGTGACTGCATTCCGATTTGAGCGGGATTACGTCCGACATATTTTTCATGAAAAAAAAGAAACGGATGCCTATTTATTCCAGAGCGCTCGGCTTGAAATTGAACCTATTTTAGCCCGTGAAATGCATATTCACCTGCCCAGTGATCAGAAAGTGCTCGCCGGGCTGCTTGAAATCGGTGAAAAGTTTGGTCGACTGGAAGAAGATGGTTCTTGTTTGATTCCTTATTACTTCACACAAAAACTGCTGGGCAATTATCTCAATCTAGCTCGTGCTTATATTGCCACGAATTTACGCAAGCTAGAAGAAGAGGGCATTGTCAAACTTTCACCGAAGCCTTGGTGCATCTTACAATTTGAGGCGTGTAAAAAAAACCTATCTGACCAATATTCGTCCACGCATAAATCATTTTAATTAAAATAAAAGTACCGATAGGAAGATGAATTTCTTCTGACGGTGCTTTTTTACTACTGGCAGCAGGTTGCCCATCTCAGTATAAGCATTCGCAATTTGGACACAAAAAGAAAATAAAATACAATTCCTTCTATCAAAAAATTTTGTCTTTTGATATAATACAATTGTAAAACAACAGCATAGAAAAGAGGTTAAATGTATGAAGAAAACAATCAAAAAAGGGATGGTTGGTGCCTTATCATTAGGTCTTACTTTCAGTTTGGCAACACCTGCACTTGCAGAAGAAGTTGAAAGCGCTACCGAAGAAAACACCGAACCTACTGCGCAAACTACCGGCACAACTGTGAAGGAAGATGCACAGGCTGGAGTGAGCACAGAAACAAATGCAGCTGCTGAAGATGCGGACAAGGAAGACGCAGACAAAGCGACGGAAGATACTGCAAAGAAAGAAGAAGGAACAACTGAGAAAGAGGCAAAAACGGAAGACAAGAAAGCAAATGTCAAAGCAAGTGGCTCCTATACGCTTAATGAAAATGTGACGTATAAGGTCGGTGAAACACCTGATGTAAGTGATTTTGTGACTGTAACAGACGGGACAGCAGAATTTTCTGTTATACCTTCTACTCGTCAAGTCGGTACACAAACGGTTTACATTTCAATCAAATATGAAAATCCTTTATCTTATGAACAGGTAAAAACAACTGTTGACATTCTTCCAAGAGCAGCTGCTCCTGTTATTACACCGCTACCAAGTGATGAGCTCATTTTTGATATTGGTGATTATTTCCTTCCTGAGGATTTGGCAACAGCTACAACAACACTGGATAATGACTACATTCTGATGACATTTGCAGAAGGAAAAGGACCTGACACAGATACAGTTGGTGTCCATACTTCAACAGTCGTAGCCAAAGATGCAGACGGCAATATCTCCACAAGAGAAATTTCTTATACCGTTTGTAATTTTGATCTGGCAACACCCTACGTCAGTACATATCGCAGCACAAGTACAGACATTTACGGCTCCGCAGATCCAAATGTAACAATCGTCATGACCGATGCGGATGGCAATGATATAATGTCCGTAAAATCAGACGCTAATGGGGACTTCCATTTCCATCTTAACAAGCCACTTGAGTTTGGCGATAGATTCGGGCTTTATGCACAAAATGGTGACTACGAGTTTAGTAGCTACGTCCAATATTATACTTATTCTAAAATCAACGACAATGACTCAACTGGAACAAATGGTATTTCTGGAAATGATGCGGTAGATACCAATTCAAATCCAACTGTTACAGAAAATGTTTCAACAGATGCTGCTGCTAAAAATATAGCGGCTAGTACAAACGTTACATCCGCTGTAAAAGCAACAAATACATTGCCTAAAACAGGCGACAAGAGCTCCTTGCCACTTGGTCTAGCTGGTCTGGTTCTCGCTGGCTCAGCTGCTATCGTACTGCGCAAATCTATTCACTAATCAGCAAAATCTCACATCTATAAATTAATTTCCACCACCACCAAAAGAGAGGATACTATGCGAACAGTATCCTCTCTTCTTTATTTAACTATGAAACTTCTTACAGGATTTCCTCAAACATAGCAATGGTTTCTTCTTTTGTCGGCATATATGGGTTACCCGGTGCACATGCATCTTTCAATGAATTGTCTGCGAGTTTGTTCAGATCCACATCGGTCAATCCCAATTCCGAAAGTTTTTCTGGAATGCCTACTTCAATGGAAAGTTCGCGGATCGCATTGATTGCAAAGTCCGCACATTCCTGATCAGATTTCCCTTCTGTACGCATGCCAATCGCCTCGGCAATACGACGGAATTTCTCAGGAACGCGTTTCGCATTTTCACGTTCAACGATTGGCAGTAGCATTGCATTGCAGACACCATGGGGCAAATCATAGACACCACCAAGCTGATGTGCCATTGCGTGAACAAATCCAAGTCCTGCATTATTGAAAGCCATACCTCCTAAGAATATGGCATAAACCATCTGTTCCCGTGCCTCAATATCATGGCCGTCTTTTACAGCGCGCGGCAAGTATTGGAAAATCAATTTGACTGCGCTTTCTGCCACAGCTTCTGTTACAGGATAAGCACCTGGTGTTACTAATGACTCGATCGCATGAGTCAAAGCATCCATGCCAGTCGCAGCTGTCAGAGCAGCAGGCTTGTCGACCATCAGTTCAGGGTCATTGACGGAAATCTTCGCCAAACTGTTTGGATCAATGCAGACCATTTTTACTTCTCTTTTTTCGTCTGTGATCACATAATTGATGGTGATTTCAGCGGAAGTACCAGCTGTTGTATTGACCGCCACAACAGGTAGACCTTTTTTAGCCGATTTCCCTACCCCTTCATAGTCACGCATGTCCCCACCATTGGTTGCAAGAATACTGATACCGCTTGCTGCATCTTGGGGAGAACCACCGCCTAAAGAAACAATGAAATCACAACCGTTTTCCTGTAATTTTTTTAAGCCGTCTTCTACATTTTTACATGTGGGATTTGGTTTTACTTCATCATATAAGACATATTCAATCCCTGCTTTTTTGAGCGGTTCTGTTACTTTCTTCAAAATAGGACTGCTACTTAAAAATTTATCCGTGACTAAAAGTGCTTTTTTGAAACCTAACTCTTCAATATGCGGACCAATATCATTGATACAGCCTCTTCCCATTAAGTTGACAGATGGTACATAAAAAACGTGTGTCGTCATATCCGTTTCCTCCTTCATGTTAATCATTTCACATATTTTTATATTGATAAGCCCTGCCTCTTTGAAAGAGACAGAGCATTCATCCAAAAGTAGACTGCTATTTTTCTAAGCTAAAAAACCTTCGTGGGGCGTTACGCCAAATGCAGCTGCCAAGTCGCGTAATTCCTGATCCGTAATAGTTTGTTTGATGCCGCCCTGTGCTTGAACAAGCGTATAGACTTCTGCAGCTTTCTCAGCCGTTTCAATCAAGCCGAAAACTTCATCCATGTCTTTCCCAGCGCCAAAAATACCATGATGCGGCCAAATGACCAGACGATACTCTTTCATCTTTGCGGCTGTAGCAGTACCGATTTCATCTGTTCCTGGTACCATCCATGGCAACATGCCGACACCTTCTGGAAAGACCACGATACATTCCGTGCACATTTGCCAAAGCGTACGTGTAAAGGCTTTTTCAGACAAGTCATGTGTAAACGTCATCGCGATGATATTCGTCGCATGATTGTGCATGATGATGCGGTGTTCTGGATCTATTTTCAAGCGTTCAATGTGACTCATGAAGTGGGCGGGCAGTTCGCTCGTTGGACGTCCGCCGTCCTCAAGACCCCAAAGCAGTTCGACATGACGACCGTCTTCTGCAACACGGATCACACCCAGATTCACTTCTGGTTCATCCATCACATTTTTAAAATACTTGCCGGAACCTGTTACGATAAAATAGCGACCTTTTAGTTCGCTGGCATCAAAGATCATCGGAATCTCACGGATCACTTTCGATGTATCTAGATATTCGCTCACTTCTTCTTCAGTCAACAAATAGCTGATGTTGCCGCCGTTGCGTTCATCCCAGCCGAGTCGGTACAAATTGGCTGTTGTTTTCATCATTTCCTGCGTGAATGGTGCTTCAATGATATTTTTACTCATACTTTCTCCTCCTCTGATTAGTTGCGTTTAGTGAGAACTTCTTTTTCGTATTGCTCCACTTCTTTTAACCATTCTGCACGTACTGGCACTCCACTTTTCGCACAGTAATAGTCCCAAATAGCGCCAAATGGAAAATCTTTCAATTCTTCTGTCAATGCCAAACGTTTAGTAAAATCGCCATCTAGCTCTACTTTTTTCAGATATTCGGTTGGTTCAAGCATGGCTTTAAGCAGCGCCTTGATCGTATTGCGCGTTCCAATCACCCAAGCAGCAACACGGTTGATCGTCGCGTCAAAGAAATCCAGGCCAATATAGGTTTTACCCAGAAGATCATTTCGGACAAGTTCCCGACCGATTTCCTGCAATTCGTCATCCATAATCACAACATGGTCGCTATCCCAGCGGACCGGACGGCTAACATGTAGTAGAATCCCTTCGCTGAAAAGCGCCAACGAGGAAAGCTTATTAGAAATCACTTCAGTCGGATGAAAATGTCCTGCATCCAAAGTGACCAACTTATTGCGCGTCAAGCCGTAACCCATATAAAATTCATGTGAGCCGACTGTATAAGCTTCAGCGCCCAAACCAAACAACTTGCTTTCAACTGCATCCAGCGTATATCGTGGATCCATTTCTTCAGCAAAGACTTCATCAAGAGCTTCCATCAACCGGCGGCGAGGTGCCAAACGATCGATTGGATTGTCCTTATAGCCATCTGGGATCCAAAAATTATTAACGCAGGGTTCGCCTAATTCACGGCCAAAATACTCAGCTACTTTGCGGCTACGCTTCCCATGTTCGATCCAAAATTCACGAATCTTTTTATCCGCGCTGCTGAGCGTAAAGCCATCTGCCGAATTAGGATGAGAGAAGCAGGTTGGGTTAAAGTCCAGACCAAGTCCGTTTTCTTTCGCCCATGCGACCCATTTTTCATAATGCTTCGGTTCGATCTCATCTAAGTCGATTTTTTCATCTGTATCCACATAAATGGCATGCAGGTTGAGTTTGTGCTTACCCGGAATCAGCGAATAGGCTTTTTCCAGATCCTGTCGTAATTCATCTGGTGTACGTGCACGGCCCGGATAATCACCTGTTACAGAAATCCCACCAGTCAGTTCTTGATCAGGTGCCATAAAACCACGGACATCATCGCCCTGCCAACAGTGCATTGAAATTTTGACATCTGCTAGTTTCTTCAATACTTCATCTGTATCAACACCCAGTGCCGCATATTCCTCTTTGGCTGCCAGATATTTTTTTTCAATCGTTTCAGTTAACATGCTTGAAACCTCCATTTTCCTCACAAATCGTTTGGTACTTCGCTAGAATTTCGGCAAAATTTTCACCACTTGGTTGATAGGTTGCAATTGGGAAAGATTCTCTGATGAGCTGTCTGGCTTCACTGAGATCGTTCAGTTCTCCAGATGAGATCAGCTGCACGACCAAGTTGCCGATTGCTGTAGCCTCCGTGGGCCCTGCAAAAACACGGAGCCCCGAAAGACTAGCAGTCAATTGATTGAGTAGTGCCACATTAGCACCACCGCCAACAATGTAGAGTGCCGAAAGTTTTTTACCTGTCAGCTGCATCAATTCTCTTAGTTGCAATGTATAACAAATCGCTAAATTATCGTAAATCGCTCGTATAACTTGGCCTGGCGTTTCGGGAACAGCTTGTCCGGTTTCCAGACAATAGGCTTGAATCTCTGTGATCATGTTGTCCGGATTCAAGAAACGTTCATCCAGCGGCGGAAAGAAAAATTGAAAAGCAGGTTCTTTTTCAGCAAGTTCCGCCAGTTCAGGGAAACTGTATACTCCATCCAAAAGACGTGCGACTTCTTGCACCAACCACATGCCCATGATATTTTTCAGGAAGCGATAGCTGCCATAAACGCCCCATTCATTGGTATAATTCGCTTCAAAAGCCGGCTGATCAGAAATCGGTTCATAGCTTTCGATCCCGAGCAGCGACCATGTACCACTGCTGAGGTATGCCCAGTCTGTGCCTTCGCCCGGTGTACCTGCTACCGCCGCCGCCGTATCATGTGTAGGTGCCACAATGACATCCGTCTCTGGTAAATCATATTCCGCTATGAGTGAAGGTTTCACTTTTCCTAAAAAATCGCCTGGTTCTGCAAATGACGCGAATTGCTCTTTCTTTACGCCTGCCAGCGCAAGCAATTCTTCATCAAAAGTACGCGTTTTCAAATTCAGCATTTGCGATGTGGAAGCGTTTGTCACTTCCGTCCGCATTTCTCCTGTCAGCAAAAAGCCAAGATAATCCGGGACAAATAAGATTTTATCCGCTTTAGCCAACCGTTTATCGTCTTCTTCATAGAGCTGATAAAGCGTATTGAACGCTAGAAATTGAATCCCCGTTTTTTGGTAAATCTCCTCTGCCGAAAGCGTGGCAGTTACTTTGTTTATAGTCTGTGCAGTCCGATGATCCCGGTAGCTGACCACTTCACCGATCCGGTTACCATCCACATCCACAAGCGCATAATCCACTGCCCAAGTGTCTATAGAAAGCGTACACTCCCTCACGCCTATTTGTCGTACTTTGGCAAGACCTGTGAGGATCTCTGTGAACAATTGATCAATATTCCAAAGACATTGACCTTGTTTTTCTATAAATCCATTTTTAAAGCGGTGGATTTCTGTGAGTTCCAGTCTGTTGTTCTTGATTTCACCTAGAACCAGACGGCCACTCGATGCTCCGATATCCACTGCCACATGCATCTTCATAGAGGTCCTCTCCTTTTCCTAACTTTCTACATGTTCATAATAAAACAAAACCTTTATTAAGTCAACATGTTTATACTTAATTTATGTTGTTTTATTTTTGTTTATTTTGTTTTATACAGATGAATGAGTGAATATTCCTTAACAGAAGGTTTTATACTCTTTATTCTTTTTGTTTTTTCTTTGTTTTTATACTATAATGGATATACTGAAAATGGAAAGGATGAGACATAAATGCTCGCATTCGAACGTCGTGAACAAATTCTGAACACTTTATATAAAGAAAAAAAAGTTTTTGTTTCTGCACTTGCTGAGAGTTTTGATGTCACGGAGGAGACGATCCGGCGTGATTTGGAGAAGATGGAACGTGAAGGGATTGTTACACGTACATACGGCGGTGCTACATTAAATATCCACACAAACGAAGATCTTCCTTATCAAACTCGTGGAACAATCAACATAGAAGAAAAAAAGAGCATCGCGAGGCAAATCAGTGCCTTTATCAGCGACAACGATACTCTGATGGCGGATACCAGCTCCACTGCTTTTGAATCTTTGCGCGAATTAGCTGTTCAAAAAAATCATTTGACCGTCATCACGAATTCTGTGATTGCTCTACAGGAATTTTCGCAAAATCATTTTCATTTGATTTCGACAGGCGGCTCATTACGTGCCAAATCGCGTTCGCTTGTCGGTCCACTTTCACATGAGGCACTCAAACGTTATCATGTTGATACGGCTATTCTCAGCTGTAAAGGCCTTTCCCGCCAAAAAGGCATCACTGATTCGAATGATCCCGAAGCTGACTTAAAAAAAATCATGCTGAAGCAGGCTAATAAAGTGATTTTATTAGCCGATCATACTAAATTTGATGAAGTCGCTCTTGTAAAAATTACTGATTTTCACTCGATCGATGTGCTGATTACCGATCAAAAACCAAGCGATGAATGGTTGACCTTTTTAGAAGAGCAACAAATCACGGTCATCTTTCCCTCTTAAAAAATAAAAGACCCAAGCATACTAGCGTCGGCTAAAGTGCTGGGTCTTCTTTATTTTGCGGACAAGCAAGCTCATCCAGAACTTATTTCTATCCTTCTACTTCGACTAAATCTCTTCATCAGATAAAACCTGGATGCCATTTCGCATGAATAAAGCAGCTGCTACTCCTTTTCCCACTTTTGTCTTGCCGCTGAAACTTCCATCATAAATGCGACAGACACCACAAGATGGGCTTTTTTCCTTCAAGATCACTGTATCAATTTTCAGATGCTGCAGCACAGTCAATGCTTTTTCTGCACCTGCTTGATAGGCTGTTGTCACATCGTTTCCCGCCTGATCGATTACTTTAGCCG
This sequence comes from Listeria ilorinensis, assembly GCF_913566895.1. Classification (GTDB taxonomy): domain Bacteria; phylum Bacillota; class Bacilli; order Lactobacillales; family Listeriaceae; genus Listeria; species Listeria ilorinensis. The sequence goes on along the minus strand of NZ_CAJYCN010000006.1, from coordinate 23,473 downwards.
TTCCGTTCCACACGGCTTCTCCATCTCCGCCGACGATTTCAGCAGGCAAACGAGGCGTTGCAAGTCCACCGATCACCTCTGGGCAAAGTGCAATAGCTTTTCCTTGAATCACTAAATCTCTTAGGGACTGATTCTCTTTATTTTGACCGTCATAGCGGCAATTGATTCCTGCTAAACAGGCACTGACCATCTTCACATGCATTCCTCCATCTCATTATTTTTACTTTAGCAAAATAAGTGAGACTTGACAACAATCTAAAAAAGCCAACATGCTCCATCATCCGAAGCATGCTAGCTTATAAATCTTTTAAAGTTTGTTATAGGCCACTGCGATTTGAGCACCAATCAAAGCATTGTGTTTAACTAGGGCAATATTCGCTTCCAAACTCTTTCCTTCTGTCAGATCTTTTACTTTAGCAAGCAGGAATGGTGTCACGTCTTTTCCTTGGATATGATTTTCTTCTGCTTCTTTTAATGCTTGCTCAATCACAGCTGTGATATCTGCTGCCGGCATAGCATGACTTTCAGGAATCGGGTTAGCAATGACTGCCCCGCCGTCAATTTTCAGATCCCATTTTGCTTTCAAACTGGCTGCGACAACTTCCGGATCATCTACACGTGTACTTAATTCGAAATCACTTTCTCGTGTATAGAAGGCTGGTAAAACATCTGTCGCATAACCCATTACAGGTACACCTTTTGTTTCTAGATATTCCATTGTCAGACCAAGATCAAGGATCGATTTAGCACCTGCACAAATAACGGCTACGTTTGTTTTTGCAAGTTCTTCTAAGTCAGCTGAAATATCCATCGTAGTTTCTGCGCCACGGTGTACCCCACCAATTCCACCGGTCACAAAAATCGAAATATCGGCAAGTTCTGCACAGATCATTGTAGCTGCAACTGTTGTTGCCCCAAGTTTTTTCGTTGCAACTAAATAACCAATGTCACGACGAGAAACTTTTGCAACATCGCTTGCTTTTCCGAACAATTCTAATTCTTCATCGGAAAGACCGATTTTGATTTGTCCATCCATGATCGCGATAGTTGCTGGCACAGCTCCGTTTTCACGAATGATTTCTTCCACCTCACGCGCTGTTTGGACATTTTGCGGATAAGGCATACCATGAGAGATAATGGTAGATTCGAGTGCTACTACTGGTTTTCCTGCCAATTTTGCTGCTTTTACTTCTTCTGAAAATGAGAGATATTGTTTCATTTGATTAATTCCTCCAAATCTTTTTGTAATTGAGATGTTGATAAATTTTGCCGAACGGTATATTCAGATTCCAGAGTTCGTGCGGCATTGACGCTACCTGCTTGCAGAATCTCATGTAGGCTCCGGCCTTCCAGCCATGCGTAGATAACAGCTGAACAGAAGGCATCACCAGCTCCAGTCACATCCTGAATGTTTTCTACAACGATTGCGGGTTCATGAATAATTCCTTCTGTCGCACTGCCTGCCATAGCACCAAGTTTACCATTTGTGACAATGACATTTTGAACACCAGCATCTAGCCAATTCTGTACGGCTTGGTGCCAATCTGCTTCCGTCTCGATCCTCATCCCGAATTTAGTTTCGGATTCATCGCGATTGCAGATAATCCAGCTGACTTTCTCCAGTGCTTCTGGAAGCCGCACCATCTTAGGTGAAGAAACTGGTACAAGAACAAGTGGTATCTGGCTAACTTCAGCAAAATGCGTCAGATATTCAAGTGTTTCTTTCGGGCAGTTCAAGTCCGCCACAATCGCACTGGAGCGACTGAGCAGTGCTTCCTGCTTAGAAAGAACGTCCGGTGTCAAATGTTCATATGCTTCCATATCAGCAAGCGCCACCAGCAAATTCCCATCCTGTTCCAACACTGCTGTATAGCTACCAGTCGAAATGCTCGGAAACGCCGTCACATAGTCGAGATTCATATACGTATTGCTAGCTTTTTCGATTGCATCCCAATCAGCATCTGTCCCACAAGCTGTCAGTAAAATCACTTCCTTGCCGAGCCGCCCAAGATTTTCAGCAACATTCCGCGCTACACCACCAGCGCTTTGGGTAGATCTAACGGGATTACTCGTCCCAAGCTGAGCCTCTTCCTTCATATAAAACTTCCGGTCGACATTCGCTCCGCCAATACAGATGATCTGCCTCGCTTCATTTAGGATGTAGGCCTTGCCAAGAATCCTGCCCTTTTTGATTAGACCGGAAATCAGATTGGCCACGGTCGGACGAGAAAGGTCCAAAATGTCCGCTAATTCTTGCTGGGAAATGTATGGATTTTTGCGGATCGAATTGTAAATGATCTCTTCTTTCTCGTTCATTCGGTTCTGCTCAGTTTCCATCAAGCTGCACCTCCTGTCAAACTTTTGTTTATTTTTCAAACACAAGTTTATTATAACGCTTCCACTTTAAAATAACAACTCTTAGCGCAGGAAAAAACCGCCCTTTCCAAAAGCTGGGAAAGGACGGCACACGTGACATCTCTGAGGAGCAGGACAAGTGCTTCTTTCACTATCAATATTTGAGCAGTTCGGCACTGTTGGTGGTATTTACAATGTAGGCACCGTTCGATAGCTGCTGCATCAATTGTTTCATTTGTGCTTCTGGAATAGAGACGCAGCCGGCTGTTGGTTGGCCGTTTGAACAATGCAGGAAGAAACCGGAACCTTTTCCTGGTACCCGTTCGGCTGTATTGTAATTGATGACCATCGCATATTTATATTGCGTCGGATAGTCGATTAAGTGTTCGTCTTTACTGCTAGAAGCATTTCGTTCCTGCCACGTATTATACTGGCTATCACTCGTATTGCTGATCCAATAGCTCCGGCTTGTAATCTGCCGGTAACTTACTTTTGTTCCTGGATTGCTTGTACCAAAAGCGAAACCTAACGTGTAAGCTCCTCGAGGCGTCCTAGAGTGGTATTCGTCCGCTGCCCCAACGCCTTCACTGCCGACAAAGCCCGAGGTGCTAAACTTTCGGTACCAGGTATCACCCGATTTTTGCCAATAAGCAATGGTTGCTTTACTGCCATTTGCGACAGTGGTGACAATTTGAGTCGTTTTCTTTGCAAGTGGCATATGGGAGACATAATCATCGATCACACTTGTAAATGCCCGGGCGTCCACCCAGCCAATATCCCGGTCTCCCTGCTTCACATAATACCACGTTGCCCGAGCAGTTTTGGCTTCCTGAACAAGCCGCAGTGTTTTGCCCTGATAGGTTTTCATACTACCTTGATAAACAGATTTGGCGGTTGTCATGTAGATTTCATTCCAAATTCCGTCATTTCGGCTTGTTTGATTCACAACGCCTTGCTTATAGATCAAGTGCTGATTGACAATCTGATCATAACTCTGCTGGACATTTTTAAAAGCCCGGGCATCCACCCAACCGATTGTCGTACTGCCTTTTTTCACATAGTACCACGTCGCACGTATGGTTTTAGCTTCACGGACAATGCTCAACGTCTGTCCCTGATAATTCTTCATACTGCCCTGATAGCGAGCGGTTAAGGATGTCATGTAAATTTCATTCCATATCCCATCATTTCGACTCTGTTGTTCAACGATCCCTTTTAGTGCCACATTTTTTTCACCCGTGATCGCATCATAAAAAAGAACATTGGTAAAAGCGCGGGCATCCACCCACCCCAGCGATTTATTGCCGTCTTTCACATAATACCATTTTGCCTTCACCGTAGTGGCCTCTTTTATCAATTGCAGTGTCTTACCTTGATAGTTTTTCATGCTGCCCTGATAGCGAGCATTAGCTGATGTGGCATAGATCTCATTCCAAATTCCGTCGTTTCGTGTCTGTTGTTCCACTTTGCCACTTGCATGAATGGGCTTTTGGCCGCTGATCACATCATAGCTGGCTGCATACACTTCCGAAACAGCTTGTGTCAAAATCACTAGGAGTAAAGCGACAAACAGTCCCCATTTCGCTTTTTTTCGCATAGTTGACTCCCCTTTCATCATTGTTTTTATTTTACTAAAGTTCAAACTATTATTCAAAAAGTGCCTTTCTTCACGTTCTCTAAAAAAATTTTTTGAAAAATTTTCAAGTCTCCTTAAAGCCTATCGTTATGCGGTCTAAAGCGATAATAAAAACTTATCAGACTGTGAAAATTAAGTAGAACGCGTGATTTTCCTTTATTTTTTGTGTAAAATAATAAATGGTTGGTTTTATTATTGTATAAAATAAAACCTTTGGAAAAGAGAAAGGGGAATCATTTTTGAGTAAAGTCGAAGTTAAAAATTTAACAAAGATTTTCGGCAAAAAAACTTCGAAAGCTTCACAGTTGCTTTCACAAGGAAAATCAAAAGCTGCTATTTTAAAAGAAACTGGGGCAACGATTGGTGTGAATCAAGCATCATTTTCAATAGAAGAAGGCGAAATTTTCGTTATCATGGGACTTTCTGGTAGCGGGAAATCGACACTTGTTCGTCTGCTGAATCGTCTGATTGAGCCAACCAGTGGCGAGATCTGGCTGGACGGAGAAGATCTTTCTAAAATGGATAAAAAAACCTTACGTACTGTAAGAAGAAAAAGTATGAGCATGGTGTTTCAAAGCTTTGGTCTTTTCCCGAATCGTACTATTTTGCGTAATGTTGAATACGGACTTGAAGTACAGAAAATTCCGAAAAATGAGCGTGAACAAAAAGCAGCAGAATCCCTAGAACTAGTAGGTCTTGCCGGTTATGGTGAACAGTATCCTTCACAGCTTTCCGGTGGTATGCAGCAACGAGTCGGTTTAGCTCGTGCACTCGCTAACAATCCCGACATTCTTCTGATGGATGAGGCATTTTCAGCACTTGATCCACTTAACCGTAAAGATATGCAGGATCAGCTGATCGATTTGCAGGATAAAATGCGGAAAACCATTATTTTTATTACCCATGATTTGGATGAAGCACTTCGAATCGGTGATCATATTATGATCATGCGTGATGGTTCCGTCGTTCAAATTGGTACGCCAGAGGAAATTCTAGCCCATCCAGCCAATCACTATGTCGAAAAGTTCATTGAAGATGTAGACCGATCAAAAGTCTATACAGCCAGCAATGTCATGATTCGTCCAGAAATTGTGCATTTCGAAAAAGATGGTCCGCGCGTGGCCTTACAGCGAATGCGCGAGGCTGGAACAAGTAGTATTTTTGTGGTGAAAAAAGGTCGGGAACTGATGGGCATTATTCATGCGACCGATGTCTCCCGTCTGATCAAAGAACAGGTCACATCGCTTGAATCAATTATTGATACGAATGTGCCGACGACAGAACTGGATACGCCGTTGACTGAGATTATGGATCAGATGTCAACAACGACCATTCCGATGGCCGTGACGGAGAATGGAAAACTGCTCGGTATCATTATTCGCGGCTCCGTTCTGGCGGCACTTTCTGGAAATGAGGTGAATCTGAATGACTAATGTCCCAATGATTCCACTTGCTGACTGGATCGACAAATTAGTGGACAGTTTGACACAATTTGAAGGATTCTTTAATGTCATCACAAATATTATCGGCGGTATCGTCAATGCTTTCCAATGGGTCTTTGACTTGATTCCACCTGCGCTCTTTATTGTTCTGGTAATTGCATTCACTTTTTGGATCAACCGGAAAGGAAAAAAATGGGGGCTCATTTTGTTTGAATTAGTTGGGCTTCTCTTGATTTGGAATTTGGATTTATGGCGCGACATGACGCAAACTTTAACACTCGTTTTGACGAGCAGCTTGATTGCGCTTGTCATTGGTGTGCCACTTGGCATTTGGATGTCGAAAAGCAATCTTGTCGAGGCTATTTTCAAGCCTGTGCTTGACTTCATGCAAACCATGCCAGCATTTGTATATTTGATTCCGGCAGTTGCCTTTTTCGGCATCGGAATGGTACCAGGTGTCGTGGCTTCTGTCATTTTCGCCATGCCTCCAACTGTCCGGATGACGAATCTGGGAATTCGGCAAGTATCAACTGAGCTTGTTGAAGCAGCAGACTCATTTGGGTCGACTGGCTGGCAGAAACTGTTTAAAGTACAGCTACCGATGGCCAAATCCACCATGATGGCTGGGATCAACCAGAGTATCATGTTGGCACTTTCGATGGTCGTTATCGCTTCGATGATCGGGGCGATGGGGCTCGGCACCAAGGTTTACTTTGCAGTAGGTCGAAACGATGCTGGAGGCGGTTTTGTGGCTGGTATCGCAATCGTCATCGTGGCCATCATTTTAGACCGGCTCACCCAAAGTTTCAATAAAAAAAGAGTGAGCGAAAAATAAGGAGGTTTTTCATTTGCGTAAAAAAATTACAGTTCTGTTTGTGGCACTGCTTAGCATTTTTACACTTTCAGCTTGCGGGACTGAACTTGCTAGCTACGATCCTGAAAAACCCCTCGGTGAACAAATCAATTATACGATCACTGGTATCGATGCAGGTGCAGGGATCATGCTCTCCACACAAAATGCTTTAGAGGCATATGGACTAGCGGATGAAAACTGGCAATTGCAAACTAGTTCTACGGCTGCCATGACAAGCACGCTTGAAAAAGCAATCAAAAATAAACAGCCGATCGTTGTTACGGGCTGGACACCTCACTGGATGTTTACGAAATATGATCTGAAATTCTTGGATGATCCTAAAAATGTTTACGGAGATGCTGAGGATATTCATACTGTCGTTCGCAAAGGGCTGAAAAAAGATAAGCCTTCTGCGTATGAAATGCTCGATCGCTTCAACTGGACGCAGGACGATATGTCTGAGGTGATGCTGGATGTCAATAATGGTATGGATCCTGAAAAGGCAGCAAAAAAATGGATTAAGTCCAACCCAGACAAAGTTGCCGAATGGACAGACGGCATTGAAAAAGTAGACGGCGATCCGATCAAGTTGACATATGTAGCATGGGATTCCGAGATCGCCTCGACAAATGTGGTGAGTGAAGTACTGAAAAGCATTGGCTATGAGCCGACCATTCAAGCCATGGAGATCCAGCCAATGTGGGCATCTGTCGCGACTGGTGCCGCTGACGGAATGGTTGCCGCATGGCTGCCGAATACAGCCGGGGTTTACTACGAAGACTATAAAGAGGATATTGACGATCTGGGTGTGAATCTAAAAGGAGCACGCGTTGGTCTGGCAGTTCCTAGTTATATGGAAAATATCAACTCGATTGAGGACTTGAAATAAGTTGATCATTGTACATCGGAGTGACATTCTGCTCCACAAATAAAAAAACCGGAAGAACCTTCTCCCGGTCAAGACTGCAGCCCCTCTTCATAACTAGGGCTGCAGTTTTTTGATCGTTTAATAAGCCGTCCAGCCCGCATCTGCTGTAATCACGGTTCCATTCACGAAACTACTGTCATCTGAACCGAGGAAGAGCGCTACTTTGGCAATTTCAGAAGCTTCACCAGCACGTGGATTGATATTGATTCCGGCCATTGCTCTTTCTTGCCCAAATGCATCTGGATCGTAAATCGTTGTTCCGATATTTGTATTGACAGCGCCCGGTGCGATCGCATTACAGCGGATATTTTTGGCTGCATATTGGAAGCCGACATTCTTCGTTAGACCGACAACAGCATGTTTCGAAGCTGTATAGGCGGCTCCCGCACGACTACCAAATAGCCCCCCGGCTGATGCAATATTGACAATAACCCCAGCTCCCTTTTCTTCAAAAATATGCAAGGCTTCACGGGTCGTTTTCATCACACCAGTTGTATTAACAGCAAATACTTTATCCCAAAGCTGATCTGTGACTTCACCAGCTGGAACGAAGTTATCCATGATCCCAGCATTATTTACTAAAATATCTACACCATCAAAAGCTTCCAAAGCTGATTCAAACATTTTCTTAATCTCTTTTTCATCGGTCACATTGCAAGCTACTGCTAAACCTTCGCCACCATCCGCTTTGATTGTATCGACTGTTTTTTGAGCGGCCTCTAGCTTGATGTCCCCCACCACAACTTTTGCCCCCTCTTTGGCATAAAGCTTTGCAATTTCAAATCCCATTCCTGAAGCTGCCCCTGTCACAATTGCTACTTTTCCAGTTAATTTTCCCATTTTGATTTCCTCCTTTGATTGATTGCATTTTGCTCGAGTTTGACCTCTTACTTCTAGTATAATTCGATATGTAAGCGCAATCAATCAGTAAATCAGCTCTTATGTGTGGTTTAAACAACACTTCCAGGGGAATTGTAGAAAAAAGACAAAAGGGAGGCTTGATGATGGAAAGAAAAAATGATCGTCGCATTCGAAAAACGAAGGCTGCTTTTCACAAGGCCTTGCTCGACCTGCTAGATACGAAAAATTGGAAAGGGATCACTGTGACAGATCTTGTTCAAAACGCAGACGTCAACCGGACAACTTTTTATAAACACTATTTATCGAAAGAAGACTTGCTTGAGGAGATTATCACCGAAGTAACAACTGCCCTCAAAGAAGCCTACCTTTACCCCTACATCGCCATACCGGATTTTTCTGTCCAAATATTAAAAAACGAAGATATCAAGATTTTTGATCATATTTATTCTTATCGTCATTTTTATCAACATGTGGTTTCCGGGAAAATCGCGCCAGATCTGGAAGAACGGCTCTGCAGTTTTATTGAACAGCTGATGTTGGAAGATTTTGATAAGCTGCCGCCAAAAGAAAAAACGATCGATCCGGAGATGATCGCCAGTTATCAGGCGCACGCCATCTATGGATTAATCGTTTTCTGGGCAAAAAATCAGTTCGAAACGCCACAGGAAAAAATGACGGCCCAGTTCCGAGCCATTTTGCAGCACTCGCTTATGACGCCCCTTTAAGTGCTGCCAGTTCTTCTGTGGTGAGCGGTCTGTAACTCCCGATTGGAAGCGTATCATCCAGCTGCAAACTGCCCATCTGGATCCGCTTCAGGTAAGTGACCTTCATGCCGACAGCTTCAAACATACGTTTTACTTGATGGAATTTGCCTTCCTGAATGACGATCTCCACCTCGTCCACTTGTGCCGACTGTTTCAACACAGATAGTCTGGCCGGCATTGCCTCGTATCCGTCCTTGAGCGTCACACCATCTGCAAATTGCTGGATTGTCTCTTCTGTAACTGGACCGCCCGTTATGCGTGCTAGATAGCGCTTGTCGACATGCCGTTTTGGTGAAAGCAGCTGATGAGCCAGTTCCCCGTCATTCGTGATCAGAAGTAGCCCTTCCGTATCCTTATCGAGCCGCCCTACGGGAAACGGTGAAAGCAGTCGATCTTCTGGCGCCAAGAGATCCAGTACTGTTCGAGCATGGGCATCTTCAGTTGCACTGATGACGCCAGCTGGTTTATGTAGCATCCAGTAGTAGTAAGCCTGATAATGGACTACTCTGCCGTCCACTTCCACAATTTCAGAGGCCGGGTCGACTGGCTGCTTTCCATCTTTGATTCGTAAGCCATTAACAGTTACTTGCTGCTTTTTCAGCAGTGCCTTGATTTCCTTACGCGAGCCGAATCCACAATGTGCTAACAGTTTATCAAGCCTCATTCAGGCACCACCTCTCACTCTTTTTTCTGATACCGCGCGTTCAATTTTTCTACATGAGATTCAAAGATTTCCCCGATATCCATTTCATAGTGTGTGGCAATTGCCATGATATTGCCGAGCACATCCCCCAGTTCTTCTTTTAAAGCCTGATGTTGTATGGATTTCTCCTGTACATCCTCATCCTCACGATCACGCCCGATTTCAAGAGCACGAATCGCTCGGGCAACTTCTCCGGTCTCTTCCGTTAGAAACCCAATTCGTTTAAAAATATCAAAATCAGACCACTTTCGACTTTCATAATAGCGTTCTACCCATTCTTGAAAAGTTTTTGCTTCCATTTCCTCACCTCAGCTATTATTTTAACAGGTTCAAGGTGTCAAAAAAAGAAACTTCTCACTTTGGTGGAAGTTTCTTTTAAGAATGAATAGATTTATGTTGGCACTCCAGTTGAAAAGCCGCTCTCGTTTCAAAGTGCTGTGCCGTTTCCGTCTGTCTTAAGCGATATATTTCAAGCTGCTGCTCAATTTGAACCAGCACCTCAAAGGGATTCTTTTTCGGCGTATCTTGGATCAATTCTCCAATCGAAGAGAATACTTCTTCAAGCTGCCGAATATCATCAGGTTTAAGCGCTTTTTGCTCCATGAAATTCCCTCCAATAGCTAGTGCGATTATATATTCACATTGTACTCTTTTTTTCCAAAAAACGTAACCACTATTTGTAAAAATTCACAGACTTGTCAAATTCACAGACAATTCCACGCAATTATTTACTAAAAGGGTATTTTTTAACTACAAGAAATGTAACTGTCGCATCCTTTTACTGCGCATGCTATACTATTAGCGTAATTATGGCGATATGGACTTTTTAGGAGGTTAGACAATTGACCAATGAAGAGTTAAACAAACAATTAATCAAACATTTTCCTCATTTAGAAGATAGCTATCAAATTGAAATCAATTGGCAAGAAGGAGAATCTACCGGTTCGCAAATTGTATACAGTGACATTTTTACACCATTTCTCACAAAAAGTATCCTAAGCATGAATGATCAAGCGGTAAAGGCCTGTTTTTCATTTATAGAAGAATTGTTACAACTTGAGGACACTTATTGCACGGAAATCATTACGGTCAGTGTACTGGAAAATATAGTAGATTTACTTCAAGATGAATCATGGGCAAAAGACTATTTGGGCAACCGCACTCGTGAATTGCTGATGATGCTCGATTAAATCAAGACTAAAAAAGAACCCGAAACTCGGGCGAAGTCTGCTTCTGCGACTTTCCTACCGAGTTTCGGGTTCTTTTATGAGTTATTCGAGAACAAATTGATTGTGATACAATTCTGCATAGAAACCTTTTTGGCGAAGCAGACTGTCATGTGAGCCTTCTTCAATAATCTCTCCATGATGCAAAACAACGATATGATCGGCATCAAGGATCGTTTTCAGCCTGTGAGCAATCACAAAGCTGGTTCGACCGGAAATCACATTATCCATGGCTTTTTGGATCTTACTTTCCGTTACGGTATCTACATTACTAGTCGCCTCATCTAGAATGAGCAGACTTGGGTTTGTCAAAATCGTTCTGGCAATGCTCATCAGCTGTTTCTGACCAACACTAAATATGCTGTTTTCATCACTGACTTCTGTATCATACCCTTTTTCAAGCTGCATAATAAATTCGTGGATATTAGCCTGTTTGGCAGCGGAAATGATTTCCTCTTCCCCTGCATCAGGTTTACCAAAAGCAATATTATCACGGATCGTACCCGAGAAAAGAACCGAATCCTGCAGCACAATGCCGACTTGCTGACGTAGCGCATGCATCTCGATGTCACGAATATCCACACCGTCAAAACGAATCGCGCCTTCATCTACATTATAGAAGCGGTTGAGCAGATTCATAATGGTTGTTTTACCTGAACCAGTTGGCCCAACAACAGCCACCATTTTACCTTTTTCAAGCGTGATGTTGACATCTTTTAGAATCGGTTTTTCCGGTTCATAGCCAAAGTAGACATGTTCCAGTTCAATTTTATCTTTGACGCCATCAATCATCTGAACATTGTCACGTTCCGGTTCATCTTTTTCAGCAAACACTTCACTGACACGACGAGCACCCGTAATCGCCAGCTGTAGCATATTATATTGGGAGGAAATCTGTGTGAGCGGCATATAGAACTGCTGTGAATACTGCACGAACATGACGATCAGTCCGAGCGCCACATCACGTTCCAAGTCACCATTCAGTGCCAAATAGCCGCCAAAGAAGATCACGATCGCTGTATTGACAAGCGAAATCCCCTGCATCACTGGGAAAAGCAGCCCGGAATAAACTTGGCCTTTATAAGTAGCATTTTTAACTTTTTCATTGTGTTTTAAGAAGCCGTCGATCGTTTCTTCTTCAAGCCCGTTCGTAATGATTACTTTTTGACCAGAAATTTTTTCATCGATATATGCATTCAATTCACCGATGCTATCTTGCTGCAAATCCACATAACGACGTGCTTTGCGGATAATCACAGCTGCTACGAGGATGGCAATTGGTGCAGCAATCAATGTAACGAAAGCCAATTCAACATTCTGGTTGAACATCATGATCATCACACCGATCATCAAGGCCAAATTGGAAAGCACTTGAACAACTGCTTGATTCAGTGTATTGGAGATATTGTCCATATCGCTCGTAAAGCGGCTAAGCATTTCACCATCACTACGCTGATCAAAGAAGCGGATTGATAATTTTTCCATTTTGCGGAACAGCCCGATTCTCATTCGGTTCGTTGCTTTTCCTGAAACCCCAGTCATCACAATCGACTGAATGAAAGTCGCTACTGACAGCAGTACATAGAACAACAGCAACAGCCATAAAATATGGTAGAAATCACTCTTATCATCTACACCTGTAGTAAAGAGACGAAAAACGTAATTCGCCAGTTCCTGAACAGCTTCCCCGATAAATTGTGGTGCCTTCACCTGTAAATAAGTACCTGCCACGATAGCAAGCAAAATCACCGTCAGACGAAGTTTATAGGCGCGGAGGTAATGCCAGAAAAAGCTTGTAATCTGTTTGAATTCTTTCATTACGCTTCCACATCCTTTCCTTTTTGTGTTTCATAGATTTCACGGTAAACCTCACTTGTTTGCACGAGTTCTTTGTGACTGCCAACGCCAACAAGTCGGCCGGCATCCAGTACAAGAATTTTATCCGCATGAATCACAGAAGAGATTTTTTGCGCAATGATGAAAGTTGTCGTATGATTGAGCTCTTTATTGAGTGCTTCTTTGACAAGCTTCTCCGAACGGGCATCCAGCGCACTTGTGCTGTCATCGAGGATCAGAATTTTAGGATCACCGATAACACCACGCGAGATAGACAGCCGTTGTTTTTGACCGCCGGAAAAATTGGTTCCCCGTTCTGCCACGGCGGCTTCATAAATCTTATCCTGTTTTTCGATAAATTCTTTTGCCTGTGCAATAGATGTTGTTTTATCCATATCTGCTTCACTAGCATCTTTTTTCCCGTGACGCAGATTATCTGAAATCGTTCCTGAGAAAAGAAGCGCCCGTTGCAAAACAAGCGCAACACTTTCACGCAATGTTTTTTTATTCAGTTGTTTTAAGTTTTTACCACCAATCAAAATTTCCCCGTCTGTCGGGTCGTAAAGCCGTGGAATCAGTTGTGCCATTGTAGATTTACCTGCGCCAGTCGCCCCGACAATCCCGACCATCTCACCCGGCTGTGCTTCAAAGGAAATATGGGACAAAGCATCTTGATCATCATTTTCATAACGGAAGCTGACATCACGAAATTCTACGCTTCCTGCCAAATCTTCCTCTTTTGCATCTGGATCATAGGTAATATCTGGCTCCGTATCAAGCACTTCTCCAATACGTCCTAATGAAATAAAAGCACGTGAAGCAAACATCATCATCATTCCACCGATGATAATAGCCATCATGATCTGCATCAGGTAGTTCATGAATGACGCAATCGCTCCGATTAATTCCGGATTATCTTTGACCATATCACCGACAAAGTAAATCGACACGACAACTGCCAGATTGGAGACAAGCATAAAAGCAGGAATCATAACAGAAAACAATGTTCCGACAATGATCGTATGATGGGTCAATTTGTCACTTGTTTTGGTAAACCGTTCAATTTCATTATCTTCTTGTACAAAAGACTTTACAACGCGCATACCGGCGAGATTTTCTTTTGCAATCGCATTAACGCGATCCAAAAAGTGCTGGATCTTAGCAAAATGTCGTCCCATCGCACTAAATGTAATCATGACGATGAGCACAACCAATACAACAAGTACGATGATTACCCACCATAATTCCGGGAGCGTTACCATCGCAAGGATAAAACTGCCGATAAACATGATCGGAATTCTTGTTAAAGACTGCAAACTCATCATCACCAAGTTCTGTACTTGCGTGATATCATTGGTTTGCCGCACAACAAGATTCCCCGTAGAGAAACGTTCGATATTGCTGAAGGAGAATGTCTGCACCTTACGGAAAGTGCTCTCGCGGATGTCTGCACCCACTCCTTGTGCAACTTTTGCCGAAATCACCGTGTTTAAAATCCCGGCAATCAGCCCGATTACCGCTACGACAATCAAAATGATGCCAATCGAACTGATTTGATCCATATCATCATCCATGATTGCATCCAGCACTTGTTGTAAGAGCTTGGGCTGCCATAATTGTGAGATAACCATGATCGCCACAAAGATGGTGGATAATACAGTCTCGAAACGGTATTTTTTCAGATGTTGAAATAAAACTTTCATTGTAACCCTCCCCGATTGAAAAAAATAGAGACGAACATTTATTCTACTTTATCTAGATGGAGAATTCAAGAGGAAACTGATCGAATTCACAAAAATACGGCTAGAGTCCTAGAATTAAATATTTTCAGTGCTTCCGCAGAATTTCTTTTATGTGAAATTCAGCAAATTTCCATCCAAAAAACTTTTATAATGAAGTGATTTTGCATCCAAAGTTAACAAAAACACTAAATGACAAAACTGTAAGTTATATGGATGAAATTGTCACATCAAAACAGGGACGCCACAAGGAAATTTCGATAAGATAGGTGCATGAAAGAAAAGGAGGCTGCTACCATGATCAAAAATGTAGTAGAAGTTGAACATATCCAAAAAATTTACGGAAAGAAGAATGAAAATCAATCCGTAGCATTGAAAGACATTTCTTTCACGATGAAAGAAGGAGAATTCATCGGGATCATGGGACCATCCGGCTCAGGAAAAACAACCTTGCTAAACGTACTTTCCACGCTTGATCGTCCAACTGATGGATCCGTGAGAATTGCAGGTACAGACCTCACCCAGATGAAGAATAATGAACTGGCTGACTTTCGCGCCGAGACGTTAGGCTTCATTTTTCAAGACTTTAATTTACTCGAAAATTTGACACTCCATGAAAATATTGCTTTGCCCTTGTCTTTACAAAATGTAAAACCAGCAAAAATCAGAGAACGCGTGGAGATTGTTTCCAAGCAGCTGGGGATTGATGATATTCTGACAAAATATCCGGCTGAGGTTTCTGGCGGGCAAAAACAGCGTACTGCCGCCGCTCGTGCTCTTGTCCATGAACCTGCTATTATCCTGGGGGATGAACCAACAGGTGCACTTGATTCCAAAAATGCCATAAGTCTGCTTGAAACCATGACAGAGTTGAATGCCAAACAAAATGTGTCCATTTTGATGGTGACCCATGATCCGCAAAGTGCCAGTTACTGCGAGCGAATTTTGTTTATTCAGGACGGGGAACTTTATAAAGAATTAAAACGTGACTCAGATCGCGAACATTTTTACAAACAAATTCTGGATGTGCTAGCAACTTTTGGCACGCAGAAAGCCTAAGAGGTGACATGTGATGTTGTTCAAACTTGCTCTTTCAGGCTTTAAAAATAAGTTTAAAGATTATCTCGTACTATTACTTGGCCTTGTAATGTCGATCTCCATTTTTTATATGTTTGAAACACTGGCTATGAATGATGCCTTCATTAAAGAAAATTCGATGATTTCTGCTGTCATGTTTATTTTTCAGATTGGGTCCGTTCTTTTAGCTATTATAACGATTGCTTACTGTCTTTATGCAAACAGTTTCTTATTTTCACTGCGCCAAAAGGAATTTGGTATGTATATGACACTGGGTGCTAAGAAAAGTAAAATCTCCTTGCTGATGTTTATCGAAACAGTCGTTATTGGACTGCTTTCCTTGATCATCGGTATTCTGATTGGTATCGTGCTGTCTCGTGTAGTCGGTGAGGCATTGATGGGCCAACTTGATTTTGAGTCCACCACTTACCAGCCGTTTTATCTTCCGTCTATGCTTGTGACGATCATCTTTTTTGCCATTCTTTTCCTGCTTTCAGCTGGTGCCAACTTGATCCAGCTTTCAAAAGTCACTGTATTGGAACTTGTCCATGGCGAAAGTAAAGCAGAACATATTTTACTCCGTAAGAAAAACATTGTGATTCAGGCAATCCTTTCCCTGATTCTACTTATCATTGGCTATGCTTCCATGATCTACATTGAAAAAACACAATACATTGGCATCGTAGTAGCACTTATAACGATCACTGCTGGCACCTATTTGTTTTTCAGTACTTTTCTGCCGTTATTCGTACAGAAATTACGTGAAAAGCAATTACGCCACAGTAAAAAAATAAATTCTTTCACCTATGCACAGCTGTCTTTCCGTATTGGCCATTTATCACGAGTGCTTGCAACTGTTGCTATGCTGATCGCCCTTGGGATGGGTGCGATCGCAGTCGGATTTGCCTTTAAAAATAACGGGCCATTGACGGCTGAATCATTCTATCCTTACGACACACAAATTCCCGCTCAAACAAAGGAAGAAAGCAAATTGTTACAGCAAGCAGGTGTAAAAGAAATTGCTGATTACCATTACAAAATCACAGCAGATAAAATCTATTTTAATGGAGCTGAATTAAAAGCGCAGCCCCCTCTAGTTGTCCAAACAAACAAAGAGCGAAAAGAAAACAAACAGGTGCGATTAACGACCCAGCCAAACGTGGAAGATACAAACTGGTATACGTTTATGAGAGAAATGATCCCACCGAATATACTTGATCAGCAACAAATTACGATTCTCTCTGGAGAGGCCTATCAGCAAATGGATGCTGATGAAACAGTGGTCACATTTACCCGACTAAACGATTTTATGGGGAACCTAGACACTTTGAAAAAAGTAGAGAAAATCGAAAATGATCGCCATAAAGGAGAGGCAAACTATTATTCTTCAAGCAAATACAGCACTTACGACAATTACAACTCATTCGCCAGTGGAACAGTCTTTATGGGCTTCTTCCTTGGATTTGCTTTTCTGACAATGATGGCCAGTTCACTAATGTTTAAGATACTGACAGGTGCGACCAGCGATATCCGTCGTTATGAGATGCTACAAAAAATCGGTGTTCGGCGCGAACTGCTCGTCAAGTCAATCTATAAGGAAATGTTTTTCATCTTCTTGTTCCCTGGAGTTGTTGGTTTCATTCACGTGGCAATCGGCATGAAAATGTTCTCCTTCCTACTGATGGAACCATATTACCGCTTCTATGTACCAGTAACACTCTTCCTTGTGATCTATATTATTTACTACTTCATTACCGTTTCACTCTATAAAGGAATTGTATTGAATAAGAAGCACGCCTAATCCTGCAAAATAAGCTCAAGATGCGAAAACTAACACATCTTGAGCTTATTTTTATTTTATTTTTTTCCGTTTTGAAAAACGACCTAGTAAAAAGACGCCTAACAGCAACAGAAATCCTGCTGTCAGATATAACGGCAAGTACTGTTTGCTTGTTTCTGATTCCAGTTCTGCTGCCTTCTGATTTAAAGAATCTGCCTGATCTTTTTCAATCGTGAATTTCTTTTTCCAATGCCATTCATCTGTTCCTGCGGTTGCAGTAAGTTCTACACGATATGTTCCAGGTTCAAACGGCTGATCTTCCCAACTGATTGGAAAAGCAAAATGCGAATTCGGCGCCATTTTCAACTGGTTCAGCGACATTTCGTGAAGTGGCTCAGATGCATCCTCTTGGTAAACGCGTGCTTTTACACTTAGATCCCGTACAATGGTAGCTTTAGGGTTCTGAATCGTTGCAAAAACTGTATTTCGACCATTTTTCTGTCCTGGTTCAATTTTTTTTACTTTTAAAAGTGGCTCAAGTGCTGCGGTATCTTCTTGGAGGACGACTCCAATTGTATAAGAAAATCGATTTTCAAATTGAACTTGTCCGTTCTTGGTTTCATTTTTTGGCGGATCTTTTTCCGTAAAATAAAGTCCACCTAAAATAATGCCTGAAAATGATTCTTGCGGTATTTGAACAGGAATCTCGACCTTTTTAACTTCTCCACCGGCCAGTGTCACTTCTTCCGGTGGATCAGCCAGTGTGGCAAAAGGATATTGAAGTGTTGAATCAAGTTTTGGCTTAGCTAGCGTATATTCAATCTGACCATTGTCATTCGTAACAGCCGTATTCGCTTGGATTTCAATCGTTTTTTCCTGTTGCGTGCCGTTAATCAACTCGACTCGGAGCGTTTCCGTCTCACCCGCTTTTACCAGCAGATCAAAATAATGATGTCCATTAGCCAATTGATTTTCCGGCAAAATGGCTTGAACGGAAAAATCGGTTCCATCAGCCGTAGCTTCCATGTTCCAACCGGTAACTGCTAAAAATAACAGACCTAAAACCCATCCCACTTTTTGCTTCAATTCCTTCATCCCTTTTCTTTAATTTGGTGTATCTTCCAAATTCCAAGTCAAACTGGTGCGGTATGTTGTTCCTGTTACTTTCGCTGTACTCATTGGTACATATAAACTGATAGCCGATCGACCTTCTGCCAGAGTACTGCCAAATCCGATCGACCAAGTACCCATCCCTTTTCCACTAGCTGCTGTGGCGACAAGTGAAGAATTCGTTCCCGTCGGATCAAGCGAAACAGTCTGTGTCGCAGGTGCATAAGCCGCATCTGTTACTGATCTCGCCGTACCTGCCACAAAACTTAGCACAGCATTTGTAAGTGGGGTATTGTTTCCATCGGTTGTTTGCAGCTGTCCATTTTGTTTCACAGAAAGCTTCCAGCCGACATTTGTCCCCCGTTTATCGGTAACTTGAACAAAGTTAGGTACATCTACAGATGCCGCATTCTGGAGCACCTTATCAAGCTGTGCATAATAAGTAGCATTTGTACTGGAAATCACCTTGTTGCCAAAATGAAAATTAGATACATAGTCAATACTGAGCGGACCGCTTGTACCAGGCTGATGTGGATCATTTGGGTCAGATGGATCGACTGCTGTGACTGGCGTATTGGGATCAAGCGGATTAAGCGGCGACGTGACCGTCAGATCTGTTGTAAATGTGACATCCGTCGTGCTGTTCATCGTGCCGCTGACTGCCGCTGTCGCCGAATCTGCAACAAGCAACGCTAGCCCGAAAACTAGTGTCCCCCCTATAACTTGATAATTCTTCATTGTTTCCCCTTCCTTTACAACAAATTTATTATCAGCAGCGAGACTGCGAATAACCATTTTAAGGTGCATCTGTCAGCGTCCACATGAGTTGTCCTTGATAACTTTGCCCCACTTCCACCGCTGGACCGGGAGCTACTTTCAGCCGCAGTCCTTCAGATTGATTCAACTGGATTGTATAGGGCGTATCTGTGGTTTCCAAGTGGGTGGCGACTAGTTGATTTTCATTGCTAATGAGCTGCTTCTGACTGTTTTTTTCATAATACAAGCTATTTGGTAGGCTTTTTCGTCCGTTTGAAAGTGGCGCTGTCTGTTTGAGGTACAATTGCCAAGGTGATTTTGTTACGCGACCATCTGCTATTTGAATTTGAGCCGTTGCAGTCGGCTGATAGATGTTTTCTTTAGTAGGGATGCGGAGGCTGCCAAAAGAGAAGGCATTTGGCACACTGATGATTCGCAGACTGCCATCGCTTACTGCAAGAGTTGTAGTAGATGATACAGGAGCAAAAGCAGTTTGATTGCCGCCATAAACACCGCTTGCAGAAAAAACGCTCGACAGCAAAGAAGGATAATCCGTTGTAATAACATCTCCACTATATTGTAACTGCAATTTTTCGCCTTTTGTCTGCAGTGGTGTTCCAGTTATGGAGGCTATGATTTTCTGCCCGCTTGGGACACTGCTATCAGCTTGGATAACAGGGGTAGCCAATGTTTCTCGAGTCCCGTCCGTTTTGATACGCACAAGGCTCAGATTCTGCAGATTGATCAACCCTTTTGGAACTATCAGCTGCAAATTTTCCTTATCCCAACTGGCATACTGATTGCTTAGTTCTGCTGTGGCCGTCAGGCGGATTGTTTGGCCAGAAACTGCGGCGTTTGCCAATACAAAGCTGCCATCTGCTGTCTTTTTTTCAAAAGATTGTGTAAGTGCCAGCTGAGGCTCTTGATAGGGTACTGTTTGTTCTACAGCAGCACTTGTTAGTAATAATTCTCCTGTTCTTGTACTGTAAGCCTGCATGACAGCCTTCAATTTTTCTCCACCAGTAAGAACAGGAATGGTTTGAGAGAAACTAGTCTGCCCACTTGCAAGTGTCACATCGTAATTGGTTTGCCCCACTGTCAGATAAGCATGGTAATTGCCGGGAACTACGGGAGAAAAACTCCCACTGATACTCGTATCCCCTGGTTTGGCTGTTATTGTCCACAGTGGAGCTGGAAGAGGCCATTTAACCGTCACAGTACTGCTTTCTGGGCTGTCATAAGTATCTGAATTCGTCTTAGATGTGGCATGGAGCACTGCTTTCGCACTGTCTCCGTATTCATAGGGGGCATCAAGGGTTGTTTGAAAGCTGCCATTTGCCTGCACGGGCAGGTTATTTTTTCGCGTCACAACACCTGATCGAGTTTGATAGATAATATCTGCGGTATAAGTATAGCTACTATCTAATACTTGATTCGCACTTCCCGTAATGACTGTCCCCGAATGAAGCAAATTATCTGTCAAAACAGGCGCTGCAATTGAGAGTACAGGATAGCTGCCGATTACGAGTGGATTGACTTCTAATGTAGCACTTTTTGCATTGCCAGTCGTCAAATTAATACCATCCGTTACTGAAACAAAAGTTCCTTTCACTGCATAATTTTGATTATTATAGGGAGCAGGAATACGAATACCACTTTTGTATAATTCGCCCACATCAAAAGCAAAACTGACTTGCCAATAATTGGTAATCAGTAAAAGGGAAGTACTTTGAGGAAAAGTAAAAATCAACGCCCGATTGGCTGCATCATAGCGTTTCATTACAGCATTAGTCGTCACTAGCGACTCTGTCCTATTTAAAATCGTCGAGACTGGATACGTGACTTCACCTGTTAATTTACTCAAAAAAGCAGCCTGTTTCGTCGTATTCCCAGCTAATTGATCTCCTATCTCTGCCGGAAGCTGAATGATTACAACCGGCGTATCATTCAGTGTTAACGAAGCAAGCGGGGCATAGCGATAACTTACATTTACAATTGACTGATTATAAGTACCCGAACTAACAGTAGCATTCAGTTGACTGTTTCCAAGTGAAATGGCTGCTTTTGCGTGTAGCTTATTTATCTGACAAGTCAGTATGATAAACAAACTTGCACTCACCAAAAAAATAATACCCACTTTTCCCTTTTTCATCGTACACGCCCCTACTTTCCAAGAGTTAACCCTCTATTCCCTGAGTAGACGTCCGTAAACGTTGTCATTGTGCCAATTTTCAGGACTAAAAGCACATAGCGAAAGGAAAAAGACTTATGTTAAAAAATAGATAAAACTTTAGTAAAGTGAAGTAACATCCCTTTTTATCTGCCGTCAGCTATGGCTATCGTCCTATCAAAAATTCTGAATTATCTACTAAAAATTTTTGATAAAATAAAGCAGTATGGAGTCTTTGCTAAGCAACTACTTCATACTGCTTTTTCTCATGAGAAAAGTATACATTTATGGTTTCCTTTTATCATTTTATTGGTAGGAAGTTTTTTTCCTTAATAAATAACAACCTGCAAGAACGAAAATACTTCCCAAAATCAGCGGCAACATGACGGATCGATCACCTGTCTTCGGTAAATTTTTTGTCATTTCATTTTCGTATGCAGTCATTTTTGAACTACTGACAACTTTTGGTTCACCAGCTTGTGTGGTTTGTTCTGTTGGTCTGTCGATTACTTGCGGTTTTTCATCTGAATTGGTTGGATCTTTTGGAGGCGGCACCACATTTGTCTCATCGTCTGATGGCAAAACGTGAACCACTACCTCTTGCTCCCTGCTGGCGTTTTGATTCACCGCCTGAACGGATACTGTATAATCTCCCGGCTGAGTTAAGTCAGCTGCTTCATTAAAGTTGCTATCTACAGGTATAGAGGCATTTGTAGTAGCGTGAATATCTTGCAAAAATTGTTCACTGCTGACAGATGTATTTTGTATATAAGTAATTTCAGCGTCTGCCGTTAATTCAAGCGGCACCACTGTAACCTCTACACTCTTAATCGTGCGAATAATCTCTTCTGACCAATAGTCATCAGCAGCCACCTTGGCTGTATATTCTCCCGGCATGGCAAGGTCTACTGTCTGATCAAAATCCGTATAAAGACGTACTCCCAGATCTGTACCATGAGCCTCAGCATGAATATCACTTAAAAATTGTTCATTGCTTATCTCATCACCTTCAATATACTGAATATGATGATCAAGATTTAGTTTAGGTGTCATCACTACTGTGACATCATCCGTACTTGACCCAGCCTCATTGGTAGCGGTAATCGTCACGCTATACTCGCCATATTGATTTTGGTCTACCGCTGTTTCTAAATCTGTTGTAATCACTCCTCCATTTGTAGCAGTAATACCATAATCTTGAATCAACTGGGCTTCAGTCAGATTACTTCCTTCTTCATAGGACAAATAATCATTTTGATGGCTAATAACCGGTCTGCTTACTGCATCAGTTTCTGCCGCCAATGGATGTTGAAGTGAGACCAAGAAACTTAGACTAATGATGACAAAGAAAATTATTTTTTTCATTTCATTCGTTCTCCTTTACCATGTATGTTTTATCAACTTTCATTTGAGCAATATTCTTCCTTCTTTTAGCAAAAAGAAATGATTTTAACTTTATATTCCAGATGAAATCAAGCAATTTTATATCATCCATAACAAAAGAATTCGTAGCACCTCTCATTCAGAAATCAAACCCAATTTTCTTTCTTTAATAGTTTGGGCGTAAATTCATACAACTTCTTACTATTGATCAGAAGACCATTTTGCTTTTTTTCGATGATTTTTAGCTCTTTTAAAAGGTTTAGCTGCTTATAAAAACTGTCAGAAGAAAGCTGTGTATATAGTTTGATCTTTTTAATATAGTAAGTATTTGGAAGCAAAAGATACTCTTCCGTTTTATCCCGATCTCTTAGTAGCATAGTAATATTAAGGAACGCCTGAGCAGTACGATAATTAATCTGTTGCTGGAAAATAAGCGAATTCAGATAAAAATGTTCCTCTAAGTTTCGCATGATATAAAAAGTAAAAGGCACATTCTCTGGAAAAGATAAAAAAAAGCGCAAATCCTCATTTTTAATTCGGTAAAACTTACACCTACTCTCCGTCAAAAATGTCATTTGTTTCACTATTTGATCATATATATTTAAAAACCCTAAAAAATCTCCTTTTGAATGAAATGAATATACATTTTCCTTCTCTGAAAATAACTTGGAGGTCACAAGCCCCTCTCGAATGATATAAACATAATCCGTATCGTTCATATCTAAGATTGTATTTTTAGGAAAAGTTTCATTTGAAATAAATCCTTCTTTTTCTAATAATGAGATAAGGTTTTTATAACCAAATATCTTTTTCATAAACTATTCTCCTTAATAAAGTTATATTTAGTTTTAAAT
>NZ_CAJYCN010000005.1 GCF_913566895.1 Listeria ilorinensis | reverse complement strand
GATTTACATTTCATAATGTTTATTTAAACGCATGCTCAATTTTTTGTTGATTCCCAAATTCCTTATTTACATTTCATAATGATTTAATTTTAGCTTTTACCTACTCATGCCAAATTCAAATAAATAGCATTATATAGCCAATTACAGGCAAAAAAAGAAAAACGATACTTAATTCTATTCATATCTATTAATAAAAAATTAGGGGCGAAGGTAGGGGCGTTAGATGATAGAAATTCTATCGTCTTTTTTATTGTCAAAAATAATTAATAAAATCAAAAATCGCTTGACAATATTGAATTGAATAGAAAAAAGGCCCCACGACGGGGCCTTTTTTTATTTATAGGCTACTAGTTGGCAATCCTGTTCAAGAACCCAGCTATTGATGCTATCAAGCAAATAAGCCCGCTTTGATCGTGATTGATTCACTGATTTAATTTGTTTGATTTTATAAGTCGGACCTTTAACAAAAGAGGGAATTTTTTCACCAGTTTGATAGTGAGTAGCTGCGGCAATTACTTTCACTTTATCACCTACAATCCACGCACGACCCCCACCACCGGATTTGTTTGGAGTGGAAGAACCGCTAGGCGTGGATTTTAAACCTAAACCAGCTAAAAAAGCGGCTGTGATGGATTCAACAATAGCCGTCTTGTTCGCTTTCCATATTTTTACGTCAGATGCCGAATCGATGAAAAACAGCTCATGAAGGACTGCTGACGCTTTTGTATCGCGAAGAATACCAAGCCGACCGAAACGGGTGCTTGTGTCTGGTTTTACCCCTCGATTTTTCAAGCCTTTTATTGCCCCGGCATTCACTGTTTTTTGCGCTAGATTTTTTGAGTCATTCGCCCCAGCGCAATAGAAACTTTCTGCCCCTTGGCCGCCTCCTGCATTTGTATGAAATTCAAGCACACCTACAACATTATTACTATTTGCGGCGTTGCAGCGTCCGTTGATGTCTGACCCGAACGCATTAATTACCGTATGCCCGCAGCGCTTTGCGTAATTAGTCGCAATTGTCGCCGCCTCCTTCGCTACCGCTTTTTCATTCAAACCGTTCCCGCTTGCTCCTGATTCATTTGTTCCGTTGTGTCCTCCAAAAAATCCAAGCTTTGCCATTATTTATCATCCTTTCGTTTTTGTAATACTTTTTCACTGTCTTTTGTCCCGGCCGTCGTTGGATCAATAATTAACCCGATAACCACGTAAATCCCTGCAATAACTGTAATAATTTGATCCAATAACGCCGAATAGTCCCAGCTAATACCGAATATCATCAATAGACCTTGAACAACAAAAAAAGCAGCCGCGACCATCGCAACAACCCACGTTTTGTTTTTAAAGCGAACTTTCCAATTTATTTTCACTTATATCACCTTCTTTCATTCTTAAACTGGTCGAATTCGACCAGTTTACCCCCCGCCCTTATTTGGATTCGGCTAGTCTGATAAGAACTTGATTCAATTTCTCATCCATTCCAGCAATCATTTTTTCATTATCTGCTAGTCGCTCAATATACTTTTGTTGTTGTTCCACAATAAGTGTTTGTTTTTCGTTGATGGATTGTGACTTAGAGAGTTCATCGGTTGTTTGTCGTAGTGTTGTACTCATTTCTGAAAGTGTTACTTGTAGCGCTTTTTCGCGCTCAACGGATTTTTCACTCTCTTCTGTCAAACTGTCTAGTATACGTGACGTTCTTTTTGATTCGCGCCAATACAGCACACACACGAAGCCGATTAAAAACAGACCTACAATCAAAAAAAAGCGGTCTTCTTTTGTCAGCTGGTTGATTGTGCTTTCGATTGTACTTTGAATAGATTGCGGGATCATTATCATCACCCCCTTTCATTTAAAGCTTGAAAGCGCGGTGTAGATCGCTAAAAAGATCCGCCGCGCTTTCCTTTGATTGCTTTTTTTCACGTTTGTTATCTGCACATTAACAAGCAGATCGTGAATTTTAAACTGCATTCGCACCCCTTAACATCCTAATATGTCTGAGGTGTCTATTCTAGATCGATTTCGAATTCAATCCATATGCTTGTATCGTTAAAAGCCGCTATAAGTTCAACATCACCGGAAGTGTTAATGTATAAAGTAGCCACACTTCCGGCTGATGCGCTTGCCTGCGGAACAGATACCGCCCGGCGTGTTGCTGGTCGGTAACCAACGGGAAGCGTAAAAATAGCCCCTTTTGCTGTCGTCCGTGACACAACGCCTTGACATTGTAGCCGGACGCCTTTTTTGCGAAATCTAGGCGGGTAGTCAGTGCTAAATACCCCGAAACCCGTTTTAAGGGCTGGCGATGTCCATGCGGTTGTTTCTCCGATTGCCGTATCAACTCTTTTTTGTGCATCATTGACCCATGCGGACCACGTACCATTTGTGCCGTCTCTGTTAGACGTCCACGTCGAATTTTCCGACCATGGCCGCCACGTCGCTTTTGCATAGCCGTCTTTTCTGAATAGGATGTCCAACCACCCCGCACCGCCCTCCGGCGCATGCGTTGAGCTGGTTACATATGCAGAAATAGAACGGGTTGTATAAGCGTCTAGGTTCGTCAAATCAACGCCGCTTGCCAATGGTCGAATGCCGTTCATATCAAAGAATGTCAGATCCATCAACTTGTTTGTGTTAGCTACCTCGATCCAGTTGGACCACTTAAGGGAGGTAACCCCGCCTGAATTCACTCTAATAAATGTTTGATTATTCGCGATGTCAATCGCTCTTACAGATCCGTTACATGCTAACGTATTAGCGTTTACGCTCGACCTGTAAATTGTTACTACCCAGTATTTGCCGATCGAATTCGGCGCATTCGGGATATTCTGAACGCTCGTACTAAAAGTAGTCAGGTCTTGCGCTTCGATAAAAACGTTGTCCCAGTCTGTCAAGGTTATATTTGCAAGTGCATCGCCTTCCCATGCAAGTGTTTTTTTAACAATTGTTGTGTTGTTTTGCATGTACCATATTTGTGGGTTTTTTAAAAGGTCATTAACAAATAACCCCCAGCCAATGCCAGCGCTCGTTTTATTCCACAATCCACGAGTTGCGCGGCTAGTCGGTGCGTTTGGTGTATTTGCAGGCGTGTATGCTGTAAATAGTCCCGGGGCTGTATCAATTAACCCGGCTTGAAAGTCTGCGCTCATTTGCGCCGATCCAAGCAAGGGACCGCCGCTGTCCGCTGTTATTTTTGGCGTTTGAATCTGCCCGGATGTGATTTGTGCGTCTAGATCATCCATTCGCTTTTCTGCGTCCGTGATATCCGTTTCAATTTGTGCGATGTCTTGTTCAAATTTCACAATATCGCTTGAAAAATGTGTGACAGAAATCTTTCCTTGTAACGGGTCATCATCTATTGTATAGCTAAATGCGCATGTATGTTTGACGTCCGTCGCTTCGCTTAATGTGCTATCTGCTTTATAGAGTCTGAAACGGGCGTTCATGACCTTCCCGGCGATTGAAAAAGCAGCAGCGGGAAAGATGTAATCAAAGCGACCTTTCGCAGCGTCAACTATCGTCAGATTGCCGAACGCATCCCCTTTATCATCTACATAGCTGTTTCCATCCGGCAGGGCTGCCGAAAAAGCAATCTTCCAGCCGGCCAGTGATACGGCGTTCCCGTCATCGGTTACAGTCGCATTAATAGCCACCGTATCCGCATCGCCAAGAACAACAGTAATGCGGGGGTTGTCTGTGACTTCCTGCGATAAATCTAATTGAATCGGGATATTAACTATTGCCGTCATTGAGCAACACCTCTTTCATGTTTTTGATTTCTTGTTTCAATTCGTCAATTTCGGACCTCATGACTTGTTTTTCTTTTTCGTTCTCTTTTGCGTACTGATACATGAGCGCAAGGGAATTATATAGATCGACTGCTTTCCCGTCCTCGGCGGTTACTTCATCGCTGGCTTGTTCGGCAATGAATCCAACCCGCAAGCGCTGTTCTTCATCGTCTTTCAATTTATACGTGTATACATGTGTTTCTTCGATAATTTCAGCCGCCGTTTTTCCACCCGGCCGATTATTTTTGTATAAATGGATGTCCTCTTTTATTTGAGAAGTGGACATCGATTCAAAAGTAGTTGCCCGAATCGGGATATATTTAATGCCGGAACCGCCACCACTGACCCACGTCGTTCGATCAATGCACATGACTTTGCCGCCCGGGTCAGCTCCCAGCGCCAGCCAGTCAATCGATTGGAGCATCGGTGTTTCAATTCCGGCATATGGACTAATACGGACGACCTTATCTACATATACCGTTCCCGTATCTTCATTCAAAGCTTCAATCGCAAAGCCGAGATCACCCGTCGAATTCATTCGGAATTGTAAAGCCGGATAATTTTTCGAATCCCGCTTCGCCTGCAGTGAAAAGCTTTTATTTTTACCAATTTCAAAAATTTCTTTATAACCTGTATGCGGAACCTCATACGCAGAATAAAGCAGGTCAAAGATACCTGTCGATCCCGTTATGTTTACCCCTTCTATGTCAATCCCGCGAAGTGTTTCGGTCGTGATTGCACTAGCCACGATTGCCCCGTCCGCGGTCATAGCCAACCCATAAGGCCCATTGTAGCCATTTTTGCTAAATCCGAGACCGCCCGCATTGAAGCGCCAAAGCTTTTTCGCTTCTGCGACAGTGGTCGCGTCAATTAAGATAAGCAGCTCTTGCGGATCGGAAAGTGATGGATAAATTTGAACATGACCGGGCGGGCTGTTCGTGATTAAATTCGTCGCGTTTGCGATCGCCGCAGAAAGCCATGCGTTTGATTTGGCAGCGTCTTCTATTTGATTGGTCTGTTGGTTCATCTGATCGGCCAAATTGGCTTGAGCGTCGCCCAGCTCGATTTCGTCGTACTTCTCAAGCAACACATTGTAAACAATACGGATGACTTTCGCTTTTGTGCTGATGTCCATTTTTTCGAAGTAAACTGTTACCGTGTCGCAAAGTTCGACCGTTTCGAGTGCCGCCACGTCTTTATAACTTTCTGTTTGCCACAAATTGACAAATGACACTTTCAAATTAACGGACGGCTTACCGATGTCGTTATTTTTGACATACACTTCTGCTGCTTTTCGCAACGTTGCTTCATCCGTGACGCTCTCGTCGCTGGTAAAGTCGACCATCATGCTACGTCCGGCTCGGTACAGGTCTGTATAATCGCTTTTGACGATGTATTCTTTTAACGTGATTAGTTCGCTATCGCCTGCGCTGTTGGACACGGTCGCAAACGGATAAAGAGAAGTAAAAGTGTCGTCGATCGCTTCTTCTTGCTCGGCGGTCGTTAGGTTCTTTCCGTAAGCCACAATGACACCATTGTCCTGCCCGCGGTCTGCCCATAGCTTAACGGTCGTATTGTCAAACTCATATTCGCCGCGAAATTTATCTAAGACCGATCCTTCGATACCTCCCAAAGCTTCCCGCGCATATGCGGGGATTGGAATATCGATATTATTCGTTGACGTGATATTTGACCACGCTGTGAACTCATGCGGATGGACCGTGTTTTTTAAAATCGCGCTTATGCTTGATTGAGCTGTAAACCCGGAGCCGATCACATTCGATTTAAGCGGATTCGCATTCAAGTCGTAACTAATATGTTTCGCCTTGATCGTTACTTTGCCATTTGTCGGCTTCGAGATTGAATAAATAGCAAAGCGCTGATCTGCCCGGGTATCACCTACTTTTACTTTGATAATGCTGTCAAGGACCAGGCCGTCATATAAATGGCCGTCAATCGGATAAACCATTGCTAATTCAAATAAGCCGTTACGTTCTTCCGTGACGGTTGCGGCAATGGTTTCGGTCATCAAGCCTAAGCCGTTGTGTGTGAAATCTGTTTCGCCCGCTTTGTAAATTATTGGAATCATAGACTTTGCCACCTCGGAATTATTTCAACTTTTGTCACCGTTCCAGTGCCGCCCCATGTGACCACGTTGTCGCCCTTTTCGATAACAAAAAACGGGTAGGACTTGACTAGGTTCGATAGGTTGCCGCCCGCGCTGTTTTTAGCGGTTAACATAAAGCAATCCAGTTCTATATAGCCCGTCAGTCCTTCAAAGTGCATCTTTTGGCTATTTATATAAAGATCAAGTGTTCCAGCCGCATATAACTTAATAATCGGCTGTGAGGGCTGGAATCGGTTTATAAATGCCTTTCCTTTTTCTGTGATCGTGATAGGCTTATTGCCCATTCGGGAATAGCGGTAAGGTTTGGCGTCGAAGATGATCGAACCGCGCCCGATCGTCTCCATATCTTCAGTAAATTCAATTGCGTTCAATACTGCAGCAAGGCGGTAGAAGTCGCCATCGTCGGGCGTCACAAGCTTTTTATAGCTTGTTGGGTTATCAAGCAGCCAGTTGGCTACTTCATGAACCTGTTCTTTGACTGTTCGTTTTTGTTGACGAATAAGAACGCAAGGGAATTCAATTTGCACATTCCGCCAGTAGCCTAAATCGCGAATTACTTTTTCATTTAAACCCTGCACCTCGTCCGCTTCGACGGCTCTTTCAGGAAGCGGGAAAGTCTGATTCGTTGCGATCAGCAAGCCCATTTCATCCGACCAACGCCCGTTATAATTAAATTTCGCAAATGTCATTGTTATAACCTCCTATCACGGCCGCCACGGATTACGCCGCTTGGCTTCCTTGCCCATTTGTTGCATTAGCGTCGTTATATCTGTTTCGCGGTTGTTGTTGAAATTCTCGATATTAATAGCCTGTGTGAACGTATTCCCGCCACCACCCAAACTTTTCGCCAAATCGCTGCCAGTGCGTTCGGCCATGGCTTGACTTAATGAATGCGGCATAACTGTCGCGCCTGATGGCAAGTAGTAAACTTCGTCGCCTCTTTCGTGCAAAGTAGTAAGACCGCCATCAAATGAAGGCGTACCATTCGCATTTTTTGACGCACTCATTGCTGCATTAATAGCTATGCTTGCGGTCTTAGAACCAAATGTGGTTCCTGTCCATTTGCTGAACATGTTATCAACGCTATTGTTGAAGGTGCTTTCGTTTGTATAAGCATTCGCGTGTTTCGTTTCTGGGTCATTGCTGTTATAACCTGAAATGGCGTTATTACCAGCATTAATTTTATTTTGCAAATCCGAATTATTGGCATACAAATATTTCAAATTGATAGGTTTATTGTTGTAATTTATAATCACATCTTCGCCCTTTTGCAATTTGGTAAGAACATCTGTATTATTCGCAAGTAGCGTTTTTAAATTTACTTGTTCGCCGTTATATTCAACGATCATGCCTTCTGAACTATTGATTTTTTCGACGACATCCGAATTATCCATCAACAGTTTTTTAGTTTTTTCCGGCAGCTGATCCCATACGCCCATATCCACCAAAGCGGTTTGAAGTGCAAGGCTAGTATCAGCGGTTGCGATCATTTTTTTCTGATCGACTGTTAATTTGTTCCAGCTTCCCGCGTCTT
Source organism: Listeria ilorinensis (assembly GCF_913566895.1). Lineage (GTDB taxonomy): Bacteria > Bacillota > Bacilli > Lactobacillales > Listeriaceae > Listeria > Listeria ilorinensis. The sequence goes on along the minus strand of NZ_CAJYCN010000005.1, from coordinate 251,963 downwards.
CCATGGCTTTGATTACTTTTTCGCTGCCTTTGTAGTCAATCACTGCTTTTTTCTGTTCCCAGCTCATTTCGTTCCATTTGCCGTTATCAATCGCAGCACTGGCGATTGTAGCTTGAGCATTTGAAGAGAGGTTGGCGTTTTTCATGATGAATTGCATTTGATTCCAGCCGTCCTTACTCTCCATTGCCTTTGAAACTTCTTCTTGTGCGTTTGTTTTTACTTCACCGGTTTTGCTATCAAAAATTAGCGCATTCCATTGCTGGTTAGCGTCAATGACATCATTTGACATATTTTTCGTAGACTGCGCCAGCATGTTATTAGAATCAGCTGCCCGGGCTGTTTCTTCTTCTACAATCTTCGCAGCACTTTCATAATCGAACCCCATACGTTCCATATCACGTTGGATTTTTGCTTCGCTGTCTCCGCTGGCTCGCTGCGCTTTTAACATGTTCGCGGCAATGGTGTCGGTCATGGATGTGTGCGTTTCAGTCAATAAATTGAGCTGGGCCTCATAGTCTTCTGTCGATATTTGACCAGCTTTCCACATGTCTTTTAAAACGCCTTTTTGTTTGTTATACAAGCTATTTTCTTTATCCATCGCAATCGCAACGTTGTCTATATGGTTCCGTAATTGTTCATCAGTTAAATTTTCTAAATCACCATTGAGCGCAGCAATAACGGACTTCTTTTCTTTTGAACTTAGTTCTAAAAGCTCGACTTGCTGGTTATTCATGATTTTTTGATTATTTAACACGATGTCTTTTTCTGCTTCGGTCAATTCCGAAACATCATTCGAATGCTTTTTATAAATGTCTAATGTTTGAGTGGCTGCATTTTGTGCTAGCTGTACAGACCTGTCTATCTGCTCTTTTTGCGCATCTGTAGCCTGTTTTAGATTTTCTTGCATCCAATCAGGCAACTTCTTCAAATTCTTATCTATTGAAGTTTTTGCGCCTTCGCTTGCTTTTTCGATGCTTGTCATCATGTTGTCGACCGATTCGCTAATTTTCGCGAAATCGTCCGCAACTGATTCGGCACTCCCTTTGACACTACTATCAAAGTTAGACATAGCCGTTGTAGCTCCGTCACTAAATGTTTGATACTTCGTTAAAGTCTTGTCCGCTTCTTCTCCGACGTCGCTACCCCATTTGTATACTCGCTCGCGGGACTCGTCCGCTTTTTTTCCGGCAATATCTACCGCCACACCTAAACCGCCAATAGCTAGAATACCAGCCCCAACCGCTACCCCCCACGGGCCGAATGAACTAGCCGTTCCTAGAATTTTCGATCCAAGCCCGCCAAACTTCCCGCCCGCTTTTAACGCTTCTTCTCCCATCTCTCCGGCTGCCTTGCCCGCTTCCTTACCGCCGCTTGTAAATAGCTTAAGCGGGTTCAACATACCGCCAAAGATCGACGACAAAGCCCCGAACGCTAATTTCCCGCCCGCCGCAGCACTCGCAAGGGTCAACATAACCCCGGCTGCTTCTTGCATTTCAGGCGATAAATCATTCCAAGTATCTGACAGCAATTTCGACGCCTTGTTCAAGGCGGGGAGTACCGCGTCAGCCATATCCAGCGCAATTTCAGCTATTGGGATCAAAGCTTCTTGAAACTCCCGCGCCGTCTTCTTCATTCTGCTGAATGGGTCGTCCTTGGCTGTCTTCACCATCTTTTTAGCGGCGCCGTCTACATCGGTATAAGACTGTTCTACGTCCGCCATTGCTTCGATTACCTTCGTGCCGTTATCTTCCCCCAAGCTGCCCCAAATCGCTGAAATAGCGGCTGCCTTCTCTTGCTCGGTGCCTAATTTCGTGACCTCTTTCGCTAGTGCATTAAAGATCTCTTTGTTGCTCGCGCCATCTTTCGTAAGCTGGTCAAACGTCTTTTTGAACGATCCGCCCAAATCATCTACGGCGGATTTTACAGATCCGTCAGCTACCCGAATTGCAAACTCCTTGACGAGGTCGTTCACTTTATCTAAGTTGTAAGCGCCTGCATCTAGTCCGGCTTGCAGTATGTCAAACATTTCACTCGCCGAGTATCCGCTTTCTTCGAATAATGTCGCATATTCCGCCAGGTTGTCGCCTAGCTCGTCGGTTTTGTTGAGACCCTTTTGCGCCCCGGTAGTCATATAGTCAAACGCTTCTTCCGCGGTCATTCCGTATGCTTCCATGAGTGCATTCACACCCCTGAGTGATTCTGTTACATCTGCGTCGAATGTCTCCGCGTATACTTGCGCGTATTTCGTCGCGTCCGCAAGGTCTTCATCATTGATACCTTTAAGCTGTTGTTTGACTTTGACAAGCGTTTCGGTTACATCCTCAACCGATTCACCGAAACCATCGGACCAAACATCTTTTACAATTGCGTTCATTTTTTGGGCTTCGTCGCCAGTCAGACCGAACGAATTTTGAATTTTTGTTTGTGAGTCGACAAAGTCACTTGCTAAACTGACACCAAGCGCACCAGCACCCGCAAGGGCAGCAGATACGGCGGGAACGATTTCGCCGATTGCTTCCCCGATTTTAGAAAAGGCGGCGCCCATCTTGCTGCTAGATTCTTCTACCTGCTCGCCTTTTTTCTTCGCGTCGTCGGCTAATTCGTCAAAGGCATCTTCCACGCGTTCGAGATTGTCGACAACCTGGTCGGCGCCTTTTTTAGTACCGGAGCCATCAACAACGATGTCCGCCCGGATTTCTTCTTTTTTCTTATTCGCCATTGTTATCACCTCCAAGCCCGAATGGCGTTAAATCAAGATGTCCAAATTCCGCAAACAGCGCTTGCCTTGCTTCTTCTGTTTTTACAATCGCTTTTGAAGGCGGTTCGATTCGCTCTTCAAACGACATCTTGAAAGCCTCTGAACCGCTCTTCCGGTTCGCGTTAAGAATCGCGTTCAAGATGGTTTCACGGTCTTTCAATCGATCAGAAAGACCTTTTTCTAAGTTGTAAATGTAAATCGCATAAAATTCGCGATCCGTCATTTGCCAGAAATCAGACGGATTTATCCCGAGATCGACGACCGCAGCAGCGAATTCGATTTCGAGATCATCAACTTTTTTACTTCTTCCTCAATGTCTGGATCACGTAAGATTTTTAGTACTTGTTGATAATTGTCGTATTGGTCTTTCGTCATGAAGGCCATTGATAAGGCGTTATAAATTTTCGTTTGAAACGCTTCTGCTCCTAGTTCTTGCATAGCTAATTCGGCAATATCGGACGCCTGTTTTTCCGTGAACACGTCTTCGAAAGCGTTAAGCTCTGCAAAAAAGATTCCGCCAATCGTGTTCCCAAACATTTCCGGGTCTGTTTGGTTGCCCAGCAAAGCCGCCCGATAAAAGGCAAGCGCATCAATGTCATAATCGTTTTTCAATTTCCGAATCCAGTACTTAGTTAAGCGCAAACGGTAGACACCGCTGCTTAGTTCCAGCCGTTCGCATTGTAGAAAGCTTCCTGCTTGTGCCATTCTTTTTTCCTCCTAAAAGAACCCCCTAGCGTGTTAAATGGCTAGGGGGTTGATTATTATGCTGATGTAACCGCGACAGCGACTTCTTTCGTAACTGCAGCATTATACTTACTGATAATATTCAGTTTCGCAGTACCAACTTTAAGGCCGGTTACTGCTCCGCTTGAATAATTCACTGTTGCGATCGTGTCGTCATCAATAGCATAGATAAATTCTTTGCTTGCGTCTGCCGGGGTTGTTGTAATCGAAAGTTCTTTCGTTTCGCCAACTTTGACCGCGATAGGTGTTTGAGTGATCGCAGTCGGTGCAACAGGCGCCGTATATGGACGTTCGATGTATTCGCCAGTGCCTTGCAAGGATAATTTAAAGCTGACCGTGTCGCCCTTGCTTGCTTCATTGGACACGTCTACCACGATCGCAATACCCAGCCGCTCTTCATTACGTCCCAAATCGATTTGAGAAACAAAGACAGGTTCGCCGTTTTTCTTTGCTCTACGCAAATCGTCGTAAGCCTCATTTGTGGAAGGGACAGCGCCGTCAACATCAATTTTCCAATCATTTTGACCCTGAATATACTCCTTGAAATTGTTATATTCTTTATTCGGCAGCTGATCCGCCGTGACGCCTACAGACATCATCAATTCATTATAGTTAAGAATCCCGCCGGTTTTTGTGGAAACGTCGATCGTATCCGCTGTATCGCCCCAGCTGGCTGTTTTCTGCCCGCCAATCGCCAAAGGCACACCGTCTTTGTTAAAAACACGCACTAACACCTTGTCACCGATGTAACTTGATACAATAATATCCATTCTATTAAACCTCCGTTATTTGTATTTGCTGAACTTTCAGCGTGTAGTAAATATCCATTCGCAGGAATTTGCTTTCGTCTTCTCTTTCAGGTCCAATTTGCTGACCTTCAACAATAGCCAAAGAAAAGCCGGGGATTTCTAATCCGCCGGCCATTACTTCATAAAGTTTTTCTAGCTCGTCATAAATACGAACATTCGTTTGATTGTCGTCAATTAGATGCACGATTAATGAACGATCTATGCCCATGCTGGTTTTTGTGTCGTCCGGCATCGCTTCCGCAAATTCCAGCAGACATGCCGGCCAGTTAATGGGGTTGGTCACTTCGCCAGTTTCTTCGTCAATCTCTTCCGCCAACGAGAAAGACGCATTTAAGCCGGCCGCCTTCATGTTAGCAAGTAGCTGCTTGTGTATCTCTTTTAAATCCAGTTTACGAATCATTTGCCCACCGCCTTATGAATACCTGTCGCAAAGTCATCATAATGTGCATTGATTGAAGCTTCGAATTGATGATCGCCCGGGATCCACCTTGTGCGGGTTACCCGCTTAAATTCACCCGTTTCAGTATCAAAGAATAGCTGACCTTTTCGGACCATATGCCCCAATTCTAAAAATGAATTGTGATCGGAATTATTATAAGCGGACGCATATATCCGCAAGCCGACCCTTTTCGTTTCTGAATACGTATGACGGCGGTTATCACCTGTTCGGACGCGGGAACGGGCTTTGTATTCATCCCGTACATTATCCACGTAATTCCGGGTTACCTCTTCCGCTTCCTGCATAATCCGCTCCGGTAATTCCTGCATTTCGCTTTTAAACTGCTGCAGGCCTTTTATCGAGACGCCAACTTTCAACTTGGACCACCTCACATTTGAGCAAAGCGACTTTTTTCAAGTCTTTTTTGCCCTCATCATCGATACCGTAAAAGACGCCTTCTTCTTCGCTGCCCTCGTCAAACAAAAAAATAATGTCTGCTTTTAACGCGGTTCGATCGCGGCAAATAATCTTTGTTGATCGCTTTGTTTTTTCGACACCCATCGCCGCTTCTTCTTGGATTGAAAAAGGCGTCGTGACGACGTCGAACACATTCCCGTCGACCTTCTCAATCATGTTATAATAGTTCACCATGTCGCCGATCTCGTTCGGCTGTTTGGTCTGCTGATAAAAACAAGCTTTTCGGTCATATCTCAATAGAACACAACCCCTTTCCCGCTGTCGTCAGATAAACCCTTTTTGAACTCTTCGAACTGCTTGTCATAAATAGAAAGCAGGTCGGGAATAAAGGAGCTATTAATCACATCAATAGATTCACTTTGTAGACCTTCCGAACCAAGACGGTTATACGCCATGATTACGACGTCTACCGCCATACTTGAGAAGACGGCGGGAAACGTGACTGCTCCCGCCCTGATCGCAATGTTATCTTTGACTCCTGCAATTAATTCATTTAAAAGCGGGTCTTTGCTCGTGTCCTCTGCACCCATTTCAAGCCGTGTTTTTACACGGTCGATAATCTCGGCCATTTAAGACGCCCCCTTATACGTTCGTTGCGTCTTGGAATCCTGTGAATGTAAGTAGCCAGTTTTTTACAGCTTCATCATCTGTATAAATGACGCCTTTTTCATCTGCCCACAAATCCGCCGGCCCTTCTTCTGTGTCGTAACGAACGAATGTAAAAGGTGCTGGCGTCATGATTTTAAATTTGCCTGCTTTGGTCTCCATTGCTGTTTTTTTAGCTTCCGCCATAATTATTAAGCCTCCTTATAACCTTTAATGTTGTTGATAATAGACGCCGAATAAGAGTTCGTAAGCTGTAGCGTGTACTCGCCAATGATCATCCACTTTTCACTGTCGCCATTTTTTGCCAACTGTTCCGCTGAGAAGGTACGAAGCGGCCGCAACTTGAATTGCGACAAGTCAAATACTGCAGCCGTTGAAGCCGTCATCCAGCGATTAATTAAGATATTTGCATTACCGAAATCCGTATGAATCTGATCGACCGTTAAACCGATCACATTGCCGCTTCCTTGCATGGCAGGAATGACGACGCCTTTTTCAACTTTGAAAAGTTGGTTTAAATATTCTTTTACAACGTCGTTAACCATGATAAATTTGTCGCCGCCAAGACCTTTTTGCCACGGTAGTTTCATGGCTTTTTTAAGGTCTTCTTGCGTCAACAAACCGCCCGTATCGGCCACGGCGAATTTGTTCGCCGGGTTGGTTAGATTGATAAGCCCATTCATTTGACGGCCTGCGGTGGTTGTTTCGTCGGCCATCGTGCCATTGATTAGATAGTCTTCTAATTCCAATTTGGCTTCAATCATGCGGTCATTGATTTCAGATGACAATTCACCGCCCGGGATTCCCGGTACTTTGACCGCCTTCGCTGTGCCGGAAATTTCGGCAGTGCGTTCAAAAATTTGTTGATTATTTTTCTTTTCTAAGCGGCTAGACTTAAGCGGGTCACTTGCTTCCGCACCTTCTAACCGTGGACCGCGGCGGGTATCATTCAATTGCTTTTCACGCCATGAAACCGTGGTGGACGATGCGCCAGCCGTCAAACCGTTCTGCATTAGCAAGGTACTAAACGGCGTGTCTGTTGGCGATGCTAAGGCGATCGCCTCGTCTAAGTCAATTTTTTCAATATCCAGCAAATCACTTGTTTTTTTCATGTGTATCACCCTTCATTTTTGGTTTTTAGCCATCACTTAAATTTCTGGCTAATTTGGTTTTGAATCAGTCCCAAACTCGACTGATTCGCGACGTTGTTATTTTGTTTCTGAACGTCATCGCCAGCCGTTTGGGTTTGTTTCTTGCCATAGTTGCCAGCAAATCGATCGCGGACGATTTCGTCAGCCTTATCTTTTGCTTTTTGCTCGATATAGCCGTTCAAGCGTTTCAACTTCTCCGTACTAGTTTCCTGATCGTCCCCGACACAGAAATCTTTCGCAATATCTGCATCTAGTCCGATTTCGGCCGCCTCAACTGAAAGCTGTGCGACGATCTCGGAACGCATACGCATCGCCTTTTCTTCTTCAAATTTCTGTGTTAGTTCGTCGAGTTGGGACTGCATCGGGTCAACTGCGGAGCGCTTTTTGACTGCCTCTTCGATCAGCTTCGGCATGCTCTGCGTTTTAAATGCTTCAACTGCCGATCTGTTCGCTGAATCAACCATCGAATTGAAGTTCTTTTTCGCTGTTTCATCCGATTCTAAGAACGTTTTGACGCTGTCCCATGTCAAACCTTCCGAACCCTGTCCGCTTGCTTCTCCGCCCTCTCCGCCGCCTGTTTCGGCGTCCATGAAAAATAGATGTCTGTTCTTATACATTTCCTTTTCCTCCTTGCCCGGATCAGTGGCAGCATTCGCCCCGGATCAGTGCTATTTTTTCTTTTTGCCCGGATCAGTGCCGAATTATGGCCCGGATCAGTGCAACAAGAAAAGACCTTTTAACGCCATGTCTAGGGCGGTTATTATTTAATTGGTGAACCTTCAACCTTTATGACATCATCTTTATTGATCATGACGATATGGTTTTTATCAGCGCAAATTTGAATCAATCCGCAATCCCAAACAGAAATTGCATCTTCCGAACTGTTTACCTCATATGTTTCAATTTTTCCGTTCTTGTAAGTTACCGTGACTATTCCGCGCATTAGTCAATTACTCCCTGATCAAATTTAATATTTTCCCATTTTTTGTAAGCATCAAAGTAAAATTCATACCTATCACCATTGAAAGTAATTTCGTAATACATACTGTCAGAAAGGTTTGTGCTTAATAGCGCTTTGTTATTCTGTAACGTTTTACAGCTCCATACGACAAATATGTCATCTTTACTTATTTCCTTGCCATCAGTTTTATCCAAACGCTCGTTAACGTAATTCACAATAATTTCTTTACAATTTTCAATGAAACCCAAGCTATCCATTTTACCAACCTACTTTCTTTTTTATGCTGCACTAGCATATTTCTTTTGCCACTCTGGATATGTCATATAAGGGATAGTCTGATACCCTTTTCCGAGTCGTGCCGTGCGTACTTTCGACTTGCTCGCGGCGCTGACTGTTGTAGAACGACAGTGAGGATGTAACGGCGGGTAATTGACGCCCACAACTGCTTCATTGAGCGGATAGACCTTTCCGTCTTGTTTTTGGCACATTTTAGAGGTCTTGCTGTCTAGGGTGGCCAAGAACCTATATTCGGCGGTTCCGTTTTCCTCGTATGCCGTAAGCGTCCCTTGCTCAACGAAAAAAGTCGCTTCTGTACGAACCAGCCGGGCGCTTTGGTTATATTTGACTTGAAACCTTGAAGCAAGCTTCCGGCTGATCTTATCAACACTATCCCCACGACTTATCCACATAACAAACTCGTTTTGCATCGTTTCAATTAATTTCTTGTTGTTCCGCCAAATTCGCTTTGAATAATTGCCGCCTGCCGTCCATTCTGTGTTCAACGTCCGCTTAAGGGCTGTCATGTCATAACCGCTGTGAATCCGCTCAACGCCGTAGAACATTGCTTCATCGTACAAGGTACGCTTATAGCCCATGTCATAAAAATCAGCAAAGGCGGCCGGCAGCAGCTCTTCTTCCAACGCCGCAACGTTAGCAAGATGATACGCAAGGTTTGCTTTCAATCCGTCCAGCCGCTGCAGTTTGTAATAACTGTTTCGGACATCAGTTAGAAAAGCACTATTCGGATGCTTAGCCATGAAGTCGCTAGTGTTCGCATATAATTCATTACGTTCACTGTCTGAAAGACCTTCCAGCAACTTTTCATACTGAAAAACATTTGAATGACCGTACCGGCCATAATACTTTTTTATTGTTTGATTTAACTGGTGCAGCTCTTTATCAAGTTGCTTTTTTATCCGAATTAGCGTTTGATTTTCCTTTTTCATCGTCTGGGCCAGGAGCTGCTTTTTTCTCTTTGTCCAGTAGGTTATTGACTGTTGGTTCATCATCATCACCACCCGCATCAGGCGTATAAGGGTCTTCGTACATGGTCGCTTGTATTTTAGCCTTTCGCTGTCGTTCTTCCATTTTGGCTTCTGCCTCTGCTTCTGGGTCTTCGACAATCGGCAGCATAGAAAGCAGCTTCTCTTCTGTTAAGTGATCGCCTAATTGGCTAATAACACCAGCTAAATAGCTTAAATCAACTGGAAGCGTGCGGGTAAATGTAGCGCGAATGTCATGCGCATCAACGTCTTTGCTGTCATGCGTATTCATGTATGCCGCAATAGCACCAAATAGGTTATTTAAGCCAGCTTTATAAAAAACCTCCGCCATGTTCGCTTTGAATTCAAGTGCGATTAATTTCCACTTTCTCGCTTCGCCTGATTCGCTACCTCCCGCGAATGCCGGATCATTTACATCAATACTTTTACTGAATTTAAAAATGTTTTCGGTGATCATTTTTAAATACGTATTGATAAATTCGACAGGCAAATCTTTCGTTAAAAAATTCGCCGATCCGGCCGGGTCACGAATGTTTAAGACACCCGTTTCGCCACCTAGAATTTTTTTAGCTTCATCCTCGTCGATCCTCGTGCCAAATATCAGCAAATAAGCCCAGCGAAACTCTTCTATTTCGTCTTGCGTAGCTGATACCGTACGATCGTATGAGTCGATCAAATCTTCGACCGTTTCAAAATCACTCTGACAATCAGCGTTATTTTTGAACTCTGCCAGCGTGATGACTTTCAGTAAATTAGCTTTTTCCTCAAATTTATTAAAGTCGCTTTTTACGTTGACGCCTGTCATGACTGATCTGTATGTCGTGATTTTTTCTGGTGTTATTAAATGCAGGTAGCGCATAAAGCCGATATTAGTTACATAATCGTCTTCAATGTAAACAGCCGCTTTTCTTTCATCCAACACATAACCGAACCATGAATCTATAACTTTTAGTGTTGGACGTGTTTCCTGTCCATCTGATTCAATGTCAAAAAGCATAAAGCTAGTACCGCATGCGGCTTGTTGAGTACCTGTGATGGTGTTTTTGATTGTCATGTTTTCTGATCTTAAGAAGTCGTCTAGCCAGTCTTTCGCCTGATCATTGTCGGCTGAATCGCCTTCAATGGTGTAAGTGATCGGATTGCCGAACAAATAGCCAGCTTTCTGGTCTACGATCAAATTATAAAAACTGTTGTGAATTTGATTGAATGCTTTAATAATCGTGCTATTTTCAGGCGGTTTGCGGTCGTCTATGGCGTTGTGCTTTGTGGTGTACTGCTTGTATTTTCTTTCTCGGTCTTCCATAACCGGCAAAAAGTCATTATAGAATGCTGCTGGGTTAAATTGATCCGCTTCAATGGCTGCTAAATGACGTTTAACATACATTTGATCAATGTATAGCTGGTTTTTGTTTTCTAAGCCGTACATGTTCAACCTCCTAACGTGTTATGACGGATATACCTTTGTCATGCATATCCTCTTCGAATGCGTACCGCGTCGCATCGATTGTGTGGTTATCCTTATCTTCCAATCGATTCCGCGGATTGCCGTCCTTGTCAACTTGATAATCAATATTTTCAAATTCGCGGGCTATCTCCGGCGTTCTTTCTGGGTCTATAACAATCGCTTTCAAATCATCCAGCCACTCTTCACCATACTCGACGGAGTCGGGGCCTTTTTTGGCAGCATCTACTTTGCTGACGCCGTGTTCATACAATTCATCAATAGAACGCGGTTCCGCTGAATCTGCCGTGATCCATTGTTTGTTATAACCCTTCTCAACAATACGGCGGGATAGCTCGCGGATGCTCATTTTTACGCCGAATATCTCGTCAATGGCGTATATGGTTCTCCGCTTCTTATCGTAGTGCCATCGAACGAAGGCGTTCGGGTCATTAGCATAACCGAAGTCATTCCCTTGTCGGATATTATCAAAGGCGGCGACCTCTTCGTCTGTTATCGTTCTAAATACCAGGTTATTGAACGGTACGACGCCCGATCCGATTGCTTCGCCCATGAACTCCCACCTGTATTTGAATTCACTCCGTGCTTTCGTATCCTCTGCTTCTTCTATGAATGCTTTGGATATGAACGGATTTTCTAAATATGTGGAGTGATCCACATATGTGTTTTTGCTCGTGAACTGGGTTTCAAATTTCTTATTAACCCAATTTTGCTTTCGCTTCGGCGGGTTATATGAATAAAAGAAGATATAAAAAAGACCGGGTGGAAGTTCTTCGCGCAGCACTGATTTTTCTATCGTACTGACTTCCTCTTCGGTCTTAAATTCGGCTAATTCTTCTATCCATAGTCCAGCAAGCGGAAAGCGGGCGACCTTGATCGATTTAATCTTGTTCGGATCATCAGCGCCACGAAATACAATTTTATTGCCGCGTGGTACATAAATCATTTCCATGGGGCTCTGCTTGATCCGCCATTTATCGTTCACTTCCAGCATGTCGATCGCTTCTTTTAGCTGTTCAAATACGGAATCACTTAAGGTCTTCGCTACTTTACGAACCACTAAAAAAGAAATAGGGTACATCATCATTAATAGAATGATCATCATAGCTATATGCGTAGATTTGGCCGAACCCCGGCCGCCTTTTAGAACGATCTTTAAAAAGCGGCGTGATTTGACTAACGCCCAAACCTTTTGAAAGTGCGGTGTGAATAGCTTAGATAGTCGCTTAGCCATCGTCCACGCCCTCCAAGTCGTCGAATGCTGGAATGTCATCTATAATCGTGACGCCGCCTTCTACGCTCATTTCGAGCTTGTCAGTAGCCTTATAGCCCGCCCGGTCAAATAAATCCCGTAGCAGATTAAAACGCATGGTTTGAATCTTTTCCCAAGCAAAGGCATCAAGCAGATACATTTTGTGCTGCTTCATTGCCGAATAAAGCTTCCGACTGTCTATTTCGCCTTGCCTGATCTCTTTCACTATTCTGTTTACCTCGCCGACCAGCTCGGATTTTAATTCTCTATTGCTTCTGCCGTCCACCTCTGCAGCCGCGTCCTTTGCTGTCTCTAAATCGACATAAAGGGCGGCTAATGATTGATTGATCGGCAGGACTTTTTTTTCTAGCACCTGTAGCGCCTTTTCCGCCTCGTTATGACGTTCTATCTTTTCGTCCGTTAATCTCAATTGATTCCAAAGCTCTGCATAAATTCTTGAAGCATCATCGCTCATGCGTTCGCGGAGCTTCTTCATTTCTTCGGCCACCATTTCGGCGACCTCAACTTTTTTCAACAATTTATTACCAATGCTGTATGCTGTTTTTTTTGAATAACCTGCCTCTATGGCTGCTTTGGTCGCGTTGAACGTGGCCATATAAGCAGCCACAAATAATTTGTACTTTTTCATTGTGTTTTCTGACGCCACTTATATCACCTCTTTTCAATTTTTGGGCACAAAAAAGCCGCTACACGAATGCAGCGACCTTTTTAGAACCAGCGTTCTCGCATCTCTATTAACATTAAAGGAGAAAAGCAAACTATGAGTCTTTGGCGGCGTTAGTAACTTTTTACAGTTATCTAACACTATCATAATAGCACCTTTTTCATTGTTTTTTTTCTCACTTTTTTACACTTTTTTAGCCAGCTTCATTTTTCGGCTTTTTTGGTGGTTTTAAAACGGCTATATCAGCCGCTTTTGCAAATTGAATGACTGCCATTCTTATTTCCCGCTGATAGGCGCTACCGGATAAATAAACCGCCTGCATGACCTTTTGCCGCTTCTCTCCTCGCAGGTATCGCCGAACAAACATTTCTTTCCTCCGCAGCTTCTTTTCTGCGTCTGGGCAATCAATGCAATCAATCGCGATACGCAGCCGCTCGTGTAAGCGAATGTACTTTTCTTGATTCTTGAGGTTGTATATCGCGACGTCTTCCGTCTGACTTTTGAACACAGTCGAAAAGTTGATCGCTTCGACGGTAAAAGTCGAGGTGATGACGGGAAGGCGTTCGCCGCCGCCCAATTTTCGCGCCAACATATACGCTTCAATGAACCGCCGGACGTTTCGGCGGGTTTCCTTCATGTCGTATCTGTCCGGATCGAATTCATATTCCGAAACGTTGAAAAATGTTTCTTCTTCCATTTTTTTGCCCCCTTCGTCACTTAAATAAATCCAGTTGGATAGGTGCTTTGAAATTCATCCATAATACTTCCGTTCGCCTTTGTCCTGCTTCGGAATTTGCAGAAATATATTTTTTATCCCATCCATTTAAATAATCATCATATAAATCAGATTGATAGCCGCTTAGAATTACTTTTCCTTTAACCATTCTCGGTATTCATCTGTATATGGCGGCAAATTGATCGCGTTATCCGCTCCACTAATTAATGTTAATTGATAGCTTAACGGCCATTTGCCACGTTCCAACGCTTCCCTTTTCACACTGTAAACACGATCAGCCACACATTGCGGCAAGATGGCACAAGGTCCACCGCCTGCCTTAGCTATTTTTTTAGGGAACACTTGCTGCCATGCTGCCAACCGTTCTTTTTCGAATTCGCCTAAGGTTTTAGTTTTTTTCGTCACGTCGCTGTTCCTCCTCTGTAAAGGTGTATTTTACGTTCATGATCAAATTTTCCCATTTTTCCACACCTCTTTTTCTGTATCATTCCAGTTAACCAGACCGCCTCTTTTTTTCGGTTCCGGCACTTCCTGTTCGATCATGGTCACTGTCTGTATTTGATCGATCGCAACTCTTACTTGCTTTTGCCCGTCTCTTTCTTTTTGAGAAATCACAATCCATTTGTTTTTTAAAATATGTGCATCTTCTAAACCTTCCCATACTTCCGCGACCTCGTCACCAGTTAGATGAATCGCGTTTTCTCTATTCGAAAAATTGATCGTCATTGTTCTTAGAATGCTCATTCTTGCCCCTCCTTCTTGCCGTCGACTGTGATAATAGCGGGATTGACAACCCCGTCGCCCTCATGACCATATTGCCCATTGTGCCACTTTTTCAGCTCTTCCCCATACTTCCAGCAATGAGCCAAAGCAGCAACCGCGGCGCCATACATAAAACCCGTAATACCTTCCGCATCTGCAAGGTGTGAAGTCGCTTCCGCAATCTCTTCTAATTTATCACCCGCTTCGATTCTTTGTTACATCATTGCCGCCCAGCCTTCTGCATAACGCACCACGCCGCTACCATACATATCTGAATTATTATTGACAAATTCGCCCCACTCTTTTTTCGTTTCTTCATTCAAAAATTCCATTTTCTGTTCCTCCTATTTCAATTTGTTTAATAGTTGCTAATAGTTCCCGCTGCTGCTTTTGCAAATATGCCAGCAACTCGGATAAATGACCTTCCACGGCTGCATTTATTTGTATATGGTTCTTATAACCAATTAGCAGGGATTCAAGTGATGAATAATAGGCAAGGTCTTTATAATCCAGCTCGCCTTTTTTATTCTCAAAGTACTTTCGTAAAATGTAATTATGCTTGTCGGTTTCGATGAAGTACCCGCCATCAATGTTTATTTTCATCTTTATTGCCTTCTTTTTCTAAAATAGCTTTGTATTTTTCTTTAATCATTTTCCCCCAACTCCTTTTCCCAGTCTTCAATAGCAATCATTTCCGGCTGCTCCCCATGCAAGTGGATCACATCCGCTTTTAATGCCGCTATTCTTTTTTCAAACGCTGATTTTGAAAGTCCGGCTTCTTGAAGTGTTTCAAGAAGTTCATTCGCAACGATTGCAAAAAGAAGCATCGCTCCGCCTTTTGTTTTCCCAAATCCGTATATAACCGACTCAGATAAGCTTTTTGCAGTAACTGCAAATCCGCCGTCAGCAGTAAACACTTTAATTTCAGCAAAGACCCCGTCCTCTTCGTTTTCAAAAATCGGCGCAAATAAAAAGTCTGTGTCCATCACCTTGACCCTCATACCTGCCATTTTTTCCCAGCCCGATCTAGTGGCTGCAAAAAAATAATACTCTTCCCCCGTTACACAAATAGCTGATTTCTGCGCTTTGATGCCATATTTGCCTTTTTTTTCATTTGTCAATTTGTCCGCTTCCTCTCTTTAAGTCCTCTTTTATTCTTGCGACTTGCTGTTCTAAGTCCGTTCGTTCTTCTTCGCTTAAGTCTTCTTTGCTGGCCTGTTGTTGCTCCTGTTGCCGTTTAAACCAATCAGGCAGCACTTCTTCCCGCCCTGATCGATTACGAGGCTTCTGTACTTCCTTTTCGCTGATTCGCTGCATAGCCATCTTGTCATAACTCTTTCGCAAGCTGGTAGGCGAACTAATGACGCCAGACCAGAAAGAATGATGTAACGCCCAATCGATCGCATTACGAACACTTTCCGGCTCTCGCTTGTCTTGTTCACACATGATCCGAATGTCATCCGCCCACTTTTCGAGTTTGGGCGGTTTGGCTTCTGGATTCTTCGCCTGAATCAATTCGAACAAACGTTCCGCCAGTTGCATATGAATCGGCTCAAATTTCTGCCGACGATTTTTTTTCTTTTCATTTCCTTTACTTTCATTTCCTTTACTTTGTTCATTATCGGCGCCTTTTACTTTATTTCCGACGTCGGAAACCACTTTTTTAGGCGCTAATAAATCAAATTCGGGGAGTATGCTGTTATCTTTCTTTTTTGCGGACGCTGCTTTATAGCGCCGCTGAATTCCGGCAGATGTCAATATTTTCTCTTTATCGAACATTTGTTTGCTAAAAAATTCTACTTGCACGGCTTTTTTGACTACTTCATCCACAGCGCCTTCACTTGCCCCGACCTCGTCAGCAACAAAGAAAGCTAAATCGTTGTCCCACTGTAAATAATACCCTTCGTCACGATAGATATTAGATAGCAGGCTGATCATGATCGAAATAGAACCATTTCCACATGCTCGCATGATTTTTCTTATTTTTAAGTCCGATAAAAAATTAACATCTAAGGAAAAGTAGTCAATACCCCGCTTCAAAGGTCGGGCCATTCTTCCACCTCTTTCAACGCCATTTCAACCGCGCCTTCGGGATGATCCGGGCGGCTGGGAATAGTTGATGCAGTTCTTTTATTACGTTGTCTAAGCTCGACAGGCGGGCGGGAAGGCATACGGCTGTTTCTAGCAGCAATACACCTATCCCGCTTTCCTTGTCGCTTTTTACTTCAATTAGCTGTACATGTGACTGTTTGCCTTTTTCTGCGATGACGAACAGGTCGCCGGGTTTATACCTGCCCATTAATCTATATAATCCGGGTTTTCAATTTCTTCCGGCACGTCGGATTCATCAATAATTAAGTTCGTTCTAGCCGTTATATAGCCGTATAGGCGTTTTTCGAAATCGGAAGCCGTTAACGCTGTTTGTCCGTTAACCAGTTGCCTATAATTTTCAACCGTAATGTTATATATTTCAGTGCCGCCGTTGAGTTTGCTGTAGTGAATGCTTAAACTTTCGATTTCGCCCGCACCGTCTTTATCAAATGAAATGTCCACATGCCCGAAACATTCGTCATCGTCATCTATTGACAGTTCGATTTCTCTGTCTGGGTCATCATATTCAAAAATAATGCTATCTCGATGCTGTTCGATAAAGTCGGCTACTATTTCCGATAATTTAATTTCTCGCGGACCATTTAATAAAGCATTTACAGAGTTTTGAATACGTTCGGCAACTTCCTTTTCTTTTTCGCTGACAGTTGTTTTTATAATTTCGTTTGTCATTTCGACATAGCTGTCAAGATGAAGGGATCTTAAATCAACTTTGAAAGCTTCATTCAACGCTTGTTCTAAACCCTTTGAAAAAACACTGTAAGGACCAAATAAGCTTCTGATCGACAAAGCAAACGTGCTTTCTATTTGTTCTTTGATTGATTTTTCGATTAGGCCGGATTCTTGCACTTTCGCAAGCTGTTCCATAAATATTTCTTGTAAATCAGTTGTTTTTGATGTGCTAACATCTTCTGTTATTTCAGGTCTTTTAATTTTATCAAAGCTCATTTTTCTGCCCCTTCCTCGTTTGAAAGACGTTCTACTTCATTAGCAAATTTTATAGCAGCAGCCTCTATTTCGCCTTTTTTCGTCAGCCCATTTTCTTTTGCTACAATTATTTTAATTATTTGAGCAAGTAGCATAGTATTACTTATTCCAAATCTATCTGCCAAACCTCTTATAATCTCAGAAAATAATCCAACTAGCTCAGCTTCACTCCCCTGAAATTTTACAGTTCCAGTTTTTTCGCTTCCTCCGTCTTCTACACTTTCAGCTTCTGCGATAATAATTATCTTGTCATCACTCATAGTTTTATTTCCTCCTGTTATTGTAGTTTTTTTCAAAAAATGATATAATTTTAGTCTAAAAAGTTTAATGAAATGATAGTCACTATGCACAGTACTATCATGCAAATGCTGGCCGTCATAAATCCAATTATGAGGGCCTTTTCTGTTTCATCGAACTTTTGATCCTTAGTATCTGTGAAAAAAAATTCGTGCAACTTCGATGTTATGCGCTGGATCATTTTTGTTTATGTCACTTCCTCATAGCCGTTTTTGATCAGCCACTTAGCATATAAGTAGCTGTTTCCGAAGCCTGTTGCTTCGAAGGGAATTTCTTGAAATAGTGGTGTACAAATGTCATTTACTTGTATTGTGATTGTTTCATCGTCATATGTATTTATGACGATCATGCTGTCACCTGTCAGTCTCTTCTTCTTGAACGATCTTTGCTTCTTCATTCGCCACCTCCGAAAGTGCTTTATTTGCGATAATAGCGAATACACCCGCACTTATTAGAAAGTAAAAAATCCAGTGCATTTTATCCCTCCCTTGCTGCTTTTTTCCAGTTGGTTTTCAATTCCGGGAAATAGTCATTCAAAAATTGCTGCATTTTTTTGGCTTTGAACGTCCATTCTTTCCCGCTAATGAATGCCAATTCGTTGCGGATAACATACGGATGATTGCAAACGTGTTCAACTATCCACTGTTTTGATCTCCCGCCGCATTCTTGTTGCATTCTTTCCATTTTCCACAGACTGCCCGCGATGCCTTCTTCTTCCATGATTTCGCGGATTATCGCTTTTAGTTCATTTCTGGCTGCTTCATTATCAACCTTGATAAAAGTCACTAACACCGCCCCTTTCCTTGCCCTTCGCCCATTTCTTATAAGTGTCTTTTAAGACACCATTTCATTAAAAAAAATACGCATTGTTTGTTCTTCTGATAATTTTAGAATATCAGAAATCACTTTGATTTCCCGAGCTTTAAACTGCCTTTCTCCACGCAGTTTTTTGTAAATTGTTGAATAAGACAGAGGACAGCCTGCTTTGCTCATTTCAATTGACAAGCGTCGAACGTTGATATTTTGCTTTTTTAATACTTCTGTCAACTCGTTCGTTTTCAAATCAGCACCACCTTTCTTGTTTTGTGTCCTTTAAGACACTTAGACTATATCATGTATTTTTCACTTCGTCAACAAAAAAGTGTCTTTAAGAACACTTGTTCTGTTGATTATTTCTTTATAAACATTTATTATTTTTAGTGTACTTTAAGACACAAATTTGCTATTATTACAATTATGGAGGATTATAAAAATGAGCTTTTCACTAAAAGAACGTCGTTTAGAAAAAGGATTGACACTTGAAGAGGTTGGCAATCGGGTCGGCGTTGGAAAAAGCACCGTGAGAAAGTGGGAAGACGGTCTAATCGCAAACATGCGCCGTGATAATGTTGTTGCACTTGCGAAAGCTTTGGACATATCCCCGTTAGACATATTAGAACTAGACAACGACCAAGAAAGCGAACTGCATACAATAATTAGAGAGTTAGATGAAGATAGAAAAAATGAATTGTTACATTATGCAAAAGCTTTATTAGTTTTGCAAAAACAAGATAAAAAAGGAGATTGACAACTTGAAAAACAAAAAGATATTAGCGGCAGGGTTTATTATTGTTATTGTATTGATTATAGCGATAATTTTTTATTTTTTTGCAGGAAAGGGAACCGTTACACAAAAAGAAGTAAGCTCATTACCTGACCGATTTACAACTGAACAGTTAAAAGAAGAACTAGGAGAGCCTTTGAAAGTTGTGGAAGGCAAAGAAGAATCGCTGCAGGTCCTGAATAATTTAGACAGCAGTGACTATATCGGAGAAGAGCAAGAATACAAGTTCGCAAAAATAGAACTAGAAGCATCAAACAACGATGCTGTTTATTATTACAAAAATAGCTCCACAGGTGATTATTATAAATTCTTTTTTACTGATGACATTTGTTCATTCTATGTTTATGATTTGAAATAGTTATGTAACGCATTAGCGTTCATATATATCCGCGCCCTGCCCTTCGCCCGGGAAAGCAGGCGGATAAAATGGGTTTAACAATTAAACAATTAAAAGAAAAAAAGTGCTATGAATGGCGGGCACGTCTTTATTTTAACGGTCGCCAGCATGAACGCAGCGGCAACGAGAAGCTAAAAAAAACTGCCGAGGAAGTCGGCGGGAATGCACTGCAAGAGTTACGGAGAGAAAAGAAAAAGGCTACGCAAGGGATTAACGCAAAGGGGAAAGATACACCCTTTGAAGAGTTTTTTCTTGAATGGTTTGAAGCGGTCGGCAAATTAAACATGACAGAGCGATCACAAAAAAATCGTTTGAGTATATTCAAAAAAAACGTGCTGCATGAAATTGGCCATATCCCGCTTTCTGAACTTAATCGTTTGCATTATCAGAAATTCATTAACAGCTTAGCGACAGTCAACGGCGGGCCTTTATCGCGGGGCAGCATTCGCGACATTAACAGCCTTGTACGCGGCTGCTTAGATTATGCGGTCTTTGATTTGCGTTTACTTGATTTCAATGTTGCGCAAAAAATAAAAATCCCGCAGACCTCAACGCATGAGGAGAAGCGGGAAGACGAAAAAAACAAGTACTATACAGAAAAGCAGCTTAACACCTTATTAGCAGACGAAGGCGAAAAGGCAATCATTTACGACTTGATCACCTTTCTTGCTAATACAGGGCTGCGTATTAGCGAATTAACTGGATTGCTTGAAGAAAGGTACCTGCCAGACGAACAAGCGATCATGATAGACCAGCAGCTCATACAAGGAAGCGCCCGGACGCCTATCAAGCTGGATAAATTAAAAACAGCGGATTCGGAACGAAAAGTCTATCTGGATCATGAGTTGAACATGGTTATAAAAATGCAGCTACAAAAAAATAAAGAATTCCGGTTTGCTAACCCGGAACTACGCGAAAAACAAAAATATCGCTTTCTTTTCAATATGAATGGCTGGCCGGTATCGGCGGCGACTTTTCGACTTGCACTGAAAAGAATCTGTGAACGAACAGGTGTTCCATATCATAAAAAACACCCCTTACATGCTTTTAGGCATACACATGTTAAGAGGTTGGACGAAGCGGGAATCCCGCTTACTGCAATTCAACAAAGAATCGGTCATGCTCGCGGATCTCAAACAACGATGGTCTATAAACACGCTGACGACACAACAAGAAAAAACACGATCGATCAATACACGCAGTTTAAAAAAGAAAAAAAGATAAATTAACACAAATTAGGGGTAAGATTAGGGGTACGGGAGCAAGAAGGCGGCTGAAACGTTGGTATAATGGGAAAGTAGTTTCCAAATTAGCATTGCATAATGTTTATTTAAACTTCATGTAAACGTTAAGACGGAGCTATCAAACAGATTTACATTTCATAATGTTTATTTAAACCCGCTCCTCTAAGTGCCTACTCCCATCATACTCCAGAAGTCTATTTCTGTCGACCTGGCTTCTTAAACACTCAATTTCACTTTCATTAATCGTAAAGAAACATTCAAAACTTCCCTATCCATTCTCTCCCAACACTTTCAAGGAATCTGTCGACCTCCCGGGATTTTTACACTATCTAAGGTCGACAGATTTCTACTAGAAAAAGTTCAATGTCTTTTCATCTGGAAGTCCCCAAAATTCTTTTTCCAACCACTTTTCATTACGGCTGGTAAAAATAACCACGGAATCTAGTTCATCGCGAATATACACTTGCAATTCTTTCCTCAATTTTTCCAATTTAGCTTTTGTAATCTCACCTTCAAAAACAGACTTTTGAACATGCGTCAAATAACGCTTGCAAATCTTAAATACATTTCTCGAGACTCGCGCACCTTTATGATCTACTGGTATATCATAAATTAAAATCACATACATAGACTACCACCATATTTTAAAACCTTCGTATTTTTTATCTTCCATCAAATGCTTGATCAATTTATAGCATTCCAAACGAATCAAATGACGATAGGTCACATTTCTTCCTAGTGTTCGATGCTTGATCGTTTCTTTAAGTCGTAAATCATAAGCCTGCAAAACTCGCATCCTTGCCGCAGATTTCATATAACAAAAATTGGATCCCTGCTCAAAGTCATTTTCCGTCAAAACTCCCCGATTAAGCAAGCTGAAAATCAAACGATCGCCAATAAGCGGCTTAAATACTTCTGAAATGTCCAAACACAATGAAAAGCGTCGACTAGAAGGTTCATGAAGATAGCTGATCGTTGCATTTAATTGTGTTTTATATATTTCAGCCAAACAGGTTGTATAAATCAAACTGTTGACAAAAGAAATCAGTGTATTGATCATATTATCTGGCGGCCGCTTTACTCTTTTTTTAAAGTCGATTTCTTGATTTATGATTTTGCTCCAACTGCCATAATAATTTTTTCGAATATTCCCTTCAGTTCCCATCAACATTTGAATATCGTTCGTCTTTGTGATTTCTTTACGCAGAAGCTTGATTTGGTGGATCTCTTCTTCTAAATCTTTCTCTCGATTATTATAATAACGTAAATTCCTAACGATATTATAGCTAGCCGCCTCGATAAACTGTTGCGCAATTTCCAGCCGCTTTTCTGAATCTGCATAAGCGAGTGCCTGCTTGACGAGTAAATCCCCTGAGACATTGCTTTCTTTGGGATAGTAAGTACCACTGTAAAAGCCATAATAATTAAAAATATGAATAGGGATACCCAATCTTCCTGAAAAATCCAGACATTTGGTATTCAAATCAATTTCACCAAACAGAAAAATCTCTTGTGTCATTTCTACTTTCAAATCTTTAAAGCGGCCATCTTTCGCCGTAAGTCGCAACACATTATCCTTGCGGCGTAATTCTCCACTTGAAAATAAATAGTAGCTTTCCACTAAAACCCCTCCTATACAAAGCAATATTCATAGTAGGCACATTTTTTGCAGATCGGCTTTTTTACCAGTTCGGGGGCATGATCCAATGAGGCAAGCAGTTCAATTTCGTTCATAATTTTTTTCAACTTCAAAATATCCGTATCTATCAAATCTACATGTGTCTGGTGTTTGATTTTGGGATAGTCAATGATTCCTTTTTCAATAAGAATCCCTTTTTCCCGCAACACATACATATAGTATTTTAATTGCCACTCAGAAGCCGGCTCAATGGCTCGAGACTTCTTTACTTCAAAAATCGTTTTCCAACCACGAATAAAATCAATTTTTACAACACCATCAATCAACAGTTGCTTATTCTCTCTTTGAAAACTCTCCTCATCTAGTAATTTCCCAAGTTGTACATTTTCATTTTCCTGCTCTAAGCGAATATTCTTATTAAAAAACCATAGTTTTCTTTGGCAGACAAAGTAGTAATAAATATGCATACCAGTGATTTGCATGTTTCCGCCTCCTAGAAAAATAAGTCGTCGTCTTTTATCAACTCCTGAACACCCGTTTCTACACCATATTCGCAAGCTAGAATCGTTAACTTTTCATAATCATTGATGCGAAGCAGCGTTTGCTCTCCTTTCAGGCAAATATAGGTCGGTAATGCTACCTGAAATTCATTCAATTTAGCTCTTGCTTTGCTTTTTTCATGTTTTGTTTTTTGCTTATCCTTGATGATCTCTACTTGTTCCGCAATAACTGCTTGGTATTCTTGATAGACTGGGCTTGGAATTACTGTAGTTGAATCGATATTTCGAAATTTTTGTTGGACCTCTTTTTTATCCATTGAATACGGATCAAGAATATTAAGATAATCCAGCGTACCATCAAGGCTTTTCAAATACTGGCTGCCTTGTAATTTCTCCATCGCATATACAGCGTCCAACATATTTAGCTTTTCTTGTTCGGTAAGTAAGCCTGATTTACTTTCAAGCACCTCTTTAGAAAGCCGATAGATCGTCTCGTCAATGACTGGTCCGACCCCTGTATTGTACTTTTTACCCCCATTGAAAATATAAACGTTCGGCTCTTCCTCTACTTCCCGTTGCCTGTAACAACGTCCCATCCGCTGAAATAGACCATTCAAATCAGAAAGCTCTGTCATCAAAATATCAAAATCAATATCAAGAGAAGCTTCCACAACTTGAGTCGCAATCCAAATACATGCTTCTCCCGTTTTCAGACTTCCATCCTTGACAATCTCTGCTTCCTTCAAGCTGCGATCTTTTCGAATAAAGCGGCTATGCAGAAGTGAAATCTTATGCTCAGGCAATCTCTCCCGTAGCTCTGCATAAATACGATTTGCTTCCTTCACTGTATTGGCAATCACTAAAACCCGTTTTCCCTGTTGTTTTTCAATGATTGCATCAGCTTCTAATCTTGTTGGCACAACTGCTATCCGGTGACGAACCCGCTCACTAATAAAAGCATGCTCTGGCTGTTCAAATTGAAGATTGAATTTGTGCAAGTAATCGATCAGAAAACCTGGTAAAGTGGCCGTCATTATGCAAAACTTTCCACCAACCTTTTGGATACAGGCAAGGCCATAAATCAAATAGCTCAATAAATCAGGAGAGTACATTTGAATTTCATCAATGATCACTTTAGAGTAAGAAAGAGTCGCTAATTTCGGCTCAAATCCCGCATAAAAATAAACAAAATCAAACAACTGATCAATCGTACAAATGGTCAATGGCAAAGATAACTGGCGTGTTCTTTCAAAATAATCATCTACTTTGTCATCCTCAATCTCCTTATCATCCAGATATTGATTGAGCGTTTCTGCATGTAGAAGACCCAATTTTTTTTCATATATTTCAGGAAGAATTTGCTGAGAGATTCTATCATACATGGCATTGATAGATGTGCGAACTGGTAAAGTGAAAAAGCCTTTTTGATTGCCTAACCAGAGCAGACCTGCCTCCGTTTTCCCCATCCCTGTTTCTGCAACCACGACTATATTATCCGCTTGATGGGCGCACATATATCGTTGGAGCTCATTCCATTCAGCCGCCGAATTTTTCTTTTGAAAGGTTAGTAACAATTGATCCATCGCTTCTTCCAAAAAATCATTCGGCTGTTCAACAAGAATCCCCGCACTAGCCGCATAATCGATCCGGTTCAGAAGACCTTTTAACAGTATATAATCGAAAAAAAGTTGCCCGTCTTCTTTCATGATGCGGTTCTCCAAAGTAAAATAACGTCTTGAAAGTTTAAAATCGCAGTAACGATAACCCTCTAATTTTTCATACTTAAATTTTTCAAAGGGCTCTGCCAATTTTTCTCGTTCAAGCTGATACTCCTCTTCATTAAAATTAATCGCTCGCACATGATGATAGGCAACCGCATGATAAAGCGATTTAATTTGCTGGTTCGTATAGCCCTGTTTTTTTAAACTTTTAGAATCAATAAAAGCCACACTCAAGTAATTATGCGGTATTTCTCCCGGAATAGTTTTCTTTTCTTTACGTATTTTTTCCTGAAATTTATTTGACATCTTACCAAGGTCATGCAGGAGGCAAGCCAGATAAAGTAACTCCCATTCTGTTTTGATTTCTGGGTAAAGTTCCGAAAGTTGCTGGTAATTTTCCAAGAGTTTATCCGTATGCTGTTGAATGGTTTCCAGAGGCTTTGATTTAGCATAAAAGGTTGTCAATTCTTCTTCCTCCCCCAACATTTTCTTACTAAAAAAGCTGAGAAATTCCCAGCTTTTTCATCTTAAATCGGTAATACAATGTCTCCCTGCTCATCTTGCCATTGCAAAGTATCTTCAAGAACTGCAAAGTCTGTTAGATAATGCACCTCAATAAAGTTCCATTGGCGGCTTATCTTTGGTCTTTTAGCTGTCCCGCGATTTATTACTCTATAATTTTTTGTTAAACGATACCTAGTTCCTACTGCCCCTCCATACACACCGAACGTTCCGTCTCGCTCCACATCTTTCATTAACTCCACCGGTAAATAAGCGCCATATCCTTTTTCTACAAGAAAGTCTTCTTCCAACTCCTTTTCCTGCATCTGTACCTCATCTATGGATTTGATCGTTGCAATATCTTCCCTTCTACCAAGCGATGGATATTCACTCGGGTTACGAAAAGCTTCCGCAATGATTGGAACCAGTGTCTGATCTTCTGGAATGATATGCAAAAGCAGCTCCACATCAATTAGTAGCTCAGTTGTAGCAATTCCGCGCCCAACGCCATAATTACCTACTTTCAATTGATGCCGTCCTTCCTCATAAGCCATCCCATTACTGAATTCATAACGAGTATAGAGATCGTTTACTTTAGAAAAATTCTTTCCTTGAATACTGATTTTCATTGGCTGATACTCTGTAAAACCACACAAAGCATGCACCATCCCAATGACCGTTGAATATGGTGGCAGTGGATACGTTTCTTTTAACTGAAAGCTCGGCATTTTCTTATAGTTGACAAAATCCTGCCAAAGCTTGATTTTAATTGCCTTCATAATAACCATCAATCTTTTCTTTTAACGTTTGGAAGAATTGTGAGACGTTGCTGACCGGAATTCGTTCCCCTAGTTTTTGTTTCACTTCATCTGTGTTCGCAAATTGACCACTCGCGATCCCCGCTGCAGTTTGTGCTTCGATACCAGGGTACGCCAACTCATCAATTAGTTCATTTACAAGAATCGCATTATCCTTCATATTGACAGCATTTTGGAAAACAGGATTTTTCACATCATAGACACCACCAATAATAAATAGTGGTTTTAAGTCTTCACGCCGTCCACGAATATCACGGTATAAGAACGCAATTGTATCCATCAGTTTGCTAACACGACGAGCTTTTTCTTTATTAGAAATTTCGATTTTATTATCAATTCCGTTTTCATTATCAATTCCAATTTGATCTAAATCAATTGTTAGTGTATAGCGATAATAGGATTTATGAATCTCCGCTTGGGCAATATTCATATTTTCTCCTAGCTTGTCCGCCTGCCCTTTATTCGTAAGGAAATCCAAGTCGCCTTTAAATGTTTCAAGAGAGACTGCATTGGAAAGCCGCACTTTTGCTGAACGTTTTAAGCCATTTGTTCCTTTTTCTGTTTTCAAGTAACCAAAGAAGTCAAGTTCGGGATAGTCTGCAATCGTCGCATCACTATTGAATTGGATAACCTTTTTATCCCCGCTGCCCTCCGTATGAACTGGCGCTACTTCTTCACCGATCTGTTCCATCATATTGTAACGCAAGGCTTGGCGGGAAATATATGTATACTGCTCGCCATTATTTCGTGAGATTTTCTTTAGCTCGGAGATATTTCCCATCGATTCGCCATAATTTGCGCTTTCTGCTTGGAAAATAATCGTAAGTGTTAGTCCTTTATTTTGCATCTTGTTTTCCTCCATCCATATTTTTTTCACCCTGTAACCCCAAAACAAATGCATAGCCCACTGTTTTAAATGATTCTGCAGATTTGAACGCTTCTAATAAAATATTAGGTGCTGGTTTCTTTGTGTAAGAATACGCACGTAATGTAATGTCCATGAAATCATAACAATTATTTGTTTTTAATGCATTCAAAAGTTTATGATTGATCCCGTCTATTTTATGAACAGAATTCTTTTCTAAATAAGCTTTTCGTAGTTCATTTCCTTTATATCGAGCAAGATTGAGTTGTTCTTTACTGAGTTCCAATCCGCTTACCTCCTCTAAAAATTTATGATTGATCTCTAGTAAACAAAGCACCTGATGTAAATTGTAAAACGCATTACCCATATTGGTGATTTTGTAATGGATCATCTTATGAATCAAACGGAAAAGATTTTCACTATTCATCAGTTTAGAGAGCACTTCTTGATACACCCAAACGTACACATTTCCTTCTTTAAAACTACAATTTTCAATAGCTTTAAATTTCTTTTTTTCTTGATAGATAATCTCTAACACATGTTTTGATAAAATATTAAAATGATACGTTTCGTTTTCATAACGAATGATTTGGACATCCGCCAATTCGTATCTTGTCTCTTTACGTTCGCTTTCCTGGATACTATGAACCATCGCCTTATAGGTTGTTACCGAATTCATATTAGCCGGATCATTGAACACTTGATTTCTCACTTGATTATTTGCCTTAAGCAACTGATCCACACTGACATTGCAGTTAATAAACATACCTTTTCCGTAGACATAGGTAAATCCAGCCGGTAAACAAGCATAAACCAAACGACAAAGTGGACAAGTGGCAATATCATTATCAAAATCCCAAACATGCGAGTTTTTCCGTGCAACATCAAATCCTACTTCGTTTAGAAAACTAAATCCTAAGTCTAAATTTTTAATCTGACGGCCACAGCAGAAACACTCAAATTTATCTTTTTCATGCTCTGCCTCAAGGTATTCTATCGCTGGATTAACAAAAGAAACATTGAAATCCTTATACATATCTTTTTCTTTAGGTGTGCGGTTTAAAAAAGAAACTCCGCTCCATCCATTTTTAATGATTGTATAGATCACATTTTTACCAGCTAAATACTTCCGCCCGCTCGGTTGATCAAAGTATTGAATAACTTCTTCTAAAACTGCGAACATTTCTTCAACATTTTGAATGAGCTCTTCTTTTTTATCATGAAACTTTTCTTTCTTTTTTAAACCTTTAAGCGGTTTTAATTGTTTTTCCCATAATAACGGGTTACTTGCTTCATCAATTAACGGATAAGCCGCCACTGAGCTATTTGCTTTCAATGTCTTTTTTACAAAAGCAATCTGCTCATTTATGCTTTTCAGCGACTCTTCCTTAAAATTTTCAAAATCTGTATTTCGAAAGTGATCGATCACTTTCTGATAAGAAACTACTCGATGCCAAGCTAAAGTTTCCTTATAAGTCTCTATAAAGTAATCAAAATACTTTGTCTCAAAGTCTTCCAAAGCTTCTTTACGAATAAATACACTTTGATCCGACAAACGAACATTTTCCGGCTTAAGGATCCTAATTAGCCCAACAATTCCCGCATTATATAGCCAATCTCCTAACTTAAATTCCAATTCTTCCATATCATCTTCACCTCCTGCTGTCTCTAAGTTCTTTCGAGCATGCCAAAACCACTGCCTGTAAGACTGCCCAGTCCAGATTCAATAAAATGATTAATTAAATACGCTTCCCCTTCAAGCCGCAGATAACCACTCGAACTCGCGATATAAATCCCATGGCAAAAAACCACAGCTTTTTTCATATACTGCGGTTCCACAATCAGTCGATCAATGTCATACTGTACTTGATCACCATATTTTTTAGTTAAATGTTCTTTCATATTTCGCTTCAAAATCGGTTCAAATTCAGGTTCTTCAAATGTATAGAACCAATTACTGTAATCGTCTCGATTATGATCACGGCATACAATTGGTGACAAAGTTTTTACCATTGCCTGACCTTCAGTTGCTTTTTTCTGTTCAACTAATAAAACATTTTTAATTGTTATCTTATTTCCATTTCCAAAAGATACTTCTTCCTGCCGAAGCGAAAGAAAAGCATTGTAAAATAAGATGCCAATCTCTGCATCCCCAGTCGAGAAATTAATTATTATTTTCGGGCTTGCTAATAAAATATGATCTTTTTTAACTTGCGGTTTCTCTAAATCATTATAAACATGTGCATAAAAATAAGCCAAAAAAATAAAACTAACCCTAGGGGCAAAGGATTCTAAATGCACAGCGCACCTACTCCCATTCGGGAACCCAGCCTTATCCTTCACAGGTTAGCTTTTATAGATTAAGTGTACCGTTAATGTGCAGCTAAGTCAATCAAAAAAAAGCTTGTTATTAAAAAGCATTTGCTTGCTTTTAATCAAACACCCCTGTATAATAAGATTTAACAAATTAACAAGTCTTGAATTTATTATGGTACTCTGTTGCTTTATATACGAAAAACCTTCCTGGCTCTACCAACAGGAAGGTTTTTTGTGCGTTTAAATAGAGGATAATCAGCAGCGCGATGAAACTCGTAACTCCGTAACATGGTGGGATAATTTTGATGACTCTATTCCAGATGACAGTTTCTATTTCTTATGGGTTTCAAGTAAATTTAACGGCAACTTCCAGGAGCAACTAACGAGTACTCACAACAGGACTGGTATTAATGGCGGGGCAATCAACGTTGAGCAGTTATTGATTGGTGCTGCAAAAGTCTCTAAAGGGCAATTGGATATATCAACATTACCAAGTTACATGGATAACAAAGAAATCATTTGGTAAACTTAAAAACGCACTCGGAAAAGTTCTGAGTGCGTTTAATTATTTAGATTGTAACAGCTTCTTTTACAACACTATCATTAACCAATAGCTTCTTTGTCACTTGATCATAATTTGTAACTAGCACCTCAATGCTACCAATACCTTTAGAATTATGAGAAGAGTTATTATAATTAAAGTCCAAATAATGAACTTCGACACTATGCGTATCTATATACTCTTTCAATAAAGTATTCGTTTTCCCTTTATGCTCAGTTACATTACTCAAGGCATATCTGACACCACGACGCGTTAAAGAATCCATCAACTCATACATGGCCAGCTCCTGCTCTTCACCCCAATTAAGAAATCCACGATTTCCATCATTATAATTTCCAGTAGTGATCAAATATGGCGGATCTAAATAGACAAAATCTCCTTCTTTCAGAGATGTTAAATCTACTTGGGTGAACAGATTATCTGTAAATTCAGCATCAATCGTTCGTAGTTTTTTTTACAAACTGACGAAGATTTTTTTCCATGTAGGTAGAATTTTTTTATTAATACAGGAGGTAAGGAATGCCATTTTCGTATAATAAACTATGGAAACTAGCAATTGATAAGGGTCTAAATAAGACGCAGTTGCGCGATGTTGCGGGAATTACCAATCAATCACTATCGAGGTTAAGTAAGGATCAAAACGTCCGGTTAGATGTGCTTGATAGGATTTGCGGTGCATTAGATTGTAGGATTGAGGATATTATGGAGTACGTAGAAAATATTAGTCTTTTTGATGATATTGAAGAAATTAATGAAGTCCCTAAATTAAAAGGCGAATTAAATACAATTTCTCTATTTAGCGGAGCAGGAGGCCTTGATTTAGGATTGATAAATGCAGGCTTTAATATT
Organism: Listeria ilorinensis; assembly: GCF_913566895.1. Classification (GTDB taxonomy): domain Bacteria; phylum Bacillota; class Bacilli; order Lactobacillales; family Listeriaceae; genus Listeria; species Listeria ilorinensis. The sequence continues at coordinate 221,430 of NZ_CAJYCN010000005.1, read as the reverse complement.
GTTTTTGCAAACGATATATTAAAACCTGCAATCCAAAATTATAGACATAATATTGGAGATATCCACGAAGGTGACATAACAAAATTGAACCCTGAAGAACTGCCAGAAGCAGATGTCGTAGTTGGAGGCTTCCCATGCCAACCATTCTCTAATGCCGGAAATAGGCTGGGTACAGAAGATGACCGAGGCAATTTATATTTAGAAGTTTTGAAAATGATTAAATCAAAACATCCAAAAGTTGTTGTAATGGAAAATGTTCGTGGACTACTATCAATGAAGAATAAAGATGGCTCGAAACTCATTGATACAATTGTTTATCTTCTTGAAAATACCGGACCAGGTTATAAGGTGAAATACCAACTTTTGAAGGCGAGTGATTATGGCGTGCCTCAAAATCGTTATCGTGTAATTATAGTTGGTATCAGAAGTGATATCAATGTTGACTATCAATTTCCTGAACCAACAACTTATAATTATGATAAATTGTCAGTTAGGGCGGCTATAAAAGATGTGGAAGGACTGCCAAATCAAGATGAGGTCTGGGAGCTATCACCTCAAAGTCAAAATCTGATTAAATTTATTCCTGAAGGTGGTTCTTGGAAAAATATTCCTTACGAGGAACTTCCTGATAGAATGAAACGAATCCGAGATGATATGAAACGTTATCATTCTCCAAATTTTTACAGACGGTTTGCTCGACATGAAATTAATGGGACAATCACCGCAGCAGGCACACCTGAGAATAGTGGTATCTTGCATCCAGTTGAGGATAGAAGGTATTCCGTACGTGAAATCGCAAGGATTCAGTCTTTCCCAGATACTTATGAATTTGTTGGTGATTCTATTTCATCGAAATATAAAGTTATTGGTAATGCAGTGCCACCAAAACTTGGTGAAGTAATTGGTAAATCAATAGTTGAGCAATTGGCGAAAGCCGGTTATTAGTGAGGAGGATACTATGGAGTGCTTTATACCGAAACAAGATGTGGTAGATTCGATAAATTATTTTAAAGAGCTACCCCTCGATACAGATGACAATTTATTTTTATATTTAATGGCTAAGCAAGCAGGAATCTCTATGACGTTTCCTGTGACGTTTATGATATAAAGTTACTTTCGGCCTATTTCATTTTTATAGTGCATGCACTATAATAAGTTTATAAGATAATTAAACAAACGGAGGTAGTAAAAATGGAGATTATGATTGCTGAAACTAACGAAGTACGAGATCTTGAACTTGCGGGAATGCGGTACCTGCTCCACTCTTTCGTAAACGAATGGGTGTACGCTAATATCGAGGGCTGCTACATCGACGACTACGAAGAGGAGATCAATGAAATCCACGCCTTAATCAGCGCGAAAGATGTTGAAGGTCTTCTAAAATGCAGCCTAGACAGTTTCGGACAAACACTAAGCTTTGTAGAGCCTCTAACGTTAACTCTTGACGCTCTTGAAGCAGCGGGCTATGAGGTGGAGGAGTCGCAAGCAAGCAGATCAATCTACGCAATAAACGACAAAGGCGAGGAAGTAAGAATTTCAGACCACAAACGCCCCCCGTATTATGACGGACTTTATACACATGAGTACGCGCACGAGATTATTGTTAAAGATAACGCCGTCTATTCAAACAGATTAATCGCTGCAGGCTTATCGAACTTAGAAGCAGATAAAAAATATATCCTAGGTTAAAAAAGGTACTTTCGTCCTATTCCATTTTATAGTGCATGCACTATACTTATATTATAGAAAGGAGGCGAAACAGTGAGACGCAAGGCATTAAAAAAAGAAACGAACGGTATTCCGGCTAAGAATTAAAACCCCGTTCGTCACTCTTGAATGGATATGGGAATGGGGCGATTAAGCCCCTCCCGTTCCTTGTATCTCCATTATACCATGAAAAAGCTAAAATTAAAAAGTTTTAAAATCGAGCGCACACCGTTCGGCTGGAAGGTGGCGACCGTCTGGGCGCTAATACTCGGCTTAGTTATCTATTTTATTTTTATCAGATAAGCCGTAAAACAGGAAGAGAAAAACATGTGCATATTCAAAAAAGGTCTTTCGTACTATTTTTCTTTTTTAGGTCTATGGGTAAAAAGTCATTATATAGTGCATGCACTATAATGGGTTTATAAGCTAGTTAAACGAATTTCTAGGAGATGGATAAAATGACAAAAAAAGAAATCTTTACTGCAGCCCATAAATTAGCAAAAGAATTTGAAGGTAACTATAGCGCGTGTTTCGCGCTAGCCCTTCGTACTGTATATGCAGAAATGAAAAACTCTGAAATTGAAGTAGTGGCTCTTAAAAAATGGTTTGTTAATAAACAAGATAATGCCTACCTATTAAGTGTTGCTAGCTTCAAAGTGCTTAAGCAGACTGAAAAAGCTTACTACTTGAAAGTAATCTCCAAATACGGCTCGTTCAACCTATGGGCGCCTAAAAGCGTTCGCCATGAACTATAATGAGTTCATGGCGAACGAAGCTGCTAAGGTCAGTTATTACGAAAGAGCTCTTGCATTTGCGAAAGAACACGGAGTTAAGAATGTTCGCAACCGCATGAAGTTGAAGACTATCTTGAAAAAAATTGAAGATGCAGGTCTTAGCTTCTCAGCTTGAGCCTTGCTTTTACATAGTGCAAACACTACACTTATATTGAGAGGGAGGTTGATCATATGGCTTTAAGTGAAGCCCAGAAAAAAGCCCAGAAAGAGTACGCAGATCGCAATAGAGAACGTCGCACCTACTGGTCGCAGCGAAATGCGGCCCGGTCGTTTATCAAAAACAAAGCGACGGCTGAGGATCTGCAGGAACTGGTAGAGTTGGCAGAGGAAAGAAAGATTAAGCTACTTTCAGACAAATAAATAAAACCCCGAGTCCGGTTAAAGACCTCGGGGTTTTATTTAGGTGCACTTCACGTCACTAATACTATTTTCCAGCACTTTCATTATCGCATATTTTTGGCTATTTGTCCAACCAGTACGTCGTCGTATAGAACTTCTTGTTCTGCTTACTAAACCATGCGCTGTACAAGCCTTTCACAGCTCCGTAGTGGGACATCTTCGTGCCAGGCTTGTAGTAAAGGACTTCCCCGCCATTCAGCTTATCATTATCCCACCAGATCGCTTGCCCCACCGTCGTAGCCGTGAACTTATCTGTGCCTTTGACAGGTTTGACATTCTTTAAATGGGCTCTGTAGATGTAGCCTGTTACCCACTTACTGCTAACCTCAACGCTCGCCTTGTACCAATAGTCACTGTGTTTGCGGACTTGAATGTTAACACCTGACTTCCATTTACGAATTGGCGTCTGGCCTTTGAACTGTGCTTTCGGCAGCAATGGAGCTACGTCCGTAACTGTCCCCTGGATCGCTGCTGGGTTACTGTTAGTCGTGGATTTAAGAGACAAGCCAAAGTATTTTAGCAAACCTCGAGCCGCCGCTTCTGCGATCTGATTTTTTTTAGCATCATACGTAGCGACATCGGCGGCATTCGTAATGAATGCCACTTCCTGAAGTGTGGCAGGTGCATTTGTTTCGCGTAAAATGCCAAGTCTGCCGTGTCGAGTCGAAGTATCTGGTTTGATTTGACGATCCTTGAAAAAATTGTCCAGCTCATCATTGACGCACTGCGCTAACTTTTTGCTGTCAGCTGCTCCGTCACAATAGAACCCCGTCGTGCCTTGGGCGCTCGCACTTGCAGCGTCAAAGTGGAATTCAAGAACAGCATCCACTTTATTTGAATTTGCTTTTCTCGCATCTGCACTGATATCTCGATTGACGTCACTAGTACGATTATTAATAACCGTATGCCCGCTATTCTGTAATACATCGGTTGTCAACTTCATCAACTCAAGCGTGAGGTCCTCTTCCTCCCGCTTATTTACTCCTACTGCGCCTGGATCGGCACCACCATGTCCAGCATATACTGCAAATTTCATTTTTCTTCATCCTTTCTCGGTTCTTTATAATTTAATGCTTGCTGACTATCACTAAACCCCGATGTAGTTGGGTCTACATAATTCGCAAAAAGCGCTACTAACACAGTTATGATCGCAGAGGGTTTACTTAAAAACGTCATAAAGGCTTGTCCGAGCTGATTCCAACTATCCAGATCTGCTGTGGTGAATCCCCCAGCTGACCAAATAACAGCTACAAGAGTAACGATTGCAAGCAGCCATGATCGCCAGTTCTTTAATCTGACTTTCCAATTGATTTTCATTTAATCACCTCCCCGCTTGATCTCGTCAACAATTTGCTGAGCCATCTGCGCGACTGTATAACCACTCTTCTCTGTCTCGATGATCGATACTCGCTTATCAAAGTCGGCCTCCACTTTCTGTATATATGCGCGAATGTCTGCTCGGTCTTGTTTGCTCTCCTGCATATCTTTTTTGCTTTCGCGCATGTCTTCTCTCAGTCGTTGCAACGTCATATCTAACGACTGTATCATATTTTTAAGTGGAGCTATCAGCGCGAAGCGGATGACAAACCCTACTACTACGCCGATAAACGAGACTACAGAAATCAATTCACTTACCGTTAAACCTGCTATTTCCAACTTAACCACCCGCTAACCCTGATTATTTAGAGTTAGAAAGCGCGGCATAGATCGCTAAAAAGATCCGCCGCGCTTGCTTTTGATTGCGCTTATTTACGTTACCGATCTGCACATTAACCAGCAGATCGGTAACGTAAACTGCATCCTCACCCTAGAACCTCCCTTGTTTTCTCGCGATTCTAAGGTGACTAATTCTATCTATTCAGCTAGATAGCCGAGTTCTTTTTCTTCCAGAAGCTCTTTTACTTTCGCTTTGTTTCGATCCGGCACGTCCTTAAATTCTTTCTGGCCCTCAATAATCAAATTCACATAAATTTTATCCATATTTGCCACTCCTCTATTTTAAATTCGCTTCGTACATCTCTACCATAGCCAACTGTGTATCAATGAGTTGCTGCTTGAGCGTTTCTTTCTCTTCTGAAAGTTGAACAAGTGCCAATTGCATATCTTGCATTTGTTGTTTAGTGCTCGGTATGGCATCTTGCCGCATTTGATCAGTTTCTAACACAGATTTTTTAGTAGTATCTAGAACACCTACACCATTTTCGACTTTGACACAAAAGAATTTGTTAAACAGATCTGTCTCTGCCTCGATCTTTTCTGCACCTGGCTGCTCTGTATCATTCCAGCCATCGATGTAGCCGTCTTGGTCTTTGGTCACCCAATAATCTTTTTTACTCATTTGACTGCTACCACCTTTCGCATGACCGCGTTGCTGTTTGGGCTATCCATGTTGTCTGCTGACCCAGTGATGGTCGTTTCGCTGATGTAAAGATATTTATAGATTTCAACCGCATCCATTTTCATCAACATAGAATGCCCACCCATTTGAGCGGAAGTGACTACTTGAGTGTAGAAATAGTAGTCTTTCGCTTCACCACCGCTATATTTAGACCAGTAAATTATCCACTCTTTGCAGTCCGCCAAGGAGACAGAAGGAGTGACCACTTTGCCGGCATCCATGTGATAGCCACCAGTCCAAGCTGTAACATTCCGGTTCGAAGTGATGGCATTAATCGCATTGTCTAAATCAGTAATGCTAGCAATTTGCTTCCAAGCGCTCCATTTTATGCTGTTTTCAGCCCCGCTTGCGGTCGCGACGTATTGAACGTTCGTTGTCAAGGAGGTCGCTAGAACTACACCGCCTTTTGCATTTACTCTTACTAACTGCACTGACCAATAACGGCTCGTAGCATCCGGCGCATTATCTAAATTCGTGCCATCTAAATAAAAACTGTTGCTGTCCGTAACTTCTGTAAACACCTTATGCCAGTCCGTAATCAACTTCGGCAAGAGGATTCCATCCGGGCCGCTTGTCGGGAACTTCTGCCAGCTATTCGCCCCGACGAGTCCTTGAACATGTGTTTCTGGATAGAACGGCTGCAGACTTCCATCTTGTGTTTTCTCCGACATTCTTACGATTTTTGTCACACTAATTCACCTCTCCGATTTCTTCTAAATTAATTACGTAGCCGCCAAGAAGCGCCCAGACGCCTGCTTCTGTGACGCCTCCGGTCTCAGCCAGTCCGTCAAGCTTCTGCTTATCCGCCGCAGACATAAAGCCTGCTGTAGTACTTGTGGCAGTTGAATGAGTGTGTACCTTTTCCGCAGCTCCAATATCAGAGGATGCTAAGGTCACTGCACCCGTTTTCCGATTCACACTTGTAACACCTGTGGCTAATTTACCTGTGATTCTTTCATCCAATCCCGTAATGGCTGCAGCATGCGTCGCTGGATAAAACTGTTCTTTGGAGCCATCTTCCTTTGACTGAATCATCTTCATAATTTTTGTCATACCGCTACCTCTCCAATCAGGCTGTATTGGAATCTTTCACCTGGGCCCAGTTTTGCAAAAATCAATCCATCCAGTTCGGACGTATAACCTGTCTCTGAGACGTTTTGCAATTTTATGTCCGCTTGTTCATCCGTGCTTGAGACATTCATCAGAATAGCGCTCTGGACATCTGAGAGCGTTTTATCATGAAATAGTCCAATATCTTGCAGATCTTGTGCAAGAATTGTGTCAAGGTTAAAACGGATCGTGCTTTTTGACTCTGCCGCTAACTGCTCTGCATCCAGTCGCTGTTTCAGAACTGGATAGCTTTTGCCGTGAGCATCCACTCTTGCATCAATGTTCTCAGAAGGCTGGTCTTGTCCAGCAATTAGATTATCAATCCGCGCATTTGTTGACCGGTCCACCGCTTCACGCGTGTTGGCTTCTTTTTTTATTTCTTGATTTGTATAAGTTTTACAGTTCGCCTCTGTATCAGCGATTGCTTTTTCTAGCTTTGCGAGCCCATCTGTAAGTTCTCCTGACCAGTCCATGATTTTCTGCCAGTTTTCGTTTGTTTTATTGCGAAATTCTCGGCCTTGTAGCAGCATATCCCAAAGCCATAAATTTATTTTTTTCGGCATCTCGTCACACCCTTTCTGCCGATAAAATACCTGCATCTGATATGATTAATTTGAATTTATAACCAGAAGGAGAAACTAAAAAAGCGTCCTGTTTTGCATTCCAGATCGCTTTTTCTTCTTCGGTAACGTTATTGACCTCTGCCCCAATTTCAATGGTGTCAAGCTTTTGAATTTGAGCAGATAAGCCAATAACCCCCATAATATGCGTTTGTGGATAAAACAATGTCCCATCTGGATCTTTCAACTGCCTAATGTCAGTCACTCTTCCACCTCCCCAACTTTTTCGGTTAAGATCATGCTGTCATAAGCTTGCGAGGCTATCCGCTGCGCAGAGCTTGCAGTATTTACCACATTGGCGACTTTATCGCGTGCCTTTCGTGCGGTATCGGCAATGGACTTCTGAATCTTCATCATGTCTTTTTTCGTGTTCGAAAAAACAACTTCCGGTTTCTGCGCGGCCATCGCGTGCCCTTTTCTTAGTTGAACGACTTTAACCGTCGTGTCATAACTCAGCGCTTCATTGATGAAGTGCCAGCTATCACGCTCATTCACGTCCTCTAAAGCGGTCACGCTAAGGCTTAAGGTCGTCTCCGGCACATCTAGAATCAAACTCTTTGCGTATTCGGTTAAAGAGCTGACATTCGTGTACCGCTCGTCTTGCTGAGAGTTCGCATACCGCTTGCCGTACTTACTGACGTTACTAGATGTGTAGGTCGTGACTGCCATGTATTTAGCATCGCCACTGTACTTATCCGCATCCTCTTTCGTCTTTCCGTAAACCTTGATAACTGTTTTCAGATTAGCTGTTGAGGTCGTGACCTTGATTTCGTCCGTATTATATAAATAGCGAAAGACCTTGTTAGAGTCTTTGTAAAAGCTCGCCTCGTCATAGAAAGTGATAACACGATTATCCGCAAAGTAGATCGCGTTGAACTTCTCGGCTACCAGATTCAGCAGTTCCACGCCATTCACATTTCCTAAGTTCTCGATCTGTACTTTTGCGAAGCTCCCCTTCACTACATATCGGAAGCCTAGCGGGTTTCCAGAAAAGCCGAAAGAAAGAACCTGATCAATCGTGTACGTCTTTTCGCCTTCCTTAACTGAGTACTGGCACCAGTCTTGAAAGGTGTAAGTAACGTGGTAGGCGGTAACCGCCTTTCTCTCTACGTTATCTACAAGAGAAGGGTCGCACTGCTTAACCACGTACTCCTGACCTTGGTAGGTGATAGTCGCCTCCACCTGCAGCAGGTCGTAACTGTAGCTGTTGAAGTCTGTCCGGTAAGCGTCAAAGGTAATCTGTCGTGAAGCGTTCTTTTCGTACGAGTAGGAGAAAGAACCGTAATCAAAGTCGATCAGTAGCTCCTCTGCCTTCCCATCGTAGTCCCGCACTGTTAGTAGATCCACGCCATCACCCCCTGTAAATGAATCGGAAATTAAAAGCGATATTTATGTTGTCAGCGCCTGTAATCTCAAATTCATTCCATCCTGGCGCCAAAGTGATAACACCGTGATTTGTGTTGACCCCTGCATGCTGATTATTGACGAACGGGTACACTCCTTGAATGTACAAGGTGTCTGCTTTTTTCAGGCTCTTCTTGTACTCGAAGGTATCACTCGTCGTCCTGTTTGTAATTCGCGGAGTTCCCTCACACGTCATCGCTACCTCTAACTGATGCCGCAGCACCGGGTTAACCTTGATCGAAGAGGCGTTATACACCTTGAAAGATTTGGATGTAAAGACGTAGGGCAGATCTTCGCCGACCGGAAGGTCCAGCCCGACTTGCCACTTCTCCTCTTCAAAGGTTAGTGGGTTAAGGGTTGTGCCGAAGCTCTCGGTATAGCCCTTGTAAACGTTGCAGGTAATCGTGAACACGTAGTCATATAACGACTGCGCCTCCTGTTCAATCAAACAGTTAGAGACGAGGTAGCGAAGCCCTGGCATTTCTGAATGTCTCACGATGTAAGGCTCCTCGCAGTGGAAGATGTTACGCAGATCTTTCATCATTAGCTGATTATCGGCTACGTCCTTTCCTTCATAGAAGAAGCGAAGTTTAAGCGCAAGAGGCGCATAGGTGTTTTTGATTGGAAGAAGTCCGTCAACGCCCTGCAGTTGAATACCTGCATTCGAGACTGTCGGGTCTTCGAGGGTTTGGTCTAAGAAGTACAGGCCTTGAATGTTCTCAAGGTAAAAAGTCCGATCCGTCCGGTCGATGTGGACCCACTTATCTGTCATAGTTATCCGCCTCCTGCTTCGTATAGATAGCTGTCAAAGACGCGCGCTTGCTGTTCGCTGACGTGCTTCGTTAACGCCTTGTCATCAATCTTTAAATCTTTTGCAAGTATTGCTTGCAGCAGCGCGATCATTTGCGCTTGCTGCTTATTGGACTCGATCAGCTGCTCGATAATAACTGAGTCATCATTCTTAACAGGCTGCTGCCCTTTAAAAATTGAACTCAATGCGCTAATAACGGTGTCGATTGTCTGCATAACAAGAGACTCGCTGCTTATTTGAGCTGTTGGAATTACTTGCTTTTTAGTTCCTGCCGCAAAGCGTGGGATGCTTCTTTTCCAAGCAGCCGTCTTATCGCCTCGTAGTACTGAGGCGCCGCGTTGGAGGTTTAACAGGATATTCCTGCCCTTCATGATGAAGGAAGTCCCATCCGGGTTCGTGATCAACTCTTGATAGTTTGGTCCTGGCGCATCGTTGACTAATGCCGGGCCGCCCTTGTGGAAGTTGGTCCCTTTTGCATACCCTGCAGGGTTTCCCTCTGCAGCGAATTGCACGGTGAACTTTTTAAAATCATTCATGCCGTAAAGACCTTCCCACGAGCTTTTAGCTGTATCAATTGGGCCAACCACATCGCTTGCGTTCGTGCTAGCATCAAAGTACTTGCTTTCTGGATCATAGTTGTTGAAATCAGAGATGACCGTCATCCCTTCATTGGCTTTGCTGACCACGTCTGCATTATTTGCTAGCAAGTTTTTAAGATTTACCTGCTGTCCGTTATATTCGACAATCACATCTTTCCCGGACTGTAACTTCGCGAGCACGTCTGCGTTGTTAGCAAGCAGCGTCTTAAGGCCAACCTCTTTACCGTTATAGCTAACGATCGAATCAATACCATAGCTTAATTTGGCTAGGAGATCCATGTTATTCCCGAAGAGCTGTTTCAAGTCGACTTTTTGACCGTTATATTTAACGACTACATTCTCACCGCTTTGAACCTTTTGAACGAGGTCCGCGTTATCCGCAAGCAAGGTCTTAAGGCTAACCTTCTCGCCGTTATAACTAACAATCACGTCCTCAGAGGCTCTCACTTTTGTGAACACTTCCGAGTTATCAATGAGTAGCCGCTGCGTCTCAGGATCTACCATGTCCCAGCGTCCGATATCTTTCAGGGCTTGAATCACGTCTTCTGAGGTCTCCGCTTTTGCTAAAAGAACTTGATCTTTTGAATCTAAGTTATTCCACTCGCCCATATCATTTAACGCATCCATCACTTCGTTCGTGCCGTCATAAATAGCCGAGAGCTTCTTCTCTTTAAAAGTCAGATCGTTCCATTTACCGTTATCCTGTATGACTTCTAAGATAGTGGCTCGTGAGTTAGAGTCGACATCAGCAGACTTGAGCATAAATTTGATCTCTTTCCAACCCTGCTCGGACTGAGAAGCCTTGTCGATCTCTTCGAGAGCGTTCGTTTTAACCGTCCCGGTCTTGTCATCGAAGACTAGATCGTTCCAGATTTGGCCCGCACGTGTCGTCTCGTCTGCAACGAAGTTCAAGCCTTTTGTCAGCTCTGCGTTGTTCTCTGTCAAACCCGACGCAGTTTCGGCCGCGGAGTCTAAAATACGCTGATTCTCGTTAATCATAGCGTTGGAATAACCTTGCGTACTGTCAATTGTTTGGCCGTTACTTAGGCTGATCTGATCTGCGATTTCGGGATATCGTTCCGCAATTTTTAAAAGTTGCTGATCAATCGCGTCTGTTGACTGTTTGCTAGCTTCGTCCAAAGCCGCCAACGATTTAATCATGACGTCGCTGCCCTCTTCAATACCTGAATCGAGAAGCTTCTGTTTGAAGGCTTCTTTCGTTTCTGCTGCCTCTGAAGTAATCGTCTGCCTTTGCTGTGCAAGGCCTTTCGCCCAAGCGGTTGCTTGGTCTTCCGTAGCTTTGGACACGTCGCCTGTCATGGCGTCAAGAATTGCTTTGCGATCGTTTTTATTATCGACTGTTAGGTTGATGTACTCTTCTGCATTTGCCTGCTCGATCGCCATGATTCGCTTAGACTCTTCGATCGTCATGTTACGGTCGTTGTCTTTCGCCTGCTGCTTGATTTCTGAAATACGCGCATTATTCTCTTTCACGCTGTCGAGAGCCTGCTGTGTCCGCTGTTCTTCATCTTTGACGACGTCCTCCACGGCAGCCTTGGCGTTCTCCGGCACTAATTTGAGTGCTTCGTTCAACCCTTCAATTCGTGCTTTCAAATCGTTCTCGATCGAGGTCCCCATTCGCGAAAAGTCTTCAATCATAGCATCTGATGACCCGCTGATACCTTGTGCCATCAAATTAAACTCGCCTGTGGCCGAACTATTCAGCCCTTGTACTTTGGTCAAGACGTCAGCGGTGTGCTTGTTCACATCTGCACCCCAGACGTCAACAGTAGTCTTGTTATCGTCATAGGCCTTTTTCAATCCGTAGACCGCTAAGCCTACTGCCCCGATGCCAAGAACGGCTAAACCCGCAGGGCTTGTAAGCCCTCCTAGTACGGTACCGAGGAGTTTAGTAGATCCCGCTGCAGCCTTCATGCCTGTTCCGGTCGTTTTCGTGCTGGCAGCTACTCCTGTCAACGCTCCGGTTGCCTTAACAGAATTCTTACCAACGCCAATCATGGCTGCATCAACTAGATCCAAGCCCGCAGAAAGTGGTATAGCGCTAACCTTTCCTTGCTTCATGACTCCCAACAAACGGCTGACGCCAGTCGTCGTCTTGCTCGCTAAGCCAAATATCTCGCCTAATCCACGGGATACTCCTCCGAAAGCCATAATGGCCGGACCTGCTGCAGCTGCCGTTAAGCCCAGTTTCATGATGAATTTCTGCGTTTCTGGGTTCAAGTCGTTAAAGCCGTCTAAGATCTTCTGTGCACTCTTGACGATGTCGGTAAAGGCTGGTATTAAAGTAGAACCTGCAGAGATCGCGAAGGTCTCTGCTGCCCCTTTCAGCTCCTCAATCTGACCTTTCAAGTTGTCCATTTTTTTGGCGGCAACTTCTGCAGCAGTCGTCTTATTCATTTCATCGTTCATCTTTTGAATGCCTTCGGCACCCTCTTTATAAGCGATGTTTGCCGCACGTACTGCGTCGCTGCCAAACATGGTTTGCAGGGCTGCGCTTCGCTGTTCTCTATTCATACCTTTCAGAGACTCTTGTAGAAGTTCAGCGATTTCAGCAAAGCTTTTCAGCTCGCCGTTGCTATCGTAAAAAGCACTCTGCATGGCGCCGCTTTGTTCGAGAAGTTTATTAAATTCCTTCTCTACTTTAGAGGCTGATGCACCGGGTCCAGCTATCGCTTCGGCCAGATCGTGCATTTGGTCTATTAGAACATCCTCGTCGTTGCTTAACGGTTGAATGCCGTTCTCACTCAAGGTCTTCATAGCGGCCGTGGTATTCGTCGTTATAAGTCCCAGTCGCATAAACTCAGACCAAGCCTTATCCGTTTGCGGATGCAGCCTTGAGAGCATGGTTTTTAGCGAAGTACCTGCATCGCTGCCTTTTAGGCCGTTTTGCGCGAACACGGCCAAGGCCGTGGAGGTGTCCTCAAAGCTCATGCCTACGCCGCTTGCTACAGCAGATACCTGCTGCAAGCTCTCTTTCATGGAGCTCACGTCTGTTGCCGATGCGTTCGCAGCTCCGGCTAGAATGTCGGCCGCTTTGGAAACAGAGATGTTGTCATCTTTAAAGGCATTCAAAGCGGTGCTAGCAATCTCTGCAGCGCTGGCAAGATCTAACTCACCTGCCACTGCTAAATCTAACGCGCCAGCAAGGCCGCCGTTCAAGATGTCCGTGGTACTTACCCCTGCTTTGATTAGTTCCTCAATTCCCGAAGCTGCTTCTTTAGCACTGAACTTCGTCTTCGCACCTAGATCGATGGCCAAGGCTTTGAACTTCTCCATCTCCGCGGCCGAAGCGTTAGAGACCGCTTGAACGTCGCTCATTTCAGACTCGAAGTCTGCAGCTACTTTTGTAGCCGCCCCGAGGCCTAAGGCGATGGGGGCTGAAAAATGAGTCGTAACCGTCTTACCCGTATTCCAGGCTTGCTGCCCGGTGGTCTTCAACGTGTTGCTGACGCTGTCCATCGAGTTTCTAAACCCGTCTAGTTCTGGTGACATGCCGCCGATCTTCTTCGCGTAGCTGTCCATCGTACGGCCGCTGGTGACAAGCTCGTTATCGAGCTCCTGCACGCGTGCCGCTTGATTTGTATACTGGCTCGATGTCTTACCGTAAGTCTGCGCCACAACGTTAAGCTTCTGAATCTCGGCATCTCGGATGCGAGTCAGATCGTTAATCTTCTGACCCATCGCGGCGTACTGCGTCCGCATAGCACCCATCTTATTCCCGGCCAATTGCTGCTTCTGTGCTAGTGCAGCAGAGAAGCGGCCATTCGCCTGCATTTGATTATTCAGCTCCTGCAGGTTGAGCTTCTCGAGATCCATTGCGCGACTCGTTGCTTTTAGCTGCGCCTCAAGTCGTGCCTGCTTGGCCACTCCGTCGTTGATGCTTCTGGCTAGATTCTGCGCTCTAACCGAGGCTTCGCCATTAGCGGCAACCTCTTCCTTGTATGCTTTCGTCAACCCTTCGACGTGCTTCTCGTTGATCTTAAGCGATCGACTGAGCCCGTCGTACTGTGCTTCTAGCTTACCTAGCTTGTCATCCGCTCGGTCAAAGACGGCCATTTGAGCTTTCATTTGAGATTCACTTGATTTCAAACTCCGCTTAACTGCCGTCATCGAGTTAGTAAATTTCGATGAATTCAGATCCATTTCGACAATCATCTGGCCGAGAGGAGACGCGTTTCCTGCCATGGCTAACTACCTCCTCCCATTGATCTGACAAATTCGCCGAGTGGAACGACTCTGGCCTTCTTCTGTTTAGTGCTAAAAAGCGACATCAAGTGGAAAAAGTCTGCTTCGTCAACAGCGTTATAGGCCCATCCGCTTTTGATCAAATCACGGTAGACCTTATTAATCCGATCGAGAGCTTCCTCTGCGGTTACTGTTTCTCCTTTTTTCCCGCATCCTCTACCGGATTACCTCCGTTGATAACGGTTTTAAGGACTTCGCCTAGGACTCCCCAAACTTTATCGCCGGCTAAACCATCCAAAATCATGTCCTCGGTTACCTTGTTTTTAAAAACTGCAGCCGTAAAGTCTACGGCCAGGTCCAGCAGCTCTAGATTATTCTTTTCGTCTTTCTCGAGTTCTACCTGCAGTTCTAAGCCGCGGCGGACATCCCTTGCAGTAATCAGCTCTTGTGTAAATACTTGTTCTTTGTTTGTTTCTGGATTTCTGAGTTTTAATTTGACTGACATATCTTTATCTCCTTTTCATCCAATTTTAAAGGCCCCGCTAATAGCAGGGCCGACGATTTAGGCGTCTGGCAATTCCTCTGTTGGGAAGGTGTATGCGCGGAGCTTCTCTACTTCTTCTGTACCTACGGCCATCCCGAATGATAAGCCTTCGTCATTCGCCACGCAGGCCATCACTAGCGCCTCGCTTTCCGGCTCAAAAGCATCTTCGTTCAACGTTTTCAGGCTAATTTCTTCGCGCGACCAGCGGCCGCGGAACAGTGCTAGCGCGACAGGTTGACCTGTGCCGTCTTCACTTTCCATAAAGACCGCCGCATATGGAGGCTGCGTCTGATCTCCCAACGCGGTGAAGCCTCTGTCGGTATCTTTGACCCAGCCCAGGATAGCGTTCTGGACGTTATAAGGGACATCTAGTATAGACATTTCGTTTTTCAAATCACCTGTACCTTTTTGCGACACGAAATATGGGTTATTAGAGCCGAAGATCTTTTTCGCTTCCGCGCTCAAGCCGCTAATCTTCGCCTCTACCGTTGCGCCTTTCCCTTGTTCGCCTTTAATAGTGAACTTCTCTTTCGTTACGTTAACTTTTTGCGCATCAAAAATACCGATCGTTGCGCTTTTAAAGCCGATTGTAATCATTAATCTTCCTCCTCGTTTTCAATAAAATACGGCCGACCGGAATACCTGCGAGAGTCTACGTACCTCGTAGTCTCCTCGAAATAGTCATCCAGCCCGCCGGGTTCCTGTGTCATATTCAGTTTTCTGAGTTCTTTTTTTACTTCCGCCTGCAGGACTTTTGCGGTCATCCGCTCGTAGGTCTCAACATCAACCTGCACTGCTACCTCTTCTGTAGCAGCTTCATTACTGGCGTAAGTAGCCGATCTAGGTGGCTCTACATAAGCTATTCGGATAAAGTCTTTTGAAGTATCTGCACTCTGTGGATTCTTGTAGAACTTGATCCGATCGCCCACTTTTTCAGCGATGACCGCATTAGCCTGCAGCCTCTCATAAATGATCATCAGCCAGTCTTTCATAGCAACATCTGCTTTCTTAGCGATTCTTGGACGGCAGCTATAAATGCAGGAGATACTGCCGCAACAGTTCGGCGAATAGTGCCATACCCTCGCGGAGTAACCCGTCTCCCGTCTCTCGTATAGCCGTTCTCGTTTAAGTGAATAAGGCGCCAGCGATCTTTTGGACCTCGCCATCCTAACCGAATGCGCAGGACGCCACCGATAGAACGCGGGAGAGAAAAGACGATCTCGTCCCGAGACGCCCCTGTATCAGCAAAAGAGTTGAAAGAAGCTTGCATCGCTTTCTCGACGACTTCCGCCCCTTCTATCAACGCGGTCCGGGCAGCCTTTTTCACTTTGGCAGGACTGTACCTTTTTTCCATCTCACGAATGATATCATCCGTCCCCGTGAATGTTACTGGCACGCGTCACCACCCCCGCTATTACCTTAATGTAGTTGTTATTCTCAAGATCTGGTCCAACGCTTTTGACCGCGAACTCTTTACCTCTATAACGCCAGTCGTCAAGCACTAAATAGTCACTTGTAGAAGGTAGATAACCGCCTCGAGTGTCACGAATCTTGACCGTGACTGCCTCTTCGGTCTCGGTACCTTCTAGGATACTCAAGTCTTTTGCGGAGGGGTTATAGACGTCGCCAAAGCAGGCATAGAGCTTCTCGTCGGTCGTCTCTCCTGGCTCTGGACCTTTGTTAGGCTTAGCACCATAAAAGACCACAGGCGTCCTCAGATCGGCCGACTGGATGTCTGGCGATGTGTATTTAAAAGGCTTCATACTTCCTCGCCTCCGTCTGAGATGCCTCGTGTAGCAAGGTAGTTCTTAAACCCTAGCCGCATCAGCGCTGTTTTAAAGTTAGCCTCAAAGAACTCCGTCGCGTCATTATAGACATAACGCGACCGCTCCATGACGAGCCCTTTGCCAGTCACAGATGTCTCAAGGGAGAACTCTCCACACATGTCCTGCAGCTCTTCGTATGACTCGAACAGCAACTTTTTCAGGCTTTCGTCTTCTGCGGAGTGGGATATCTTCATTCGGTCTTTGAATTCCTCTAAAAGCTCGTCTGTGATAATATCTGAATTCACAAAAACCACCTACTTACTAGTAGCTGGTTTTTGTTTTTTATTTGATGTTTTTTTAGGCTCTTCCTCTTTTTCCTGGGGCTCTTCGGTAGGCTGCGCTTCCTCAACGATCTCCTCTTGAGGCTCTTCTGCCTTCTCGGCTACTTTTTCAAGAAAGTCCCCTGCTTCTACGATCTCGCGTGCACGGCTGTCTGCGAACTCTCGTACTTCGCCGCGAATGTAAGCTTCTCCCGTTTCTTTATCCCGAAAGGGGCTTAAAATTTTAAACTCAGGCATTACGTCTCATCCTTTCTTTTTAGGCTGTTGGCAAGCTCGTCACATTCAAGTTATAGAGAGCTGCCGCTTTGTCATCTTTCGCTTTCCCAAACGCGAACTGTTTAGCGGTATAGAGGTTCATGTCCTCTAACGCTAGAGTTTGATCATACTGCTTGACACTCACGCCGCCTGCAACGATCGCGTCATACCGATCTACCACGCAAGCAATCGCCTTTTTAGCCGTCATTGCTTCGGAAGTAACAAAGGTTGGGTTGAACGGGAAGGCGGTAATATATACGCCTGCATCGTTTAGGTGTGTGTATGCGGCTTTGATATCCCACTCGTCCTGCGGATTAATAATAAGCAGTACTTTACCTGCTACGGCTACGGGCTCGCCGTTCTCTTTTGTTGAAAGGTGTTTGAATACTCCGGCCATTTCGTTTTTCGCCGTTTCAGCATTCGCAAAAGTCAAGGTACCTGTTGCTGCTTTTTCCGGGTACATACCATCGATTACAGAAGTACCTTTTGCTACTTTACGGGTCAGGCCAACGGGTTTGGAGACGCCATCACCTTTCAAGAACGCGGCCTCAAGTGCTACGGCAAAAGCTTCTTGAATTTGAAGCGACACAAAGCGTTTAATCCACTTAGGTCCAAATTCTTCTAAATCTTTAGGCAGCACGACGAACGCCGTCAGCTTGTGCTGGATGGCCGTGTCTTCGCTAAAGGCCGCATCTAGTTGACCTTTGATTTCGCCGAAGATGTCTCCCCATACCGCTACTCCGCTTGTTTCTGAACGCAAGAACTTCATGCGCAAACCGTTGTTCTTAATACCTAGAGCTTGCAACAGTGGATGCTGTCTGACCATATCCTCGAAGATTTCGTCGATCGTTTCTTCCGGCAAAAGTTTCTCCTCTTTATAGCCAACTTCCTTATTGATATCGTTGAAGAATTTAATTTCATTCTGCGACATGCCCTTGTTTCGTTCTTGGTTCTCAATAATCTGATGAGCTTCTTCGCGAGCCTCTGCTATGGCAGCATTCTTTACGTCCTGTGCCATAGCATTTAATAGTTCGCTATATGCCGCATCTTGCTCAACCTGCGGCGCATTATTTTGTACAAGATTAATAAACTCTTGTCTTTTTGCTTGGAAAGTCTCCAAACCCTCATTTAACTTTACTGGCATTTCAATTCCTCCAATTTTTTGAGATTAAAAAAGAAACCGTTTGAAGCCTGTATTTCTAGGCTCTTCCGGTTTCTGGTCTTCTTGCTTTTCTGCTTGCTTTTCCCACTCTTGCAACGACTTCCCGTTAACAATCGTGTTATTTTTGAACTTAGAAAAGGCCTCATCAAAAGCCGCTTGCAACTGCTCTGTATCGAGCTTAACCGTCGCGGTCGGCCCCTCTTTTTCTTTCAAGAGTGCAGGCTTCATGCTTTGCATTTTCGCTACGACATTTTGAGAAAAAGCAGGCTTTTCATAAGCATTAACGAGTTGTGGCATTTCTTCGTTTTCAGCAAACATGACCTCGTCTGCAAGCCCTAACTCCGTCGCTTTCTGTGCGTTTAGCCATGCTTCACCTTCCATCAGATTCAACAGCTCGTCTAAGCCGCGTCCGGTCTTCATTTGATAAGCGTTAGCGATTGAAGTGTTTACGTTCTTCAATATGCCGACTGTGTGCTCGTGGTCATGATAGTCCCCGTATGCCGCGCTTGCCGCGTTATGAATCATGATCTGCGCCGTGGGTGATATCTTCACCACATCGCCTGCCATCGCGATGACAGAAGCAGCGCTTGCGGCCAGTCCGGTTACTTTTACTGTAACCTTACTAGCTGAGTCCTTTAGCTTTGTAAATATCTCGCTTGCTGCGAAGACGTCACCGCCGTTACTGTTGATGAGAACCTCCACGTCGTCCCCTGCGGCTTCCTGTAAGGCAGCAGTGATGTCTGCTGGCGAGATTGCCGGCTCTCCGAAGAAGTCATAAATCCACTTCATGCTGTCGCTCACGACGTCGCCTTTTATTTCAATTGTTTTCATCCATCTCACCTCCTTCACTGATAGTCTGGTAGTTCTTCGTGATCATGTACTCGTCTAAGCGCGGGTCAGGTGATCGTTCATGGCCCAGCTCATCACGTACATCATTCCGCGTAAATACCCCGCTTGATACGGCCTTGTCAATTGCGTCCGGCACGTCTAATGGCGATATCTTGCGGATAATTCGCGTATACTTGCCTGCTAGAATCTCATGAGGTTCATAGAGCTTTGCGTTGAGCTCGTCCTGCATCATCTTAACTAAAGCGCCGAAGCCATTATCCTTAAAGGCCAGCAGATTATCTTTCAGCTCTGCTTGATCGCCCTTCACCAGCGCAGGAGGGATACCGATAATCCGGGCCACATCATCCAACGCAGCTAACTTCAAGTTAGTTAACTCGTTTACCGACTGGTTACTAGTCGACTTCGTTGCTCCTAATTCCTCGTATTCCAGCCCTTCGAGCTGTGGCACAATCGCTACCGAGGAATTAGAAAAAGCCTTATACAGCTTATCGATGTAGGCTTGTAAGGCGTCCTGGTTCTCGTTGAAGTTCTTGCCCATCTTAATGTTAACGATCCCACGAAGCTGGTAGTTACGCATTTGCGCATTCATCATCCGTCCGAATATCTCTCCGTAATCAGAAAAAAGCTCATTTACATAGGCTGAGAGCTTCTCGTTAGCATACTCGAAAAAGAAGACGTCGCTCATCTTAAAGCTCCGCTTAAATTCGTAATCTTTTACGACCACATTTGTAAAGGTATCGTCGTAAAGCGCGAATTCATTACGATTGTAACGATCCGCTATGAGTAGATCATCCGTGTCGGATAGTACGACAAGGCACTCATTCTCATAGATCAGCTTATAAACGACTCTTTTCCAAAAGGTAGCCGCCGCTTGATCTGAATTCGGCCGGACATTCAGCTTGTAGTGCATCATGTCCTTGATCTGTTTCGGCCCATCGCGCCTTTGAAATTCACACTGTGCAAGTGACCGCCCCATATACTCGATACAAGTGTTCAGCGCCATCCGCTTGAGGTAGGCACGCTTTGCAGGCTCTTCGATAAAGTCGAGATCGAACGTCGTCGCGAGCTCTTTATTCTTTCTTAAAAGATCAGAAATCCATCCCATACTTGTTTATCACCTCCTAAAAGTTCAAGTTATTCAAGAAGTCCAGGGCTTCCGAGTAGTCTCGATTCTCGATTTCATCAGCTCTATACATGGCATGCACAAAGGCTTGGAACCCGTCCGTCTTTCGCCGGGTCTCGTCTTTTTTCAAGTACTCGACATTGCCGTCTTTTTTGATGCACCTTAGCACGTTATTGGTATACCAACGCATTAAAGGGTTATCCCCAAAAATGACATGTTCATTTGCAAAGGCGCTCTCAATGCGGGGCGCTAGCAAACTTTGAATCGCACGCGGGTTTCTAATAATCTCGGTCTCAAAGCCTTCCGCTTCTAGTAAAGGCCTTATGAGATCCATTCGGAAGTTATCAGCGACGACTTTTGTCACACCGTACTTCTCGCGGGCTTCCACAAAAAAGTCAACTATGTGCTGCGGATTGATGGAGGGTTCATCGACGACGGTCAGTAAACCTGCCTCTTCCCACTCTCGGATAGGCGCGACTTTCTGCCGGCTCTCGTCAACTCTCGTACTTGAATAGTTATAGTAGACGTCCACGAACTTTTTACGAGCGAAAGAATGCGTCTTAAAGACGTAGTCTTCGCCGGATCTGAAAAGCAGTCCGCAGGCGGCAAAGTCTCGAATACTCGCATAATCTAAGCTGCCGATGCAGGTGCTTTTTGAGATATCAGGGAATGGCCGACTCGTAGCCATGATTTCCTCCCAAGTCGCGACGCTTCTTTCAAGGTCGGCAACAGGCAAGTTCATACGTTTTGTCATGAACTCTTCGCGGTTGGTTGGATCCTCCTGCAGGTCCTCAAATTCCTCGACGATCGTGTCGAAAAGGATCTCGGCGTATTCGCTTCGAGGCTGAGAAAGCATCGGATTAGCCAACTCCCAGTTATCCGGGTCGTTGACCTGCTCCTCGTTATCCAGCTTGCAGATAAAGGGGAAGATCGCATTCACGCGCGCCTCGCCCGCTAGAACCTTCCGAGCAGTCTCTTTCAACTTATCTAAGAAGCCGTCCCGGATGTACCCATCTGTCCCGAGGTAGAACTCGCGCGGATTCAACCTTTTCCCCAGCCCTGATCGGTGGACTTTCACGTCATCGTTATTGAGATACTGGTGGATTTCATCGAAAAAAACCGCACCGTCTCGCAGCCCATCTTTTGTGCTGCCGTTACTGGTGCGGTACCTCAAAATAGATCTTGTTTTTTTATTTTCGATAAGCACCTTTCTGTTAGTGAAGGCCTTTTTTAACGGATCTGCATTAATCTCGATCGCGTCGTAAATTTCTTCAAAACTGACTTTCGCTTGATCCTCTGAGTTGGCGACGATCGAGATATTATATTTAGGTATCCCGTGAAGCTCGCTGATCAAGAAATGACCGACCACTGAGGCCAGCCCATTCTTACCGCCTCCGCGTCCCATAAACCAGAGGAATCGTCGATAAAAAGCACGGTCGTTTTCTTTCCAAAAAAGAAAGACGAAAGCGATTAGGAATTTTTGAAACGGCTTAAGTGGGAAGTACCACTTCTCGCCGAACCTTATACAGCCCTCGATCATGGAGTCTTCAAAGTAAATGTCGTCACGACTTAAGATGTCCTCTCTAACATACCGAGCAAGATCTTGCCGCTCTTTGTTGAACTTCACTTTCCCGGTATCGTACTCTTTCAGGTAAGCATCGACGTATTTCTGTTTGATCATACTAAATCACTGGCGCTATAGCCGTTATCACTTTTCTTATCACCGCCGGGGGATGGCGAAGCGTTCAAGTCCCGGCTTAACGCGATCAGTGACGCGTTAACTTTGCTTTTTTCAGCGACCGCAGGGTTCGGCTTCAAGAACCGCTGACTAGCGTTGACCGTCTCGACCATGACGCCTTTTTCTTTGATAGACTCGTCGAGCAGGTAAAAAATAGAGAGTAGGTTTAAATACCTGTTCACTTTCTCCTTCCCGATTTCGTCGTCGTCTTTTACTCCCCGTAAAAGCTGTTTTTTGATCCGGTCCATGCTTGCTTTAGTTAGTGGATTCATCTGTGCCACCCCCTTTCCTGGGTTATTTTTCGTTAAATTTCTGGGAGATCGAGTCCCCTCACCGTTCCCCGGGCCAAATGGAAATCGCAAACTGTTGACCCGGGGGTGTGAACTTCTTCACCATTTTTCATCGTGCGCCCACCTATTGACCTTTTTCGCAAACCTGTGATGCTTTCGGTTATGGCATACCTGACAGAGAGTCTCGAGGTTATCAAGATCCAAGGCAAGCTCTGGGTAATGCTCTAGGTCTTTGATGTGGTCCACATCCAGCTTCACTAGCTCCGTGGTTACCTTAGTGGTTACTCGACCGGATCGCTTGCACTCTTGGCATTCGTAGTTATCTCGTTCGAGTACATCTTGCCTAACTCGCTTCCAAGGTCCCGACTTATAGAACCTTAGCCGCTTTTCTTTTGATAACACCTAACTCACTCCAATAAAAAGGCAGTGCATTTAAGCACTACCTTGTTACCCTCATGCGAGGCTGTATTAAATTTGTAAAGATACTCGGCAGGATTTGAACCTGCAACAATGCTATTATTTAACTCGCGATGCATCGCTCTTCCTGATTGAGCTACGAGTATCGAAAGAGACGGCAGGGATTTGCACCCTGCATGATCACGCGTGACACACTCTTACTTCTCTAGTCTTCAAGCGTCTACTAGATATAGCGTCTACCTATTCCGCCACGTCCCTAGCCTAAGACGGCCCATTACTTTTATTCCACGCTATCATAATAGCACATTAAATGACACATTTGTTCTCCGATTTTTCTCACATTGTGAAATTCGTTATTCCATCTATCCCAAAGAAAAGAATAGCAAGGGTTTTGCAGGCTTTATCTACTTCACGATATACGGTATTTCTGGCAAGATGATACTTCTCTGCTGCCTTTTGTATAGTAATGGGGTCCTTTGTCAAGTACAGGTCATAGATCAACTTATACCGCATCAGGTCTTCTGACGTCTTGCAAAGGTCCTTCCACTGTCTCAACCGGAAGTCAACATGCTGCATGATGATCACCGTCTTAACATTGTTGTTTGTTATCCCGGTCGACAGTTCTTGGATACCAAAAGTGTCCCAGATTAAGCTGAAATCTTTGAACTCCTCAGTCATGTCTTCGCTATATGCTTTCAGCTGATTATAATGGCGAAGTAGCAGCTTGACGTTATGCAGCCGCCAGTCTCGCGCCTTCTTGATCGTGGCTGCACGCTCGCGCTTGTAGATGGCTGTGGCCTGCTCTGTCGCTCGTTCTACGATGTAGTCGATCTGCTTCTTGCTTAACATATCTCTATTCGCCATCTTCTCCGTTCTCCTTTCGTTTAGTATTTGGTGGTGGTGGTGGAGCTTGGTCACGTGGTGGTCTTGGGTGACCTATCGTGTGAGTGAGTGGACGCCTTCTTATCGCTTCCTTAGCCTCGGCATTTACGGTATCTCTATGCCTCAAGACCTCTTGTCTGTCCCCTCTCTCAATCAGAAGATCCAGTGTTGATGATCTAGCTGTGAGTAACTCTTGCTTATCAAAGTAACTAACCTTTAAATACATCTTACTTTCGTTCCTATCGTCTGCTGTTACCCAAATATATTCGATTGACTCTATAATTTCTAGGCGGTGACCGTCGACGATTAGGATAGGCGCACTCCTTGGCGAGTCGTGCGAAATTAGAAGGCTATGCTTGCTAGTATCGATTAAAGCCTCTTTAGTCTTTTCCGATACGTTGTCTGAACCTCTTATGGTAGTTAATACCTCGCCGTTCGCTCCCATAAGGACTTGTGGACCTATTTCTGGGATAAAGGTGACCCTGAAAGGTTCTGTGTTTGACTTTCGTTTTTTAAAAATCGCCATCTTGCCGTACCTCCTCAATTCGTGCCATGACAGCCTGCAGTAGGCTATCTTGGTTCTTTTCCTTGCCTTCTATGCTTTTGATTATTCTTTCGTCGATCGTACCTTCCGCGACGATCTGGTGCATGATAACAGGCTTCTCTTGCCCTTGTCGCATCAGTCTTGCGACAGCCTGCTGAAAGAGTTCAAGAGACCACGTCAACGAGAACCAGACCGCGATATGGCCGCCTTGCTGCAGGTTCAAGCCGTGACCTGTGCTTTTTGGATGTGCTAACAGTAGCGGAATTTTGCCCTCGTTCCAGTCGTCGATGTCCTGATTCGTCTTTAGCTCTCTGGCTTGCGGGAAAGCTTTCTTAATCCGATCCAGCCCGTGCTTGAAGTTATAAAAGCAGAGGATTGGTTCGCCTTGTGCTTCCTCGACAATCTCTTTCAACACACTAACCTTTTGATCATGAATGACTTGGACGGCTCTGTCCTCGTCGTAGATTGCTCCTTCGGCCATCTGCTGTAATTTGTTTGCGAGTACCGCTGCATTAGCCGCTGTAACATCTCCTTTCGGCAGTTCAAGGATGTAGTCTTTCTCAAGCTGCTTATACAGCGCCTTTTCTTTCGCTGTCAATGTGACAGTGTCAGTCGTATAAATTAGTTCAGGCATGTCTAAGTAGTCCTCTTTTTTCATGCTGACACAGATATCTCCGATCTTGTTGTAGATCACTTTATCCGCGCCCTTGATCAGTTGCCAGTTATAAACCACATGTCCGTCATGCTGGCCGGGTGTGAAGTACTTACTCCGGTACCAAGTGACCCGCTCTTCTAACCTTTCGCCCCTATCTAACAAGTACACCTGCGGCCAGAGATCGATAAGAGAGTTGGGTGCCGGCGTCCCGGTTAGTCCGATGACTCGCTTCATTAGCGGCCGGACTTTGCGTAAAGCCTTGAACCTTTTCGCAGCTGGGTTCTTAAAGCTAGAAAGCTCGTCGATCACGACTGTTTGAAAAGGCCAATTGCGCCCGTAGTACTCGACTAGCCAGACGACGTTTTCGCGATTCGTGACGTAGATATCTGCCTTCTGCTGCAGTGCCGCCTCTCTCGCTTTCGCGGACCCCACCACTTTAGAGACGGTCAAGTGCTGCAGGTGATCCCACTTCTGGATCTCGTCAGACCACGTCTTCTCTGCTACTCGTAAAGGCGCGATCACAAGAACGTTCTCGATCTCGAAGTATTCATACAGCAATTCATTGATAGCTGTTAAGGTCGTGACCGTCTTCCCCAACCCCATATCTAGGAATAAGCCGCAATAGGCGTTATTGATAATCCAGTCTTTCGCATAAGCTTGGTAATTATGCGGGATAAAGGTAGTCATTTAGGAGTCTTACCTTTTTGCAACGTTTTTTCTACCTGTTCTGCAATATCTGCCACCTCTGCGTAATTAACACTTTCTGTGACAAACCTTGCCATTTCTGCAAGTGTGTCGACTTCCTCTTTTGAATCGATCACAAAGACTCTTTGCTTCAAAGACTGCAGTTGACGGATTCGCTTCATCTGCAAGGGCCTTGGTGCCTTACCCGGTGCTTTCAATTCGATAAACCAGGTCCGCCCGTCAGGTAGAAGGACAATCCGGTCCGGTACTCCTGCATTCCCTGGACTCATAAACTTCCAACACAACGCTCCTGCTTTTTCGACTTCCGTTTTTAAATATTTTTCGATCTCTGATTCTAACATTTTCTCACCTCAATTTTAAACGTTGCCGATGTTGCCGCATATTTTACTCACACACGTGTATACGTGCGTAGGCGGGCACAGGCGCCTCACACACTACCTAAATCTAATTCTCACTAAGTAGTAACTTTTATAGGCAACATTGGCAACGTTTATATCTAATCCTTTGGCGCGCAACCTTTTATAGTGTTGCCGATGTTAGTTTTTTGCGGCAACACTGCGGCAACATTGGCAACAGGGGGCGTTGCCGCGTTGCCGGAAACGTTGCCGCAAATTTCATGTTTGCGGCAACGCTAGATCAGGTTTTTGACATAGGCTTTTTGTATCCCATAACCCGTACCAAATCTTAATTTACCCGATCTTGAGTTTGGCTTTCTCCATCCGTCCATATGTTGCATAATTGAATGGATTTCCTTTGACTTGACGGGCGCGAAGTTCTTCGGATCACCGTCCATTAGTTCGCACCAAATTTCTAATGCGCAGACTTTCTCGCGCACCGTGGTACCTTCTTCGGACATCTCACCGCCCTGCGCCTTAATAAATGATCGCCTTTCAAAGATGCTACGGTCATACCAATCCTTAGGTAATCTGATCTCTAGATACTCGCGGATAAGGCCTTCTAGCGGGTTATCTTCTGTATGCAGATCCTGCTGCTCTTTTGCCAACTCTTCCTCTTCATCTGTTAAATAAAGCTTTTCGCCAGCATTCCACAGGGCTTTAGCTTCTGCCCAGATCTGGGCTCGCGTCTCTTCCGTCATGTCCCAAATCCGGTACTTGCGCTCTTGCAGTCCGACTTCAACAGGCCAAAAGCGCCTGTTACCGGTCCGATCTCGCAAGAACTCCTGATCGTTACTGGTCCCCCAAAAGATACATTGACGTGGGAAGTAACTCTTATGGCGGCCGTAAGCAACCCGAAAGGCGTCTTCTTTTTTCGTAATGAAGTGTTTCGTGGCTTCGATGTCTGCCTTTTTCGTCGCCGTCATTTCGCCCATCTCCATGATCCAGACGCCTTGCAGTGCCTCGTAGGCGTCTTTCCCGGTCACGGTATCCAACGTATCGCTGAACCATTTACCAGCTAACACAGCAGGCACGGAGCTCTTCCCGACGCCTTGCGGACCTGTGACAGTCAGCATGTAGTCGAATTTAATCCCGGGTACGTAAATACGTGCGACAGCTCCGCACAGCGCCTTTCTGGTAACAATACGGTTATAGGTCGTATCCTCAGCTCCGAGGTAGTCTATGAGCAGCGTCTCAACCCGCTTAACTCCGTCCCATTCAAGTGGATCCAGATAATCCCGGACAGGGTGGAAGGCGTGCTTCTCGACTTCCTGAATAAAGGCGTCGTCGATTTTGCCTTTATGTGAGATCCCATACACCTTCTCGATGTAAACACGAAGCCCTGCGTCATCGCTATCCTTCCAAAAAGGGTGCTCACCGACTCGCGCCCACGGCAGTTTATCTCGAAGCACGAGCCTCTGGGCGAATAGGTCGAAAGCGACTTTCCCGTGCAGGTTCGGATCATTGCTAAAGATGATCTCTAAGTTCTTTGCGGAAGCCTCGATCTGGCCGCGCTCGTCGAATTCGAGAAGCTTCATCCAGCTCTTGTCTTCAACTTCCTGCAGGTTCTCGAAATCTTCTGCAGCATCTGCCAAGCGCTCCTCAACCATCAGGCTCTTTGTGCGACCGTCTTCTAAAATGAACTCCTTCATCGCCTTAAAGCTCGGCAGCTTATTAACGGGCGTGCCGTCTTTTGCGTCTTCGTCTTGGTCTGCAAACTTATGAATGCGGACGAGGTCGAAGGCGTTACAGAGCTTATCGCCGACGGGGTCCGTCCCGTGATGGCTGTAAGCGAACTTATCATCATAGAGTACCAAACCACTAACGGTGCTGCCTTCTAAATACGTGTACCGATCCTCTTTACCTGTCGGCTCATAGACGTCCTGCAGGAAGGTCTCAATTGCCTCCCGGATGTCATAAGCCCGGCAAAAGGCGCCGATGATCCCTTTTTTCTCAAGCGGATCACCCTGCTTTTTCGCCTGCCGGTCCCGGATGCCATGACTGCGTGAGCTCTCCGGCCAAGCGGTCGAGTCTGTCCAGTCGACATATTCACTTAAGAGCTCGTCTGGATCTAGGAAAGCTCCGTCTTGATAATCGAAGACGTACTCTCCGTCTGCAGCTACTGACGGCCAAAACATAAGGCGTTCTGGCTGATAAGTCGTATCGTCGAAGTTATCCATGCCGATTTTGCTTGCAAGCTTCCTCGCTAGCGGCTGGTACTCCTCGGCGGATACTGGGCGGCTAACCGGCACGATCAGCCTCAGGCGCGGCTTCTCAGGTGTATGACTGTGCGTTGAGTAGATCGCTGCGGCACAGTCGAAAAACATGCCGAACGTCTCCCAGATGTCGTCTGTGATGCTGTCCGCATCAAGCGTTAAAAGACTGCGGCTAACGACTGCGTCTGGCTGCCTACGCCCTTGTTTGAGGAAGCCGCCGACAAACCCGCCTACGTCTTTTATCTGACCCTTTTCGGACTTTGGCAGCTTCTGATACTGCGCGACAGCCTCCTGCGTCCTCGTTGGTCGCGCCAGACGATTGAGGAAGTCACTCCATGAGAGTGTGTCATTCTTCCAGCGCTTCGTAACTCGGCTCGTGCCTGTCGCGATATTGAGTTCTTGGTTTATTTTTACTTTAATCTCTGGCGCTTCCATTTGATTACTCCTTACTGGTCTAGATATTCGGGGTCTTCGTACCTGTTTCCTACGACCTCGCCACGTGTAATGGAAGCGATGCAAAATTCATCAGCTTCAAGTTCTTTGTACTTTTCTATATACTTTAAAGCTTCACCTAGCAGGTGGTAGGGATGAGTCTCCACTTCATTATCGCCAACTTCAAGAATGAAGTAGTCATAGCCTCCGTAGATGTCATGGTAGGTTACTATATACTCGATTTTCTCATTCATGTTTATCCGGCACCCCCAACTTACCAAGGAATCGCCGTGGGTCACCAGTGCGTTCATACCGCGGATCATTAGGTTAAATAGCAGGAACGGCATCGCCCGGTCAGACAGCTCTTCGGCAAAGTAAAAGCGGTCTTGCGGATCGATCGATCCGTCATTCCACCACTTTCGGATCGTGAGTCCGCCTATCCCAGCGCAAACATCCAAATTGACCTTTGAAGGTCCCGTCAATTTGGCCAGAATGTCAGACACCGTGTTCGGCGTGAAGTCTTGCTTTTTAAGCCTCCGATCCGCGTGCTCGTCCTGGAAGTAGTCATGGAACCAGTCAAAGCTTAGATCCGATTCGAGTTTTAGAAATTCCCGAAACAGATCTTCTCGCGCTTCTTTATCAAATAGAGTATTCGCGAGCTTATCGGAAGCTTGATAGCTCTCTTTCACCCCGATTAGCTCGTTTATTTTTTCGTTTGTTAGCATCTTTACACCTCCTGTGACAGCTGCATTAAAGCTGACAGCATCTTTTGATCGTCTTTTCTTTGAAGATCGTCGAGCACATGAGCATACGTCTCTTGCGTAACACCTACGTCCGCATGACCCAACCTTGCGCTTATCGTATGGATGGACACCCCTGCAGCTAACAGAACGGATGCGTGAGTATGCCGCAAGGCGTGCAAACTTATTTCAGTTATTTCCAGTTTTCTGCATTTAGAAAGCAAATAATTATTGATAGTTGAATTAAATTGGCGCTTATATGAATTAGCGCCTAACTTTTCAATAAATATCGGCTCATTTTCCGGTAAATTAGCAATAAGCGGCTGGAATTGCCCGACAATCTGCCAATCGATGGCGATAACTCGCATAGAAGAGGTTGTTTTGGTTTTTGAAAAACCACTATTATTCTTGTAGTCCCATGTCTTATTTACAGTTAGCAGGTTGTTAGTCCAATCAAAGTCAGCAGGTGTTAATGCCAAGGCTTCCGCATACCGCAAGCCCGTCTTAGCAACGATTAGAAGGAACCAGTCTTTGTTAACTTCGCTAAGATCCAGTGCCTTGATGAGATTAGCCAGCTCGTCTTTTTGCAAGAACTTTTTTCGTTTATTTTGTTTAGGCGACATGCCTTTTATGACACATTTATACGTAGGATCTATTTCGATTAGGCGGTCATGGAAAAGGTCTTGAATGCAAGCCTTTACCTGGTGGTGGAAGTCCATCGTTGTTTGTTTTTCGTGCGTTTTTGCATATTCATTTATTATTTTTTGATATGTCCGCCTGTCTAAATCGGAGACGTAAAGGTTTGGGCAGATGTCTTTTAGGTGTTTCAATGTGATGTAGTACTTTTTGAGAGTCACGCCCGCTACTGCATCAACCTTATAGGTTTCGATCCATTCCTCATAGTATTCACAAAACAGGATTTTCTTTTTTCTAGCCATTTGGCCCACTTCCTCTTTTTTGTGAAACGGCCGCGTTCATATCTCGGTGTATTTTCTGTAAAGAGGCAGGTTTTTTATTGGACGTCATAGCCGGGAGCTGTCCACGGCTGCGCAGTATTCTGACTTTCCTAACGACCGCTATCTTAGATCGGCCTACCTGTCTGCCGATAGATGCTCCGTTAATGAAATAGCCTTCTTCATCGAATTCAGCGTTATCAATTAAAAAGCGCTCTTCTTCTTCTTCTGTCCACGGGGTGTACTCTTTCGTGAGTCTCTTATCACCTTTTTTCCTGAGCCTCTTTAATAATCCTTTGATGCCTTCCTCTGTCCGCCCTAAAGCCTCAGCCATCTCTTGTATACCAACACCAACATTCCTCATATAAATAACTCTTTCGATCTGGGCTTCTGAAAAGCGTTCACGATATGTGATAAACCAGTCACCTGTTTTAGGAAACACCCCTTCTTTTCTGAGGACGCTCACCTTATACCCTACAGCTTTTTTGTTCCTTCCTAAATAAGTGCTTAGCTCTTCCAGATTGGCCAGAATTCCGTATTCATTAAAGTCAGCGTTATTCAGTAAATATAAAACCTCTTTTTTCGTCCAATGCTCGCCAACCATTTAATCATCAGTCCTTTTTATAGAATGGCGTTTCATAGCCGTCCGCCGTCAACGGCAAGCCTTCTGCCCACTCCACAGGCTCGGCCATGATATCGTTCACTTGATCCAGGATGCCGCTTTCGCCCTCGATCACGACTTCATCGTGCACATGAAAGACGATCGCGAAGCCTTCCTCGTCAAGCCGTTTCATTTTTTCGGCTAAGATATCCCGAGCGACCGCTTGCGTAATGTTTTCCACAAGCTTGCCGCCATATGTGGATAACTTGCCGGGTCTAACCCGCCCCTCATCTTTGCCGTAATAGTGAATAGCCATTCGGCCGAATTTATTCTCTTCGAGAGACGGCCGGGCATAGGCTAGATACCGCCCAGACGGCAGTTGAATAAAGAGTGTATGCGGCCGTCCGATAAAGCGGATGCCATGCTTAAATTTAACCGTAGCCTGTTTTTCAATCGCCGCGATCGCTGCTTTCTCGACGTCATACCAGAAGCGCACGATATGCTTATTAGCGTCTCGCCAAGCATCCACGATCGCTTTGTAGTTCTCATCGATCAGTCTTTCTTTCTCCTCTTCATCCTCGACGCCTGTTAGATCAGGCCGGATTTTTCCGGCTTTATCCATCTGTTTCATAGCACCGATTCCGCCTTGATACCCAGCAGCTAGCTCCGCGACCTTCCCGCGCTGTCTGAGCTCCGCGCCTTCTGGCGTATGCTTGTCGATTGACTCGATCGGAACTTTGAACATAGTTGAGGCTGAGGCCTCGTAAATCATACCGTGAGTCTCAAATACGTCCAGCCGCCATTTTTCGCCAGCTAGCCATGCCAGCACCCTCGCCTCGATGGCACTAAAGTCGCTGACCGTTAACGTCTTGCCTTCGTCTGCGATAATCGCCGTGCGGATCAGCTGCTTAAGCGTGTCCTCTAGGCCGTCATACAGAAGCTCGATCCCCTCCACATCTCTTTCAAGTAGCAGCTCACGGGCCACATCAATGTTCACGAGATGGTTTTGCGGCAGGTTCTGGGTTTGAATCAACCGACCTGCCCAGCGCCCCGTGCGGTTAGCCCCGTAGAATTGCTGCACACCGCGGATTCGGTGATCGTCGCCCGCTGCTTTCTGCATTGTAATATACTTCTTTGTACTGCTATTGCTGAGCCGCTGGCGTAAGCGCAGCACTTCTTTCACCTCTGCAGGTACTTCTGGATCAGCCAGCCATGCTTTTACAAGATCAGCTTTTACACTGTTGGTTTTTACGCCCTGCCTTGTCAGCCAGTTCGAGAGCTGAGCTACGCTGTTCGGATTCTCTAACCCGGTCAGCTCTTTCATTTTTGCGAGGTTCTCCTCTGCTGACCACTCGACCAGATTCACCGCCTCGTTGACGAGATCCATGTCTACTTTCACGCCTCGGTCGTTAATCCGCTGATCGAGGGCATAGAGATCCCATTCGTGATACGGGTATTTATCGATTTTTTCGTCGATGGCCATTTCAGTAACGACATCTTGACGACAATAAGATCTATATAGCTGCCAATCTTCTGGCGCATGTTCAGGCAGGTTGCGAGTTCGCATTCCGTTCTTCTTCGTCGGCTTGCAAGGTTTCGAGAAAAAGTTAATTAGCCGAGTACCAGCTGTGTCCTTCTGCTCTTCCAGTCCTAGGAATCTAGCACATTCGCCAAGGCTAGTAGGCAAGCCCATCGTTGCCGCTTTAACCATCGTACAGCGCCATTGCGAAGGGTCCAGCCATTGAAAGCCCGGAAACTCTTTTGCTAGATGATAACTCAGACAGACTCGTTCAAATTGCGCGTTATGCGCCTTTTTGATAACTTGTGGATCGCGCAAGACTTGCACTAAATCGGATGGGAGCCATCCCTCTGTTAAATCAATATCAACTGTTGGCGCTCCGTCGATTGAATACGCAAAAATCAGCACTTCGAAATTCGGAGAGGAAGCATATTTATAGACGCCCATCTTGATGTCCACATCTGAAAAAGTCTCAATATCGATATTTAGCGTATGCATCTAAACGCAGCTCCTGTCTAGGTATTGATGATCGTGAAGTCCAGGCATAACGATCAAACATTTAAGCTTTGGATCATGTTCGATCAGACTCTTACAGTCAATCACAGCCCGGTTCCAACTCTTGCATTTATGATCCAGCTGATAAGTTGAATTATTTCGACTGAGGTAAATAGATACTGGGAGGCGCGAGGCCTCCACAGCATTACTCGAACATGTCTTCATCGTCATCAATCTCCGCTTCGAATTCCTCGAAGTCTGATTCCGCACTTGCACGTCCGCCTAGATAGTCCCCACGACCTAGTACCATAACGTTATTCAGGCCAGCAGAGATACCTCGGTTGCCTGCCGTGTTATAGGCATAGAAGTTCAGCGATACGTTCGCATACACGCCGGAATAGACATCGTCTGGGCTTTCAGTCGCTTGTTTTTGTTTATCCAGGATGCCCGGTTTGGTCTTGCTGCTCACGTTCATGAAGTAGCAGCCTGCGAACTCTGGATTCTCGTCAGTGTCCAGCTCCTCATCTGCATCTCGTAGCGTCGTTTTTAGTTTCGCAGGTTTTTTGCCGCCAAATTTGGACGATAGCCCCGCTTCAAGTGCAGCCTGCTGGGCCGCTTTAATGTCGGCGATAGCTTTCTTATCTGTTTTTGGAATAATTAACATTGTGCTGTACTTCGGCTCCTGCCCTTCAAATGCATCTGGTTCTAGTAGATGTACATAGCTTAGTCTCACATTCTTTAGAATTACCTTTGTGTTTGATGGTTTACTTGCCATAGTTTAATCGTCTCCTTAGTTTTTATAAATTTTTAAAATCCTCAATTGCTGAGGAGGTACTGCTAATTTCTGGGCGCTTATCTGCCTCACTTACGAGCGCAGGTTTGCCTGCTGGCTTGATGATCAGATCTGCCAGCACGTCGTTGAATGAATCTTTACCGACTGCTTTTTCTAGTCTTGTCAATGTCAGCAGTTCGCGAGGCTTAAAGACGTCCTCGAACCCTGCTTCTTGTAGTAGCTCCGCTGCTTTTTCCTTATCTGTGATCACTCGATTACTGCGACCCTCGACGAGCTTCATTCCTGGGAATGTCTCGCCGTGATCTCTTGCCTGCGCAAGGGCGTAGTTCTCTACATGCTCGATCCATTTTTTGATCTCGGGCGCCTGCAGGAGGATTTCTGCGATCTCCTCTTTGCTTAACTTCGCAGGTGGCTCCTCGAAGTCTAGCCGGGCCGCTGCAAGGTTTACCTCAGCTCGTGCCCTGCAGACCGCTTTCGCCTTGCAAAACCTGCAGGCGGGTTCTGAGGGCACGCACGGTCCCTCTCCGCTTAGTGCTAATTCGGCGGCAGGTCGAACGCATTCATCTCCCCAAGCTTGCAATTCGGAAAGAGGTAGCTCGTAAGTAGAGTGATCGTTTAATCGTGGCTGCACGATCGTCATACGGACCTTATCAAATTCATACATAAAGTCATATTCGGAGCTTGCTCCCAGCGCATACAGCATCATTTGTGGGTTCTCTTCGGCCGATACCGGAACGCCCTTACCATATTTCAGATCGATAATTTCAAGCGTACCGTCCGCGATGATAACGACGTCAGAGGTCCCAAAACCTTCCGGTACCCACTGACTAAAGTCAACCCGTAACTCTAGATCGATGAAAGCATCTTCGTAGCTGTTCAACTTCTCGATCACGAAGTCGGTGTACTCCGTTATATAGTCGAACATGGAGGGGCTGTAGTACGCGTTTTCTGACTTGAATTTGTTAAGCCGCCGCGTGAAGGTCCGCTTATTGATCTTGTCAGCTTTAAACATAAGCATGAGTTCGGCCAGACTGTGAGCGGCCGTACCTTCTTCCGCAAACACGCTAGTCGTGTCTGCGTAGCCCTCCTCCATCTGGACGGAGCCAGGACAGCTCATCCAGCGCTTAGCGCCACTGGCGGATAACTTTGCATGTACATCCGGCATCTGCTACGCCTCCAATTCGGCAAGGAATAAGGCATAATCTTGTTCTTTTAGATAGTTTATGTTTGGTCTTTCGGTTTCGGGCTTGATAGCGCCAAATTTATTCAGAAGTTTTCGAACTTTCGCGTTATTATTCGCGCTCTTTACCCGTCGAGTAAGGTCCGACAGAGTAATCGTCGGTGTTACTTTTTCAGCTTCATCTGCTACAGGCTCAGTACGGACGTAAGACTTGATCGCTTCCAACCGTTCGATCACTTCTGGGTAAAGGTCTGGCGAGATCTCCCGCAGTGGTTGACAGTACTGTTTTTGGAATAAGTCGTTAACATCATCCATCCGGCCGTCCGCGTCTAAGTCCTCAATCCGCTTGTCGATTTCTTTTTTCAGGATCGCTGCTTTTGCCTCTGCCGCTGTCTTAGCCGTTTCTTTTTTAGCGGGCGCTTTTTTCGGCTGTTCTTCCGTTGTTGCTTCCTCCGTTTTTTGCTTTTTCGGAGGCTCTACAGCCAGCTCGCTTTTGACCCCTAAGAAGTCGCGCATTTCCTTTTTGATAGCCTCGATCGTGCCTTCAAATTCGATCTTCATACTTTAACTCCTTTCTAGTCTGTCGATAATTTCGTAGGACTTGCCGCGTAGTCTCGGAAACTCTCTTTTTAGAACGGCAGTCTCAGGGACTTCCAACTGCTCAAGCTGTTTAGTAATAGCTCGGTAAGCTTCCCACAAGTCTCTTTCCGATCCTGCTTTAATTTCTAGGATAATGACTTGAGAGCAGTCCCCTTGCCTGTCAAACACTTCCTTTGTTCGGCCCATCGAAATAAAGAAGTCCTTACGACCTCCCGGGCCGCGTAGCTTATAGACATGATCGTACACATGTCTCTCTAATACCTCGAACTGTTCGCCTACCTCGCAGTAGTCTGCTAGCCCTTCGGCGTTAATGATTTCGACTCTCATTATAGGTCCCCTCCTCGTAGATCATAATGCAGAGCTTCGCCTCTAGTTCACCGAGCTCAATAAACTTCTGCCCTAGCATGCGACTACCCGCACCTGTATCAAAAGTTGGGCGATTCCGCCACTTTTCTAGGTCCTGTTTGCACTCAAGCTCTAATCTATTGATCTGAGTCATGAGGTCGCGTCTGCGATTATCCGTACTCATTTGTTAATTCCCCCTCATATAATTCGATGTCGGCCTCTGAGTTAACGGTCGATTGAGCGAACTCGATCGCACCATGTACAGCGTTAAAGGCTCTTTGAAAATCCTCTTCGCTAAGCTCAGAAGAGATCGTTATTACTATTTTTTTTACTCCAAACATTATCCATTTACAGCAAGACCTTCACTTGTTGAATAGCCGCCGTGATCTGTTCCCACGTATGCGGCTTGTAAGCCCGAACGGAAGCCACCTCATTATAGCCATAATCGCCAACAGCGGTAATGTCGATAATTTCGTAATCACGTCCTTGAACAAACCCCATATCTCGAATGTAAATACCTAATTTCATAGCCACATTGCGGTCATAGGTCCCTGTTTCATCTGCAAGTAAGACCCCTACTGTTTTGTAATCTGCCTCTTTTCTATAACTCATTTGTTAAATCGCTTCCCTTCTGTTATAATTTGTGCATAATGATTTTTCTTTACGCTCGATCTGTTTGCGGCAGATTGAGCCTTTTTCTTGTCGCGATAGCCTAGCCAGTAGCCTATGCAAAGGCTCATGACTGCAAAGGCGAACATAACTCCTAACACTTCCATTAGTTGACCGCCTCTCTTTTTCTTACTTCGTTAAGCAATTTTATTTCCTCTGGAGTGGCCTCTCTTGCCTCTTCAGCTAATTGCGAGTTTTTCCAAAAACTAGTGAAAGGATCATTATTTTTATAAAATGTACGAAAGTAAGTGTCAAAAACTTCGCATTTTACCTTATCTTTTTCGATTTCCGTAACTTCAAATATTTCCTGGCAGGAGTAGTAAATTTTTCCAACTTCAAACTTCATAATGTCACCTCTTTCTATTATTTCCTAGGGAATTTACTAGGTTTAGGATTATTAGTGTTACTAGACTGCATGCAGTAACGGCTGATGGGTGGATAACGTACATGATAGCCGCAAGGAGCAAGGCCGCACAGGGTATATAACTCATTAGATGCCCTCCGCTTCTTCCGAGCCATACTCGTCAAGCCCTTGTAGCACTCCAGCTATTAAGGTTTCAAGTGCCTCCATAATCTTGGCGCTTTTGTAACCTTCAAGTATCTCAATTAAGAGGTATTTGATGATCGCAAGCTGTTCGATACCCCGACCGGCAATGTTTATAACTATGTCGGAGTCTGACCAGATCCCGGTTATTAGATGAAGGTCGTCTACGGCAGCACATAAGTCGTAAGCCTCGCCCAATAGGATATTGATCTCTTTGTAGGTTTCTTCGCTATTCATGTTGTCACCTCCTTCAAAGCCTCGCGCCGTGCTTTATTCGCTAGCTCTAAGGCTTTTTTATGGACATCCGCGCTCACTACTACCGGAGAGTCTAAAGTTCCTTTCTTCGCATCGTAGGTGTGCGTCTGACCGTCTCTCGTGATAACTCGGATGGCGGTAATTGGATTAGTCGGCATCGCTTTTCACCACTTTTTCTTCTTGCGGATCGTCAAGCTCGGAGAGTAGGTATTTCTTAATCTTACTTTTTAATTCGAAGCCCTCTCTTTCGCCATTTAACACCTGAGACAGGTAAGCGTCTGTGCATCCAATCGCTTGGGCTAGGTTTTTTTGCTGCAGCCCTCTCCGTCGAAGCTCACTCCGCACATATATGCCAAATTCAAGGTTTGACATGTTTTTTCCTCTCCTCCTTTCTTTCTCGATATTAAAGCTAATTATTTAACTTGATGTTGACATTTTTTAAACTTTATTGTAGAATCAGTACATAACTAAATAAGCATAAAGTGAGCTTTTAATAACGTTTGGTCGCGTATACTTAGCTTTTCTTTTGTGCGCTTTCTTAGTTAAATAATTAGCTTATGAACACAGTATATTAAACTTTAAAATAGATGTCAACACTTTTCTATCAAAAAGTTTAAAATGTTCACCGCTTAACTCCGAAGGTGATTGATGTGACTACATTTGATAGAGTGAAAAAACTAGCAGGTAAACAAAAAATATCTATAGTAGAACTAGAGGAAAAACTAGGTTTCGGCAGAAACTCTCTCTACTCTTGGAAAAAGAAGACGCCAAACGGCGAAAGTCTTCAAAAAGTAGCGGACTTCTTTAATGTATCTACGGATTATTTACTCGGCCGTACAGATAATCCTGCACCTCCGTCAGACGACGAGGCATCCTTTCAGGCCTTCGCCAATGACCCAGAGCTGAGTCACTGGTATCGCACTCTTCCTGAGAGCGACGAAGAGGACCTGCAAGAGCTGCGAGATCTGTGGGAGTACCTTCAATCGAAGAAAAAGAAAAAATGAGTTAATAGTTGAATTATTTTTCATCACCCCTTACAATATAAGAACAGACGTTCGATATAATAGG
Source organism: Listeria ilorinensis (assembly GCF_913566895.1). GTDB lineage: Bacteria > Bacillota > Bacilli > Lactobacillales > Listeriaceae > Listeria > Listeria ilorinensis. The sequence continues at coordinate 183,306 of NZ_CAJYCN010000005.1, read as the reverse complement.
TTGAGGGGGAAGACATGTGTATATAGAAAGACTTGTAAATGATTTGTATGCTAATCTGGCTTTACAGCCAGGCAACTTAGATATTGCGGATCTTTGCAATCAACTAGAGATTGACTTAGATTACTGGGAAAAAGGAAGTCAAGTACTTAACGCTAACAGCTTTATCGAAAAGACTACTATTGCGCTTAATGTCGGCAGTAGTGAAAAAGAGCAGCTTTTTGATTTCGCTCATGAGCTGGGTCACTACTTTCTGCACCCAGGTAACAGGAGAAAAAGCAAAAAAATATACATCGATTATGTAGAGAGTCAGGCAAACCAATTTGCAGAGCGATTCCTTGTACCATTTTTTGCTCTGGATCAATTCGAGTTGCCGCCATTTAAAGCAGACGCTGTTTTATTTGTTGCTGATTACTTTAATGTCTCCTATCACCTAGCTCATAAACGGCTAGAGCTCTATTATCGTACCCAGATAGTTGAATTTCACGACTCTTTACAGGAAAAAATGTTATAAAAGCGACAGCTTTTAAATAAGAAAAGGGAGCATCTAATATGAAAAAACAGATAAGCGGGATCTTGAAGAAAAAGTCAACATGGGCTATTGCGGCTGTTGTAGCGGTGATCGTAGTTACCATCTCCGTAAGTTTCTACAACAGAGGGAGGATATCCGAATCTGAGTTCACTGATATCTATACGGGCATGTCTGTCGAGAAGGTTCAAGAATATGTCGGAGCACCAAAAAGCAAAACTACTTCCAGTGATGAGATAATCGAATCTTTGAATACCTGGACGATGGTCATTGCCTCAGGAGCCAACGAAGTAGCTGGAAATGCAGTGCTTTCAGATGAAGATGAGGATTCTATCATAGAAGTGAAGGCTGCTGCTCAAAGCGGAGACGACACAGAGATGTACACATACGTAGTAGATGGGCAGAAAAAGGAAGTGTACTTCGTAGACAGAGAGGTAGTTTGGAAAAAATAAGGGTCAAGCTAAAGAATGAGGCGGCTTCGGTCGCCTTTTTATAAAGGAGTAACAAGACTATGGCAAAGAAAAAAGCAGCTGCCTACGTGCGGGTATCAACACTAGAGCAAGCAAAGGAAGGCTATTCGGTCGAAGCGCAAAAAGACCGCCTGACCAAGTACGTCGACGCGATGGGGTTTGATTTATTTAAGATGTATGTAGATCCTGGGCACAGTGGTGCCAAGATGGATCGTCCCGCCCTCACTGCGATGGTTGAGGACATAGACGCTGGGCTCATTGACACGGTAGTAGTCTACCGTCTGGACCGTCTGGCGAGATCTCAAAAAATAACTCTTTATTTGATCGAGGATGTCTTTTTGAAAAATGACGTAGAGTTCATTTCGATAAGCGAGAATTTCGACACCTCTACCCCGTTTGGGCGCGCTATGGTCGGCATGCTGTCCGTCTTTGCGCAACTTGAGCGTGACACGATCCGGGAACGCATGCTGTTGGGTAAGTACGAAAAAGTGAAAAACGGTTGGTGGGGAGGAAGCAGCGCCCGGCCGCCTTTGGGGTACGCAAAAATGGATAAAGAGCTGATCTTTAACCCCCGCGAGGCCGGAATCGTTCGCGAGATCTTCGAGCGCTTCAATAACGGTGAAAGCAAAAACGCGATCTTCTTAGATCTGCGCGAGCGCTACCCGTTACGAATCTACCACACGAACCTGATTAATGACGTGCTGCGGAACCGTGTTTATGTCGGTGATGTAGGGTTCCGCGGAGAATTTTTTGAAGGCAACCACGAGCCAATCATCAACGAGGAGGTATTTGAATTGGCCCAAAATCGATTAGACAGTATTAGCTCAAAGTATGGCAGGCCGTACGTGCGCAGGAGCGCTCTCCTAGCCCGTAAATTAGTATGCGCGAAGTGTGGAGCAACGATGGTCAAGAAGACCGTTAAGCGCAAGAATAAGGAGCCGTACAGCTATTATGTCTGCAATTCTAAAATCAAAGCTCGGCCGCATTTGGTACGGGATGAGAAATGCGATCAAACGAACATCACAACCGAGCTTGCGGATAACTACGTTCTAGGAGTCTTGAAAAATTTCGATTACGAAAAAGCGATCCAGCAAGCAAAGGGGGAAGTACCGAAAAAAGAAGATATCAAACAACAGCTGGAAGTTATTGAGAGGCAACAAGAGCGGTTAGTTGACCTTTATCAGACAGGCCTTGTAGAATTCGAGGAGTTAGACGAACGTCTTAAGGCTTTGCAGAAAAAGCATGAGAAGCTCCTGCAACCGCAAAAAAGGATCACTCAACAAAAAAAGAAGGTGATCAAGCAGCTAACAGATCTGCAGGGCGCGGACTGGGGGAAGTTTACTTTCGAGCAGCAGTGCGCGGTGATCGATACCTTAATCGAGAAAGTGGTGTACGATCAAGGGGCTATGACCATCTATACCAATTTTTAATTGTTATGCATGAGATTACAACACCATAGATAGACAGAGAATGTGTAATCTTTTTGCTGATTATTTGAAAAAAGCTCCTCAAATTTTTGCTCATTCGTTTTTGCAAGTCCTAGTTTCATCAAACTTAAAACTTTTTTATGATAATCTTTGACTATGCATGGTTGCTCCAAACTACCATCAATTCGAAGTCTCATATTGTCCACCTCCTTTCTAGTTGAATGAATAGCTATATTGTGTATAAAAAGTGCACAGCAAGCGAAAGAAATCGCTTACAAAAACTATTATACGATATCCTCTAGTTTATATCAAGTTAATTTTCCAATAATTATACAATGGTAAAATATTGCTTTTATATATTGAGAAACCCTAAGTTAACAGGCTTTCAACTTAGGGTTAAAAATTATATTCACTATCATGAGATTAATATCCATAATCCCAAACTTCCGCCCGAACAGCCCCCGCCACATCCGTGATTTCCCGAGTTGCCACACCTTCATCAATCGCTGCTTGCACAACTGCTTCTGCCACCATGCGCGAAGCCTCTCTCACAAGACTCACTGGCGGTAAAATCGGTGCACCTCGCCGGCTCAAATCCTGCAGTCCCGCAATCCCGTTTGCCGCGCTGGAAAGCATCTGCTCTGTCACTGTGCTGGCCTTCGCAACTACAATCCCAAGCCCCAGTCCCGGATACAGCAGCGCATTATTCGCCTGACCGATTTGATAAGTCACACCCTTATAATCCACCGGTGCCGATGGACTGCCCGTCACAACAAGTGCCGACCCATCTGTCCACTCGATCAGATCTTCCGCTTTTGCTTCACAAAGCTTCGTTGGGTTGGAGATCGGTAGGATTGCTGGCCGCGTGTTGTAGGCTGCCATCTTGCGCACAACCTCTTCCGTGAATGCTCCCGGCTGCCCAGATGTCCCAATCAAAACAGAAGGCCGGACCGCTTCGATAATTGCAGCCAAATCCTTCAAACCTCGAAACTCGGCTTCACTTCGCGCATACCTCTTCTGTCCACTCGTCAAATTCACCATCTCATCCGTAATCAAACCATCCCGATCCACCAAATAAAAACGGCTGATTGCTTCTGCTTCGCTCATTCCAGCCAGCACTAGCTCCTGCTTGATTTGTTCTGTCACACCAACACCTGCTGTTCCTGCACCGAAAATCAAATATTTATGCGCCATGATAGACTTTTGTGTCACTTCCGCAATTGCATGTACAGCCGCTGCCATCATCACACCTGTTCCTTGGATATCATCATTGAATGTCGTAATCTGATCACGATACTTTTCTAGAATGACACTAGCATTACCACGTCCGAAGTCTTCCCAGTGAAACAACACCTTTGGAAAAAGCTTTTGAGCGATTTGGATAAACTGATCGATATAACTCAAATATGATTGACCGGTCTTTCGCGGTTCTTTCTTCCCTAAATAATACGGATCGTCGAGCAGCTCCGCTCGATGGGTTCCGTTATCAATCACGATCGGTAAGACGCGTTCCGGATTCATGCCTGCTGCAATTGTATAGACAGACAGCTTGCCAACCGAGATCATCACACCACCAATCCCCCAATCGCCAATGCCAAGTACGCCTTCCCCGTCCGTGATCACCAACAAGTCGACCTGCTCCAATCCCTCAGAAGCCGCAATAAGGGCTTCTTCAATGCGTTCCGGATGGTCGCTATCAAGATAAACGGCATCATTCGGCCACATATAGTCACGAGAAAAACGCGTCACACTATCTGCAATCGTCGGTGTATAGATCACTGGCAAAAACTCAACCATATGTGCTCCGACAATAGCGTAGTAAAGCATCCGATTCGTATTATAAATCGCCATCAAATGCTGATTTTTTTGATAATCACTCGCTAAATCAATTATTTTTTCATATTCCAATGCCACCTGTTCTTCCAATGTCAAAACAGCAGTCGGCAAAAGGCCGTGTAGTCCATAACGTGCTCTTTCTTCCTCTGTAAAAGCCGTTCCTTTATTAAAAAATGGCTGCGCGAGCAATGCTTTACCTTTTAATTGGGTCATTTCGACGTCCCCTTTCAAATTCCGATACTCTTATTGTAATCCGCCGCCAACTAAAATGGAAACTTATTTCCAAAAATTTTTATCTGGAATCCGCTAATTCCTAAAAATTTACCAAACAAAAAAGAGGAAGATCGGCTCTCTCTCTCTTATATGACAAAGCTAATTTCTTTTAAATTTCACGAATAAAGTTTGCGGATTGTTAGTAAACTGCATCGCACAATTTCCTTCATAATAATCCCAGCCGTATGGAGCAAGCATTTGTCTGACAGCATTTACTTTATCACTCAAAACAAAGTATGCAGAAGTTCCGATCCGTCCTGTTACCTGGTCGTCAGGAGCTAGTTGATTGCCTTGAGGGTCCACATACTTGATATGGATCGTCCCTCACTCTGATTTCTATTCACAGCAAAAATCGGCAAATTTGGCTCAACAATTTGCGAAACAGGTACCCCAGTTATAAGTTGACCATGTAAACGTAAAAATTGATCAAGTTCCACACTGGTAACCACATTATCGTGATTATAATCAGCATTTAAAAAATTTCCGTTCATTACTTTTTGAGCACTATCAAAAAATGCTTTCGTAAACGGTGCAAATTCGCTATAGAAATAAGAAAGCTGATCCTTAGAGGACGAACAAAAAACATTGTACCTTGAGTTTTTGAACTCACCAGACTTTTCAATCGGCTTCTTAAATGCTTCTACAAAATTCTTCTTCATTTTATCAATCGATCCACCTGCATCACAAGCAAAGAGCGAAATAACAAAATGTCCTCTATATCTGTCCAAAATTGTTCGTAGTTCTTGGAAGGTAAAATCAATAATACCATCATTATAGCCATGAGATTCAATCACCAAGTAATTGATATCATCATCTTTTGCATTTCTGAAAACATAATTAAGTCCATTGATGACATCGGCTTTACTCTTATCCCAATCAATAATCTGATACATTCGATATGGATCTTGTTGATTAGAAAATTCTCGTGCTGCCATTTTCGGTCCTTCAAGCGTAAGAGACCGATTTTCGTAATTACGATCCAAAAAAACACCGTACCGATCAACAGCAGAAGCAGAAACAGGACTGCACATAAACAGAGTAGCAACGCCTAATAATACCGCCAGCATTTTCTTAGCACTTGTAACTTGAAGAATTTTTTTGCGACTCATCATGGTTCCCTTCTTTCTCAGTATCATTCATACATCAGTAGCACTAGCACAATTTTGTTAACCGCTTTCAAAAGCAACCACATTGTATAAAATTCTTTTCTTTTGATCAAAATAAGCAAAAAAAGAGACAAGAAGGCAGCTGCTCTCTTGTCTTAAAATTTTTCCAACCAGTTCCTAAACAACGGCTGATCGCTTTTTTTGAATTGAATCGCTCCACTGACTCTATCATCATTTCATCCATGTAATCTCCATCCGACACCGTCATAAAGAAAATCAATTCATTCCGATCATAGCCTGGCCTTGTAAAAATTGCGTCTGGTAACTGCTGCAACTGTTCGCGAAAAACTTCTATCAGCGTTTCCGCAAACTGCCATTTTTCCTTTGAAGGTTCCATAAAATTGATTTTTTCATTTTTTTCAACCACATCGACAAGTGGCTGATAAAGAAAGTCCGGTGACAGTCCTTTTTTCCACTCAAAATGTTCCCAAATATTTTCTTCCCCCACTTGATTATAGGTCACAAATGCCCCGTAAAAATCATCCGTCGTAACAAAACCAATATATGTTACATGTGCCTCTGCTTGCAAAACTTGCCCCACCAGCTCGGCCAAATTTTCTTTCAGCTTCTGTTCAAAATCCGCAAATTCCATTCTGAGTCCATCCATTTTCATCTCGCTACGCTCCTAATATAGTTTGACATCTTGAAAAGGTGGATCAGCCTGATATTTCTCATCGCACCACTGCCGAATAATACTGTACATCCCATGCACTGCTGCTTTTTCATTTAAAACTTTTCCAGTTTTCTCAAAGTATCCATTCATAAAAGTCGCAGAAACAGCCTCCATCAAACTGGGACTCTTCTAAAATTAGTCGATTCCTTCTAGAAGTGATCCATTCGCCATCCAGAATGAAAACTAACGCACTGCCCTGCTAACAGAATGGTCTCCCATTCATTGGCACATCCTCTGAAAATAATCCATCCAAATATCCGCAATCAGCGCATGGCCAGTCGCTGTTGGATGAACACCATCAGCTGCAATGGTCGCCGCACCGTACTGAATACCCGCCTGATTCAGCAAACCATCGAGTGGAATAAACCCTGTCTGATAGGCTGCTGCAAGCTCTCGCACCACTTGGATTTTCGGATCAAGGTCCGAGCGCCATTCTTTCCGGTCTTCTGGCCAAGGCAATACAAACGGTTCCATCAAAATGATTTGCGCATTCGTCTTATCCCGCGTCTCCTTCAGCACCTGTTCATAAATCGCCTTAAATGCTGAAACAGAAGTATCCTGCCAGGCATCAAAACTGCGCCAAGTATCATTGATGCCGATCAAAATCGTTACCACATCGGGCTGAAGAGAAATCGCATCCTCCTGCCATCGTTTCGCCATATCCGCACTTGTATTCCCACTGATACCACGGTTCAATATTGTCATCGTATTGCCCCATTTTTCAGCAATCATTTTGACATAGCCTTCCCCTAAATGATTAGGCTGGTTCCGATCGCGACCAGCATCCGTCACACTATCCCCTTGGAATAAGATCCGACCTTCTGCATGAATGTTCATTTTCGCACCTCGTCTGCTTCATTTTATCTTTATATTTTAAACTTTTTTTAGCCATTTGAACATCCTTTTTTGCAAGGATTAGATAACAATCGTCAGCAAAATGATTACGTGCACCGTAGTGCCCCCAGCGAGAATACCCTTCGTAAATTGCCTCATGATTGTGCCATTAAACAAAATAACGGCTACAAAAAATAGCCTTCTACTTTGAGTCAGTAATAAAGGCTACTTTTTTTACACCAGACCATCGTCTGGCTTTTTTAACAATGTTTCCTGCTTGAAGAATATTTTGATACATTTTAGTTCTACTCTTTTATAAACCAATATTGAACATCGTTATCTTAAAATCTTCTCCATCGCCTTCCCTTTTGCCAGTTCATCAATCAATTTATCTAAATAGCGGATTTTCTGCATCAGTGGGTCTTCTACTTCTTCTACACGTACACCGCAAACTACCCCTTTGATTAGCGAAGCATGCGGGTTTAATTCCGGTGCCTGATTAAAAAAGGTTTCAAAATCGACTTCCTCATCAATCTGTTTTTCAAGTTCGGTCTGCTTGTAGCCAGTCAACCAGCAAATAATGGTATCCACTTCTTCTTTTTGACGGCCTTTACGCACTGCTTTTTGGACATAATGCGGATAGACACTTGCAAAACTGGTCGTAAAAATCCGGTGCTTCGTCATGAATAAACGCCCCTTTTCTTCATTGATAAATCTAGTATAGGTGATTTTTAAATTCCTGTCAGCCTTTCTTCCTTCACCACAACAAAAATCCAGTATCAGCTAATAGCCAATACTGGATTTAAAAATTTATCTTTAACCAACTTCTTCGTCAAGCCACATCAAATCATCTAGGAAGTAAATTAAGTCTTCTTCCAAAAGATCTTTTTCACAGTCATTCACGATATCGTGCCCACTACCTTGATAGAAGCAAAGCTGCTTTTCATTCGTATGGATGTGTTTGAAGATGTAATTAGCATTGTCTGCATCAATTTCTTCATCCTGACATCCCTGACCGATCATCGTTGGTACTTGGATCTTTTCAATATTAATTGCGACATTTTTGTAGAATGACGAACGTTCCTCCGCCATCTTTGCAATTTCTGGCTGATAACTTTGAATCATCGCTGCCACATCTTCTGCATGCATGCCGTCTTTCTCTAATTGTTTTTGTAAATATTGCTCTACTGGAATATAGCGCATTTTTCGGTTGACATTGGCACATAATGGCACGATTGCTTTAGGATGAAACTGTTCCGCCATTTTCAAGGCAAATACGCCACCCATTGCCACGCCCACGATCGCAATCTCATGATAGCCCTCTTTTTGGAGTGTCTCATAACCTGCAACAGCGTCTTCGTACCACATTTCTGGCGTTGTCTTTAAAAAGATCGCCGGCTCATCACCATGCCCACGAAAATTCGGTGCATAAACAGTATAGCCATTTTCTGCCAAGCGTTCCCCAAGTTCTCTAACATCCTCTGTCGTTCCTGCAAAACCATGCAAGAGCAAAACCGCACGTTTACCCGCTTTCAAGCTAAAGCTACGATCCGCACTCATTTTTTAGCAATCCTCCATATCAATCTTGTATTCACTCCATTGTAGCCGATTTGACTGCTTTTTACAACTGGCTTTTTTCGAGTGATTTCAAGTACAATAGACATATAATAACGCGAGAAGGGAGACATGTCAAATGGAAGAATTATGGTCACTTTATAAACGTGTCATCTACCGAATTGGGATCGGTGATTTCACTAAATGGGTCGGAATGCACCTTAGCATGCCGCAAATGAAAACCCTTCTTTATCTGATGATCGAAGGCGAAACACCTATGCGCGTATTAGCTGCTCAGATGGAGACAAGTATGCCCAACATGAATGGGATTACCAATCGATTAGAAGCGGCCGATCTCGTCATTCGCTATAACTCTGAAAAAGATCGGCGTGTGACACTGATTGCCTTATCTGAAAAAGCGGCTCATTTATTTAATGAAGCGCTAGATGGCGGTTTGCAAAATTTGGCTGCTGCTCTCCGAAAAATGACACCGACTGAGCGCGCGACCGTTCTGGAAGCTTTTCAACTTCTGGAACAACACTTGGAACCCCAAATGCTTCATCCCCATGATCTATAAGCTTAAATCTTTGACAAAATCCTGATTAATAGTTAATTTAGAGTTAACTAAAATAGAGGGAGATGAAAAACATGGAAAATGTATCCAAAAGTCAAAAGATACCAACTTCTTTGCTTATTTTCATCATCGGGGTATTTATGGCGGCACTGGACAATGGCATCATCAGTGCGGCACTCACAACGATCAACCAGTCTTTTCAAGTTTCTGCGACTGAAGGGGCATGGGGAATTACGCTTTATACACTCGGCATGGCTGTCAGTACACCGATCGTTGGTAAACTCGCTGACCGTTATGGACGAAAAAAACTCTTTTTGATTGAAATATTGATTTTTGGGCTGGGGTCACTACTTGTGGCACTAAGTCCCAGCTTTGCATTCTTCCTGACTGCTAGGCTGATTCAATCATTTGGCGGCGGTGGTATTTTTATTATCGCAAGTTCGCATGTGCTCAGTACGATGCCAAAAGATCGACAAGGAAGTCTGCTTGGGATCCTGGGGGCAATGAATGGGATCGCCTCTGTTTTGGGACCCAACATCGGTAGCTTTTTGCTGGACTGGACCGGCAGCTGGCATTGGCTTTTCTTGATCAATGTGCCGATCGCCTTACTGCTTCTTATTTTTGGGCTGTTCGTCATTCCTGAAACCAAGGGAAATGTCCTTTCAAAAACGGACTTTTGGGGAATCGTCTTCCTTTCTACAGCTATTCTCAGCATCATGTTCGCCATCACGAATCTTGGCTCGGATGACCTACTTGGCAGTTTCCTATCATTAAAAGTGCTGGGTCTGCTTGTACTTGGTATCTTGCTTTTTATAATCTTGATTTTAATCGAAAGAAGCAATCCAAAGCGAAATGTCGACTCCATTCTACCGTTTTCACTGCTTCGCCAAAAAGCTTATCTGCTCACACTGCTGATGGGCTTTCTCTCTGGAACACTGATTGCAGCTGTCATCTTCGTCCCCTCTTTTGTTCAGGCAATACTGGGCGTTTCAGCTGCAAACTCCGGCTACTGGATGACGCCTTTAGCACTAGCAGCTGGTGTCGGGGCTTCAATGGGCGGTATTTTTGTTGATAAGCAGGGACCTGTTAAAACACTCGTTTATGCAAGTATCATTACAGTGATCGGCTTTGGCTGGTTAGCTTACTTTGCTGATACAAAACCGTTATTTATAGCTGCTTCCATTGTTGCAGGAATCGGCTTTGGCTTCCTGATCGGTGCACCACTTTCTGTTCTTGCCTCAAATGCCGCTGGCGAAGAAAAAGGATCCGCTCTTGGCACACTCTCTGTTGCCCGGCAAATCGGCTTGACAATCGCACCAACGATTTACGCAACTTTGATCCAAAATGGCTTTGGCCAGCTCAAAACAATTATTCCTGAAAATCTTCAAAAAAACGGGATCTCCCCGCAAGACATTCCTGCTTCTGAGTGGGAAAAATTTACAAGTAATGCAGGCAATGCAAACGATCTTGCCAGTCAAATCGATAAAATCCCTGTGCCACAAATTCAAAGCGCACTAGAAAATTCGCTTCATCAAGCCGCCGAGCTTGCGTACCAGCATGTATTTTTGACTGCTTCCATTATGGCTTTTCTGATTTTACCACTTGCGTTTTTACTATGGCGTAATCTACGAAAGAAAAATGCATGATTTCTAAGTCAAAAAAAGTAATAAATTCCACTTATATATGAACTTTTTTCGAATATTTAGCGATTTAACGATTCCCCTATTTCATAAGTAGTATTATAATGATACATCTTAATGAACTGGGGGAATATTTTTGTTTAAAAAAATGGTAACTGTTTGTTCTATCAGTATGATCAGCTTGACGATTTTTATCCCAACGTCAACGCTCGCTGAAGACTTTTTGCCAGCATCACAAACAGAACAAACACCTGAACCCGAAAACAGGAAACCTGCATCCTCTGACAGTACTTCAACGACTGAGGGAAGTTCTGCTACGACAGAACCTGAACCAGTAAAAGGCTCTGAGATAGAGGAAATCATTGTTTCTGAATCTAGTGAGGTACAGGAAGAAACACCTGAAACAGATTCAGCGCCTGCTACAGAATCAACAGTAAGCTCTAAAAACCAAGTGATGACCACGCAAGCACTCACTTCAACGGATCTTTCTATCGCAGAATTAACAGATGGCTCTCATGATGACGAAATTGTTGATCCTGCCTTATTTGAAGGGCAAGCGTGGCTCATAAATTCTGCCATTAAATATGTTGGTTACGAACATCCTGAAAAAAAATCACTTGATGAGATTACTTACGGAGATTTAGCTGAAATTACACGCATCAAAGCTTGGGTAGATCATGGAAAAACAGAGTACATCCCAAAAGCAATCGGTTTGTTTACTGGTTTAACGTCTCTTGAAGTCGTTAACAATTCTGAAGGCTCCTCACATGGTGTGTTGACTGGACAAATCCCTGCTGAAATCGGAAATCTGACAAAGTTGACGAGCTTACGAATGTTCTCAAATGAACTTTCTGGAGCTGTTCCCGAAGAATTAGGCAACTGTACAGAACTCAAAACCCTTGATGTTACAGGAAATGCACTAAATGCTACTTATAATGGTTTTGATGGTGAAGGGATCACGAGCCTGCCGCACTCCATTGGGAATTTAAAAAAACTTGAAACACTTCAAGTAGGCGGCTACAATTACATTTCCAAACTCCCTGCTGAAATCGGTCAGTGTGAAAGTTTGAATTACCTTGATATCTCTGAAATGGCACTGGAATACTTGCCCTCAGAGCTGGGCAATTGTCCGGAACTTGAAACCATTTATGCTGGCTTCAACCTATTGCGCGGTACAATCCCTGACTCCTACGCAAATTTGCGCGATACACTTGAAACCTTTGATATTCAGTGCAATGGGATTCACGGCGAAGTACCTGATTATCTTTTAAACGGAGAAGTCAACTATGTCAATGTGCATAAAAACTTTTTATATGATATCGCCATTGACACTTACCCGCCATCTGGGGGCATGAATTACTTCAATGCAGCAGATATTCTGGTAAAAGATCCTGCAGCAACCGCTCTTTCGAATGCACAGTATGATCTTGTATCTGTTCGTCCATCCATTTCACTTGACGAAGGTGAAAAATATAATGTGGAAAAGAATCTCTCTATGTTCAATGAAGAATTCTTGGATGTAGATGTTTATGTGGTGAGTGGAGATCCGGATGGTATTAGATTCACAAAAGGTACAGATGAAAACGGTTATTCGACGACATACATGCAGATCGTCAAATCCGGAACTTATGAACTCAATGTACAGTTGGAGGGGCTAAAAGATAAATCCAACCAAAATGCCCAAACGAATTTCACTGTGACAGGAGATGCTTTACCGAATGAAAAACCTGTTATCGAGCTTAATCCAGATCAAGTAAAAGTCAAACAAGACAGTTCCTTTAGTTATACGGACTATACCACAGTCAATTTATCAGATGACTATGACAGTGCAGATGATTTAGCAAAAGTTCTGCAAGTAAGTGGAACTGTCAATACCGCAAAACCTGGCGTCACATATGCTGTTAATTTTAACGTCTCAGACTCCCTCGGTCTTGCTGCTGATCAAAAAACACTGGCTGTTTATGTAGATGCCCGTCCTTCGATCAAATTGACAGATCAAGAAGTTTCAATTGCTCAAGGTACTCCTTTTGATCCTATGACTTATATAAAAGAAATCAATGATCTAGAAGACAGTCAAGATACACTGAAAGTCACTACTTCAGGAACAGTTGATACTTCTGCTCTAGGCAAAACGACGGTTACTTATACAGTGACAGATTCCATGGGACAAACAGCCACAGCTTCTCTGGTTATAGACGTGACCGCTGCTCCAGAACCATCTGACAACGGAGATGACCAAGATGCTGACACGCCTTCCGACGAACCCTCTGTTACACCTACCGGTCAAGATTCTGCTAATAATCATACAGCGACTACTAACGATACGGTGACCTTACCTAAAACAGGGGATCAAACAAGCAAAACTTGGCCGCTATTCGGAGCAGGATTAACACTGATTACGATCTTCACTTTAAAGAAACGTAAATAAAAGGCAGATGTGGTCATTCACCGACCACATCTTTTTGTGCAAACGCCCCATTATTACTGGTAAAATCACTATCGTTTTTATACGCATACTTCGTTATACTGGTAGAGGAGGGATGATTATGAAATTCGTATTAGCACCTGATTCTTTCAAAGGCAGCCTTACAGCTAAAGAAGTCTGCCAAGCAATGGAAACAGGATTAAAAAAAGTTTTCCCAGATAGTGATTATGTGCATGTACCAATGGCAGACGGCGGAGAAGGTACTATGCAGGCATTAGTTGATGCAACAGCTGGACAGGTAATGAGCAAGACGGTAACAGGTCCACTTGGCAGTCCTGTCACTGCTCGATTTGGTCTGCTTGGGGATAAGAAAACAGCGGTTATCGAAATGGCGGAAGCAAGTGGTCTTCATTATGTAAATGCCCAAACAAGAAATCCGCTAAAGACGACTACTTATGGTACGGGTGAATTGATTGCAGCCGCACTTGCTTATCCAATCGAGCGTCTGATTATCGGTCTTGGCGGAAGTGCAACAAACGATGGCGGGGCAGGAATGGCACAAGCACTTGGTATCAAACTGCTGGATCAAAATAGCCAATCCATTGGTTTCGGCGGCGGTGCCCTCGCTAAACTGACTTCCATTGATATAGCTGATCGCCATCCTCGTTTAGATGATGTTGAAATTTTACTGGCTTCTGATGTGAAAAATCCGCTGTGCGGTTCGCAAGGTGCCTCACATATTTTCGGGCCTCAAAAAGGGGCAACTCTGCAGATGGTTGAACAATTAGATCGGAATCTTGAACACTATGCCCAGGTGATCAAGCAGCAGCTTGGCAAACAAATTGCAGATACACCAGGCGCAGGCGCTGCTGGCGGACTGGGTGCGGGCTTGCTAGCTTTTACGAATGCCACGATCCGATCAGGGGTCGAACTCGTGATTGAAATGAGCAGACTAGATGAACAGTTGCAACAGGCAGATTATTGCCTAACAGGAGAAGGCGGGATTGATGCCCAGACCAAATTTGGCAAAACTCCCATAGGTGTTGCTCATGCGGCCCAGAAACAGCAGATACCTGTGATTGCAATTGCTGGGCGGATCGGCGACGGAATTGATACTCTTTATCCGGAAGGCATTGATGCGATTTTTGGTATCGTTCAAGGAGCTGTCCCACTCGAAGCAGCACTAGCTGAAAGCAAAGCCAATATTATCAGAACTTGTGAAAATATTGCGCGACTCATACAACTACAGAAATAAAACTGTCAAAGTACCGCCCTCATTAATGGGGATGTACTTTGACAGTTTTATTTTTTCTCTAATTGCTTATTTAGCCAAGCGCTCACTAGTAATTGCAAATCTATAAAACGGTGGGGATTTTTTCCAGTCAGAACCGCAATCTTGTCAAGTCGATACAGTAGAGTATTTCGATGAATATGTAAAGCCGCACTGACCGCTTTCATTTCACCATTCCATCGAAAATAAGCCAGCAATGTCGCCAGAAGTTCCGGCGCACTGTCGAGCGGCTGCAAAACACCACACTGTTCTTCTGACAAATCCCGATTCCACAAATGCCCGACATCCAGATAGTCGACCGCTCCCTCGAGACCTAAAGCTTGTCCAATCCAGAAAGCCGTTTGTGCCTGCCTAACAGCCGATTTTAGCGGCCAGGATTGGCTGTTTGAGGTACCATATAACTTATCTGCTCCTATAATGGGCTCACTTCCCTGCCAGATCATCAACCATTCATCTGCTTCCAGTTTGAGTTGCGGCGCCTCGAATGACCACTTTTCTTTCCCGTAGTAGAATCGAAGCGGCCTGCGGGGATCAATGCCCAGCCCTGTCGCCTGCTGCAAGTCCTGCTCTGTAAGCGCCGTTTCTTTTAGAAGTAATCTTTCGAGCTGCCTGCTTTGATTGGAACGTTCAGTTTCTTCTTTTGCGGTGCGAATGGCCTCCTCAGTCAGCAAGATGACCATCGTACTGACGATTTGGCAAAATG
This sequence comes from Listeria ilorinensis, assembly GCF_913566895.1. Lineage (GTDB taxonomy): Bacteria > Bacillota > Bacilli > Lactobacillales > Listeriaceae > Listeria > Listeria ilorinensis. The sequence goes on along the minus strand of NZ_CAJYCN010000005.1, from coordinate 167,914 downwards.
GCGCTACTTGGTTCGGATCGCCGGTAATTCCGACCACGCCAACAATCTGTTTCTCAAGAAAGATCGGCATATTTGTTCCTTTTTTGACCAGCGGCTGGTCTTCGTAAATATCTACGCGGCTCCCTAAGCGAATCGCCTCCATTGCTCCCGGGTGCAGCTCGCCAATTCGCCGATCATCTCCACTTGCAATGATTCGACCAAATCCATCCATCAAATTGATCGAATAAGGAAGATCTTGCATCAATTTCTCCACCAATTGCTGTGCCTGTCTTTGATTTAGCGGGAACATGCTTGCACTCCTTTACGATTTAAAAATTGATCGATCAGTCGATTCAAAATTTGCGGATTTTGCATGGGCAGAAAATGTGTGCCGCCTTTCACGACTTTCATCGTACCTTTTGTCAAAGCAGTCGTCATTTTTCGAGTTTCTTCTATAGATATAAAAAGATCCCGCTCGCCAATGATCGTTAGAAACGGGGCTTTAATTTTAGCAAGATCTAACCGCTTAATTCGCGGATAAAAAGCCATCAGCCGCAATCGTTCTCGATATTTCTTAAAAAACGAGCTGACACCTGCAAGAACTCGACAAAGATAATAGCCCATCTGACAAATCAAATTTGAAAATGACCGAATCTGTTCAATATTATAATTAGCACCGATTACTGCGCCGTTTAATTGCCGATCCGGCTGCTTGATCCCCATAATAAGCGCGATAATCCCACCATCACTGTAGCCCACCACATGATAGGAAGAGATTGCCAGAAAATCCAGCAGTGCAAGCATATCATCTGCTAGTAGCTCATAGTCGAGCGGCACATTCCCCACTTCCGAACGGCCATGTGCTCGCGTATCCGGGACGATCACCTGATAGCTTTTTGCAAAGTAGCTGATCATCCTTTCTAAGTCCTGATGATCCTGCCCATTGCCATGCATCATTAGTAGCGGCTCCCCTTGCCCATATATTTGATAGTAAAGCTGTATATCATTAATCTTTGCATACATAATAAAACCAACTTTCTTACGGACGGTCATATTTGATTTTAAATCGTGTTGGATTAGCCGCATCATATAAAACTGAAATGACTTCTCCTGGTACATAACGTCCGGAATACTTGCTAAAAATCGCCACTTTTTTCGTTGCTGTTACCTCTTGCCCTTGCGCCGTGAGGAACTGGATCGTGAGCGTTACAAATCGAGTGCGTTTTCCTTGCGTAAATTCATTACCATAAGTGAGCGAATGAAGTTTACTCGCTGTGATCTCTGCATTTGTTTCCTTCCATTCTGTTACACGCGGATGATCTTTCGGTTTTCTTAAATTGACGGCTATAATGCACAGCAAAACGATGAGAAGAACTAAAACAATGAGTATTTTCATTCAAACACCCTCTCTCTTCCGTTTTCTTTTCATTCTATCAGAGAACCACCTATTTGTGTATAAAAAAACCACCCTGCCGAATTGGCAGGATGGTTCTTTACATGCGCGTCTTAAAAATTATTTTTTAAGGTTGTAGAATGCGTTTAAGCCGCGGTATTCAGCAAGTTCAGCCAAGTTGTCTTCGATGCGAAGCAGTTGGTTGTATTTTGCAACACGGTCAGTACGAACAGGCGCACCAGTTTTGATTTGACCAGCGTTTGTAGCTACTGCGATGTCAGCGATTGTCGAATCTTCTGTTTCACCAGAACGGTGAGAAACAACAGCAGTGTAGCCAGCTTGCTTAGCCATTTCGATTGCATCTAGAGTTTCAGTCAAAGTCCCGATTTGGTTAACTTTGATTAGGATAGAGTTAGCGATACCTTTTTCGATACCTTCAGCTAATTTTTCAGTGTTTGTTACAAACAAGTCGTCACCAACAAGTTGAACTTTATCACCGATACGTTCAGTTAGAAGTTTGAAACCTTCCCAGTCGTTTTCATCAAGACCGTCTTCGATCGAGATGATTGGGTATTTAGTGATCATTTCTTCATACCAAGCAACCATTTCTTCGGAAGTACGAACAACGCCTTCACCTTTCAATTCATATTTACCGGATTCGCGGTTATAGAATTCAGAAGATGCAGCATCCATAGCGATTCTTACTTGTTCGCCTGGTTTATAACCAGCAGCTTCGATCGCTTCGATAATTGCTTCGATTGCTTCTTCGTTAGATTCAAGGTTAGGAGCGAAACCACCTTCATCACCAACACCAGTGTTAAGGCCTTTACCTTTTAATACACCTTTCAAAGCATGTACGATTTCAGCGCCCATACGAAGTGCTTCTTTAAAGTTAGGAGCGCCAACAGGCATAACCATGAATTCTTGAATGTCTACGTTGTTATCAGCGTGTTCCCCACCATTTAAGATGTTCATCATTGGAACTGGAAGAACTTTAGAGTTTGTTCCACCGATATATTCATAAAGGTGAACGCCTAGTTCGTCAGCAGCAGCACGAGCAGCAGCTAAAGAAACACCAAGAATCGCATTGGCACCTAATTTACCTTTATTAGGAGTACCATCAAGATCGATCATTGCTTTGTCGATACCGATTTGGTCAGTAACGTCAAAACCGATAATTTTATCAGCGATGATATCATTTACGTTTTCAACAGCTTTCAAAACACCTTTACCTAGGTAACGGGATTTATCGCCATCACGTAATTCAACAGCTTCGTATTCACCAGTAGAAGCACCACTTGGAACAAGCGCGCGACCGAAAGCACCGGCTTCAGTATAAACTTCGACTTCAACAGTTGGGTTACCACGGGAGTCAAGGACTTCACGTGCATAAACTTCAGTAATAATGGACATTTAACTCTCTCCTTTGTCGGGACTGTTCGAAAGCAAAGTTTGAGTTACAGTCCCAAAATACATGCGAGCAAAGTGAGCATGTAATCCCAAAAAAGGAACCACATACCGATTGCAAGATCCCGCCATATCATTAAATGTCTTTTCATGACTCAGCATAAAATAAATTCACGCCAAGCATTCAAAAAGTCATTCAAGCTACAGAAAACCCCTTTGCAAAAGAAGCCCACGCACTCAAGCCGTAAAGCTCGCACGTCAGAAACAAGACTGTCGCCTTGCCGCTAAACTTCCTTCGCACATTCACTCTCACATATATTGGAAGCACAACCACTCTGCTGTCCCAATTATTAAATACATTCTTATTGTAGCCTCGTTTTGTAAAAAACGAAAGCAAAAACCAAATTAATTTTTGATGAGACTTTCGCCAGTCATTTCAACTGGTTTTTCTACACCTAAAAGATCAAGCATTGTAGGAGCCACATCAGCAAGACGACCATCTGTACGAAGCGTCACACCTTTTTTCGTTACGATTACTGGAACCGGAACGGTTGTGTGAGCTGTATGTGGTTTGCCTTCTGGAGTGGACATCGTTTCGGAATTCCCGTGATCAGCAAAAATAACCGCCGAACCACCTTTTTCCAAAATAGCATCCACCACACGACCAAGGTTTTCATCCACTGCTTCGATCGCCTTGATTGTTGGTTCCAGCATACCGGAATGTCCAACCATATCAGGGTTTGCAAAGTTTAGGATAATGGCATCGTGTTTATCTGCTTCAATATCTGCTACAAGTGCGTCTGTTACTTCATAAGCACTCATTTCAGGTTTCAAGTCATATGTTTCGACTTTTGGCGAATTGATTAAGATACGATCTTCACCTGGGAATTCTTCGTTACGTCCGCCATTCATGAAGAAAGTGACATGCGGATATTTTTCCGTTTCAGCAATACGAAGCTGTTTCAAACCTTTATCAGCTAGAACTTCACCAATCACATTTTTCATTTCAATTGGTTCAAAGGCAACTTCTGCATCAATGCTCGGATTATACAAAGTCATCGTGACAAATTTGACGTTTTCTGGGTGTTTGACACCGCGGTCAAAATGTTCCCATTCTTTGTCCGTAAATGCATTGGACAGCTGAATCGCACGGTCAGGGCGGAAGTTGAAGAAGATGACCGCATCATTATCTTTAACGGTAGCTGCTTCCTCGCCATCTTTCGCCACAATTGCTGGAATAACGAATTCATCATTCTTCTCATTTTGATAAGAAGTTTCGACAAGGTCAATCGGATCAGCAAATTTTTCACCTTCACCATACACAAGGGCACGGTAAGCTTTTTCAACACGTTCCCAGCGTTTGTCGCGATCCATTGCATAAAAGCGACCAGAAACAGTTGCGATGCTACCATAATTCAATTTGCTAATCTCTTTTTGTAACTCTTCGATGTAGCCTTTTGCAGATTGCGGTGGAACGTCGCGACCATCTAGGAAAGCATGGATGTAAACATTCTTAACGCCTTTTGCTTTAGCTGTTTCAAGAAGTGCGATCAGGTGGTTGATGTGACTGTGAACGCCACCATCAGACAATAGACCGAACAAATGAAGATCCGAGTCATTTTGTTTCGTATGTTCGAATGCGTTGTTGATTGCTTTATTCTCTTGGAATTCGCCTTCTTCAATCGCTTTGTCGATACGTGTTAGGCTTTGGTAAACGATACGTCCGGCACCGATATTGGTATGACCAACTTCGGAATTCCCCATTTGACCATCTGGAAGACCGACATCTAAGCCAGAAGCTTTCAACTGGCTATGTGGAAATTCAGCCCAGTAGCGGTCAAAATTGGGTTTATTCGCTTGAGCAACGGCATTGCCAACTGTTTCGTTACGCAAACCGAATCCGTCGAGAATAATAATTGCTACAGGAGATTTACTCATTTATTTTACTGCCTCCAATAAAGCTAAGAAAGATTTAGGTTCTAAGCTTGCACCGCCGACTAATGCGCCGTCGATATCAGATTCTGCCATGTAATCTGCAATGTTTTCAGGTTTTACGCTGCCGCCGTATTGAATACGAACTGCTGCGGCTGCTTCTGCTGAAACAGCGTCAGCTACTTCTTCCCGAATAACTGCACACGTTTCATTTGCATCTGCACTTGTAGAAGATTTACCTGTACCGATCGCCCATATTGGTTCATAAGCAATCACTAGTTTTTTCACTTGTTCTTCTGTCAAGCCTTCAATTGCTGCACGAATCTGACCGCGCACCCAAGTGTCGGTTTGGCCAGCTTCACGTTGATTCAATGTTTCGCCACAGCAGATGATTGGAATCATACCGTGTTTGAAAATTGCATGTGCTTTTTTATTGATGTCTTCGTCTGTTTCATGGAAGTACTCACGGCGTTCAGAGTGACCAATGATCACATAGGATACACCCAAGTCAGCAAGTGCATACGGGCTTGTTTCGCCAGTAAATGCACCCTCGTCTTCAAAGTAGCAGTTTTGTGCAGCTACGCGAAGATCTGTTCCTTCTGCAAGACGACTTAAATCACGAAGGAATAGCGCTGGAGAAGCAACTACGGAATCAACCACATCTTTAGAAGGGACTTTTCCTTTTACTTCTTCAACAAATTCTGCCGCTTTTGCAGCTGTTTTGTTCATTTTCCAGTTACCAGCAATAATAGGTTTACGCATGGATAAACTTCCTTTCGTTTTTTAATTGTAAGAGCCTGCCGCTGAATTATTTATCAGAAATGGCTACTACACCCGGCAATTCTTTACCTTCAAGATATTCAAGTGATGCCCCGCCACCAGTAGAGATATGCGTGAATTTGTCAGCATAGCCAAGTTGCATTGCTGCTGCTGCAGAGTCACCGCCACCAATAATAGTTGTTGCATCTTTCAAGTTCGCGATCGCTTCGCAAACACCGATCGTGCCTTTTGCAAAGTTGCTCATTTCGAACACACCCATTGGGCCATTCCAAACAACTGTTTTAGCACCCTCAAGTTCTTTTGCAAATAGTTTGATCGTTTCTTCGCCGATATCAAGGCCTTCTTCATCAGCAGGAATGCCGTCAGAAGCAACTGTATGGAAAGGTACGTCATTGCTGAATTCTTTGGCAACAACAGTGTCAATTGGAAGAACCAATTTGTCACCAGCTTCTTCCATCAAGCGTTTAGCAAGATCCACTTTGTCTGCTTCAAGTAGAGAAATACCCACTTCATAGCCTTTCGCTTTCATGAAAGTATAGGCCATACCGCCGCCAATCAAAAGTTTGTCTGCTTTTTTAAGCAGGTTTTCGATAACGCCGATCTTATCAGAAACTTTCGCTCCGCCAAGAATGGCAACTAGCGGACGATCTGGATTTTCAACTACACCACCGATGAATTTGATTTCTTTTTCCATCAGGAAGCCAGCTGCTGAATCAAGGTTAGATGCGATACCTACATTCGAAGCATGCGCACGGTGAGCTGTACCAAAAGCATCATTAACGAAAACATCGCCAAGGCTTGCCCAGTATTTACCAAGTTCAGGATCATTACCGCTTTCTTTTTTGCCGTCGATATCTTCAAAACGAGTGTTTTCGAAAAGAAGAACGTCGCCGTCTTTCATTTCGTTAATCGCGTTTTCAAGTTCTGCACCGCGTGTAGTTGGTACAAATTTCACTTCTTTACCCAGCAATTCGCTAAGACGTTCTGCGACTGGGCGAAGAGTTTTGTCTTTCTTATCTTCTTCAGTTTTCACTTTTCCAAGGTGGGAAAATAGGATTGCTTTCCCGTGATTTTCGATGATGTACTTGATTGTCGGAAGAGCAGCAACAATACGGTTATCGTTGGTAATCGCGCCGTCTTTCATTGGAACATTAAAGTCCACACGTACTAGTACTTTTTTGTCATTTAAGTCTAAATCAGTGATTACTTTTTTAGCCATTTACAATTCCTCCAATGTTATTAAAAGGATCCATTTTTTGAGGCATTTTCAGAAAACAAGCGGAAACAATGGTTTGTCTCCGCTTATTTGTTTTACAGCTTATTAAGTTTAAACTTATTTAGCGATTTTTGCGAAGTATTCAAGTGTACGAACAAGTTGTGCAGTGTAGCTCATTTCGTTATCATACCAAGCAACTGTTTTAACAAGTTGTTTGTCGCCAACGGAAAGAACTTTTGTTTGAGTTTCGTCGAATAATGAACCGAAAGTCATGCCTTTGATGTCAGAAGATACGATTGCATCAGCAGTGTAACCGTAAGTATCTGGATCGCTAGCATCTTTCATTACTTTGTTTACTTCTTCAACTGTTACTGGTTTGTCAAGAACAGTTACAAGTTCAGTTAGGGAACCAGTTGGAACTGGAACACGTTGAGCTGCACCGTCAAGTTTACCTTTAAGGCTTGGAAGTACTTCACCGATTGCTTTAGCAGCACCAGTAGAGTTAGGGATGATGTTTTCTGCTGCAGCACGTGCACGGCGGAAGTCGCCTTTACGGTGTGGAGCATCCAATGTATTTTGGTCACCAGTGTAAGCGTGGATTGTTGTCATCAAACCTTCAACGATACCAAAGTTTTCGTCAAGAGCTTTTGCCATTGGAGCTAAGCAGTTTGTTGTGCAGCTTGCGCCAGAGATAACTGTTTCAGTTCCATCAAGAATTTCATGGTTAACATTATAAACGATTGTTTTCATGTCGCCAGTAGCTGGAGCGGAGATCACAACTTTTTTAGCGCCGCCTTTAAGGTGAAGTTCAGCTTTTTCTTGAGTAGTGAAGAAACCAGTACATTCAAGAACGATTTCAACACCTAAGTCGCCCCATTTGATTTCATCTGGGTTAGGATTTGCAGAAACGACAACTTTTTTGCCGTTAACGTTGAAGTAGCCATCGTGTACTTCTACATCGCCGTCGAAACGACCTTGAGTTGTATCATATTTTAATAGGTGCGCCAACATGTCAGCGTCTGTCAAGTCATTGATTGCAACAACTTCGATTCCTTCTACATCTTGAATACGACGGAATGCCAAACGTCCAATACGTCCAAAACCATTAATACCAACTTTAACTGTCATAAGTCATTTTCCTCCTTGAAAATACGTGAAATTTTTTATTTCAAAAGGGTATTACGCCCTTTTAAAAGCTCATTTGCGGCTCCCTCATCTGTTATTAAAACCGTATTATGCGGAGCACTCTTCATATACGATTTGATTGCTTTCGCTTTTGATTCACCGCCAGCTACAGCAATAATATGGGGAATTTTGTCAAGATTTTCAAATTGCAGGCCAAATGTCGTGACTTTATGTACAACCTCGCCTTGTTCATTGAAATAGTAGCCGAATGCTTCCCCAACGGCTTCTGCTTCTGTAATCTTTCGCATGACATCCTGTCCAGTATGTCTTCGTTTTGCCATCGTCATCGCTTCACCAATGCCATGAACAATCACATTTGCTGATTGTACGAGACTCAGGCCTTCTTGAATCGCAGGTTCTTTTAAAAGTGAACGGTAAGCTTCTTCACCAAGCTGTTCTGGTACATACAACACACGGTGTTTCGTGCCAGTTTTAGTAGCCAGTTTATCACAGATCGTATTGGCTTGGTTGTCAAGGTCTTCACCGATTCCGCCTCGTCCTGGAACAAATAACAGTTCCCTTCCTTTGGCAAAATCTGGCGTCATCATTTCGGCAAGCGTCGCCATGGTCGAACCGCCCATAACAGCCACGATATTGCGTTTTTCAGTGAGTGCAAAATCTAACTGTTTGACAGCCATACGTCCCATTTCTTCGCGAACCCAAGGCGCCTCATCACTGTTTCCCTGAACAATGAGGCATCTGTCAATCTGCAAATTCGCCGCCAGCTGATCCTCCATGCTGTGTAAGCCGGATAACTGGTTCATCACTCCTTCAAGTTCACGGAACACTTCTAAACCAACTTGTGTCACGGTCATTCCAGAAGAAGCAATATCAATCAACCCCTGCGCTTTTAGAAATTCCACTTCACCGCGCAACACACGTTCACTCATACCAAGCATTCCAGCAAGAGTCCGTCTGCCAACTGGTTCGGCAAAATAAATCGAGCGTAAAATCTGATAGCGTTTCTGCATGATGGCAAGTATGTCGGGTAATAGTTTCTTTTGAATGTTAATTAAATCAGACATTATCATTGCTCCTTACTGCATTGGACGATTAATGACCCACTAAGTCATCCGACGTCCCGATAGAACTAAAAAAAGTAGAGATCAAGGTTTCAAAAATTTGAAACAAACGGTAAATCCATGTCATTAACTTGTTTGAGTTAATTCCTTTCTCACCTTGTTTTTCACTTTCTGACCTATCTCTCAATCCTTGGTTTTTATCGAAGCTAGTAGAACCATTCTTTTAATTACCCTACGCCTTTCATTCTAACAGTATTACCCGCAATATTCAAGTCTAAAGTGGGACGTTTATGAAAAAATCACGTTTTTTTCATACTTCCTTAACACTTAAACTCCTTCATACAACTTACTTTCTTTTTATTCCACGTTTCAGCTCCATTTAAACTAAGCAAAAAGACACATTTTGTCCCACTGAAAATTCTTCATGGGCAAAATGCGTCCTATCAATCAAATCTTTTACGTTTTGACGAAGCCGGTATTTTTAGTTCCGTTCGATATTTGGCAATCGCGCGTCTGGATACATCGATATCTTTTTCGGCCAGAAAATCGACAATTTTTTGATCAGAAAGAGGTTTTCGTTTATCCTCGTTCTCCACCATCTCTTTCAGATAATGTTTAATCGTATTGCTGGAAATGTCTCCTTCTTCATTTGGATCTGTTGTTTTTTTCTGAAGACCTGATGAAAAGAAGTATTTCAGCTCATAGACACCACTGCTCGTTTCGATGTATTTACCGTTGACCGCACGGCTGACTGTGGACTCATGAACATCTAGTTCTTCCGCAATCTCCTTTAATGTGAGTGGCTCAAGATGATGGCCTTCCTGTGTAAAAAAAGCATATTGATGAGCAACAATTGCTTTGCCAACACGTTTTAATGTGGATTCGCGCTGTTGCAAGCCTTTTAGTAGCCAGTCGAATTCACCCGTTTTTTCTTTTAAAAAGGCAGCAACATCTTTTTCCTGCGTTGCCTGCATCATTTTGTAGTAGTCTTCTTGGAATCGCAGCTCAGGTTGAAACTGTTTAGCCAGCGAAACCTGTAGCTCCTCACCGTTTTGCAGAAGAATCAAGTCTGGTGTCACATATTGAACACGTTCTGATTCGAATTCAGCGCCCGGTTTTGGGCTAAGCGTTTGGATATAGTCGGAAACTACCTGGATTTCTGCCAGTGAAACGTTCAAATCGGCCGATATCTTTTTCCATTTTTTCTCGGCAAACAGTGTAAAATAATCTCGAATCACTTCGTAGGCAATCTCAGGTCCTGCCAATGTCCGATCAATCTGCAATAAAATGCACTCTCTTGCATCACGTGCGCCCACGCCAGCTGGCTCCATGCTCTGCAAGATGTCAAGGCCTTCCAGCACCTGTGCCTCGCTTATCAGAAGCGCCTCTTTTACAGCGCTTAAATCAGCCGTCAAGTATCCCGCCTCATCCAAACTTTCAATCAAGTATAAGACAACAATTTTTTGAACAGGCTTGAGTGTCATTAAACTCAATTGTTCTTTGAGTGCTTCGGAGAGCGTTGTCTTGGTATCAGGTACTTGATCGAGCCAATCAAATTCGGTATTGCTATTCTTTCGTTTTGTATAACTATAATCTGTTGATATATCTGCACCTGAAACCACTTCGATCAACGGGTTCTCCAATGCTTTATCTTCTAAAAAGGCGGTCAGATCGGCGGTCGTAAATTGCAACATGGCAATAGACTGCGATAACTGCTGCGTCATTGCCAGCTTCATCGTCTGCTTCTGCTGTTGTTTTTGAACAAAATTCGACTCTAACCTCACAGATAAAACCCCCATTTTCTGCTAAACTTCTTATCATTTATTATAACATGCGAAAATTGAAAAGCCAGCTAATCAAAATGAAAAATGAATACAAGTACTTCATTTTTCATAGGCTTATCTACTTTTCGTCGTTTTCTGATTTTCCGACTGTATTTTATCTATTAAAATAAAAAAGAGCAGGATTCCTCTTTTTTAGAGAAATCCTGCTCTTTTATTGTGGTAAATGATCTAAAAAATTCTGATGCGCAAATCCCGCTACCTCTTCTTTTGAAAAATGCTTCTCAAGTTCTACAATGAAATCCTGATACTTCCCTGCATCCTCTAATCCCTTCACATGAGAAGGAATGCCATCAAAGTCTGAACCAAAGCCTATATTGCGAATACCTCCCAGCTCAGCAATATGATCGATATGACGAATCACATCTTCCATGTTAGCCGTGCCACTCGGTGTGGTGAATAGTGGGTGGAAAATCACATGGATCATCGCATTATGCTCGATCATCGCTCGAATCTGATCATCATCAAGATTGCGGATATGTGGACAGATCGATTTGGCGCTTGAATGGCTGGCAATTGGAAATTCCGCTACTTCCATCACATCCCAGAAGCTTTTAATGCTTAAATGAGAGACATCCGTCAGAACTTTTCGTTCATTGAGTCGCTTGACGATCTGCTTGCCAAAAGCAGTAAGGCCTGCACCCCGCGGTTCCTCTACACCATCTGCTGCTAAATTGGCATTATTCCATGTCAGACCTACAGAGAGGACGCCTCCATCCAATAACTGTTCGAGACGGTCTAAATCTTGACCGATCGGCTCGACGCCTTCCAGTGTCAACGCCGCCGCTACCTTTCCCTCTGGCAAATCAGGAAGATCTGCCCAACGTTTCAGCGGCTTAATAATACCATCTCGATGCAAAATGTGCTGTTTGAAAATATTACTTTGTTCGACCGCTTTCTTCCATTTGTGTTCAACTGGAACGTCAGGATCAAGAAAAATCGCAAAACCCTGCAAAAGAATGTCTCCCTGAATCAGGCGTTCAAAATTGACATCAAGTTCTGGTGAATCCTGAAAGGTCCATTTTCCTTTGCTGCTTTGAAGTTTATAAAGTACGTCACAATGCATATCTACTATTTTCAATTTGCCGATCCTCCTTTTTCATGTGCTAATTATATACCCTTTCAAGCAAAAGTGAAAAACTTTTTACCATGCTTGGCCATCTTTACCAATAAGCTTTTGCAAGGTCTTTCTGTGCCATTTACGTCCCAGAACACGTTTACTGACTAAATAACGCGCTTCTTCGGCTTGTCCTTCTTCATCCACTCCTGTAATAGTCAGTTCATAGACCATTTTTTTAGGATGGAGCTTGATTTGACGAAGCTTTTCTTTGGCAAGATAGTGCATTTCTGCTTCTCCTAGTTTGAATAAAAATGTGAACAGACCAGCATTTGTGAATCCCAATACCAAAGTATGTCTTGTCCGCATTGTGGGGCCTCCATAGAGAAAATCGATCGTCTCTACAGACAAATGATTTGCTGTCGCGTATTCATAGACTTCCGTTTCCAATCGCTCTTTGAATCCCATTTCTACACCTCTTTTATTAGCTGAAAACATTATAACATAACCACTGATTTTAGAGGCATTCTTCTCCTATCTTACAACACTTCACAGGAAAGGATATCCTGAAATGCGATCACAAAAAGATGTCCCTCCTGTTCAAATCGAACTTTTTGCTGCATATAATCAAATGATATCGGCGTCATCTGCTGATAATGAATAATCTCCCCTTTATCCTCATAACGTGTAAAATCGTACAGATTATCACTTCGATAGCTAGTTTTCTCAAAAACGGTAAGCGAGACTGGCTGCCCATCTCTACAGGCTTCCTGCAAATGAAACTGAATCTCCTCCATTTCCTGCTCATCCAGTATAGTCCTTTCAACTAAACGATCACTGATTCGATTTTTCATTTGGTCATGATGTTCTGATAAAATAAAGCCATAGTATTTCATTGCTGTTCGATCCTGATACAACCAATTCCCCTTAGCAGTCTCACTAAAATCCAAATGACTATATTCGCCCTCACTCATCACTTCCACCTCGCCTTTCCATTGTAATATCATCCAACATTAGCTGAACCCTTTTCCCCTTCTCTGTTTCCAGCTCACAAAAACGATATTGAAAATTAATATAGACAAGCCGGCCGGTGATCTCTTCCTTTTTCTGCTGGCGGTTGCCACTCACAATCCGCCGCGCATTTAAGCAACTCAATAGTTGAAATTCCCGCTCGCTTTGATTGATTTTCTCCTGCTCAAACAAACTGTACACAATTACGCCCCCTATCGAATTCCATTATACGAACAAACGTTCCTTTTATCAATAGGAATAAGGTTGTGATACAATAAAAATATAACTATAGTATAATAATAATTACATAAATATTAATTGATCTAAGGGGGATCTTATGGGTACAATGACTGCACTGCTTTTTGGCCTTTTATTGCTGCTGGCCATTCTTTTTCTATCTTCGTTATATCACTATAAAGAAAACAAGATCATAAAAATTCTAAAAGAGGAGGGCTTTCGTACTGAGGATATTCGCCTTCTAATGGATAAAAAAGAATTTTCGCGAAATGATCTAAAAGATATCGAGCGCTTGCAAACGATTGTAGATCGATATAAATAAAAAAGAACAAGAAGCTGGACAACGCCGATTTAGCGCTGCTTGCTTCTTGTTTTTTTATGTCCATCCTTGTTCTGATAGCAGTCCTAGACTTCCTCAGAAAACCTACCCTTTGCTGGAAGAATCTCAATGATTCGGTAATTTGCTGATGAAATGACTTCTCTTGAATGACTGCTTCTACTTTACATATATTACGCTTTATCTCGAGTCAAATATTCATAAAAATCATTCAGCATGGAATGAATCGTTCCTTCCAACTGCAAAAAATCAGGCTCGTCATGATACAGCAGAAAGAGGGTGCCGTCTTCTTTGACTGCAACTTGATTTCCTCCACCATCATCTGAAAATATAAAACTGTCTTTCAGAATCGCGGCTCTTTTCTCGTCCTGATACTGCACACGACAGCATTCATTCGATGTTTGGATCCACTCCCAGCTCATATCATTGAAACCGAATGACGTACACCCGACACGCGTTAAAATCTCTTTTAAATCTGTATTTATATGTAACTCAAACCGACTTTCCAACTGTGAAATCTGCTCCAGAGAAACAGGCGTGCGGGTAAATGTCAAAAATTCAATCTCTTTTTCCACTTCCTGAAGCAAATCAATCAGCTTATGCGTATCCCAAGACATGTCCTCAGGTCTCCTTTCCCAAACAAAAAAATAGCCAAAAACGGCTCTATGGCAGCGTTTTTGGCTATTAAATAAGCGCCCTCGGCAGGAATCGAACCCACATTTTAAGAACCGGAATCTCACGTGCTATCCGTTGCACCACGAGGGCTTATCAAATAACGGGGAAAATTTCACCGTACAAGAAGTTATTATACTTGAAAAATCGTTTAAATACAAGTACCCTCAGTGGTTTTTTTATAAAAGAATTAGCTACTAGAGCCTAAGTCCCGCATGATGCTCTTTCAATCGAAAAAGCCAACACAAGAAAACATATAGACTGATAGAAATAAACATGCCCATCGTGATATCTGACAGATAATGCGCACCAAAAAACACACGACTGATTGCAACAGTCAGTCCCCAAATCACCCCAAAGTAAAAAACTTTCTTGACGCGGCCTGGTTTGGACGGATCCACATAAAGTGCCAATCCGATCGCACTGATGGCATTCGCTGCATGACCGGATGGAAATGAAGCTGCACCAGCCACACCTTGAATGAGATACCACGGTGAAAAATTACTGTAGTCCGACAATAAATCGCGAAAACGTACGCGTCCCCAGATTGGTTTTATAACATTGATTACCATGTTGAGTAAAATGGAGTAGACAATCAATAAATAGGCGACACGTTCCAAGCGTAAAATGGCTGTCTGATCTTGTTTCAAAAGCCAGAACCGATCGCACAGGATCCAAGTAGCTACAAGAACAAATAGAATAATGATTGTTGCTAACGTTGGATCTGGCAGCCTTTCAATCCTAAAAGTGATCATCATGACAGCCATAAATAAGGCGAGCAGAAATGTCAGTATCGTGAAAAAGATATTCCAAACACGTACAAGCGGATGACTTTTATATTTGGCTGCTCGAAAAAAAATCGCAGATCCAACCACTAAAAAAACACTGGATGCCATTTCTCCAAAAATATACATAAACTGACAAAATGGTCGTGCTGTTGGATCAGGATTGGCAATCGCCTTTGAAACGGGCAAATCAATAAAGCTAAAAAGAATGAGTGCAACAAAACAGCTAATCACAATCCATATATACTGCTTGCGTGAAAACAACATAATAGAACCTCCTCTTGTTATCGCTTACATTATAAAATAAGCAACTCTCTCAAAGAAACGGTTCTCTTATCCTATCTCTGCTATTTTTCAGTTTTTCTTGATATTAGCAGAAAATTTCTTCAACAAAAAACCATCCCTGCAAACAGCATGATTGTTTGCAGGGATGGTTTTTAACTGCTTATTCTTGGATTTCCTTCCATTCAGCAGCCCCAGCCGGACGGGCATTCTTATTCCACCATTTCGCCTGGTAAAGTTTGCCGTTATAGCGAACTTTATCTCCGCCACTATAGGCTTTTAATGAATTCCATTCTGGGATATCATTGCTGATCAGTTGCCAGACATCACTGGTTTCCGGATTATTTCCTCTCGTCCACCATTTAGCCCGGTAGCTTTTTCCATTGAAAGTGACTGTATCACCCGATAGATAGATTTCATCAGCTGTCCAAACACCTTCTAATTTTGGCTCCGTTTTAACAGTCATCTGGTTACTTCCTGCTGAACGGTTGCCTGATGTATCCACGGCGAATACTTGATAAGTGTAACTTGTATCTGCTTTAAGCCCCTTATCTTGATACATATTCGATGTCGTGGAAGCGATTTTTATGCCATTTCGATAAATTTCATAATGATCAACCTTCACATTATCTGTTGCCCGCTGCCAGCAAAAATCAACCGTTGAAGTCGTTTTTGCATGCGCCATTAGTCGAGTTGGTGCAGTTGGTGCCACATTATCAATTGCCGGTTTCACTTTCGTTTGGGCCACTAACACCTCGCTGGCTACAGAACGATTGCCCGCAAAGTCACGTGCATAGACTTGATATGTATATGCTGTATCTGCCGCTAGCTGCTCATCCGTGAATGTAGTTGTCGTTGATTCGCCGACTTTTTTACCATCACGATAAATTTCGTAAGCAGCGATCCCCTTATTGTCGATCGCTTTTTTCCAGCTTAGTTGAATGGAATGAAAAGTTTGAACTGTTGAAGCCAGTTCACTTGGTGCTGTTGGAACCTCAGTATCTGTTTCATCTGCCTGCTCCCCATCTCCATTCACAATATTAGCATCGATCACTTGATAGAAAGCATTTCCCGTATCTGCAATGTTCCAAATCCCTAAGATAACATAGTAACCGGAACGATCAGCTGGAATCTCTACTTGCTGAACTACTTTTGTGCTTGGTATTGATCCGTTATCTTGAATCGTTTTGAGCGGCTCAAGAGAGGCCCGTGTGAGCGGTGCATTCGGATCCCAGTCCTTTTTCGTAATATAG
This sequence comes from Listeria ilorinensis, assembly GCF_913566895.1. GTDB lineage: Bacteria > Bacillota > Bacilli > Lactobacillales > Listeriaceae > Listeria > Listeria ilorinensis. The sequence continues at coordinate 151,525 of NZ_CAJYCN010000005.1, read as the reverse complement.
TACTGCCAACTTGCAGTTCTATGCGGCGCGGTCAATGTCCATTCAAAAGTATTAAGACCGGGTTGCATATCGACTTTTACCCAGCGATTTTCCGTCTGTACATCTAAAAGCGGATATTTTCCTCCACCTGCAATTTTACCATCCACGGGTCCTGCTGCCGGGAAGCCTTTTGCTGCTTCAATACTTTGCGGCTCCCATTGTACAGATCCAACATTCTTATTAATTCCAAGATTACCTAGATATGCCCGGCTTGCGGGTTTAGAAATATATCCATGTGCGGACGCGTCTACTTTCATACAAATTAAGCTAATACCAATTACAAGCATAAACCCCACTATTTTAGTTATTCTTTTCAAATATTTTGTCCTCCTGTTGTTTTTATATTTCTATATTAAAGCAATTATTAGATTGAAGTAAATATCTTCAAAGAAACCTTTAACTTTTCTACAGATTATTAGATCAAAAGACCTATTTAATGGTCTATCTATTGTGAAGATGATCTATTTTCGCGAAAAATACGCAATGATTTTTATGAGAAAGATGACGAATGAATCAGATGGGTAATTGAGAAAAGAATACTATCAAGTTCTTTCATTTGACCTACTTTGACCAATATTATATGATATAATCAACGCATGTAAAAGAATAAACTATTCAAACTGAAAATCACAGGAGGTTTCTTGATTATGAATTTAATTCCTACAGTTATTGAACAAACAAGCCGCGGTGAACGTGCTTATGATATTTACTCCCGTTTGTTGAAAGACCGGATCATCATGTTGGGAAGTGCGATTGACGACAATGTGGCCAATTCGATCGTTTCACAACTGCTTTTCCTTGATGCACAGGATCCTGAAAAAGATATTTTTCTTTATATCAATTCTCCAGGCGGAAGCATCTCTGCTGGTATGGCGATTTATGATACGATGAACTTTGTCAAAGCAGATGTTCAAACAATCGGCATGGGTATGGCCGCTTCTATGGGTTCTTTCCTTTTGGCAGCAGGTGCAGATGGCAAACGCTTTGCCCTACCTAATGCCGAAATCATGATTCACCAACCACTAGGCGGCGCGCAAGGTCAAGCCACTGAAATCGAGATCGCTGCTCGTCATATTTTAAAAATCAAAGAACGTATGAACACCATTCTTTCTGAAAAAACAGGTCAGCCAATTGAAGTCATTTCACGTGATACAGATCGTGATAACTTTATGGATGCTGCGCAAGCGAAAGAATACGGCTTGATTGACGATATCATCGTCAGCAAAAACAACCTTAAATAAGCATGCATAAAAAACCCCTTAAGCGTAAAATTAACGCTTAGGGGGTTTTCTAATTTTATAGACGTTTTTTTAACCGGCAGCCACTAATCACTATACAAATACTGCCCATCAGCCAATAAAGTGAGTCTTGTTGATCGCCTGTCTGTGGCAGAGTAGTATTGGTTACTTTTGCCAGCTTTTGCTGCGGTTGTGCACGATTTGTCAAGAGCACGTCTTTGTTGGGGTGACTAGTATCTGGTTGTGTGACTTTCTTCTCGTCAGGAGGTGTATTTTCCTGGTCAGTGCCATCATTTTCTGGCGGTACTATTTCTTTCTCATACAAATAGATGACTTCTTGCGCTTCTTTCGAAAAATGACCTGCTGCATTGTCTGGTGTCTTTTTTAAACGCCAGCCAAGAATATCTTTGGCATCCGTTTGATAACTTTCACCGATTTTCCCATTCAAGACCTCTTCATCTGCCAAACGATTGCCTGTTTCATCTTGATATTTGACCGTCACAGGCGCTGCATCCTGCTGATTTTCATAATCCTGAACGATCGTTCCAGAAAAGTAGAATTTACTGCCAAGACTTGGATCATCCCACTGCGAATGAAAAGTACCTGTGTCTTGTAAATCCGTCCATAAGATATCTGCATTCTGCGGCGTTCCGACCTCACTATTTTCTCCAGTCGGTGTGATCGGTACAACATGGCCTTCTCCATTCACAACTGGACTTGTTTGTAAAAATTGCTGATTTGTCACAACTGCATCTAGAACAATGGTTTGATATCTCGCATCCGCATTGGTCAAATTAGGTAATTGCCCAAGTGGAGAAAGATCTCGTATGTGATTATTATGGAGTGTAATATTTTGCAACAAATCTAATTGTTGAAGAGCCTCCACATTCGTCAAATTATTACCACCCAGATATAGTTGGGTTAGTTGTGATTTTTGTGCAATAAGCGGCAGAGCATCATCTTGAATCTGATTATAGCTCAATTCCAAAACCTGTAACTGATTTAGATTTTGAAGAAAAGAAACATCTTGGATTTTGTTATCCCAAAGAAAAACAGAGTGAAGTCCTGGCGAATTCTCTAAAAATGAAGCATCTTGAATACCACTGTAACGAGCTCCAAATTCCTCCAGATTCGTTAGCTCAGCAATCGGTGAATAATCTGTAATTGGATTTGCATCCACATGAAGATTTCTCATCTTGCTCATTCCTCGCAATGGGCTAAGATCTGTAACCTGCGAAAACATGACATATAAAACTTCCATTTTACTTAGATGTGCAAGCGGATCAATACTTTGGACCTGACTTTTCGGAATGTAAAGATAATAGAGATTTTCCGCGTATTCTAAGCCTTGTAGAGAAGAAAGTGCCTCCTGTCTCTCCTCTGTAAAAATGAGTGAAGTCAATTGTTTCATATCATTTTTAGTGAGAGCAGCTGGATCGGTAATTTGCAATTCTTGAGCCACTGCCTGTTGCAAAATCGGGTCTGGCATCCATGAATCAACTGTTTCCTCATTTTTCAAATTTTCTTTTTCTGTATTCATCGATCCATTATCAATCATTGGCTGGGATTGCTGGCTGATCGTGTTATTATCCTGTTGTGTATCTTCTGCCAAAACAGCAGGAGAACACACGACAATGACTAAGCAGATAATCATTGCTATTTTTGAAAATTTTTTCTGGTACATGTTTTTTTCTCCCCTCTTATTGACCGACTTTTATAATATCATACTAATTCAATATAAATAGGGATGTTTTTCAACTTTATTTTGACAACTTTGTGAACTTTATAAAATCATCGTTGTTTCTCATTCACTTTTATTAAAAGCAGCCTAAATCAAGATTTTATAGGCATTTGCTACGATCAAGCGAATCTTTTCTCCATAAATGAAAAGTACCTGAAATACGAATGCCCATCTCATAGAAAGTATTATATAAACACTATCAAATCGTATAAAATAAGCTGATCATTATAAAGAGATCACTTAGAGGGGAATAGAATGAACCAACTCAAATACTTATTGGCACTGGAGTACAAACTTGAAATCTTTCTCAAAGCATTAACATCATTTATGCGTCAGAATGAAACGCTCGGTAATGATACAAAAATGAAGGGAAACAAATGTTACAGGATGCCAACCCTCTTTAATCATTTGGCACATTATCCCTTCTATTTTTCTGATAAATTCATGCTCATACAAAACCGGAGAAATTGAAATAAAACTTACCAAAAGTGGTTTTATTTCAGTTTCTTTGCCGTTTAGTACGCTACTAGAATATCTCATCATTTTCTTCAGAGAAAAAAAGTTTGACAAGGGAAACTTTTTTATATATAGTAAAATCATAAAACCGACCTCCTCATGACAATGCTAGCGTAATCCCAACGTTCTCGCATTCATACTCTTCATAACAAACGTAGAATCATACCCCAAATCGAAATAATTCCTATTCTCATTACTAAAAAACTAGAAAGGACTTCTCACTAACTAAGTTTTGCCCCAAAGAAAAGGTGATTGAAATGATTACATGTAAAAATGTTCAGGTTATTTATCAAAATAATGGCACAGCCCTAGATGATATTTGCTTTTCACTAAAGGGACCGACGATTACAGGAGTAATTGGTCCGAATGGCGCCGGTAAATCTACCCTGTTAAAAGCCATTCTAGCGATCACTCCTCATACAGGAGAAATTTCGATCAACGGACAGCCTGCTAAAAAACAGCTGAAACAAATCGCTTATGTTGAACAAAAAAGTGCCGTTGACTTTACCTTTCCTATTACCGTTAAGGAATGCGTTTCACTTGGAACGTACCCCGAAGTTGGCTTGTTCAAAACCTTAAAGAGAAAAAATTGGGCAGATGTCGAACTAGCTCTCCGCACAGTCCGAATGGAAGAATTTGCAAATAGACAAATCAGTGAACTCTCTGGCGGTCAGTTCCAACGTGTCCTCCTTGCCCGCTGTCTGGTTCAAAAAGCCGATTATATTTTTCTAGATGAGCCATTTGTTGGTATAGACGCTATCAGTGAACAGATCATTATGGAAACTCTTCGTCGGCTGAAAAATGCTGGAAAGACCATTCTAATTGTCCATCATGACCTCAGCAAAGTCCGAGAGTATTTCGACCAGCTAATCATCCTGAATAAACGACTCGTTGCTTCCGGTCGTACCAATCATGTTTTTCAAAAAGAAGCACTGGTGCGAGCATATGGAGAGAATATATTTGTGGATGAGGTGAACAAAAATGATCGCAAACTTTATTGACGGATTACAGAATTTTCACTTTTTACAAAATGCCTTGATTACAGCTCTCGTAATCGGTATTGTTTCGGGAACAGTTGGTTGTTTTATTATTTTACGCGGCATGTCACTTATGGGAGATGCCATCTCACATGCAGTTCTTCCTGGGGTTGCCATTTCTTTTATACTCGGTTTGAATTTCTTTATTGGTGCGATTATTTTTGGACTTTTTGCCTCCGTGATCATTACTTATATCAAAAATAATAGTGTCATCAAAGGCGATACAGCAATCGGCATCACTTTCAGCTCGTTTCTGGCACTTGGTGTTATTTTGATTGGGGTCGCCAATAGTTCCACTGATCTCTTCCATATTTTGTTTGGTAATATCCTTGCTGTCCAAGATATCGACAAATATATTACCATTGGCGTTTCGATCTTTGTGCTGCTACTCATCGTTATATTCTTTAAGGAGCTATTGATCACCTCCTTCGATCCTCTCATGGCAAAGGCTTTAGGGATGAAAGTGAATTTTTATCATTATTTGCTGATGATCCTTTTGACCTTGGTAGCTGTGACTGCCATGCAAAGCGTGGGTACGATTTTGATTGTCGCCATGCTGATCACCCCTGCTGCAACAGCCTATCTTTACGCAAACAGTCTAAAAACCATGATGTTTTTATCTGCGAGCCTTGGTGCACTTTCCTCGCTACTTGGCCTTTTTATTGGTTACAGCTTTAATATTGCTGCTGGCTCCAGCATTGTTCTAACCTCCGCTGCATTTTTCCTCGTTAGTTTTTTCCTCTCACCTAAACAAAATTTTTTAAGAAAGAAGGTTTCTCGTTCATGAAAAAATTTCTAAAAGGGATTGTTCCAGCTTTTCTCCTCCTGCTTATTTTAGGCGCTTGCTCCTCGAATGATACGGCCAGCAAAGAAGGAAATAGTAAACTGAATGTGGTCGTAACCAACTCTATTTTGGCCGATATGACCCAAAATATCGCGCAGGATAAAATCAATCTGCATAGTATCGTACCTGTTGGAAAAGATCCCCACGAGTATGAGCCGCTGCCCGAGGACGTTAAAAAGACTTCCGAGGCTGATTTGATTTTCTATAATGGAATCAATCTGGAGACCGGTGGTAATGCTTGGTTTACAAAACTTGTCAAGAATGCCGATAAAAAAGAAAATAAAGATTACTTTGCGGCAAGTGACGGTATTGACGTGATCTATTTGGAAGGCGCAGATGAAAAAGGCAAAGAGGACCCGCATGCTTGGCTGAATTTAGAGAACGGCATCATCTATGCGAAAAATATTGAAAAACAGTTGTCCGCAAAAGATCCGACAAACAAAGATTTCTACAAGAAAAACCTCGATACTTATGTACAAAAATTAGCCACACTAGATAAGGAAGCCAAAAATAAATTTGATGCGATTCCAGCAGATAAAAAAATGATCGTCACAAGCGAAGGCTGCTTCAAATATTTCTCGAAAGCCTATAACGTACCATCTGCTTATATTTGGGAGATCAATACAGAAGAAGAAGGTACACCTGGGCAAATCACCAGCCTTGTCGAGAAATTAAGAGCTACCAATGTCCCATCTTTATTTGTTGAAAGTAGTGTCGACGAGCGTCCAATGAAATCTGTTTCTAAAGATACCGGCATCCCGATTTACGCAAAAATTTTCACCGATTCTGTTGCAGAGAAAGGTGAAAATGGGGATAGTTATTACGCCATGATGAAATGGAATTTAGATAAAATCGCAGAAGGCCTTTCGAAATAGGATGTGACGTCAATGGTCCGACAAACGCATGATATCTTTTATTTACTAGCTATCGATACGTTAGAAAAAGACCACCTGATAATTCGCAATGTTGATATCGCACAAAAATTATCTGTTTCACCTTCTTCTGTTACAAAAATGCTGGCGAAGCTTGAACAGCAAGCGATGATCAGTCATACAAAAAAACAGATTCGGCTGACGGAAAATGGTAAGAAGATAGTGGAAGAATTTAAATTGACGCACTAACTAAAATAAGCCTTGAAATGCATGAGATATGCATTTCAAGGCTTATTTTGTTTATTCATAACGCAAGTCAAAAACACATTTTTTAACGCCAAGCTCTACGATACTGTTCAGGCGCTTCGATTTTCTCACCTAATTCCAGTGCCGCATCTTTGGCAAAGTAGGGATTACGCAGCAGTTCGCGACCAATGACAATTAGGTCTGCTCGACCATTGCCAAGTATTTCTTCTGCTTGTGCGCCGTTTGTAATCATGCCAACTGCTCCTGTCGCAATACCGGCACCATTACGGATCTGTTCGGAAAATGGTACTTGGTAACCTGGATAGCTGGTCGGTACAACCGGAACCAAACCGCCGCTGCTCACATCAATCAAGTCCACACCATCTGCTTTCATCCATTTTGCAAACGGTACATAATCAGAGGCTTGCAGACCGCCATGAGCATAGTCAGTTGCCGAGACTCGCACGATCACCGGACCATCCCACACTTCTCGCACTGCCTTGATGATTTCACTGACGATCCGGTAGCGATTTCCTGCTGGACCGCCGTAAGCATCCTCACGTCGATTGGTGATCGGTGACAGGAATTCATGCAGTAGATAACCGTGAGCCGCATGGAGTTCAATCACATCAAAATCGGCTTCTGCCGCCCGATAAGCTGCTCTCCGGAAATCAGCCACAACTTCTTTAATTTCTTCTATGGAGAGTGCATCTGGTGTGCTGTAATCATTACTGAAAGCAAGGCTTGATGGTGCAACAATTTTACCTGCCAGCTCAGCTTTTCGACCGGCATGTGCAAGTTGAATACCGATTTTAGCGCCATGACTGTGAACGCCATTCGCAATTCGCTTCAGCGCTGGGATCTGCTCATCCCGCCAAATCCCTAAATCTTTTGTTGAAATACGGCCGTTTTCCTGAACTGCTGTCGCTTCCAGCAATACAAGTCCTGTGCCGCCCGCTGCACGTGAAACATAGTGTGTTAAATGGAAGTCTGTTGCAATCCCATCCTCTTTCTCAACGGAATACATGCACATTGGTGACATCACGATTCGATTTTTCAAAGTCACATCCTGTAGTTGATAGCTGGAAAATAATTTCGACATCAAAATTCGCATCCTTTATTTTAATTTTGTGGAACTTTAAGTCCAATCTGTTGAGGTGATTCGCCATTTCTGAGTCGTTCGGCCATTTGGTCGATCTTACGGAGCCGGTGGTTAATGCCTGACTTGCTGATCGCTCCTCCTGGCAACATTTCGCCTAGCTCTTTCAGGGAAACATCTTCATGCGTCACCCGAAGTTCTGCGATTTCACGCAGGCGTTCTGGAAGAGATTCAAGGCCAACTGTCTGCTGAATAAAGCGGATATTATCGATTTGACGAACCGCTGCATTGATGGTTTTGTTCAGATTCGCGGTTTCGCAGTTGACAAGCCGATTGACTGAGTTGCGCATGTCACGCATGATCCGAACATCTTCAAAATGTAACAAAGCTGTGGTTGCGCCAATGATACTAAGAAATTCGGTGATTTTCTCTGCTTCCTTCAAATAAGTGATAAAGCCATTTTTCCGTTCCAACACGCGAGCATTCAAATCAAATTGATTGAGCAACGCACAGATGGCCTCATTATGCTCTTCGTAAACAGAAAAAATCTCAAGATGATACGAGGAAGTTTCCGGATTGTTGACCGAACCGCTGGCTAAGAAGGCGCCGCGCAAATAGGCACGCTTCGCACTGCGTTTTTTGACAAATCCCCGATCGATTGATTTGGTGATCGTAAAACCATCCCCAACAATATGCAGATCTTCTAAAATCTGCTGTGCTTTTACTTTCAGGCGCACGATATAGACGTTATTTTTTTTCAGTTTCATTTTTTTACGTACTAAAAGTTCGATCGGCACATCATACAGACGTTTGAGCAGCTGATACATGCGTCTCGCAATTGCCGCGTTCTCTGTTTGAACATCTGTAACCAGCAGACCATTTGAAAACGAAAGGGCTCCATTCATTCGAATAAAAGCCGAGAGTTCCGCTTTCGCCTCTGCCTCTGTTACTTCAATATTCGTCAGTTCTTTTTTTGTTTCCGAGGCAAATGACATCAGATCACGCTCCATTCATTCTTTACTTTGCAATCATCGAAAGCAGGGCATCCGCAACTTTAGCGGCATCGTGCCGAACAAGCCGATTCTCTGTTGAAAGAAAATCTGCATAGACAGCTTCTACGCCCAGCCGCTTGATTTTTTCCGCGTCATGCGTCACTTGTGCAATGTCATCCGGGAAAAGTAGCTCACGCGGTACTTCTGCTGTATTGACCAGCATTTTATCGATGAGCGGCTGACCCACATGATCATGCAGTGCCTGTACATGGTCGGCATCACTGAAATCATCGGTCTCTCCGATCTGCGTTAAAATATTCGTTATATAGATTTTGGGCGCCCTTGAGGCAATCAGTGCTTCTGCCAGATCTTTCACTAGCAGGTTTGGAAGCAGACTCGTGTAAAGACTTCCTGGTCCAATCGAGATCAAATCAGCCTTTTGGATCGCTTCGATGGCTGTATCAAGCGGTTTGACATCGTTCGGCTCAATGAAGACTCGATCGATATGCTTTCCTTGCAGCGGAATAATCGACTCTCCAGTCACGATACTGCCATCCTCCATACGTGCACGCAAGATCAGCGGCTGATCAGTTGCCGGGATCACTTTGCCGCGGATACGAAAAACTTTTGAAAGCACGTCAATGGCGTCCACATAGCTGTCGTTCAGCTGTGACAAGGCTGTTAAAATCAAATTGCCGATCACATGTCCCGAAAGATCGCCATCTACAGTAAAACGGTATTGAAAAAGGTCGCTCAGCCGTGGGTCGGCATTCGATAAAGCGACCATGACATTTCGGATATCACCAGGCGGCAGGACATCCATTTGCTCACGGATCTTGCCCGAACTACCGCCATCATCTGCCACTGTTACGATCGCCGTCAAATTGACATCCCGTTTTTTCAGTCCGCGTAGGACGACTGGAAGTCCGGTTCCCCCGCCAATAACAACGATATTGGGCCGATTTTCTCTTTCCATATCAGCTTTCCTTTCTCCGCTTCATATCCCGGTGACTAATACCGGTCTCGTATTTATTTTGAAGCGTTTTGCCGATGTATTCTGTAAGTGCTACGGAGCGATGTTGACCGCCTGTACAGCCAATCGCAATCAATAGTTGTGTTTTGCCTTCCCGCTTGTAAAATGGCAGTGTGAAAAGCAATAGATCGACTACTTTATCTAAAAATTCCTGTGTTTCCGGCCATTTCATCACATAGTCATAGACTTCCTGATCGCGCCCTGTCAGCGGCCGCATCTTATCGATATAGTGCGGATTGGGCAGGAAACGGACGTCGAAAACGAGATCTGCATCGATCGGTAGACCGTATTTGAAACCGAACGACATGACTTGCACATTGAAAACTTCCCGCTCGGAAGTCTTAAATTCCCGATTGATCCGCTCTCTCAGTTCACGCGGTTTGAGGCTTGATGTATTGATAACCAGTTGCGCCCGGCCTTTCAAATCGCTCAGCATTTCCCGTTCCGCTTCGATTCCTTCTGTGATTGAACCTGTCGGGGCAAGTGGATGGTGGCGCCTTGTTTCTTTGTAACGCGAAACCAGCACCTGATCATCCGCATCCAAAAAGAGGATTTTAGTCGTTATAAAAGAAGTATTGTCAAGTTCATCAAGGGCTGACTGAATGGAATCAAAAAATTCCCGACCGCGTAAATCCATGACCAGTGCGATCCGAGTCATCTTACCGGATTCTTTCATCAGTTCCCAAAATTTTGGTAGTAAGGATGGCGGCAGATTATCGACACAAAAGTAGCCCAGATCTTCAAGAGACTGCATGGCGACAGTTTTTCCTGCACCGCTCATTCCAGTAATAATAACAAGTTGCAATTGATTGGAAGCCATAAAGGACTCATCCTTTCTTTTTTGCTATATCCCTTATTTTATCATATTGTACGCTAGAAAGAACGAAAAATGAGTTATTGTTCAAACTTCCCGCTTTTCATCACTGAATAAAATACGCTGATAATCGCCGTCACGCGAGTCCATATCCCCTAGATACATCCGTTCATGCTCGGGGATCGCCAAATAGGCCTTACGCAATTCTTCGCGATAAAAATCTTCTGGATATACTAAATACTGATAATAGGCATCTCGGCATATTTGAAAACGGTCCTTGCCATTCAGTCGTTCATGTGCCATGAACAACTCTTCGATCTTGTCTTCCAGCGCGATTGGATAAGGATATTCCTGATTGCCAATCGTCACCACTCCAAGCTCTCCAAGATGCACGACTAGCGGCTCCTGAAATTCGGTAAAGAAATCCCCGGCTTGAAAGCGCGTTTTTACTTCCGCGATATCCAGTGTCCATTCAAACGCCGAACAAGCGACCTGCACAAGTCCACTCTTAAAAACAGCCACCTGCACCAGATAGTTTTCACCATTCTTCTTGAAAAAGAAAGGGACTGTTTCTCCAACTTCTGTATCATAGAACCAACCGGGAATTTCATGATAGACTTTACTTTTCGCGGAAGGCACTCGTTTACGTGCTTTCCATAGGGCACGCTCTTCTTCACTAAAAGTATACAGATTTTCGAGGCGCGGATTCAGTTCTGCCACTTTGGATTTAATCAGTTCCAAATAACTCGCTGGTGTATGCGCCCAATTGGCTGAAAGAATCGTATAGCTGCCAAGTCCGAAAATACTCAACTCCTTGCCAAGCGGAACTTCTGTGACTACTTGCAGACTTGGCTCTTGAAGCCGCGTCTTCATGCTGTTCAGATCTTCTAGATTCCATGCACCAATCAGCCCATCCTGATAGATCTCTACATTGGTAAAATGGTAGCCGGCATTTTCAATAATCCCGGTGATCGTTGTTCCTTCCATTCGTTTCTGTCGTTCGATTTTCATAGTTATCTCCTTCTTGAAAAAGCGCCTGCTGTTCGACTTACCAGCAAGCGCTTTGATTGATTGTTTATTTTTCTATCCGTGCAACCAGATCATCACGGATACTATCCAATTTTTCTAGACTGTTTTCCGGCGTATCTGCTTTTACGCTGAAATAGAACTTGATTTTTGGTTCTGTGCCCGATGGACGCAGGCAGAACCATGAACCGTCTTCCATGTAGAATTTCAAGACATCGGCACGCGGCAGATCAATTGGTGCCGTTTCGCCAGTTGCAACAAAAGTGGTTTCACGGCGCAGATAGTCCTCCACTCGCGCCACTTTCACACCGCCCATATCAGTTGGCAGGCTGTCTCGGAATGCAGCCATGATCGCTGCAATTTTTTCGGAACCGTCTTTTCCGCTCATCGTCAAGGAAACAAGGTCCTCTTTATAGTAGCCGAACTGTTCAAAAATATCATCTAGCTCATCTGCTAGATTCTTGCCACGCTGTTTAGCATCCAGCGCTACTTCTGAAATGGCTAGTACCGCCTGAATCGCATCTTTATCACGCGTGAATGGCTTCAACATATAGCCATTGCTTTCTTCATAGCCGAACTCAAATGTATGCGAGCCACTTTCTTCAAAGTTTTTGATCTGTTCAGCGATAAATTTGAAACCAGTCAGAACCTCGATCATTTGAACGTCATAATGGTCGGCGATCGCTTTACCAAGATCGCTTGTCACAATGGATTTCAGGACTGCGGCATTTTTCGGCAGTTCATTCTGGTTTTTCTTTTGTTTGAGCAGATAATTCAAAATCAGGGCACCGATTTGATTGCCAGTAAACACTTGATATTCGCCATCGCTCTTTCGGACTGCAACACCTAGACGATCGGCATCCGGGTCTGTTCCTACCAGAATATCGCCGTCATATTTTTCTCCGTATTGCATCGCCAGTTCAAAAGCCTCATGATTTTCTGGATTCGGTGACTTGACGGTTCCAAAATCAGGATCATTGACAAACTGCTCTTCCACTTTGATGATATTCGTAAAGCCGGCATTCTCGAGCGCCGGTACACCAAGGACTCCACCTGTACCATGCAGCGGTGTAAAGACGATCTTTAATTCCTTGCCTTTCTCTGAAACAAGCGCCTGATTGACTGTAACTTCTTTCAATTTTTCCAGATACGGAATATCCACTTTATCGCTAATCACTTCCAGCATGCCAGTCGCTTTCAATTCTTCCACATCTACCGTTTTTACACTGAAAATGTCATGGATCGAATTGATATAACTTGTGACGGCATCCGCACCTTGTGGAGGCATTTGTCCCCCATCTTCGCCATATACCTTATAACCATTATATTCCGGCGGGTTATGGCTAGCGGTGATCATGATGCCGCTGAAACAGTTCAGATAGCGGACTGCAAATGACAGTTCTGGCGTTGGTCGAAGTGCTTCAAAGACATAGCTTTTAATACCATGTGCGCCAAGAACTGCTGCACTTTCGTAAGCAAATTCTTGTGACATATGCCGCGGATCATACGCAATCACAACTCCTCGCTGTTTAGCCTCTGCACCATTTTCGGCCACATAGCGTGCTAATCCATCTGTCGCTTTACGGATCGTATAAATATTCATGCGATTCGTGCCAGCTCCCAGTACACCACGCATGCCGGCTGTGCCAAATGCCATATTTTGATAGAAACTATCTTCCAACAGCTTTTCATCTTGTGCGATATTTATCAGCTGCGTACGAAGTTCAGAATCTAATTTTTCATTATCTATCCATTTTTGATATTCTTCTTGCCAGTTCATAGTCTGACTCCTTCCATCTTGGTCTTTTAACAACTTTTCCTTAAAATAAGCTCTGTGCCAATAATGACTTTTTTTATAACTTCACGATCTGTCTGAATGCGGTCTACCACGAGTTCAACTGCAGTTTCTCCCATCAGTTCCGTATAGACTTTGACTGTACTGAGCGGCGGGTACACATATTTGGCGACACTAACATCATTAAAGCCTACCACAGCCACTCGTTCCGGCACAGCAATTTGTGCTTCCTGCAGAGCACGCAGCGCGCCAATCGCAATCGAATCATTAGCGGCAAAAAAGGCTGTCGGCAGTTCGTCCGCTAATTTTGCAATCGCTTCTTTCATCAATTTATAACCAGAATCAACTGCAAATTGACCGCTAAAACAATCCTTCTCATGGAATAGCCCCTTCGCTGTCAGATACTCCTGAAAAACAACCGCACGCTCATCACGGATGGTTGCTGAACGGTCTGAAAAGGCTTCACTTCCGCCGAGAAAACCGATTTTTTTATGTCCTTTTTGCAGCAAATAGCCTAGAACTTCTTGTACCGCCTGTCTAATATCCACTACAACCGAGTCTACTTTTTGTGATCCCATATCCTGATCGGTCAAACAGATCGGTTTGTTGAAACTAAGCAGCCGCTTCATTTGCTGCTCACTAAATTTGCCGATTGCAATAATGCCTTCAACACTATGTAAAAGTTCATCGCTACCGTCCTGAAAAACTCGCACGATCTGATAGCCAAGCTCACTTGCTTTTTTTTCAGCACCCAGCCGAATAGCCAGATAGTAAAGATCCATCAGTTCTTCTTTTTCCGTATACCACTGCACGATTGCAAGTTTGGCATTTTTCTTTTGAACCTTTTTTTTATGCTTCGTATAATGCAGGGACTCTGCGACTTCAAACACCCGTTTCTTCGTCTCGTCACCGACCGAAAGTGTTTCGTCGTAATTCAGTACACGCGAAACCGTTGCGATCGATACACCTGCTTTTTCCGCAATATCCTTAATCGTTGCCAAAATGTCACCTCCACAAACGCCGTATTTCCCCCTTTTGATTTTAACAGGTTCATACGGGTTCGTCTAATCCAATTTTTGTCCATGATGATGTCAAAAGCCACATTTTACCGTTTGAGAGGCAATCTGTGGCTTTTTCTTATTTTTCAGTTGTTGTAAAACGAAAGACCGTTGTGGATGAAAATGATTGACCCGGCCGCAGCTCGATGCTCTCAAACGCTTCGTGATGAACCGCATCCGGCAAGTGCTGTGTCTCAAGCGTGATCCCGCCATAAGCGATCACAGGCACTCCGTCAATACTGAAACTGCCATCCAGTTTATTCCCACTGTAAATCACAACAGCGGGTTCTGTCGTCTCCATCTCCACTTTTCGTCCTGTAAGCGGCTCATAAAGTGTAGCTGCTATTTTTCGCGACTTATCAAGCACAAATGGGTGATCATATCCGCCCATCAGTTGAATCTGTGGATCCTCACTTGAAAGTCCATTACCGATGACTCTGGACTCACGAAAATCAAAAACAGTTCCCTCCACCTCTCGAAGCTCTCCTGTCGGAATTGAGTCAGGTCGCAAAATCGCATAACGCGAACTATCAAGTTGCAGCTCATGCCCAGCCACCGATCGTGCCTGCGAACCAGTCAGATTGAAATAAATATGGTTCGTCGGATTATAAAGGGTCGGTGCATCCGTCTCTGCCGAATAGGTAATCCGCCATTCATTTTGTTCATTCAGCGTATAGCAGACTGTAGCGTGAAGATTTCCCGGATAACCGTTCTCACCATCTGGACTGTCATAGGTGAAAATCAGACTCGCCTGATTGGCTTGTTTCACCGTCTCCACTTGCCAGATTTTTTCACTAAAATTCTCTTTGCCACCATGCAGCTGATTCAATCCTTCATTGGCAGAAAGTATATATTGCTTCCCATCAAGCGCAAAGGAAGCATCTGCGATCCGCCCCGCCACTCGACCAACTGTCGCGCCAAAATAGGGGGAGAAGGTCGGATAATCTGCAAACTCATCAAAACCTAAGGCGATATTTTCAAACGTCCCTTCTCGATCAGGTACACGAATCGCTGTTACGACCGCCCCGTAATTAAGTGCAGAAAGTGTCATACCTGATTGGTTCGTCAGTTGATATTGAACAACTTCCTGTCCATCAAATGTCCCGAAAGTCTGTTGTTCGATTTTCATCTCGATTTTGCCTCCTTTAAAGCGTTTCTATAAATCGCTCAAACCGCGCCCGTCCGAATGGCGTATCCTTATAAACGCCGGCATCCTCCAGCACACGCAGGAATATTTTACCGACCTCTTGCTGGATAACCTTCTCCGCTTGATCTTGAGTAAGCTTGGGATGGGCCACTTTGATCTTTTCCGCCCATTCCGCGTGTACCGGTGCCATTTGGTGCGCTTCTCCAAGTAAAAATTTGCGTACTTCTTCCAGTTCGTTCTTTAAACGACCAGGCAAAACAGCCAGCCCCATCACTTCGATCAATCCGATGTTTTCTTTCTTAATATGCTGCACATCTGGATGCGGATGGAAAATCCCGTCAGGAAAGGCGTCACTTGTCCGGTTATTCCGCAAGACTAAGTCAATTTCAAACTGTTTATCATGCCATCTGGCAATCGGCGTCACTGTATTGTGCGGCTCCGTCGTATGTGCTAAAATATCGGCCTTCGGATCTGAATAACCACGCCATTTATTCAAAACGTAGGTTGCCGCATCAATCATTTTTTCTTTATTTACCCCGCTTAGCCGAATTACGGACATTGGCCACTGGACGATCTGGGCATTGATCTCAGGAAAGGCTTGCATCACAAAATGTGACCGTGCGCCTGCTTCAGCCATTGCAAACGAATGGGCCCCGCCTTGATAGTGATCATGTGCAAGAATCGAACCGCCGACAATTGGTAGATCGGCATTGGACCCGACAAAATAATGGGGAAACTGTTCAATGATCGCAAACAGTTTAGCAAATGTGGCCCGTTCGATGGTCATCGGTCGATGTTCACTGGCCAAAAAGATGCAGTGTTCACTGTAATAGGCATATGGCGAGAATTGAAGTCCCCATTCCTCATCAAGAAGCGGAAAACGGACGATCCGGTGATTCGTTCGTGCCGCATGATCGAATCGGCCACGATAGCCTTCATTTTCCACACAAAGTGGACAAAGCGGATAATGGCTCGATTTTTGCGTCCGCATTCTGGCAATATCTTTTGGATCTTTTTCTGGCTTGGACAAATTGATTGTAATTTCAAGTGTTCCATAATCTGTCTCTGCACCATAAACTCTATTTTTACGAATCGCTCGTGTTTTTATATAGTCATTCTGCTGACTCAGCTGATAAAAATAATCTGTTGCCGCCTTGGGATCATCTGCATAAAGTCTATTAAAACAGTCCATCACCTCTGACGGCCGCGGTGTAACTAGATCCATGATTTGGCAGGCAAATATTTCCCGCTCCGCTTGCGAGTCTTCCAATCGACTATTCTGCACACCAATCTCGACCAGCTCATCCAGAAGTACCAGCTTATCCGCTTGCTCCGGTGTGACAACCTCATCAAAATCATCCTCACCAAGAAGCGAAAGCAGCTTATTCCGCGTATAGATCGCATCACGCGGATCTAACCCGTCCTTGATCGACGCTTCAACAAACGCCGCTACTTTCTGACTGACTGACATCTAAGCTCACTCCTTGTCTTCGTAGCCGTTCGGGTGCCCAGAATGCCAAGCCCACGCCGAAGCAATGATTTCTTTTACATCAGTGAATTTAGGTGCCCAGCCAAGCTCCAGTTTAATTTTATCCGAAGAAGCAATCAGTGTACTGGGATCGCCGGCACGTCGAGGCGTCACTTTTGCTGGAATCGCTTTTCCCGTCACCTCACGAGCCGCTTCGAGCATTTCTTTCACCGAATAACCTGCATTACTACCTAAATTGAAAATATTACTCTTCCCGCCGTTTTTCAGATATTCAAGCGCCAGAATATGCGCATCTACCAGATCACTGACATGCACATAGTCACGAATACATGTCCCATCTTCTGTCGGATAATCATCCCCGTAGATCGATAGTTCCGCACGTTTTCCAAGCGCCACCTGCAAAATGATTGGCACCAGATGCGTTTCTGGATTGTGATCCTCCCCGATCGTGCCGTCCTCTTTTGCACCAGCTACATTAAAATAACGCAGAGATACGTAACGTGTTTGATAGGCAATATCACACCATTTCATCATCTTTTCCATAATCAGTTTTGTGTCGCCATAGGTGCTTTCAGGATTTGTCGCCATCTCTTCTGTGATTGGGACACTTTCTGGCTCACCGTACGTCGCCGCACTCGACGAAAAGACGATGTTTTTAACACCGAACTCTTCCATTACTTCCAATGTGATTTGTGTTCCGTGAATATTGTTATTCAAATAATCGAGCGGTTTTTCCATAGATTCACCTACCAGCGAATTAGCCGCAAAATGAATCACACCTTCTACAGATTCTTTTTCGAATACAGACCGCAAGAAAGCTTTATCGCGAATATCACCTTTATAAAAAGCAGCTTCAGAACGTATCGCTTGTTTATGACCCGTTTGAAGATTATCAACAACCGCTACCTGATAGCCTTTCTCCACCAATCGATCAACTGCATGGGAACCAATATAACCCGCTCCACCTAGTACTAAAACTGTCATGTTTATTCCTCCTCCAAGCTTTTGGCACCGTCACTGATTTCTGCAATATAAAAATCAGCTGCATAGCCTACTTGTTTTTGATAAATCTCGCCAACATGGGTAATAAAAGCAGGGATCTTCTCTTCTTCTACAATGGCAATCGCACAACCGCCGAATCCGGCTCCCGTCATCCTTGCACCCAGAACGCCATCTGCCTGCCAAGCTGTTTCTGCGAGTATATCTAATTCTACACCAGTTACCTCATAATCGTCACGCAAAGATCGGTGTGAAGCGTTCAAAAGTTCACCAAATGCTGTCAAATTATTGGCCGTGAGTGCTTTTTTTGCTTGTAAAGTCCGTTCATTTTCTGACACTGCATGTCTAGCCCTTTTTCGCAAACGATCACTCGAAAGTCGATCAGCAAATTTTTCGAAAGTAGCCACGTCAAGCTCTCCCAACGTATCAATATCCACAAATTGTTGTAACTCTGCCAGAGCCGCCTCGCATTCCGCTCGCCGTTCGTTATATTTGGAATCCGCCAATTCCCGGCGCTTATTCGTATTCATGATTACGATCTTAGCCGTGCCAAGGTTGACCGGTACCATTTCATATTCTAGTGTATTGCAGTCGAGCAGAATAGCCTGATCCTTCTTTCCTTTTCCGATCGCAAACTGGTCCATGATCCCCGAGGCCACACCAATGAACTCATTCTCGACCTTTTTGCCCGTCAAAATCAGCTCCAGCCGCGCAGTATCCAACTGATATAAATGTTCTAAAATGACACCTGTCAAGACCTCTATAGAAGCAGATGAGCTAAGTCCCGCCCCATTTGGGATATTTCCATAAAAAAGAATATCACAGCCAGTCGAGATAGCATGTCCAGCCTCTTTTAAGAAATGGAACATGCCGATCGGATAATTCCCCCAGTTTTGTTCTTTTTTATAGGTAAGAGCTGTCATATCTGCTTCGATCACACCAATCTCAGGGAAGTTTTCCGAATAAAGCCGGATCCGACCATCCTCCCGTTTTTTCGCAATGCCATATGTCCCAATCGTAATCGAACAGGGGAAAACATGCCCGCCGTTATAGTCCGTATGCTCCCCAATCAAATTGATACGTCCTGGTGCAAAAAAGCGCTTTCCATTTGATACACCAAAAACTTGTTCAAATCGGTTTGTCAGCTGCTCAATTTCCATAACGCTTCCTCCTTTACTTTATCTTGCCCTTATCATAAACTATTTAGTAAATTTTATCAATAGTTTTACTAAAATTTTAACCTCTAAAAATCACCAAAGAAAAACGGACAGTTCCTTTATTTAAGGCTGTTCTGTCCGCTCACTTCTTTTAGCGCCAATCCGTTCTTCTTGCCGCGCTAGATTCTCTTTATAATCAATTTGAAAAAGGGCTGCAAAAAGTACATTCAAGCAGTATTCAATCGCCGTCTGGGAAGAAAAAGTGGCTATTTTCCCGCGTTCATCACTCTCCAAATGCGGGATTTTTAAAACCACATTCATTAACTGAGCCATCTCAGTATCTTGACGCGCAGATAAAAGTAAAAGTGGCACTTTTTTATCATGCAGATAAGTCGCCACTTGATAATCCTGCTTAGCCTTCGTTGTATAACTAATAAAAAAGGCGCAATCCTGTGATGTAATATTCGCGGCATTTACCTCATTTTCATTTCGAGCGTTCGCCAAGATCGGATATTTATTGATTTTCCAAAGCTTATTTTGAAAACTTTGCGCGCGAATTTCTGAATCGCCTGCAGCAAAAATAAAAATCCGCTCAGCTTGATAAAGAAGCTTAGTTGCTGCAAAAAGACTTTCTTTGCTTAATGTTTGGTAACTTTCGATCAAGGTCTGTTGTGTGAGAAGCATGATATCCTGACTGATCTTTTCAATGGAGGTTTCATGATGAAAAGGCATATCTGGATTGATCTCAGATAAAGCATAATTTTGCTGCTCGACTAATTTAATCAGTTGTACTTTCAATTCCCGAAAGCCACTAAAACCAAGCTTCCGCGCAAAACGAATAATCGTTGCATTAGAACTGTATGTACGTGCTGCCAGCTCCTGAATTGTTAATTTTTCAATTGTATTTGGATGATTTTCAAGATATTCCATAATTGTTTTTTCAGCTTCTGTTGCTTTTTTTCGTGTGAATAAGTCATTGAACAGCATTCCCCATCCCTCTTTCTGAACTTTTTTGCCACTTTTTCCCGCTATATTCGCTCGAAAACGAACTTTTTTACCTAAACCCAAATTCAGACATCACTAAAATAGTTTTTCCCTGTCCCTCCCGCTATAATAAAGGTAGCATTTTAGAAATGGAGTGAAAGAAATGTTAAAAATCGGTTATATCGGCAATGGCAAAAGTACAAACCGCTACCACTTGCCTTTTGTTTTACAGCGTGATCATCTGCAAGTGAAAACGATTTATCGCAGGAACCCCAGTCATGATGTTTGGCAAAAACCTGAACATATCCATTATACAACGGATTTAGAAGAATTACTGAATGATACAGAAATTGAACTCGTCGTGATTACAACCATGCAGGATTCCCACTATGACTATGCAAAACTGGCACTCGATCACGGCAAACACGTGCTTGTTGAAAAACCATTCATGCTGACAACAGAACAAGCAGAAGAGATTTTCAGCTACGCAAAACAAAAAGGATTGATCGTCCAGTGCTACCAAAATCGTCGCTTTGATTCCGATTTTTTGACCGTTCAAAAGGTGATCGAAAGTGGCAAATTAGGTGACTTGCTGGAAATTGAGATGCATTATGATTACTTCCGACCTGAGGTGCCTGAGAATACCCAGCATTTCGATCCCTATGCCAGTTTCTTGTATGGTCATGGCTGCCATACACTCGATCAGGTGATCAGCTATTTCGGCAAGCCCGACTCCGTTCATTATGAAGTACGGCAACTACTAGGCACTGGCCGACTAAATGATTATTTTGATCTGGACCTTTTTTACGACCGGCTGAAAGTTTCCGTCAACTCCAGCTACTATCGCATCAAGCCTCGGCCAAGTTTTGTTGTTTACGGCAAAAAAGGTATGTTCGTCAAGGAGACAAAAGACCGCCAAGAAGAACATTTGAAATTGTTTTATCTGCCGGAGGGACATCCCGACTTTGGTATCGATCTACCTGAACATTATGGGACCCTCACTTACCTAGATGAAAACGGCCATTATCATGAAGAAAAAGTGATTTCTGAAAAGGGTGATTACGGTCGGATCTATGATGGGCTATATGAAACGATCCGCCACGGTGCTAAAAAAATCGTACGTGATGAAGAAACGCTCCTACAAATGCAGATGCTTGAGACCGGAATAAAGGAGTGCCATTAAAATGAGACTTGGTATTATCGGCCACGGCATGATTGTCGAAGATGTGCTTCCCGTGCTGAACAAAATCCAAGAAATCGAGCTAGCAGCTATTTACGGTCGTCCCTCTGCACATGACCATTTGATCGAGTTGCAAAACAAATTTGCCATTGAGGAGATTTTCACTGACTTTGCGAAATTCCTTGCGCACCCAAGTATCGATACAGTTTATATTGCACTCCCTAATCATCTGCATTTTTCTTTTGCTAAACAGGCCTTAGAAGCTGGTAAACATGTAATCTGTGAAAAGCCGTTCACAAGCAATACAGCAGAACTGGAAATCCTTATAGCTATTGCAGAAAAACAACAGTTATTTTTACTGGAAGCCATCACAAATCAGTATTCGCCCAACTATTTGGCACTTCAAGATGTTCTACCAAAGATCGGTCCTGTTAAAATCATTCAGGCCAATTATTCCCAGTACTCCTCGCGCTACGACGCTTTTAAAGCGGGAACAGTTCTACCGGCTTTCGATCCGACAAAATCCGGTGGTGCGTTAATGGATCTAAACAGTTACAACCTGCATTTTTTGGTGGGACTGTTTGGGCGCCCCGAGCAGATTGACTATATGGCCAATCTGTCACACGGCATTGATACATCTGGTATTTTGACGCTCGACTATGGCACATTCAAAGCTGTCGCGATTGGCGCCAAAGATTGTGCGGCTCCTTCTGTTATTACGATCCAAGGGGAAAACGGTACAATCCAGGTAAATGGACCGGCCAATACAGTGCCGAGTGTAACCTTCCATGATCGCCTGTCAGGAGAAAACACAACGATAGATCTCCGGCAAGATCCACATCGTATGTATGACGAATTCGTCGTTTTCGCTAAAATAATCGACCAAAAAGAGACACATATCGCTCAAACCGCACTTCAACATAGTCTGACCGTTATGACACTCCTAACTGAGGCACGAACAGAAGCTGGGATTATTTTCTCTGCCGATAAACCATCTGCTTGAATTTATAAAAAAGAGGCTCTTCATTTTTGTATGAAAGCCTCTTTTTTGTTGGCATTTTCCTTTTACAGCTGCCCTTATGATACAAATAAAATCAGCCAAGTATCCGCACCTAAGAGTCTTCTTTCATCACTTCTCCAAATAGGTACTCATATTTTATATATCCTTTTCGTAAATAGAAATGCTTCTGATTCTTAGATTTGGTGGGATTTTCCGCAAAACCAAAAAATATCTCTAGCCCAAACCACTCACATTTCTTTGAACAGCCTTTATTGTTCACAAAAAAAGCACCGCTCTCCAAGATTTATAGAGCGATGCCTCTTGATTTATTCACTTATTTTTAATCCAGCTAGTTCTTCTTTCAATTCTTCCACATATTTCTGAGCATTTTGACCGGCCAAACCACCATCACCTGTTGCAGTTACGATTTGACGCAGTGATTTAACACGTACATCTCCAGCGGCAAAAATACCTGGAATACTCGTCCGCATCTCTTCATCCGTGATGATATAGCCTTCTTCATTCGTGATTCCTAGGTCTTGAAAAGCAGCCGTCAAAGGAACAAGCCCAACATAAATGAATACACCATCCGCTCCAACTTCCTTCTGTTCCCCTGTTTTTCTGTTCACTAGACGTACACCCGTGACTTTTGTTCCATCACCCACAATTTCTTCCACGCCAGCATCCCAAATAAAATCAACCTTCTTATTTTTAAAAGCGCGATCTTGTAAGATTTGTTGCGCCCGTAGTTTATCACGACGATGAACGATTGTCACCTTGCTCGCATAACGCGTTAGATATGTTCCTTCTTCTACGGCCGAATCTCCGCCACCAACGACGATCAATTCACGATTCTTGAAAAAGGCTCCATCACATACCGCACAATAGGAAACACCACGGCCACTCAATTCTTCTTCCCCTTGTGCCCCCAGTTTCTTATGTTCCGCACCTGTCGCGATAATGATGGCGCGCGTTTTATAGCTTTTTGATCCAGCATGAACGATTTTGAATTCCTTCCCATCTTCAATGCCTTTGATATCCCCATATGCATATTCCGCACCAAATTGCTTCGCGCCACTCAACATTTTATCGGATAAATCAGGACCCAAAATACTATCAAAACCCGGATAATTCTCAACCTCCGCCGTATTGACCATTTGGCCTCCTGGAACGCCTCGTTCAATCATTAATGTATCTAAATCGGCACGCGAAGTGTAAAGCGCCGCTGTCATACCAGCAGGACCCGCTCCGATGATAATCACATCATAAATTTTTTCTTCACTTGTCATGTCCCTGTCCTCCTTGACTACCTTTCATGTATCCCAAGCTTAATACGAAACGTGTGAAACGTCTATTTATCTGCTCAGGGACTAAAAGGCAAGATGTCGTGCGCTTCAACACTAAATATCCGCGCCGCTTCTTCTGTTGTTTTTTGGAAAAAATAAACATAACTCGAGGCCGCAAGTTCCTGCAAATCACGTACTGTATAATCCTGCTCTACATTCCCAAACCAGTTGATCATCGCTTCAAACTCCGGCAGATTCTTTTTATCCGGCCGAATTCCCTGCTCGCGGAATACCGTCCAAATTTCAATCAGTCGCGCCGAGTTCTGCTCATAAAGATCCGGCAGATAGTCGAAACCTGTCATGATCAAATGCTCCACATAGCTCCACTGACTCATATCAAAAAGTGGATGAAATAGCATTACTTCCGCCCGAGCAGCTGAGATGGACAACGCATAAACACCCAGTAAGTGGCGAGCCGGTTCTGTCTCATTCAAAAGCCCCAATACAGCTTGCACATCATCCGTAAATATCGCTTCCTCCTGCCAGGGAAACTCTTCCCGCTCATAAACATCCAGCGCTAAAAAATGCTCCCACATGATCTCAGCCTCATCCAAATAACCCAAACTAAATGCAGTTTTCGCCCGATAATAATAAAATTTCGGCCGCTCACTTACTTCCAGATCTTCCACATCCATAAAAAGGAGCCAAGCCGATTGATAATTCCCAGCCATGGCATGAATGATCGCCAATTTCTCCCGATGATGAACCAAAATCGGTACAACAGCTTCAAGCTGTCTGTACAAAAGCTCCGCCTGTTCCTTCTCGCCCTTAAAATAATAATACGTATATAAATCCGCCAGCCCTAATAAATTCCCAGGCGACCGATCCAACAAGAGATTCAGCGTCTGAAGCGCCTCCTCCTCTTTAAATTGTTCAAAATAAAGGGCTGCTAGCTGATTATACGCCGGCCAGAAGTGTGGCTTTTCATCGATCACTTTTTCCAGAATCTTGCAAGCTGATACATTGTCTTCTTCAGCCAGATACTGATTCAGCTCTTTTTTATAATTATAAAATTCCTGTTCGAATTTTTGAAATTTATTCTCCCTAGCTTCACCGATCGGCATTTCTTCCAGCAGTACATTCATCAGATCCTCTGCTTCGTCCTTATATTCACCCGCTGGCTCAAGCTCCAAATAGCGTCCAGCATACTGCATAGCCCGTCTGAAATCCTTTAGATAAGCAAAATTATTAGCAATAAAATAATAGCAATAATTCATTTTCGGATCGAGAGCCTCTAAAATTTTACGCAACAGCTGGTTGGACTTATGAAATTGTCCGATTTCCGTATAACAGATTGCCAGTTGACACAAAATGATTGGCTCTCCCGGTTCAAGCTCACTCGCCCGGTTCAAATAATGGATCGCTTCTTTCATCCGTTCTTCGCGAAAAGCCGTGATCCCGCGTTCAAAATAAAAATGCCCATTAGGGAGAAAGTGGATTACTTTAGCCGTCTCTGATTTATCTTCTTTCATTTTCTCCCTCCGTTCTTTTCTTCTGGTATGAGTATATCACAGTTTAAAAGTGCGTCAATCCCCCATAAAAAAAGACCCCAAGTATCAGCCATATCCGTCCTCCTCTGCCATACATTTGATAGAAAGGACGGATCCTTTTGCTCATACTTTTGAGTCTTCACTTACTTTCTTTGATTTGAAGCGGATTTCCGAAAGCAAATGCACCCGCCGGAACATCTCTTGAAACCACAGATCCCGCTGCAACAACCGCTCCGTCGCCGATCGAAACCCCTGCTAAAATCGTCACATTCGCTCCAATCAGAACTTCCCGCCCGATCATTACCTCGCCAACACGGTATTCATGCGGTAAATATTCATGCGTCAAAATCGTCGTGTGATAACCAATCACTGAATTCTCGCCAACATGAATCTTTTCTGGAAATAATAAATCAGGCGTCACCTTAAACGCGAAGGCTGTTTTAGCACCGATCTCCATTCCTAGACACTTCCGATAAAGCCAGTTTTTCCCCGCCATAAATGGAAAAAAACGGCAAAATTCAATGATGAGCGTATTTTTCAACGTCCGCCAAAACGATACTGTCTGATAAATATGAAACAATGGATTTTCTCGTTCTTTTTTTGGAGCAAAATATTCAAGCCGTCTCATCTGCTTAGTCCTCAGATTGCCGGACAATTTTAAGCAAGTCACCCATTTGATGAAGCATATAATCAGGATGATATTGATTCAAATAATCCTCACCTTTAATGGCCCAGGCCACGCCAGCTGTTGCCGTTCCTGCATTTCGCCCTGCTAGAATATCATGATAATTATCGCCGACCATGATGGCTTCTTCCGGGGTCGCGTTCAGAAGTGAGAGTGCCATATTAATACCTTCAGGATCCGGTTTCGCCTGTTGAACCTGATCTAGTCCGATCACCACTTGGAAAAACTTGTCCAATCCTGTTACCTTCAAACCGTGAATAATCACGTCATATCCTTTCGTTGACACGACTCCCAGTTTGAAATCTTCCTCGTAAAGTGCTCTGATTCCTTCATAAACACCATCATATTCTAATACCAATTCGTCATGATGTGCAATATTAAATGATCGGTAAAATTTCACCATCTCATCCACCCGATCGGGTAGTACACTGGCAAATGACTCTGTAATCGGCGGACCAATAAACGGCAAAATATCTTCACGCGTAAAAATACGTTCTGGCAAAAATTCTTTAAACGTTGCTTCGAAAGTAGAAATAATCAATTCATTCGTATTGATCAATGTACCATCTAAATCAAAAAGTAATGTCGTCCATTTTTTCGTCATGATTTCGTCCTTTCTCAAACAGCCAGTTATTTTTTCTGTGGGACCGGCCCGAATTTATCTTCCATATAGTAAGGCGGATTCATTTTCACACGCCGGTAGATGATGATCGCAATCGAGCCAATAATCAAAACGATTGACAATAGCTGTGAGACACGGAAATCCCCCCACATTAAGCTGTCCGTACGCATTCCCTCGATAAAAAAACGTCCAAAAGCATACCAGATCACATAGCTCAAGAAAAGTTCGCCGCGACGCAGTTTCATCACCCGACGAATAATCAGAAGTACGATAAAACCGATCACATTCCAAACACTTTCATATAAAAAAGTCGGCTGATAGTAAGTACCATCTATGTACATTTGGTTAATGATAAAATCTGGCAAGTGCAGGTTTTCAAGAAATGCACGTGTCGTCTCAGCTCCGTGTGCTTCTTGATTCATAAAGTTGCCCCAACGACCGATCGCCTGTGCAATGATCAAACTGGGCGCCGCAATATCCGCCAGCTGCCAAAATGAAACCTTTTTGATACGTGAAAAAATGATTGCCGTGCCGACAGCTCCGATCAAGGCACCATAAATGGCAATTCCACCATGCCAAATCTTAATAATTTCCGATAGATTATCTTTATAGTAGCCCCATTCAAACACCACATAATAGATACGTGCACAAATAATCGAAATCGGAATGGCCCAAATCAGAAGATCTACAAATAGCTCACTATTGATCCCGCGCTTTTTTGCCTCCCATAACGCCAAGAGTAATGCTACAACGACGGCGCAAGCAATAATTATCCCATACCAGCGAACCTCAATACCACCAATTTGAAAAGCCACTGGATCAAGTGGCTGAATTGAATTTCCCATGATTCTCCTACTTTCTTCAATTGTATTCCTTCTAATAGATATGATTTTACCATTTTTAGAACAAAAAGAAAAGAAGCTTGTTTAAAAAATCCGGATCTTCTCCTTTCAAACAAACTTCTCTACTGTTTAATCGTTCATGCTGTTATCGCTGATCAGGTTGTTGAGGTCCTGTGTAAAGCGCTCTGCTGCATTGTATCCCATATTTTTCAAGCGGAAATTCATCGCCGCTACTTCAATGATAACAGCCAAATTTCGCCCTGGTCGAACCGGCACAGTAATTTTTGGTACATCCATATCAAAAATCCGCGTCTTTTCCTCATCCAGCCCCACACGATCATAATGTTTTTCCGGATCCCAGTTTTCTAAATGGACAACCAGTGTGATTTTCTTACTGGACCGCACTGCTCCTGCCCCAAATAGCGTCATCACATTGATGATCCCTAAGCCACGGATCTCAAGCAAATGCTCAATAATCGCCGGTGAAGAGCCAATCAATGAAAGCTCATCTTCCTGTCGAATCTCCACATTGTCATCTGCCACCAACCGATGCCCTCTCTTCACAAGTTCAAGCGCTGTCTCACTCTTCCCAACACCGCTACCGCCAGTGATCAATACACCCAGACCATAAATATCAACTAGAACGCCATGCATGGAAATAACAGGTGCCAGTTTGCTTTCAAGAAAATTCGTGATGTAAACAGATAGCCGCGTCGTTTTCATACGCGAGCGAAGAACCGGAATGCCTGCTTCACTAGCTGCTTGGAGTAACTCTTTCGGCGTCTCAAGGTTTCGCGACACAACAAAAGCTGGTGTCCTGCTCGTACACATCTGACGGTAACGTTTCAACCTTTCAGCTGGTTCCATGCCTTCCGAAAAAGAAATTTCCGTCATTCCGAACAGTTGAATCCGATCTTCTGGATAATAAGAGAAGAAGCCCGTTAGTTCAAGCCCCGGTCTCGATAAGTCACTTGTTAAAATAGGACGGTTCAGCCCTTCATCGGCGCAAACCAATTCTAGATTAAGCCGCTCCTTTAAATCCTTCACTGTAACTGATTTCGTCATGCAAGTATTCCCTCCATTACGGGTTGTTTTTGACTGCTATCCCTATTTTACCATTTAAGCCACATAACGAACAGTTCTTTCTATCCCTTGTTCCTCTGCTTTTCCATAAAAAAAGTTGAATGTGCGGAAATATCCGTCACATTCAACCTTTTTATTTTCGATTATCCCAGAGTACTGAGTTGATGATCATATTCGCAAAAGCCATTAAGGCCGCCAAAATCAAGGCTGTCCCAAATCCATCAATCATAAATGAGCTGCCCATAAAATAAGTCGTTAATTCCAGCATCAGGGCATTCACTACAAAAGTAAACAACCCGAGTGTGAAAATATTAATCGGCAATGTTAAAATCAACAAAATCGGCCGAATCAACATATTCAAGACTGCCAGTATAAAGCTTGCGAGCAGTGCTGTTGTAAAACCGTCAACATGAAAGCTGGAAAAGAAACCTGACAGAGCTACAAACAAGACTGCATTAATAAGTACTCCGATTAACCAACGCATTTTTAAAAATCACTCCAGTTCGCTTCCGTATCCTTTGGCATAATAAGCGCTGCAACGATGTATAAAATAACGCCGGTAAAGGCAAACAGTCCAAAAATAGCCCAAATGATACGAACGATCGTTACATCAATTCCCAAATATTCTGCTACACCGCCGCATACACCAGCAAGCATTTTTTGATGACTTGATTTTCGTAACTTTTTCATTTTTACTCCTCCTATCTTATCGTTTTTCGCTTTCGACTTCAACCACTTTGATAATACCGTTCTCTACTTTTGCCTGCAAAGTACCTGTACTGATTTCTTCAGCATTTTGTGTAAATACAAGTGTTCGATCCGAATCGTCCCAGATTTTAGCATTTTTTAAATCAAACATGATTTTTTCACGTTTTGTATGAAGAGTCCCATCTACATTCCAGCTAGCTGGCAATGCCATTTTGATATCGCCATGCGGGGCTGCTAAATCTACTGATGTCGCACTATCATTTTGAAGAAGGAATTCTACATCCCCGTTTTGCGACTTGGCCGCAGCAGTCAAATAATTACCTTCCAAGACGACATCACCTTTTGCTGTCGTCATATCGACATTTTCCACGCTGCTTTTCTGGAAATAAATTTCGCCATCTGCCACTTCGGTGCTGAGAAACTTCCCGCTTGCACCTTTTGAACGAACATCACCATGACGTAATTTAATAATGGCATCTTCTACGGCAATATCATCATATTTCAAATTCCCGTTAAGAAGTTGAATTTTCACTTGTTCAAACAGACGTTTCGGCAAAGTTAACACGATATCTGTCTTTAAAATGTCTTTTTTCGACTCAAATACGAAGCGATCTGTGCTGATATCAAGCATCGTTTGCGCAAAAAAGTAGTCCCAAAGCTGCTCTTCATTCAATTGTCGAATCGAACGTGCTTTTTCATGTACAGCCAAAACGACGCGCATCTTCACATCTTCTTTATCCCAACTGCGAAGTGTTACATCACCTGTTGCGATTCTTAAAGTCAGATTTTGAAAAGTCGTTGCTTCAAAATCAAATTCCCGAACCGGCCAAGTCCGTGATGTACCATTTTTTCTCGCACTAGCCGTTCCTGGTGCTCTGTTCGCACGTTCACGACTGCTGTCTATACGTTCTTTATGGCGATCATAGTGCTCCTTATTATGGCGCTGCACTTTATCCATATGTTCTCTTCGATGCTGCTGAGCGCGTTCATAATGTTCTCTGCGCCGCTCATTTGCATTGTGACGTTTTTCTTCCACACGACGACGATGATGTTCAATGACTTCTTCCGTACTTGTATCGTCAGAAGGAATCACGAACAGGGCAATGATGTAGGCAATCACGGCAATGCCTGTTTTCATTGTGATAACTGCCACAACAACAAAAATCAAACGGAGCAATGTCGCGTCAATCCCTGTATATTCGGAAACGCCTCCGAACACACCGCCGATTTTGCGATCGATACGGGATCTTTTCAGTTTTTTGTCCATGTTCCAGCTTCCTTTCCTGCATGATTTATCATTACTGGGAAGCAGGCGCTTACCGTCCACTTCCCATCCTCAGTTTATTTTGTTTCACGAATCTTTACGCTACCAGTCGTCGTTTCCCCTTCAATTTTCAGAGAAGCTGCTGATCCTGCTGGAAGCTTCGTGAAAATCATTGACTTGCTGACAGATTCTGTTTTGGAATCTAGGACTTCTGCCTCTTTCACATCAAGGAGCAACTTCCCAAGATTGGTATTGAGACGTCCTTCCAAGCCTAGCTCCCTTGGTACAATGATCTCAACATTCCCAGCACCTGTTCTTGCTTTTACAAAGGATGCTTCCTCGCCCAATTGCTGATAGTTGACATTCCCGTTTTTTGTGACCATGTTCGTCGAATAATAATAACCTTTCGCTGCCACATTTCCATTGAATGTTTTCAAGGAGAGGTCCCGAACATTCCCATTTTGCACACGGAGATTACCATTGATTGATTCGATTTCAGCCAGCGTTGCCTGCAGCGTTCCCACACTGATATTGCCGTTTGTTGTTTTAGCAAATAAGTCACGACCTGTCAGTTCATCAATATGGAAGTTCCCGTTTAATAATTTAACAGAAACATAGTCATATTCACGACGAGGCAGATAGACAGTCAAATTGGTAACAATCTGCTTAGATTTCGATTCAAAACGCAATGTTTCTTCATCTACACGTAAAGTAGTTTTATCAAAGAAGACTTTCATAGCTTCTTCTTCTGGATATTCTTTAAAAAGCTTGATCATTGCGTGAACTGTCAAATCGTCATTATCAGAAGGTTTGAATTCGATATTTCCGTTTGCGACCTCAAATTCCAAGATCGATAAAGTCGTATCGTGATAAACAAAGTCACGTTCTAGTTTTGTAGAAGTTAAGAACGGGAAAGGCATATCCTTCACTTGGTTGAACGCATTGCTTAGAAAAGAGCCAATTTTTTCTCCCGCTTGTGATAAGTCATTCATCATGTTTTTCATTGATTCATCGCGTTTTTCCTGTGCCTGTTCGTCTCTTTGCGGACGTTCTTGCCGGTCATGATCGCGATCATCATTTTCTGCTTGGCGATATTCTTTCTTCGGACGTTTCGGTTGCTCTGGTCTGCCTTTATAAGGATTTCCTTGTGAGTTCCAACCATGACTGTAGTCAAAAGATTGTTCTGGTTGTTCTTCTGGTTCAGGACGTTGTTCCGGCTGTGCTCTGCGAATATTTTCAGAAGCAGCCGTTTTTCCTTCTTTTTTTGAAATATTTTCAAGCAATGTCAATGCTTCTTCTGTTGAAATGATTCCTTGTTTTACAAGTTCTAAAATACGTTTGCGTTCATTTTCCATCTTTCAATTCCCTCCTAAGGATCTTGATTTCACTAAACAAGTGTTTGGCTGGTAATACTTATCAAACTTTCTTAAAAATCGTGTCGGCAGTGTGTCTGTTGTTTTTCTTCTTGACGAGACAGTATTGTTTTTCAGAAAATGCCATGCTTTTTCTGGTGCGATCATGTCATTTCTCTACTACTCTAAAATAAATCCTCGTTTATGCTGCATCTCATCTACCTCCTTAAGAAAGAATAAAAATCAACTTTCAAAGGATAACTTTCTATGTTTCTATTATGCAGCAGAAACTTGCTTCTGTCATACAACCAGAGTCCCATTCTTCCTTTAGACTTTTGGCGAAATTTTTAGGTGCAATAAAAAACCTTCAGATGAGCAGCTATAAAAACAGCTCATCTAAAGGCTTTTGAAAATAATCATTTTTAGTGAGGCTGCACGAGGTTATTTTTCCGCTTGCTTCACTTTTGCTTTGGTTCGCTTCTTATCCCGTTCTAAAATCGGTTTTAAATAATGACCGGTATAGGATTTTTTAGACCCTGCCACTTTTTCCGGGGTACCGGTCGCAACGATTTGACCACCGCCGTCTCCACCTTCTGGGCCTAAATCAATAATATAGTCCGCTTGTTTGATCACATCCAGATTGTGCTCAATGACCAGAACGGTATCCCCATTCTCATCCACCAGACGCTGCAGTACTTTCAGCAGACGACTGATATCATCCGCATGAAGTCCAGTTGTTGGTTCATCTAATATATAGAAAGACTTGCCGTTGCTCCGTTTATGCAACTCTGAAGCAAGTTTGACTCGCTGCGCTTCTCCACCAGACAAAGTGGTCGCCGGTTGGCCGAGACGAATATAACCAAGTCCAACATCCACGATCGTTTGTAGTTTGCGCGCAATCTTCGGCTGATTTTTGAAAAACTCTAAGCCTTCTTCAACAGTCATTTCTAGAACTTCGGCAATATTTTTCCCTTTATAGCGAATATCTAGTGTTTCACTATTATAACGCTTCCCGTTACAGACTTCACATGGTACATACACATCCGGCAAAAAGTGCATTTCGATTTTAATGATCCCATCACCTTTACATGCCTCACAACGACCACCCTTCACATTGAAACTGAAGCGGCCTTTTTTATAACCGCGAATCTTCGCATCATTCGTGCTGGCAAACAAATCACGAATATCATCAAAAGCACCTGTGTAAGTCGCTGGATTGGAACGCGGTGTCCGACCGATCGGTGACTGATCAATATCGATCACTTTTTCCAAGTGCTCGATACCTTTGATTTCCTTATGTTCGCCTGGTTTGGCATTCGCTCGATTCAGCTTGCGAGAAAGTGTCTTTCGAAGAACTTCATTAACAAGCGAACTCTTACCAGAACCTGATACACCAGTCACACAAGTGAAGGTACCAAGTGGAACATCTACCGAAACATTTTTTAAATTATTCGCTTTTGCTCCAATAATTGCCAGCTTATTACCATTCCCTTTGCGCCGTTCTGTCGGGACAGAAATAAATTTATCTCCTGACAGATATTGGCCCGTAATCGATTCCTTATTCTTCGCTACTTCTTCAGGTGTTCCTGCTGCAATCACTCGGCCGCCATGTTCGCCGGCACCCGGACCGATATCGATCAAATAATCCGCAGCCAGCATCGTATCTTCATCATGTTCCACAACAATCAGCGTATTGCCGATGTCGCGCATCCTTTGCATCGTCTCGACAAGTCGATCATTATCACGCTGATGGAGACCGATCGACGGTTCATCCAAAATATACAAGACACCAGTCAAACGAGAGCCAATCTGTGTAGCCAGTCTGATCCGCTGCGCTTCCCCACCAGAAAGTGTACCCGCCGCTCGACTAAGTGTTAAATAGTTCAAGCCAACATTTTTAAGAAAGCCTAGTCTGCTTTTCACTTCTTTTAAAATCGGAGCTGCAATCTGTTTTTCTTTGTCTGACAAATCAAGCGACTCGAAAAATGTCAAGCCTTGATCAATCGACAACTGGCTGATCTCACCTAGGTGCCGCTCGCCAACTTTGACTGCAAGTGCTTCTTCCTTCAAACGATAGCCATGGCAGGCTGGACATGGAAGATCCGTCATATACTGCGCCATTTGATCACGTGTAAAATCGGAATTCGTTTCTCGATAGCGGCGCTCGACATTCGGGAGGATCCCTTCAAACGGGATCCATGTTTCTCGCGTCATGCCGAAATCATTTTGATATTTGAAGAAAAATTCCTTGCCGCCTGAACCGTTCAATACTAACTCCTGATGCTCTTTTGGTAATTTTTCAAAAGGCGTGTCCATATCAATGCCGAATTCCGCACATGCCGCTGCCAACATTTGCGGATAATACTGAGAACTGATCGGACGCCAAGGGACAATGACACCTTCATTCAAACTTAGCGACTGATCAGGAAGTACCGTATCAACATCTACTTCCAATTTGGTTCCCAAGCCGTCACAGGTCGGGCAAGCACCAAAAGGACTGTTGAAAGAGAACATCCGCGGTTCCAGTTCGCCAACAGAAAAGCCACAATATGGGCAGGCATAGTGTTCACTGAAAAGCAGTTCTTTTTCGCCGATAATATCTACAACCGCATAACCGTCAGCAAGTTTTAGTGCAGCTTCCAGCGAATCATAGAGACGTGAATGAACCCCCTCTTTCAGGACGATCCGGTCAATAATGATTTCAATGGAATGTTTTTTATTTTTTTCTAATGTGATTTCGTCATTAACATCATAGACTTCTCCATCAATACGTACCCTTACATAGCCTTCTTTTTTGATCTCTTCCAGCGTTTTTTTATGCGTTCCTTTTTTACCAGAAACAACAGGAGCCAAAACTTGTAACCGCGTTTTTTCAGGGTATTCCTGCACGCGGTCGACCATTTGCTCAATGGTTTGGGAACTGATTTCAATACCGTGATTCGGGCAGATTGGATGACCAACACGCGCATAAAGAAGACGCAAATAGTCATGAATTTCCGTGACAGTACCGACTGTCGAGCGTGGGTTGCGACTAGTAGTTTTTTGATCGATCGAAATTGCTGGACTTAAGCCCTCGATCAGATCCACATCCGGTTTATCCATCTGTCCAAGAAACTGGCGCGCATAGGCTGACAAAGATTCCACATAGCGGCGCTGACCTTCTGCATAAATCGTATCGAACGCTAAAGAAGACTTACCAGATCCAGAAAGTCCTGTCATGACCACCAGCTTGTCACGCGGAATTTCCACATCGATGTTTTTTAAGTTATGGGCTCTTGCCCCTTGAATGACAATCTTATCTTTGTTCAATTTGCTTTCATCCTTCCGCTTTCAGTTCTAAGAGTGCATCACGCAACTCGGCAGCTCGTTCGAAATCGAGTCCCTTCGCTGCTTCTTTCATTTCCTGTTCCATTTCCTCGATCAAAACTAGACGTTCTTGTTTGGACAGCTTGCTCAAATCGCGCAGCTTTTCATCCTGTTCATCTTCAACCGCACTTGTAGCAGCAATAACACCGCGAATCTCTTTGCGGATCGTCTTTGGTGTAATGCCATGCTCTTTATTGTACGCTTCTTGAATTTCACGCCGCCGTTCTGTTTCATCGATTGATTTACGCATGGAATCCGTGATATGGTCTGCATACATAATGACACGTCCGTTTTCATTACGAGCTGCCCGTCCCATCGTTTGGATGAGTGAACGTTCCGAACGCAGGAAGCCTTCTTTATCTGCATCTAAAATCGCCACCAGGGATACTTCCGGTAAGTCAATCCCTTCACGCAACAAGTTGATACCGACCAGTACGTCAAATACTCCCAACCGCAAGTCACGAATGATCTCGATCCTTTCCAATGTTTTGACTTCTGAATGCAGATATTGAACTTTGATCCCTGCTTCTTTCAGATAATCTGTCAGATCCTCTGCCATTTTCTTCGTCAATGTCGTAATCAAGACCCGCTCATCCTTTTCCACACGCTCATTGATTTCATCCATCAGGTCATCAATCTGTCCTTTGATTGGTCGAATTTCAACAAGCGGATCGAGCAATCCAGTTGGACGAATGATCTGCTCAATGACATTCGGATTTTTCTCCAGTTCATAAGGGCCAGGTGTCGCCGAAATAAACATAATTTGATTGATATGTTTCTCAAATTCTTCCAATCTTAATGGCCGGTTGTCCAAGGCTGAGGGTAATCTGAACCCATGATCGACCAACACTTGCTTCCGCGCCTGGTCTCCATTATACATACCACGGATCTGCGGCATCGTCACATGAGACTCATCAATCACGATCTGGAAGTCATCAGGAAAGTAGTCCAGTAGCGTATAGGGCGTAGATCCTGCTTCACGCAAGGCTAAATGACGCGAATAATTCTCGATACCTGAGCAGTAGCCCATTTCTTCCATCATTTCTATATCATAATTCGTCCGCTGTTCAAGACGCTGCGCTTCTAGTAATTTATTGTCTGCTCGCAGCACTTTCAATCGTTCCGCCAGTTCGGCTTTGATATTCACGATCGCTTTTTTCAAAATATCCGGCCGGGTGACAAAGTGAGATGCTGGGAAAATAGAGACGTGTTCACGATCTCCCAAAATTTCTCCAGTTAGGGCGTCCACTTCGCGGATCCGTTCGATTTCATCACCGAAAAACTCAATACGAATACAGTGCTCATCACGCGATGCTGGAAAAATCTCCACAACATCCCCGCGAACACGGAAACGACCGCGCTGAAAATCGATATCATTGCGATCATATTGGATATCCACGAGACGACGAAGTAGCTCATCCCGTCCAATTTCCATCCCAGT
The DNA here is from genome assembly GCF_913566895.1 of Listeria ilorinensis. Classification (GTDB taxonomy): domain Bacteria; phylum Bacillota; class Bacilli; order Lactobacillales; family Listeriaceae; genus Listeria; species Listeria ilorinensis. The sequence goes on along the minus strand of NZ_CAJYCN010000005.1, from coordinate 115,020 downwards.
CCGAAGTGAAACAAGCATATGGCCGTATTCTTCCGGTGAACCCAGACCATAGATACAGGATACACTGGCAATAATGATCACATCACGTCGTTCAAATAAGGATGCTGTAGCCGAGTGACGCAACTTATCGATTTCATCATTGATACTGGCATCTTTTTCGATAAAAGTATCGGTCTGTGGTACGTAAGCCTCTGGTTGATAATAATCATAGTAACTGACAAAGTATTCGACCGCATTGTTCGGAAAAAATTCTTTAAATTCGCTATATAATTGTCCTGCTAATGTTTTATTATGCGCCATGATTAGCGTTGGTTTATTGATTTGCTGGATGACATTGGAGACCGTAAATGTCTTCCCTGTACCGGTTGCCCCTAGAAGCGTCTGATGCTTTTGCCCCTTTTGGAGACCCGCAACCAACTGTTCAATCGCACGTGGCTGATCTCCAGACGGCTGATATTCAGAAACTAATTCAAACTGGTCCTTCAACGGTCATTCCCCCATTATTTTAGTGGATTTCTTCTATATAAAAAACGGATTTCTCTCATCCGTAGCTCTTCTATTTTATCATATTTCTTAGCAATCTCCTAGTAAAAAGCGAACGTATTTTCGCTTTTTTATATTTCCAAAGAAAAAAACGCAACACGGAAACGTTACGTTTTCTCTCTCTAAAACTATTTTACCAGTCCGTATCCTTGTCTTGCCGCTTCACAAGCATTTTCTTGGCGAAGATAAAACCGACAACCATTGAGATAGCGTCTGCAATGATGACAGGCCAAGTATGTGTATACCCTAACTTTGCGCTTGCTGCAATCAAAATTACCATCAAAACCAGTGCCACATAGCGATTATAGGTGATACGCGCAAACAGCATCACTAATAATGCTGGAAAAATAAGTGCAGATAAGATTTGATCCACCGACTCCACTTCCCCTTTAAGATTTACTCCTTTTAAGCTTCCGCCAAGATGGATCGTGTCAGTTCAGGCAGTTCCGTTTTTGCAATCCCTTTTCCAGCCAGCATTTCTGGTAATATTTCTTTCATGAAGTAGTCAACACTTGCCATTCCCCGATACTGGCAAATCGTTTCCAGCGCTTCCCGATAAATTTCAACAAATAAACTTTCTGGGTTGCCTTTCTGGATTTCTCCAAATGACTCATATAAGAGATCCACTTTGTCGGAAATAGCTAGAATCTTGCCTTCAAGTGTCGTATCTTTTCCTTCTTTCAGCAGATGCCGATAAATAGGCTGAAACTCTTGTGGAATTTCCCGCTGAATAAAATTTTGTGTCATGCTTTCTTCTACCTCTGACAGCATTTCCCGCAATTCTGCCGTCGCATATTTCACAGGTGTTTTGATATCCCCGATAAAAAGCTCTGAATAATCGTGATTCAGCGCTTTCTCATAAAGAGTCCGCCAATTGACAACATTGCCGGCCTGTTCTTCCACATTACCAAAAAACTGTGCGATATTTGTTACTTTAAAAGAATGTTCGGCGACAGAATGCTCCTGATATTTGAATTTCCCCGGACAACGGTAGATATTCTCCAAATCGGATAAACTCTGAAAATATTGATGGATTCCCATAGCCATTCATTCCTTTCGATTTATTTTTCCTGACGCTGTTCTTTCTTATTCGCTGGATTGGTATTTTCCACTTCACGCATAATCAGCGCCGAAGCATAACCCAGTAATGCAATGATCGCCGGAGCATAGGTTCTGAAATTATCAGCCGCAAACAAAATAATGATGATTGAAAAAATCAGCGTTGTCACCATACCCCATGTAAACAGCTTGCGTCCTCGCGCTGTGCCAACTTTCATTTTTGAATAGATACCAATATAACAGATTGCCTGGATCAAAACAAACTGAATCACAGATAAAGGAATGATTATCCCTAGATTTTTATTGAAAATCACACCTAGAACAGCAATCGCGACCATTAAAATAATCCCCGTGATGATCGCCAACTTTTGTGAAAACGACATTTTCATGATTTTCCTCCAACATTTGATTTGTAATTACTTTACCACAAAGAAGCGTTTTGACAAAATAAAAACGGCTCAGCACCTCTATTACCAGCTTCTTGGAAAAATGCCGATCTTGTAAAAGATCGACATTCTGCTCAGCTTAATTTTTTAACATTCAATACGCGAGTGGCATTCAGTACAGCAAGCAGTGTCACACCCACGTCTGAAAATACAGCTTCCCACATCGTCGCGATTCCTACGGCCCCAAGTATGAGAAAGAAGACCTTGACCGCAAGTGCAAACACAATATTCTGCCAGACAATCTTCCGCGTGCGTTTGGCGATTTGGATGGCTGTAGTGATTTTAGACGGCTCATCAGTCATGATCACTATATCAGCCGACTCAATCGCGGCATCTGATCCAAGTCCGCCCATTGCAATCCCGACATCAGCACGGGCAAGCACTGGCGTATCATTGATGCCGTCTCCCACAAAGGCCACTTTTTCGCGTTCATCCTTTGCTTCAATCAGCTGCTCTATTTGTGTCACCTTATCCTGTGGTAAAAGCTCGCTATAGACCGCGTCCACCCCTAATTCTTTGGCCACCGCCTGCCCAACTTTAGCATTATCACCAGTCAGCATCACCGTTTGGCGGATACCTTGCGCTTTCAAATTCGAGATCGCTTGGCGGCTGTCCGACTTCACTTCATCAGCGATTATGATCGTACCCGCAAAAACAGCATCAATCGCCACAAAAACAATCGTGCCAGTTGCTAGGCTCGGTTCAAATACAACCCCTTCTTTTTCTAGAAGTTGTGCATTGCCTACCAAAAACGATTGACCACCATTCACCCCTTTTACGCCATGCCCTGCAACTTCGGCATAGTTTGAAATGTTCTCATTTGAGACATCATGCTGATAGGCTTTTTTGATTGACTGGGCAATCGGATGATTCGAATGTGACTCGGCAATGGCAGCTGTTTTGAGCACCTGTTCGCGCGTAAAACCATTTTGTGGCATGATTTGGGTAACTTCAAAAACCCCTTTCGTCAGTGTCCCAGTTTTATCGAAAACGACATAGCGCACATCATTCAAGGCTTCCAAATAGTTGCTACCTTTGATTAAGATCCCTTTTCGACCAGCAGCACCAATCCCCCCAAAAAAGCCCAGTGGGATCGAAACAACAAGGGCACAAGGGCAAGAAATAACCAGAAAGATCAGCGCCCGATATACCCAGTCAGAAAAGGTAGCACCCGGTACAACAAGAGGCGGAACCAGTGCCAGTAAGACCGCTACGATGACGACTACTGGTGTATAATACCGTGCAAATTTTGTGATAAAATTTTCAGTTGGTGCTTTGCGATTGCTCGCATTTTCCACTAAGTCGAGGATTTTTGAAACGGTCGACTCGTTAAAGGCTTTTTTAACGCGCACTGTCAGAAGACCACTCGTATTGATGGAGCCGCTCAACACCTCGCTGCCGGGTTCGACACTTCGAGGGACTGACTCCCCAGTAAGTGCCGATGTATCAACCATCGAATGTCCACTTTCAACTTCCCCATCAAGTGGCACTTTTTCACCCGGTTTTACAAGGATGAGAGCCCCTACAGTCACTTGCTCAGGTGCAACACGGACGACCTTGCCATTCTCTTTCAAATTGGCATAATCCGGCCGAATATCCATCAGCGCACTGATGGATTTCCGTGACCGATCGACAGCCAGCGTTTGAAACAGCTCCCCGATTTGATAAAACAGCATGACCGCTACACCTTCTGGATATTGACCAATCAGAAACGCACCAATCGTAGCAAGCGCCATTAGAAAGTTTTCATCAAAGACTTGTCCTCGTGTTATATTCCGGCCTGCCCGCAGCAGTACCTCCCCGCCAATCACTAGGTAAGCTGCCAGAAACGCAAGCATTGTCAAGCGGTCATCAAGCTCTGCCAAACTTCCAACAGCAAAGAAACCAGCACTGACCGCAAGCCGTATGAGCAATACTTGGATACTGTCAGATTGACGATCGTGCCCATGGCCGCCAGTTTTTGTTCCGGTACTTGCCTTATCTGTCAGGTCGATTTCTGGTTCCAATTGTTTCACTTTAGCTCGAATCGCCTTTTCCACAAGCTGCTTTTCTTGTTGATCAATTTCCGCAATCAGCGTCGTCGTGGCAAAGTTTACCGTACAATGCTTTACACCTTCAAGCTGCGCAACACCTCGCTCAACTTTCATCGCGCAGTTCGCGCAATCAAGTCCGTTCAGCAAGTACTCCTTTTGAACTGTCCTGCTCTCAGCCATCTTTTACCATCCTTTCTCACATTATTTATGTATTTTAATACCAATATATGAACAACTACGCATATATAGTATAACGCCATTCTGATCATTTTTCAAGCTTCATATTGATAATATGCACATATAAACATATATGTTATTTATAAAAAAGGACATCTCCCAGCATAACGGTAAGATTGTCCTCTTTATCAATGATGCTGTACATGACGAACAGCTTGAGATAGCAGCTCTAACACGTGGTTATCATCCTGCGTGTAAAAAATAGACGTGCCTTCACGCCGTGACTTGACTAGCCGTAAATTTTTCAGGAAACGCAACTGATGAGAGACGGTTGTCTGGTTAAACGAGAGTGTTCGCGCAATTTCATTCACGGAATATTCCCGATCCTGTAAAAGATTGAGGATCTGCACACGCGTTGGATCTGACAATGCTTTAAAAACCTGCGTCACATTAAAAAGCGTTTCTTCGTCTAATTGGTTTTTACTTTTCTCCATTATTTTCACTCCATCACTTGGGTCATATTTCAATGATAGCGCGAAATCACCTTTTCTCGCAACTATTTTTGCCGAAATCACGTCTGAATCAATACATAGGAGGTGATGGCCTGAATTCGCGCATCTTTCTTGTGACTTTCAAAACGAAAGAAATCCGCATAGTAAACATGCATCCCTGCCGTCGTTATCATCGTACCATGTGCTGCTCCTTCCTGACCATGACTCACAATTGAATCGATCGCCAGTGATGAAACAGCTTGCTTATTTCGATCTAGTTCTTCAATAAAATGCGCTCGTCCCACAATCTCAAACTCACCTGGCACTTTCCAAATAAAATCATTTATTAAAAGCTCATTAAGTACCTTTCTGTCCATCGCACCCGTTGCAATCAAATAGTCACGCATAACACGTTTTTTGGGGGCATTCTCACAGTCTTGTGGTGCCACGACCATAAAATCCACCATAAAATCCGGCTGTTCAGCAAATTGAAGCCCCTGTTCTGTCAAAGCTGTCTCTAGTATTTGAAGTGCTTTCGGACCAACGCCATGAAGTTTACCAAGATTAGCCTTACTTTGCTTAGCAGCTCTCTCCAATGTATCAATTTGAACAGTTGCCAAAGCATTTTTAGCTGGGCGTCCGATATTCGGCAATTCTGTCATCATTTCCCCTCCTCTACTTCCTTACTTACGGCCATTATACCAACAAAAAAATCCCTTTGCCCATGTTTTGCAAAGAGATTTTTTCTCTACTGATTCAACTCTTCAATTTCCCCACTCTTCAAATATACGATCCATTCAGATACATTCGTGATATAATCCCCGATCCGTTCTAAATACTGAGCAACCAGCAGAAGGTGTGAAATATCTTCCAAATGTTCTGGGTCTTCCTGCATAAAGCTGATGCATTTTTGATAAACAATCCGATGTAAACGATCCACTTTATTATCCCGAGCTGCGATTTCTCTTGCAAAATCTGCATCTTCTGCTAAATAAGCATTTAAAACATCATGCAGCATCTCTTTTACGATTGCGCCCATTTCTGGAATCTCGGGAATGGGACGAACCACTTTACTTTCTCCCAAAATCACTGTCGTTTTGGCAATACTGACTGCATGATCACCGATACGCTCCAAATCCGAACTCGCCTTCATAACTGTGACGATTTTACGCAAATCCGCGCCAACCGGCTGCTGAAGCGCGATCAATTCAAATGAGCGCTGTTCAAGTGACAATTCCATATTATTGATTGCCTTATCTTCACTAATAACACGCTTAGCTAGTTCTTCATCCCGTTCCACTAAAGATTTTACTGCTTTTACGATAGCCTCATTCGCTAACACACCCATCTCAAGCAGGTGTTGATGCAAATCATTCAATTGTTCTGTAAATAGCTTACGAACGACCATTCTACTTCCTCCTTAACCAAATCTTCCTGTGATATAATCTTCTGTCTGCTGTTTTGATGGGTTTGTGAAAATCGTTGCCGTCTCATCGAATTCAATCACTTCTCCATTTAGAAAAAAAGCTGTTTCATCTGAGATACGCGATGCTTGCTGCATATTATGCGTGACGATGACGATCGTATAGTCCTTTTTCAATTCTAAAATTAGCTCTTCTACTTTTGAAGTCGAAATGGGGTCAAGCGCCGATGTCGGTTCGTCCATCAAAATAACTTCTGGTTTCACTGCTAAAACCCTTGCAATACATAAACGCTGCTGCTGACCGCCACTCATGCCAAGTGCTGAACGATGCAAACGGTCGTGTACCTCATCCCAGAGTGCCGCTTGTCGCAAACTACGCTCCACGATTGCGTCCAGCTTCTTCTTATCCTTTACACCATGCATCCGCGGACCATAAGCCACATTATCATAAATAGAAAATGGAAAGGGATTTGCCTGTTGGAAAACCATGCCGACTTTTTTCCGCAAATTTACCATGTCGATTTTCGGATCTGTCACTTCATCTTCCGCGATTCTGATAGAACCATTTGTTGTAACCCCTGGAATCAAGTCATTCATCCGATTCAACGTCCGAAGAAAAGTCGATTTCCCGCAACCAGATGGTCCAATCAGTGCAGTGACTCGGTTCTTCTTAATTGCTAAATTGATTTTTTTGAGCGCCTGCTTCTCTCCATAAAATAAATCTACATTTTTTGTTTCAATTAAAAAATCCGTTTTTTCTGCTGTCAACATGTTTAAAGCGCTCCTTTCTTAACCAAAATTCCCAGAAATATAATCTTCTGTCCGTTTTTCGGTCGGATTGGTGAACAGTTCTGTCGTTTCCTTCGTTTCAACTACTTCTCCCATATAGAAAAAAGCTGTATAATCCGAAACACGCGCTGCTTGTTGCATATTATGTGTGACAATCACAATCGTATATTTCTTTTTCAACTCATTAATCAAATCTTCAATTTTACTTGTTGAAATAGGATCCAGTGCTGAAGCCGGTTCATCTAGCAGAAGTACTTTTGGCTGCATCGCGATTGCCCGTGCAATACATAAACGCTGTTGTTGACCACCGGAAAGTGATAATGCACTTTTACCAAGATCATCTTTCACCTCATCCCAAAGCGCTGCACCTCGAAGACTTTTTTCAACACGTTCCATCAGTTCTTTTTTATTTTTTAGCCCATGTCTTTTCAGTCCAAAGGCAATATTTTCATAGATTGATTTAGTAAATGGGTTCGGTTTTTGGAAGACCATGCCGATTTCTTTTCGTACATTGTAAAGATCGACTTCTTTCCGGTTGATATTCACTCCACCGTACAGAATATCACCTTCCATCCGACAGCCTTCAATTTCATCATTCATCCGATTGAGTGCCCGCAAATAAGTTGATTTCCCGCAACCAGAAGGACCAATCAGTGCAGTTACCTGGTTTTCTGGAAAAACAAGATCGACACCTTTGATTGCGTGATTATCCCCGTAATAAACATGCAGATCATTTGTCGCCATTGCGGCTGGAAGTTCAGCTGCTGGGGTCGTCACATGAATTGGTGAATCAAGATCCAGTGCTTTGATCGGAACCTGTTTTGTAATCATCATATCAAAAACTCCTTTTTATCCGATTAAGAAGACGTCATTTTCTTAAAGACATATTTCCCTAACAAACGAGCCAAAATATTGAACAGCAAGACGGAAAGAATCAATACTGCTGAAGCCCCATCAGAAATCGCTTGGGCATCGGGTACGATCCCTTCTCCATTGATTTTCCAAATATGCACTGCCAATGTTTCTGCCGGGCGAAAAATATTCAGCGGAGAAGCCGGATTAGCTGGATTCCAGTTTGTAAAATCCAAAATAGGTGTGCTTTGTCCAGCTGTATAAATCAGTGCAGCCGCCTCACCAAAGACCCGACCAGCTGCCAAAATAACGCCTGTTACGATGGCCGGTAACGCAGCCGGGATGAGTACACGTGTAATTGTCTCCCAACGAGTGATCCCTAACGCCAACCCTGCTTCCCGTTGCGTTTTTGGAATAGCCGTAAGGGCCTCTTCCACCACGCGGATGAGCAGTGGCAAGTTGAAAATCGTCAGTGTCAACGCCCCTGAAAGCACTGAGAAGCTCCACCCCATCTGAATAACAAATACTAGAAAACCAAACAAACCGACAACGATCGATGGCAAGGAGCTTAGTACTTCGATCGTTGTGCGAATCAAATCTGTCAACCAATTTTTTCGTGCATATTCCGCCATATAGATTCCAGCCCCAAGTGAAATGGGTACAGAGATCAGCATCGTGATAATCAGCATATAGAAAGAATTCCACAGTTCTGGCCCAATTCCGCCGCCCGATTTGAACGATTCAGGGGGTGCAGTTAAAAAATGCCAGCTGATTTCCGGAATGCCTCGGACAAGAATGTAGCCCAGCAATCCAGCCAAAATGAGCACGATGAGTGCGGCAATCGCATAAAAAACACCTGTCGCAATTTTATCCTTAGTCTTTACATTCATTTCACTTTCCTCCTACGACCGATGAAGCGGATAATAATGATGAAAAAGAGTGACATCGCCAGAAGAACCATGGCAAGTGACCATAAGACATTATTGTCAAGCGTCCCCATAACCGTGTTTCCCATGCCCATCGTCAAAATACTAGTGAGCGTAGATGCTGGTTCAAAGAGAGATGTTGGAATAACAGCCGAGTTCCCGATCACCATCTGAACAGCAAGTGCTTCCCCAAAGGCACGTGCCATCCCGAAAACAATGGCTGTCAAAATACCTGGACGCGCAGAACGAAGTACGACACGCCAAATTGTCTGCCAGCGAGTAGCACCTAATGCCAGCGAGCCTTCTCGGTAGTGCCGCGGAACAGCTGAAATCGCATCCACACTTAACGAAGTAACCGTTGGCAGAATCATCACAGTCAAAACGACCGTCGCTGCCGCAATCCCAAAACCACTTCCTGAAACATGCTCTCGTATAAACGGTACAACAACACTCAGCCCAATAAATCCGTAAACAACTGATGGAATACCTACTAAGAGTTCCATGACTGGCTGAAGAATCCTTTTGCCAAATCGAGGGGATATCTCCACCATAAAAATAGCGGCGCCAATAGCCAGCGGACCAGCAATACAGGCAGCTAAAAGCGTGACAGCGAAAGAACCTACGATCATCGGCAGTGCCCCTACAAGCGGTTCACCGTTTGCGCCAGTTTTAGAAGGATTCCAATCTGTCCCGGTAATAAAATCGATAAATGATACTTTATTGACAAAAAAGGTAGCTAAGCCCTTTGAGATAACGAAATATAAAATTGAAACAGCCGCAAGCACCATCACGGCAATACAAATAAATGTGATAATTTTCCCTCTTGTTTCAAGCCGAGCCTTTTTGGAAGTCTGGGTAAGTTTACTTTCTTTGATACCTTCCACGAGTCATTCTCCTTCCCTACAAACGAGGGCGCGTCTACCCTGATCATGCAAGGTAGACGTCCCTGTATTTCTTATCTCTTTACAGTTTGCTTATTTGACATCCTTCACATTTCCATCCGCATCACGTTCAACTTTCATATCAGTGATAGCTTGGTAGCCCAGTTCAGGAACGACATTTTTCTGAATATCTTCACTTGTCATATATTCTAGGAATGTTTTTGTAACTCCTTCTGGTTTCCCATTTGTGTACATGTGCTCGTAAGACCAGATTTTCCAATCATTTGTAGCAACATTCTTTTCAGTTGGTTCAACATTATCTACAGACAATCCTTGAATGGAATCATCGATGTAGGAGAAAGCCAGATAGCTGATTGCTCCTGGAGTCTCACTGACAATTTTACGAACTGTACCGGAAGAATCTTGTTCTTGTGCTTTGATTGGCGTCGCGCCATTCAAGCCCCATTTTTCAAAAGTAGCTCGTGTACCGCTTCCTTCTGCACGGTTGATCACAGTGATTTTTTCATCTTTACCGCCAACATCTTTCCAGTTTGTGATTTTTCCTGTGAAAATGTCGATTAGCTGATCTTGGCTCAGGTTTTTCACACCAACATCTTTATTTGTTACAGGAGCCATACCAACGACTGCTACTTTATGATCCACAAGTTTTGAAGCATCCACGCCATCTTTTTCTTCAGCGAATACATCTGAGTTCCCGATATCAACTGAACCAGCACCCACTTGAGTCAAGCCTGTACCAGAACCGCCACCCTGCACATTAATCTGCGCTTTTGGATTCTCTGTTTGAAATTGTTTGCCAGCTGCTTCCACAAGTGGTTGAAGTGCTGTAGATCCGACGGCTGTGATCGAACCGGATACTTCTTCTTTTGCCGATCCATTTGCTTTATCACTAGATGAACTGCCACTGCCGCAACCCGCTGCCACTAAAAGTAGCGCTGAAAGTACTGCAATGATTCCTAATAATTTCTTTTTCATATTTCGTTACCCACCCTTGTTTTTTTAATGGTTATCTCTTACATTTCTAACTATAACCGTTAACGTTTAAGCTGTTATGTAGGGATTGTAAAGATCATGTAAAGGCTCTGCTTTTTTATGTAAATTGTAAATTTTCTTATGAGATGATGGCATTTTAATAACGATTTATTGCACTTTCAGCCGAAAATATAAAAAACAGATTCATCTTTTAAAGATAAACCTGTTTTCTGTAAAGATTATTTTTTTGGTAGATAAACATGGAAGCTTGAGCCTTGTTCTTCCACGCTTTCAACACTGATCGATCCACCAGCACTTTCAACTAAGTGCTTCACGATTGAAAGTCCAAGCCCAGTGCCGCCCGAGTGTCTGCTTCGCGCTTTATCCACCCGATAGAATCGTTCAAAAATCCGATCCAAGTCTTTCGCCGGGATACCAATCCCATTATCCTGCACGGTTAAGCAAACTTGTTCATCTGTTTCTTCCATAATCACCCTTACTCTACCTTGCTGAGGCGTATAAGCAATTGCATTCGATAAAAGGTTGATCAAGATTTGCTGCAAGCGATCACGGTCATTTTCGATTACAATCGGATAGTCTGTCCCCATGATTTCTACTTGGATATCTTTTTCTGCCGCCAGTGCACGAACTGTTTTGACTGATTGCTCGATTACTTGGCCTACTTCGATTTCTTCTTTCATTGTCGGCAGAGACTTTTGCTCAATGCGAGAAAGTGCCAAAATATCCAGAATCAAGCGATGCAGTCGATCACTTTCATCTTTAATGATATGCAGGAATTGTTTTAGCAATGCTTCATCATACATCGCACCATCCAGCAAAGTTTCGGCAAAACCTTTCAACGCTGTAACCGGTGTTTTTAGTTCATGTGATACATTGGCTACAAACTCCGACCGCACTTGCTCCAAATGACGAATCTGTGTAATATCGTGCAAGAGAAGGATAATACCACTGATTTCACCTTCTTCATTTAAAATTGGTGAGACACTGGCATCTAAAATCATCTCCCGCGGGAAATATAAAGTCACTTCCTCCTGCTGTATCATTTTGGTTTCCAACGTCTTTTCAACAAGCTGATTCAACGTAAAACTTTTCAGTGACTCATAAAATGGTTTGCCTGTAATGTCTGTTTCCCCCAGAAGTTGATACATCGTCTTGTTAGTCATAACAACTTCTTTTTCATTGTTGATCAGCATGACACCACTGACCAGATTTTGAACGATAACGGAAAGCCGCTGCGAGTTTTCACGAATCTCATGCATTTGTGTTTCCAAACTTTCTGCCAGTTTATTAACACTGATTGACAGATCCGCCAATTCACCACTTGACTTGCCATGGATCCGGCTGTCATATTTATAATTCGCCAAATCCGTCGACACGTCAATGATTTCTTTCACAGGACGTGTAATCCGTCTCGCAATCACAATACTGATTGCCGCAATGACTAGCAGTGCTGCGCCAAAAATGACAAATAGGCTTCCCCACAATTGTTGTACAGCCTTTTCAACTGACTCAAGAGAAATGGAGACGCGCAGTACACCGTCTGTCTGTCCATCCTGCTTAATCGGTACGGCTACATAGAGCATGCTGTAACCGACTGATTCACTATTCCGAGTGGCGCTACCGACATCGTCGCCTTTCACCAGCACATCTTGAACTTCTGGACGATCAAGATGATTCTCCATCGTCGCCGGATCTTCTTTCGTATCCGCCACGACTTTTCCATTTTCATCGATCACCGTAATTCGAATATCGATATCTTCTGTGAGCGGATCTAGTCTTGCCTGAATCTGATCAGCTTGCGTATCCAAATCAAGATGCTCAATATCTGTGGTTCGAAGCAAGATTTTCGCATCATCTTCAAGCTGGTTTTCCTTCATGGTAAGGTATGTCGACTTCATCAGTTCACCCGAAAGAACACCTACTACCCCCATCGTCACAAAAAATAAGATGACAAAAGACAGCCCAATTTTTAGCCATAACTTTTTCATCCGTTTGCCTTCACATTTTCCATCTTATAGCCGAAGCCGCGGATTGTTTTAATATATTTCGGTTGCTTTGTGTCCAACTCGATTTTATCCCGCAAATGACTGACATGCACATCCACGATTCTTGTCTCCCCAATATATTCATAGTTCCAAACGGCATCAAGCAGCTGATCCCGAGAAAACACCTTCCCACGATGATTGGCCAAGTAAAGTAGCAATTCAAACTCTTTTGGCGTTAAATCAAGTAATTCTTCGCGCATATATACCTCATAACTATCCGGATAGATTATCAAATCGCCGATCACAACCTGTTTGACTTCCTCGTTCTTCTCCGTCTGATCTGATTCACGCTTACCTTCTGCTCTCCGCAAAATCGCCTTGATCCGCGCCACAACTTCCCTTGGACTGAACGGTTTTGTCAAATAGTCATCCGCTCCAAGCTCCAATCCAATAATTTTATCCAATTCCTCATCTTTTGCTGTCAGCATCAGAATCGGAATATCTATCTTATTTTGGCGAAGTTTTTTTGTAACTTCGATTCCATCCATTTTTGGCAGCATTAAATCTAAAACGATCAAATCCGGCTGTTCGGAAAGCGCCAACTCGTAGCCTATTTCGCCGTCTTCAGCTGTAATTACATCATAACCCGCTTTTTCAATATTGAATGCCAGCAATGTTACGATGGAGCTTTCATCATCTACAACTAAAATTTTTCCCACGTTCTTTCTCTCCTTCAGACCCTTTTTCTGCCGGTCTTTTCTAATTTTTAACACTGATTACATTAAATATAGCATGAATTTACTTTTCCCGGGTAGAAAAGCCATATAATTAAAGAGAATTTTACAGAAGCTTAACACTTTCCAATTGAAGCAAGTAGTTCATTTCAAAAAAAGAACCCCCGGAATAAACATCCAGCGGGTTCTATCTTAACTAACTTTTCCTTTATTTATATCGAGGTTCTACAAATAGCAGTCCTAATTCAAAAGAATCATTTTCATAAAGTGCAGTTTGCTCGAAACGCGGTTCTCCTGATCGGTCAATCACTTTCATTTTGCAAAAAGCGCGGTTGACATTGAGCGCTTCATACATGGTTTCCCGTGAGTTTACCTTCACGCCATTGATCTCAACAATTTTTTCACCAGCCGTCAAATTGAGTCGAGCTGATGCAGTATTTTCGCGTGCCCCTAAAACAACTAAGCCATCTGGTTGTGGCAGGTAAGCTTTCGGCGCCAATTTATCCGCACGATAATAACGATAGCTAATCCAAATGCGGGCAGTGATCACCAAAACAAAAGCGAAGAGTGTTAGTGTCGGCATCATGATACTCAAGACCCCAGTCACCCCGATAATAACGGCCAACGTCGTCACCTGCATCGAAATTTTCTTACTGATTTCAGTTGGCAAATGCCCCTGTACTTGCTGCTGAAAGCCAACGATTAGCGGTAAAATAATCAGCGAATAACTGCTCGTACCGATTGTAAAGACTGGCCACCATTCGAACAGACGCTGAATCTCATCTCCCGGAATAAAAGCAAGCAGCGGAACGAACCAAAGTTTTCGCAACTGGAAGGAACCGGCAAGTTTTCCCCGTTTTGTTCTCCGTAAAGATGGAGAGGGCCATTTCGCACTAGTATTCTGGATTAAATATCCCTCAACAAGTAATAATGCTGCCAAAACAAACGTCATTGCGATCATAAAATTATCAACATACAGATCGCCATATGGAAAATTTCCATCCGTAAATGGCGTTAAATCAATATCATAATAATAGCAAATGTAGAAAATAAGACTAGATATCCCAATCGTAAAAGCAGTCGAACTCAGCCGAAACATTGAAACAAGCAACAACAATATCGTCACAATGTTAAAGATGATCAGCCATTCAATCGTGACACTGAAACCCGCCATAAAAGTGACAAGCGAAATTACCAGTGCAATCCAAAAACTTAATCGAAAAAAATTTTTCAACTCCATCCATGGTGAATAGATCCGTACACTAAATGACTTCCGTTCCCATTTTACACGATTAAATCCTGCAAAAATAACAAGAATCATCGCGATATAAAATGTCGGCTGCACCAAGAGACTTCCGATTGCTTTGATTATTATCATTAAAATATCCATACGACTTCACTTGCCTTCCAAAAACATTTTCTATAGTATTGGTGAAAGTAGCCGACTGACCGCTTCTTTTAATTTGATCCATTTAGAGCGCTGCTTATAAAGCTCCGGCGTCAGTTGATAGGACTTCAAAATATCTTCTAAGAAAATATCCTCCAATTTTTGTGCCAATTGTTTTTCATAGATAAATGCATTCACCTCAAAATTCAAACGAAAACTCCGAAAATCCAAATTAGCAGTCCCAACTGATGCGATCTCCCCATCAACAATCAATGTTTTCGCATGAATAAAACCATTATCATAAATGAAAATTTTTGCTCCTGTTTCCATCAATTCACCTGCATAGCTAGTAGTCGCCCGGTAAACAAACGCATGATCTGGTTTATTTGGAATCATCAACCGCACATCGACCCCGGATAGACAAGCAATTTTGAGTGCCTCAATCAAACTAGCATCTGGGATAAAATAAGGTGATTGCAAGTAAATCGATTTTTTTGCCGAATTGATCATTTTGATATAGCCATTTTTAATCTGTTGCCATTCCGAATCAGGCCCGCTCGAGACGATTTGCATACTTGTATGCCCATTGCCATAGAACGCCGGAAAATAACGCGCTTTATAATCGATTTTTTGATTCGGAGCAGCTGAATTCCAATCCATGATAAAACGTGTCTGCATAGCATAAACTGCTTTGCCGCGTACACGCAAATGTGTATCACGCCAATAACCGAATTTCTTCCACAAGCCCAGATATTCATCCCCGATATTAAATCCGCCGATATAGCCGACTTCTCCGTCAATGATTGCCAACTTCCTATGATTTCGATAATTTAACCGGAAATTGATCAAAGGAAATTTAGACGGAAAGAAAGGTCTCACCATTCCGCCATTTCTTTCCAACTCACGAAAGAACGATTTCTTCGTTGTCCGTGAACCCATCGCATCATAAATAATCTTCACATTCACACCTTGCTTGGCTTTACGTTCAAGGACTTCCATAACTCGCTTGCCCAGCGTATCTGAATGGAAAATGTAATAAATCAAATGAATATGATCCTTTGCGTTCTCCATATCCTTGATGAGTGCATCAAATTTTTCATGTCCGTCAATATACGTCTCAACTTCATTATCCTGCGTCAAAATCGCCCCATCATTCACAAGCAGCAGGTAAATCAAGTCACGATGTTTTTTTACGTTTGTGTCACTGAATGGAAATTCTTTTTGTCGAATCAAGTCAATCTGATTCGCAGTTGACTCTTTGATGCCGATTTTTTCCTGTCCCTTCCAGTCGAAAATTTTCTTATTCGATAGCTTTCTCCCAAAAATCAAATAAATAATAAAGCCTACGATCGGGACAAACGTCAATACAAGCAGCCATGCCCATGTTGCAGAAGTATCCCGACGTTCCAAGAAGACAGTGACACCCGCAAAGAAAACATTTAAAACTAGCAGAAGTATCAAAAAAACTGCTAAAATTCCCATGTGGCGCCCCCTTTTTGCATTTACTCTGTTTCATCATATCATAAAAATGCTGGTACGCCTATTTCTTCATAAAAAAGCGATTCAATAAATTGAATCGCCTTTTTCTAAAGGTAAGGTGCCGGATCAACTGGTACCCCATTTTTATGAATTTCAAAATGTAAATGTTGTCCAGTCGATTGCCCAGTTGATCCCATAATTCCAATTGCCTGTCCTTGCATCACGCGCTGCCCAGCAACTACTTTCAAGCTACCAGCTCGCATATGTCCATATAGTGTCTGATAGCCATTGCCATGATCAATCTTGACAACATAACCATAACCGCCAAAGCCACTTCCCGGTGCCCCATATCCAGCAAAGATAACAGTTCCATCTGCTGCTGCAGAAACCGTTACTGTTCCACCGGCTGCGATGTCCTGTCCTTTATGCGATTCATGCTCTCCAGTCACAGGATTGGTTCGATCACTGAACCCGGAAGTGAGGATCCCCGCAGCAGGCTTGATAAACATACCGCCATTTGAACTTGGTTTACTGGCTGCCGGAGAAGGATTCGGTGTACTATTTGCTACTGACGTTGCGCTTGTCGAACCAGCCTCTTCTGTGCCGCCACCCTTGGCTCCTTCGGAAGCACTTGCCACGGCTGCTCTCCGTGCCGCCTCTTCTCTAGCAGCTGCTTCTTGCTGCTTACGAGCTTCCTCCGCCTTCACCTGCTGAATATTAGCCGCTACTTGTTTCTCTTCTGCTGATAATGACCCTTGTTGCTTCTCTAAAAGACTCTTTTCACTGGCAGTTTTATTTTCCTTTTCAGCCAGTGCTAGAATTAAATCGTTTTTCTCCGCTTTTTGACTTTCCAAATTGTTTTTTGAGACTTCAATTTCACTTGCCAAAAGCTTAAGCTCCGTTAATTTCTTTTGCGAAGTTGTTTCCTTTTGATTCAGTAAGTCTTGATCATCCTTTTGTTGTTTAATAATATCTTGATCAGCATTGACTAGAACCGAAACAACATTGACTCGTTCAATCAAATCACCAAAATCTTGGGATTCTAACAAGATATTCAAATAGCTTTGCGCATTCCCGTTTTTTTGGATAGCTCGTGCTCGCTCTTTCAAGATTTCTTGGCGCTTTTGAATCTGTTCCTTTAAATCAGTAATTTCTTTTTGTAATTTTTCGATTTTTGCATTTTCACTATCGACTTGCGACTGCTGCTCT
Organism: Listeria ilorinensis; assembly: GCF_913566895.1. GTDB lineage: Bacteria > Bacillota > Bacilli > Lactobacillales > Listeriaceae > Listeria > Listeria ilorinensis. Next base: position 97,592 of record NZ_CAJYCN010000005.1, on the reverse strand, counting down.
TTTAGTTTATCATCCGTTTCTTCAATACTTTTTAATAGTGATTCCAGTTGAGCAGCAGCATTCTGCTGTTCCATCCCTATATTTTCCATCTCACTATTTTTCGACTCGATACTTTGATTTAATTTTGATCGTTCCTGATTCAGTTCATTCTGGCGTTTTTCTAATTCACTCGTACTTTCTGCCAAAATTTGGAGCGGATGGCTTAAAACAACCGCACTTGCTAAAATTACAACAGAACTGATCCATTTTCTTTTTCTCATCATCTTCCCCCTTCAAAATGGTTGGCTATTTCGGGGAAAGTCCCCTTTACTCCAATAAAAAAAGTACCCCTGTCAAAGTCAATCAACAAAGGTACTTTTCTTTTTTCAATCACATTTAGTTATTATTCTTAGAAGTTTGCTACACGGCCAAAGCCTACTAGGTATTCTCCCCAGCCTGCGCCATGAATATTATCGTATTTAACACCATTATCTTGCGCATTAATCATTGAACCGCCGCCAACATAGATCCCTACGTGTGCAATCCCACTACCATAGTTGAAGAATACGAGATCACCTGGTTTCGCTTGGCTTTCACTGATTTTTTGAGAAGCTGCATATTGACCAGCTGCTGTTCTTGGCAAGCTGATTCCAGCTGCTGCAAAGGAATAAGAAGTAAATCCTGAACAGTCAAATGCGTTCGGACCAGAAGCACCTAAGCTATATGGTTTACCCAGTTGAGCTGTTGCAGTAGACATCATTTTATCATAAGCACTGCCACTGCTTGCTGGAATGCTATTATTACTTGAACTGCTATTGTTGGTTGTAGCACTGCTATTTGACGAAGAACTGCTGGAAGCATTCGAACTTGATGAGCTGCTTTCAGTAGAAGCTTGTGCGGTTGTTGTAGAAGTTGCTTCCTCAAGTTGTGCTGCTTTTTCTGCTGCTGCCTTCGCTTCTTGATCACGTTGAGCAACTAATTCAGATTTTTCATTTTCGGCTGCTGCTTGATCGGCTGCTAATTTTGTCACAACCGCTTCTTTTTGAGCTTTTTGAGCTTCGATTTTACCTTGCTCTGCTTCATAATCTTGGATCGCTTTTTGTTGATCCGCTTGCTTTTGTTTCACAGAAGCTTGTTTTTCTTGTAATGCTTTTTCATCGTTTTGCTGATCTTCTAAAATCTGTTGATCAGAATCCATCAATTGATTGACTGCAGAGACACGACCCACTAAGTCCGTAATACTTTCTGCATTTAAAATAATGTCAAGGTAAGCATTGGAATTCGATGTTTTTTGCATTGCACGCGCACGATCTTTTAATACCTCTTCGCGTTCTTTAATGCGTTCGTTGATTTTTTCGATATCATCATTTAGCTGTTTCAATTCTTTGTTTGTTTGATCATATTCTGCTTGCAGTGTTTTCGCTTTTTCTTGAGAATCATCAAGTTGTGATTGCAACGTTGCCAGTTGTGATTCTAAATCTGATTTTTGATTTTCAAGATCACTGATTTTTTTGTCTTGATTTTCAATGTCAGTATTTACATCCGCAAAAACATTTGTCGTAAAAGCAGGTGTTAGACTGATAACTGCTGCAAGTGATACTGCAATAAACGCATTCTTTTTCAAAGATTTTACCTCCTAAAAAGCTCCCTAGCTTCTCTTTTCGTTTTTTTGGTTTAAATTTTTATATACAGGTTATATACATGATGTACACATTTTTATACTTTAAGGAATCGTCTGATGGAAATTGCGCTTCCCCAAATACCGATGAAAACACCGATTAAAATAACAAGTGCACTTATTTCGAAGGCAAATGGTGTCGGCGGCAGAAGCGAAAGTGAGGAACTCCCCAGCTTCGGATTCAGCCAGTTGTAAGTGTTGACATAGCCTACAAACGTCAACACCACCGGAATTACTGAACCGATTAAGCCCAGCCATGCTCCTTCAAGAACAAATGGCCAGCGGATAAACCAGTTGGTCGCCCCGACTAATTTCATGATTTCAATTTCTCTTCTTCTTGAGAAGATCGCAATCTTGATTGTGTTTGAAATCAAGAACATAGCGGTAAGAAGTAGACCAATACTTAATACTATACCAGCATAACGCACCCATTTCAAGGTATTGAATAATTTATCGACGGTTTTCTCTCCATAATTAACATCATTGACATATTTGAGTTTTTCGATCTGATTTGCAACCTGCTTGGTTTGAGATGGTTCTTTCGCCTGAACAATATACACATCGTAGAGCGGGTTATCTTGTTCAAATAGCTCAAAATCTTCTCCATAAGTGCCGACCAATTTTTTCAATTCGTCGTCTTTGGACGAGAATTTGACGCTTTCTACACCATCTATCTGTTCGATGTTCTTCTTCAGTTCATCCTCTTGCTGCTTGTTCGCCTCCAGCGAAATATGTACGTTAATCTGTACATCATTCTCTACATCGGATGCTAATTTGTTCATGTTGAGCAGTATCGAGAAAAACACACTGACAAGGATGAGCGTTACCGTTACAGCACTTGCTGCTGCAAATGTCATCCAGCCATTTCTGTAAAGACTTTTTACACTTTCCCTGAGATGTCGGCCAAAGGTTTTAAATTTCATATCCATACTCCCCTCGCTGTTCATCCCGTACGATTCTTCCATTTTCAATAGCGATAACACGATGTTTTAGCGTGTTTACAATTTCTTTATTGTGTGTCGCCATTACAATGGTCGTTCCGCGATTATTGATTTCTTCAAGGATATTCATGATTTCCCATGAAGTGTCTGGATCGAGATTCCCTGTTGGCTCATCTGCAATTAAAACTTTCGGTGTGTTTGCAATGGATCGTGCTATGGAGATACGCTGTTGTTCCCCGCCGGAAAGTTCATCTGGCAGCATCCGAACCTTATGTTTCAAATTAACGAGATCAAGTACTTCCATGACTCGTTCTTTGATTTCGGCTGGATCTTTTTCAACAACTTCCATCGCATAAGCAATATTTTCATAAACTGTTTTACTCGGAAGCAACTTGAAATCTTGGAAAACTACGCCAACGTGACGTCGCAAGTAAGGAACCTCACGATTTTTCATCTCGATAAGATCAAAATTATCCACTTTGATTTTACCCTTCGTCGCTCGCTCTTCACGGTAAATCATCTTGATGAATGTAGATTTACCAGCCCCACTCGGACCAACTACATAAACAAATTCGCCATCTTTGATATTGACGTTCAAACCGTTAGCAGCAGTAATCCCATTTGGATACTTCTTATAAACGTCTTCCATTACTATCATTTTATCACCTAACTTGCCTTTCTTTCAGGTTTGCCCAAGGTAATACCATGATAAACCGTGTATAGAGAAACCCTATACAACACAAGAGTCATTATATCATGGTAGTTTTTCATACATGGGTTAATTGCATTACAGTTATATTTCATCATATGACATTATAAATTCCAGCGTAATAACCAGTTTCCTGTCCTGATACTTTTCACTAACCTATTATTCATTTTAGACAAACAAAAAAAGCCGTTTCCACTGCTTTTTCTTTTTGCTGTCCCTATTGTACCGTTTTTTAAAACAAATTAACATTACAAGTAGATTAAAAATGATTACATCTCAAAGCAAGTGGTGCAGACCATTCCAGTCATTCTTGCCTATTTGTGAACACTAACACAGTTTGCATTGTCATAAAACTGTTATATAAAAGCTGATATTTAAAAATCCCCTCTAGAAAATGGAGTCATTACTCTTTTCTAGAGAGGATGTTAATTAGAGTGTAAAGCCTTCTCCCATTACTTCACTCGCACTCATCACAACCACAAACGCCGTTGGATCGATCTCTTTCACTACTTCTCTCAAACGAGAAAATTCACGCTGCGCAATGACACAGAGAAGAATTTGTTTATCTTCATCTGTATATCCTCCTTTTGCAGAAAGACGAGTGATGCCGCGATCTATTTTGAAGAGAATTGCTTCACGAATCGCCTCTTGATTGTTAGAAATAATCAATACTGTTTTGGACTGATTCAAGCCAACTTGTACCAAATCAATGGTCTTGCTTGTTGCAAACAGACCAATCAATGCATATAAGCCAGATTCAATGTCAAAAACAAACATGGCTGAAATAACGACAAGCCCATCAATAAGCGCCACACAGATTCCTAAAGACAAATGTGTATAGCGATGTAAAATTTGCGCAACAACATCTGTTCCTCCAGTAGAAGCTTTCCCTCGAAAAACGATCCCCAGACCGATCCCGACTAAAACACCGCCAAACAAAGCTGCAACAAGTGGTTCTTTCGTCCATGGTTCCAGTCCCTGTGTCAAATAAACAAATAACGGGACTGTCATCGTTCCAATAAAAGTTTTGATACCAAACTGATATCCAAGAAAAAATATCCCTGCAATAAATAAAGGAATGTTAAGCGCCCATTGGATGAAAGCTGGTGTCCATCCAGTTAGATAATTAATGATCGTACTAATTCCGCTAACTCCGCCCGAAGCGATATGATTAGGTAGAAGCAGCACATTAAAAGCAAGCGCAATGATAGCTGCCCCAAGCACCACATACACATATTCAATCACTTTTTGCCAAGTAGGCGATAACGTTCTTCGTCTTCTTTTCACTCCCGATATGCCCCTCTTTAACCAATTTGTGAACGCAGATAGGCATTGATGAAATCATCAATTTCTCCGTCCATAACCGCTTGTGTATTCCCTGTCTCTTCATTGGTCCGATGATCTTTCACCATGGAATAAGGATGGAGGACATAGGAGCGAATCTGACTGCCCCAACCAATTTCCTTTTGTTCACCACGAATGGCGGCCAGTTCTTGCTCTTTCTCTTCTTGTTCTTTTTGATAAAGTTTGGCCTTCAGCATCCGCATTGCCTGTTCACGGTTTTTCAACTGCGAACGTTCTGATTGGCAGGTAACGACAATCCCCGTTGGAATATGTGTCATCCGAACAGCCGAATCAGTCGTATTGATATGCTGACCCCCTGCACCCGTCGCCCGATACGTATCAATTTTTAAATCTTCAGAACGCACTTCAATTTCAATATCGTCATCCATTTCCGGCATAACATCCACTGAAACAAAAGAAGTATGACGGCGACCTGATGAATCAAATGGAGAAATCCGCACAAGACGGTGAACCCCTTTTTCTGCTTTCAAATAGCCATAGGCATTATGCCCCTTAATAAGCAAAGTCACACTTTTAATGCCGGCCTCGTCACCAGCTTGATAGTCAATCGTTTCAACTTTAAAGCCTTTTTTCTCAGCAAAGCGCTGATACATTCTAAATAACATCGAACCCCAGTCCTGAGATTCCGTCCCGCCAGCGCCTGGATGAAGTTCTAATATCGCATTATTTTTATCATAAGGTCCGTTCAGCATCAACTTAAGCTCAAAGTCTGCCAATTCTTGGATAAAGCTACCAAGCTCCTCTTCTAGTTCAGCTTGAAGATCACTATCCGCTTCTTCTTTTAGCAGTTCAAGTGAAACGTCCATATTTTCTTGTTCTTCTTCCATCTTGTGGAAAGCATTGTAAACTTCTTTCAGCCCATTTGACTCGTTGATAACTTTTTGAGCCGCCTGCTGATCATTCCAAAAATTAGGATCCAACATTTGATCCTCTAGTTCAGCAATGCGCACCTCCATATTATCTAAGTCAAAGAGACCCCCTAAAGTCTTTGATTTGTTGTGCCGTATTTTCTAAGGCATTACGGATTTCTGCTAATTCCATTATTTTTTCCACCTTTTCAAAAATTTTTTCACAATCTATACCAGTATATAGAAAATTGCTTGATTTGGCTAGTAGGATTTTCACTACTAGGTAAGAACAAAGCCAAACCTCTAATTGAGATTTGGCTTTTCGCATCTGTTCGTTAAGCTTCTTTTCCATGACAGTTTTTGTATTTTTTACCGCTTCCGCAAGGACATGGATCGTTGCGTCCAATATGTTTGTCTTTGCGAATTGGTTGACGTTTGGCTTCCGGTTTTCCTTCACCAGGATCAACAGCTTCACCTTTCGCCACTTGTTCACGTTCAAGATTTTGTCTGATTTCAGCTTTCATGATATAACGTGCAACATCTTCATCAATTGAAGACACCATTTGTTCGAACATTTCATAGCCTTCAGATTGATACTCACGAAGCGGATCAATTTGTCCATAAGCACGCAGATGGATGCCATCACGCAGATGATCCATTGCATCAATATGATCCACCCATTTTGTATCGACCACTCTGAGGAGGACAACTTTTTGGAACTCATTAAATTGTTCTTCTGGAAGCAATTCTTGTTTAGCATCATAGGCTTCCTTAATTTTTTCCAAAATATAGGCTTCAATTTCATCCGGCTGTTTATTTTCAAGATCTTCCACTTTCATTGCACCTTCTGAAAGTAGATTGGCATCCACATAATCAATAATGCCTTGCAAATTCCAGTCTTCCTCGGCTTCATGAGTAGATGCATTGGCACTTACCATATGGTTTACAGTTCGTTCGATCATACTGTCAACGATTTCACGAAGACTATTTTCAGCTGTAATAACTTCATAACGCTGTTTGTAAATCACTTCCCGTTGCTGACGTAAAACATCATCGTATTGCAAGACTTGCTTACGAGAATCGAAGTTATTTCCTTCAACACGTCTTTGGGCAGATTCTACAGCGCGGCTGACCATTTTACTTTGGATGGCTTCTTCATCCATGCCGAACCGTTCCATCATACTCTTCATATTATCTGATCCAAAACGGCGCATCAATTCATCTTCCATCGAAAGATAAAATTGTGTCACACCTGGATCCCCTTGACGACCTGAACGGCCACGCAATTGATTATCGATACGCCGCGATTCATGCCGTTCGGTACCAATGACTGCTAAACCACCAACCTCTATTACACCTTCACCAAGCTTGATATCCGTACCACGACCAGCCATATTGGTTGCAATTGTAACAGAACCTTTTTCACCAGCATTTTTGATAATTTCAGCTTCACGCTCATGTTGCTTCGCATTGAGAACATCGTGACGAATGCCTTTTTTCTTCAGCTTACTTGAAATCAATTCAGATGTTTCGATGGCTACAGTACCGACTAGAACAGGCTGTCCATTTGCATGCCGTTCAGCAATATCTTCCACAACTGCATTAAATTTAGCATCAATCGTTGTATAAATTAAATCAGGACGGTCATCCCGAATAATTGGTTTATTTGTTGGAATTTCAATAACACGCATATTATAAATATCGCGAAATTCTTCTTCTTCCGTTTTAGCAGTACCTGTCATACCTGCTAGTTTTTTATACATACGGAAATAGTTTTGGAAAGTGATTGTTGCCATTGTTTTGGATTCATTTTGGATTGTCACGCCTTCTTTCGCTTCCAGTGCTTGGTGCAATCCTTCGCTAAAACGGCGCCCTTTCATGATCCGACCTGTAAATTGGTCAACGATGAGTACTTCATCATCTTGCGCGACATAATCTACATCTAATGCCATTGTATAATTAGCTTTAAGTGCCTGCGCGATATGATGTAGCAGAACGGCATTTTCCAAATCATACAAGTTATCAACATCAAAGTATTTTTCACCGCGCTCCATTCCCTCTTCGGTCAGATTGACGGATTTTGTTTTAACATCCACTGTAAAATCACGTTCTTCTACTAATGTTGTAGCAAATGTATTCGCTCGCACATATAGAAGTGTTGATTTTTCTGCTTCACCTGAAATGATCAGTGGCGTTCTTGCTTCATCGACTAAAATAGAGTCAACTTCATCAATCACAGCAAAAGAAAGCGGCCGTTGCACCATCTGTTCTTTATAAACCACCATGTTATCACGTAAATAGTCAAAGCCCAGTTCATTATTCGTGCTATACGTGATATCACAAGCATATTGTTCGCGTTTTTCTTCACTAGATAACGCGTTAAGATTCAAACCTACTGTTAGGCCAAGAAATTGATAGAGTTCACCCATTTCAACTGCATCACGCTGTGCCAAATATTCATTGACCGTTACAACGTGAACACCTTCACCAGATAAGGCATTTAAATAAACAGGCAGTGTTGCAGTTAGTGTTTTCCCTTCACCCGTTTTCATCTCGGCAATGTTCCCTTCATGGAGAACGATCCCCCCCATCAATTGAACACGAAACGGATACATACCTAAAACTCGTTTTGCACCTTCCCTTGCCACAGCAAAAGCTTCTGTTAGTAAATCATCTAGCGTCTCTCCATTTTGATAACGCTCTTTAAATTCAACTGTTTTTTCACGTAAAGCATCATCCGAAAGTCCTGCCATCTCATCCGCAAGAGCTTCAATTTTATCTGCTTTTTTTTCAAGATACTTCATGTCTTTCTTACCAGACTCAAAAATCTTTTTCAATAAACCTGCCATTATTGATTCTCCTCTACTGTTCTCACTACATTTCGATCGTAGTTAAGCAAACTATATTAAATCAGGATTCTAATTTAAGATACACTTATTAATTTTATCACTTATTTCTTTAAAATAACACTATCACGATCACTTTGTCATTTTTATATTTGACAACAGCTATTATAGCACGATGCTCCCTTATTAAATGTGTATTTTATGTGACACAAAAAAATTTTTAAGAATGGTTAACGATCATTTAATTGCAAACATATCATTCCTTCAACATTGGTATACACCGAGATACTTTTCATTGATATTCCTAGACGTTTGGACTTATTAAGCACGGGTATGAATCTACTGCAGCTAAATTTCTCTAGTTGCACAACTTCATTTTGTAAACGCAAACATTCAAAAAGGAGGATTTTTGTATGTTACGAAAAACAAAGAAATGGGGCGTAGGAAGTCTATTAACGGGAGCAGCAATACTTGTCAGCTTTTCATTCAACGGACACGCTTTTGCTGCAACAGATGCAGCCTCATCAATGCCTGATATCTCTGGTAAAAAGGTATTAACAGGCTATTGGCACAGTTGGAAATCTACTGGAAAAGATGGCTACCAACAGGGAAGCTCTGCTGATATTGCGCTATCAAATGTAAACAAAGCCTATAATGTCATCCCTGTCGCATTTATGAAAGGGGACGGTATCAATCGTATTCCAAGTTTCAAGCCTGTTGGAATGACCGATAGTGATTTTCGCGCACAAGTTGCTAATTTAAACAGCCAAGGAAGAAGTGTCCTACTTGCATTAGGAGGAGCGGATGGGCATGTGCAACTTCAAACTGGAGATGAACAAGCATTTGCAGATGAAATCATCCGTCAGGTTGAAACGTATGGTTTTGACGGCTTAGATATTGATCTCGAACAAACGGCTATTACTGCCGGAAATAATCAAACCGTCATTCCGGCAGCGCTTAAGATTGTAAAAAATCATTACCGTGCAGAAGGAAAGAATTTCTTGATCACGATGGCTCCAGAATTTCCATATTTAAAACCAGACGGTGCTTATGCAACCTATATCACTTCACTTAACGGCTATTACGATTACATTGCTCCTCAGCTTTACAATCAAGGCGGTGACGGTGTTTGGGTGGATGAAACGAATCAATGGATTGCACAAAACAATGACACCTTGAAAAAAGAATTTCTTTACTACATGGCTGATTCCTTTATCCATGGATCTAGAGGTTTTCTTCAAATTCCAGCTGACAAATTAGTTTTAGGATTGCCAAGTAATAATGACGCCGCTGCAACTGGCTACGTATCCAATCCACAAAATGTCTTTGATGCTTTCAATCAATTACAAGCAAACGGAAATGCCATTCGAGGTATCATGACGTGGTCAGCTAATTGGGATGAGGGTAAAAATAAAAACGGTGTTTCCTATAATAGTTCATTTGCAGACACATATGGTCCTTTTCTTGGAACAAAGTAAAATTTAAAATAAAACGCTCCGCCTCAGATTGTGGCGGAGCGTTTACTATTTCAAATTCAGTTTGTTTCAATCAAGCCATATTTACCGTCTTTTCGGCGATAAACAATGTTTGTTCCATTGGATTCAGCGTCTGTATATACATAGAAGCTGTGTCCCAACAAATTCATTTGCAAGACCGCTTCTTCACTATCCATTGGTTTTAATGAAAATTGTTTTGTACGCACAATTTCCAAATCACTTTCTGTTTCTTCCGCTCCAGAACCTGTTACCTCAGAAAAAGCAAAGTAATCTTGGCTTGCGCCTTTGTCGCGGAACTTACGATTTACTTTTGTTTTATGTTTACGGATTTGTCGTTCCAGCTTATCAGCAATCAAATCAATACTTGCATATAAGTCTCCGCTTGTTTCTTCTGCCCGAAGAACAAGATTTGGGAGGGGAATTGTAACTTCAACCTTCGCATTTTTATCAGAATACACCTTTAAGTTCACATGAACATTGGCATCTGGTGTTTCAGTAAAGTATCTTTCCAGTTTGTCGATTTTCTTTTCCACATAATTTCTGATTGCCTCGGTGACTTCGATATTTTCACCACGAATGTTGTACTTAAGCATAGTAATTCCTCCTTTGAGATAAAACAAATTTGTTACAAGGAGCTTTTATGTCCTTACCCATAGTCTAAGGTAAAAAAAGCCTTTTTGCAAACATTTACGCAAACAATATTCACTGTTTTGCATAAACTGTTTTACCTCTATTCTATATTATCTGTTTCCACTAATTAAGCTAAAACAAACCTAATTTTAATAAAAAAATTACAAATTTATCTAAATACTGTCAAGCTCTCTATATTCTTAAATCCTTTATCACAAAAGACTTTTGCTGCAAGATTTAAGGTTGCCCCGGTTGTATAAATATCATCTACAAGTAATATTGGCTGATCAACTGATAATTTTATTTCAGCCTCACGAAAAACTTGCTTCGCATTCAAGCGCTCTATTCTATTTCGTTTAGATTGCTTTTCCCCTTCCTCACGGACAAGTAATTCTTGATAATTAAATGTGGCTTCATCCAGGATCGCAGTGACCTGATTAAACCCTCTTTCAGCTAATCTTTTTTCTGCTAACGGTATCGGACAAATAACAAAATTCTTCGTCATTGATCGTAGAGACTTTTCGAGTAATTCTCCTAACACTTTTGCTAATATATAATCCCCTCTATATTTATAAAGCTCCATTAGCCCTTTGGCAAATTGGTTATATCGATATACAGAATGATTGCGTGTTAGGTATTGTGTTCCTTGTGCCAGCCTTTCATTGCAATCCTGACAAATCGATCTCGAATCAGGTTTTCCGCAAATAGAACATACTTCCTCCTGATTGATAAACGATAGTCCGGCCTTGCAGTTTTCACAAAGAAGTGTTGGCCTAAATGAATTAAATAAATCCCATGTTACGTGCTTATTAATATTTATGCCACAGTAAAGACAATTACTCATCTTCCTTTAACAGACCTTCCTGTCTTCCTAATTGATTCATCATTTGAATATGACGAATCGCCTGCCGCATTTGTTTAGTTATTCCATGATGAAAAAAACAAACATCTCCTGTCGGATATTCGATTTTCCTCCCAGCACGGCCAGCAATCTGTACAAGCGCCGCTTCTGTAAAAATCGGTCCTTCTGCTCCAAATACAGCAACTTGGACGTTTTCAAAGGTCACTCCTCGTTCAAGAATAGTTGTGGTAAGTAAAAATTCTATTTCAAAGTTCCGTAATGCTTCGACTTTTTCTTTTCGCTTTTTATCTGCTGAGTGAACAGTAGAAAATTTTACATATCCCTGTTCTCGCATAATTTCGCCTACTTCTTCCATCACGTTGATTTCTGGAAAAAAGATTAGCGCTCGCTGTTTTTTTCTTTGAACTATTTTTAGCCATTCAACTAATTTAGTTGGGATTTTTCTTTTTTTAAGATATTTTTGCCAATTCCCCATCCAACAAGTCCTTGGTTCAGGTAATTCAAACTGATGATATCTGGTCGGAATTTTTACATGGTTCATTTCTCCTCGCAAGCATTTTCGCTGCCATTCAGGAGACGGGGTAGCAGTGATATAAATAAGTGCTGAATTTTCTTTAGCAGCCTTTTTAACTGCATATTCCAAATACGGATCTTGAGCATATGGAAAAGCATCCACCTCATCCACTAAAATGATATCAAAATACTGGTAAAATTTAACAAGTTGATGTGTAGTTGTAATGACGAATCTTTCCCCTTGAAAAGTTTGCTCCGAGTCTCCATATAGGCATGTCATTTCTATCGTTGGGAATACTTCTTTTAATCGCGGAAAAAGTTCAATACATACATCTACTCTTGGTGAACATAAACAAATCCTTAGGCCTTGTTGCAATGCATACTCAATACCTGCAAACGTCATTTCTGTTTTTCCTGATCCTGCAACCGACCATAAGAGAAGGTGCTCTCTTTTTTTTATTGCATTAATAACTGCTTCTGACCCTTTGACTTGCCCTGCTTTAAGCTGAAATACCCATTGTAAAAATTTTTCCTCACTTTGCTTTAGTGCTTGTGCTTTTAAATAATAGAGCTTAGTTTCTTCATCTATTCTCCCCATCATTAAGCAATTGCGACAGTAATTTACCATCTCTGTATGAGAATCTTTTTTTGGCATTTTACCAAACTTATTTGGATCATCATTTCCACAACGTAAACATATCCATTGTGTTTGTTTTTTTCGCATAGCCATCATTGTTTGCATATTTTGTACATTTTCTACTTCTTTTGGAAGATAGAGTTTCCCCGGATAACAATTCATCAATATCACCTCACATTTATTGTTATACCAGATTTAAAAAGACCCTGCAGAGGCTAAAATTCAGTTTTGAACGCTTAAAATCTAATTTTTTCTAAAAGAAAATTCAATTTTCAATGCTCAAAACTCAGTTTTCGCTCAAAACAAAGAATTTTAATCTTTTTACAAAAAAATTCGATGCCATTATACTAATAGCATCGAATCTCTATCTACTTAATGGACCATGTAAGTCCAAGTGCTCCCTCACCTAAATGAGTTCCGATCACTGGACCAAAATAGCTTAATTCAAATTCCACTGATGGAAAGTTGACCTGAAGCTCATTCATCCATTTCAATCCTTTTTCTGGGCAATTTCCATGAATAACATACGCTTGCTGAGCTTGATTTCGCTCAACCGCCTCGGCTAAAAGCTCCTCAATTCGTTTCAACGCTTTCTTTTGCGTCCGTACTTTTTCAAATAACTCTATTTTTTTCTCTTCAAAATGGAGAATCGGTTTAATTTGAAGCAAGCTACCAATCATTGCTTGGGCTCCGTTTAAACGGCCACCGTGCGCAAGATTATTCAAATCATCCACCATAAAGTAAGCATCCATCGCATCTAATAATTCTTCTATGTTTTGCTGAATTTCTTGTACTGATTTCCCTGTAGAAATGCCTTCAGCAGCTTTAAGAACTAACATACCCTGTGCCATGCATGAAATGCCTGAATCAATCGCAATTACATTTACTCCATCAACCAAGTTGCCAGCTGATACAGCATTTTGATAGGTACCACTGATTTTACTTGATAAATGAATGGTTATGATTGTATCAATCCCTTTATCCTTTAATGTTTCAAATACATGGATAAACTCTCCTGGCGCGGGCTGAGAGGAGGTAGGAAAGTCTTCACTTTTTTTAGCATACGTATAAAAGTCTTCTGTTGACAACTCTTTTTCTTCCTTAAATGACTGACCACCAACCGTCACAGATAGTGGGACAATATGAATGTCATGTTGTACAACTTGTTCTCTAGGTATATAAGCTGTACTATCTGTTACAACGGCAATCTTTTCCAAACTCATAAATTCACCTCAAAGTAATTAACGAATGTACACCCAGCCATTTTTGATTGCTGTTACGACTGCTTGGGTACGATCATTTACTTTCATTTTTTGTAAAATACTACTTACATGATTCTTCACCGTTTTTTCACTGATAAAAAGTGTTTCACCAATGCCCCGGTTACTTTTACCGTCAGTCAATAATTGCAATACTTCACATTCACGATGCGTTAAAATATGAAGCGGCATTTTTACCTCTGGCTGTTGATAGCCATAAACACCCTGCGCAGTATTGGTGCTAGCTAGATGGCGATATTCTCGAATCAGCTTAATGGCGGCTTTAGGATGAATATAAGCGCCCCCATCATCTACTATTTTAATGGCATCAACCAATTCTTTGGCATCCATTTCTTTTAATAAATACCCGACAGCTCCTGAACGAAGTGCTTCAGTTACATATTCATCTGAGTCATGGATTGTGAGGACGATAACTTTGATGCTAGGGAACTGTCTTACTAACATTTCAGTCGCATCTAATCCATTAACTGTAGGCATATTTATATCCATTAATACGATATCCGGCTTGTATTCTCTTACTTTTGCAACGATATTTTTACCATTTTCCGCTTCAGCAACTACTTCAAAAGAATTCTCGAGTTCTAAAATTCGTTTAATTCCTTCGCGGAATAATTGATGATCGTCGACAATCATAATCTTAAGCGTCATAATGACTATTCCTCCTTAATAACCTGTTTTTACAAGCGAACAATCTGTGCTAAGTTTGTCATTCGATCCTTGAATGAACTTATTTTCAAGTAGCCTCAAGCACTCCCATTATTCTCACATTGATGAAAGTCATTTTCTATTATTTGTTGAACGATATTGCATCTGTAACTTTTTCCATTGATACTTTTAATACTACCACTTTTATTATAATGCAGATGCAGCAAAAATTACTGCAATTTGCCTATATTTTTGTAGTGAAAATTAATATGGCCCTGCCTAAAGTAATAGTGATTATCATTATAACATGAATTTGCTCCCACTTCATCTACTATTCAATACCAGGAATAAAAAACCTGCTATACAACTATCTGAATTTCAGCTAAAATAGAAGCAAGCTATGCGCTGATTTACAGGAGGTTCCCATGTTAGAAAAATATCTGACTATAAAAAAAGAGGGGCAACATGAAATCGAAATTGAGAAGTCCCGCTTTATTTGCTCCATGACCCGCTCAGAGACAGAACAAGAAGCACAATCATTTATTTTAAAGCTAAAGAAAAAGTATAGAGATTCTACACATAATTGCTCTGCCTATATTATTGGTGAGAACGATCAGCATCAAAAAGCAAATGATGATGGTGAGCCTAGTGGTACAGCTGGAATTCCTATGTTAGAGGTTCTAAAAAAGAAAGGCTTGAAAAACACCGTTGTCGTTGTAACCCGCTATTTTGGCGGAACTAAACTCGGGACTGGGGGGCTTGTTCGGGCTTATGGAAAGGCAGTTAGCGAAACATGCAGTGAAATCGGGATTGTAGAACGGATTTTAGCCACAATTATCTCTGTCCCTGTTCCTTATAATCAGTTAGACAAGTTGGAAAATCTGCTTACTCAGAAGAATTATCAAATTGCTGATAGAACATTTACTGACTTAGTAACATTAGATATATTTGTAGATCAAGATGATGTTGATAATTTCACTCAAATGATCACTGAATTTTCAAGTGGTCAGATTCATTGCCAAAAAGGCATACAACAATACCGGGAAAAGGATATTTCAGAACTATGATTCAAAATTATTTTACACCACCTGATACTTTTCAAACAGAACGCTTATTATTAAAGAAAACCACTTTGGAAGATGCTTCGGCTCTTTTAGAAATCTGGTCTAATGAAGAAGTGGCAAAATTCATGAATATCGAGCGTTTCAAATCTATCTCTCAAGCAGAAGAAATGATTAAAGCGATTGAAGAAGAGGCATCTGCTTGTAGATACACGATTTTTAATCATCAGATTGTAATTGGCTCAATTGGAATTAATGAAATTTCAGTAAGGGATGCTTCTTTTGAAATTGGTTATGAATTGTCAAAAGATTATTGGCGTCATGGTTTTATGTCTGAAGCTCTCACCGCATTTTTAGAGTTGCTTGCAAAAAATTCTGCTTTTCAAGTAATAACAGCCAAAGTTTTGCATAAAAACATGGCTTCTATTGCCTTACTTAAAAAATTGGGTTTTTGGGAATGCCAACAGATACAAGAGTTTGATCTATTCAACCATACATTATGTGATATCTCCGTTTTCAAGCGTGATTTATTAATTTGATTCAGATACTATATTACATTTTTGAAAGGAGCTCTATTTCTTATATTATTCTTTAATAAATTTTTGTATAATATAATTTAGATGCGCAAAGTAAAAATTAAACAAAACGTAAATAGGTTGTAACATAGTCTACCCTGTGTCATGATACAATTTACAGTATGTTTGTATTAGGGAACCTGTAAGACGAATTGAATTTAAGGAGAATTAATATATGAAAAATGGCAGATACAATAATGAGAGAGCTGCCAAGTATAAAAAACGTCGTCGAATCCTATATTGGATATTGATACCGATTTTAGTATTAATACTTGGAGGCATCGGTTACGGTACCTATATGTTCAGCAAGACAAAATTAGCTGTTGATAATTCTTATGACAGTGTTCGTAATGGTGAAGCCTCAACACTTCGTACAAAAGATATCGAGCCAATTAAAGATAGTTTTTCGGTTCTACTTATTGGTGTTGATTCAAGTGAAACGCGAGAAGGTAATGGAAATCCAAGAAGTGACTCTCTAATCCTTGCAACTGTGAACGTAAAAGATCATCGGGTCGAAATGACAAGTATTCCGCGTGATTCTTACGTGCATATCAATTATCCTGAAAAAGACATTGATAAATATACAAAAATAAATGCAGCCCATGCTTACGGCGGCCCAGAACTAACTATGAAAACCGTAGAAGAACAATTTAATATTCCAATTGATTATTATGTTCGTTTTGATTTTGAAGCGCTCATCAAAATTGTCGATGCTCTTGGTGGAATTGATGTTGACGTACCTGTTACTTTTACAGAACAAAATTCTAAAGATGAAGCAGATGCCATTCACTTGGAGAAAGGCGAGCAGCATCTAAACGGCGAGGAAGCTTTGGCATTAGCAAGAACTCGTCACATTGATAATGACATCGAACGTGGTAAGCGACAGCAATTAATTATTAAAGCTATTGTTGACAAAGCCTCTGAAATTTCATCAATTAGCAAATATTCTAGTATTATTGATGCAATCGGTGAAAATATGAAAACCAATTTAACTTTTAATCAAATGTTATCGATTGCTAAATTTGGTATGACTAATACGATTGATATGAAATCTCTGAATCTTGTTGGTTATGATGCTCCTCAAGGTGGCGTCTATTACTATCAATTAGATGAAGACTCTGTAGAAAGTGTCGCAAACGAATTTGCTGACGAACTAGGTATCGTAAAGCCATTCCCGAATGCTACACCTTATACAGATGATACAACAGAAACTGACAGCACTACTTCTTCCGATACAACAAGTAATTGAAAAAAACGGTGTAAAGCATTAGAAGCGTTTAAAACTTCTAAGTCTTTCACCGTTTTTCTTATGGTCTTTTACGATGGATTTTTTGAAGGATATTCAAGATAGGGCGATAATCTTCTCCCACTAATCCAATAAATTCTACGATAATTTCGATTAGTAATATCAACAGCAACAATAAAACCAGTGATCCCCATGTTGTCGAGAAAGAAAAAATAAAACCTGTGATTGAAAAAAGTAAGGCCATGCAATAAATCAGCAGAACTGTTTGACGCTGAGTGAAGCCTAGTGCCATTAAACGATGATGAATATGAGAACGGTCTGCTGAAGATACTGGCATCTTTTTCTTGAGACGCCGCACAATCGCAAAAAATGTATCTGATAATGGTACACCTAAAATGATTAATGGCACGAGTAACGAAATAAATGTCACATTTTTGAAGCCCATTAGTGATAAAACCGCAATCATATAACCTAAGAATAAAGCACCTGTATCTCCCATAAAAATGGAAGCCGGTGGGAAATTGAAAATCAGAAAACTCAATGTAGCTGCAACTAATAAAAAGGCTACAGGGGCTACAAAAGCATCTCGTAATAACAGTGCCATACCAGCTATCGTCATTAAAGCTATAATAGAGACCCCACCTGCTAAACCATCCAAGCCATCAATAAGATTAATTGCATTAATTATTGCTACCACCCAGATAATTGAAATAGGAATAGCAAATATACCAAAATCTAGCGTTCCAAAGAAAGGAATGTTAATAAATTCAATCGTTACTTGTCCCCACACAGTTACACAAACAGCCGCCAATATTTGACCAAGCAGTTTCAATTTTGGAGATAATTCAATCACATCATCAATCAAACCTGTAATGAGAATAATGATTGCCCCTAAATATACAGGAAAAGCTCCTGTACGATCGATAGGTGCTAAAAAGAAACCTATGGAAAAGCTGATAAAAATCGCCAAACCACCTAGCGTGGGCGTTGGCTTTATATGCGCATGACGCTCCCGTGGAGTATCAACAGCATGAACAAGAAAAGCTAATTTCCTGATAATAGGGATTAAAATAACCCCACTGATAAATGTAATAAAAACCCATATCAACAATCTTGTTTCAGCTCCATTCTACCCCAACTTGATCACTTGTTTGCTATCTATAAATTTCTCTATCTTTTTTTTGCTTATTTCTACACCGATTCCTGTTTTTTGCGGCACTGCCAGCCTACCATTTTTCAATTTGAATTCCTCTTCAATAATATCTTCATTAAAATATCGATCGGTAGCTGAAATATCACCTGGAAAGCCAAATTCCTTTCGAGAAGCAAGTGCAAGATTATGCGCACGTCCAATACCCGCTTCCAGCATACCTCCACACCACACAAGCAGCCCATTTTTAGCACAAAAATCAACAATTTTCAGCGCTTCAGTATGGCCACCTACTCGCGCCATTTTTAAATTGATTGCTCGACAACTTTTCATTTGGTATGCTTGCTCCACATCCTCAACGGAACGGATATTTTCATCCAAACACACCAATGTTTGAATTTGTTTTTGTAGTCGAGCATGAAGAGTAAAATCTCTAATAGAAAACGGCTGCTCAATCATAGTCAGTTGAAATCTATCCAGTTCTTTCAATCGGTCAAAATCAGCCGATGTATAAGCTGAATTCGCGTCTGCCATCAGTAATACTTCTGGAAAAGCTTCCCGCACAGCAGCAATATAGGCTATATCATGATCCGGTTTAATTTTTACTTTTATCCTTTTATAACCTTGACCTATACAATCCTTCACTCGTGCCACAAGCTCAGCTGGATTTTTTTGGATGCCTAAACTAACTCCAACATCCAAAAACTTTCCTTCCCCACCTAAAGTTTCTTGTAAAGATCTATTAGTTTTTTTTGCATAAATATCCCACAAACCAGCCTCAACAGCTGCCTTTGCCATCTCATTCCCACGTATCCAAGAAAAACGAGACTGAAATTCACTTGGATGTGAAAATTCCCAGCTATTCATTTGCGGTAGCATTACTTTTTCAATAATAAATTTAGCGGCTACTAGAAACTCCTCTATATAGTCGGGCAAAGGAAAAGCCTCTAATTCTCCATACCCGCTGATGCCCTCTTCATCTTTTAGTTCCACAATCACACACTCTTTTTCATACATATCTCCAAAACTCGTACTAAAAGGTACAACCATAGGGATCCTAACGTGGTAGAGGGTAATTTGTCTAATTCTCATTTATCCACTTCTTTTCTTCTCACTTCTTTTTTTACCTCTCTCATAAAACGGGGAATAGCAAAAAAGCGACGCCATCTAGACGGATTGGTAATAAGACGATATACCCATTCAAGTTTCCAGCTTATCATCCACTTCGGAGCACGTTTCACTGAGCCAGAAAGCACATCAAAGCAACCGCCAACTCCCATGAAGACACCTTTTGTAAACCTATGAAAATGAGATAGGATCCATTTTTCTTGTGCTGGAGATCCTAGGGCAACAAAAATGAAATCTGCCTCTGTATCTATAATCTCTTGAGCAATTTTTTCACTTTCTTCCAAGTCAAAATAACCATGGTGACTTCCAGCAATCATTACCTTTGGATAGTTTGTTTGCAGCTTCTCCATTAATTTATTAGAAACTTCTGGCGCAGCTCCTAAAAAATATACTTTAAATTGTTTTTCAGGCACTTTTTCCAAAATACCTACCAATGTATCAAAACCTGTCACCCGCTCTTTCAATGGGGTACCTATCTTTTCTGCTGCCATAACAATCCCTATACCATCAGGAACAATATAATCAGCACTAGTTACAACTTGTTTAAAATGGGGATCAGCTTTTGCATTCATAACAATTTCGGGATTAGCCGTCACCACGAATTTTTTTTTGCCTTGCTCTGCACAAAAAAGCAGTTCTTCTATAAATGCTGCTTGACTTATATTATAAAAAGGAATATCCAATACACATACTGTACTTTTTTCCATGTTTAACTCCTAGATTTACTTATTATATTTCAGTTTATCATAAAACCTTGCTACTTCCTATCCCTAGCGTTATAAAAAAGGCGCACCTATTTAGCGTACGCCTTCTAAGTATTTTTTGAAAATACCTGTTAAATAATTATATTTTGTTCTTTTCTAGGATCACGGTGGAAACTTGTTCATCATTTTTAGCAAAAGAGATATCTCTTATCGCTTCATTCGATTCATTTTTCTGCTCCGCTTTAATGGAACTCAAGTAACGAACTTTATGCGCTACAACTTCCACAATAAAAACGCGCTTTTCTTCTTTATTTAAATAACTACGGGTCTGAATCTCTCCTGTTAATCCTATCAAACTACCTTTTCGGCAGTATTTTGCAGTCTCTTCCGCACGTCTTCCCCAAATCACACATGGAATAAAGTCTGCTTCCTGTTCAATTCTCCTACCTCGTCCAAATCGATTCAATGCTAGTGTAACGTTTAAAACCGCAGTATCATCACTTGTTGTTTTTACTTCTGGTTCTTTTGTCAAGCGCCCTACCAATGTTACTTGATTAATCATATTATCGCCTCATTTCCTTTTGTTGGAATAAGGATATCCTGATTTATTTATATTGTAAAATAGCTAAAATTGATTTTCTAAGCTTGAATTCTATCCTTTTTTACTAAGAGAAAATCCATTTATAGAGGAACGATTTTGTTGGAAATTGAATTATGGTCTTTTGGTAATTTTTAATATTCATGTTACGCTTATTCCATCAAAAAAAGCGTACTCGTAAGCACGCTTTTCATATTTAATCTTCTACTTCACTCAGAGCAACCATGATTTCAGCTTCACAAGCCACTTCTCCGTCTACAGTAGCTTTAACCTGCGCCTTAGCAAGCGCACCACGTAGACGTGTGATTTCAGCCTCAAGCTTCAATTGATCACCTGGAATAACTTGTCGCTTGAATCGGCAATTATTAATGCCCGCAAATAATCCAATTTTATTCTGATTTTCTTCACTTTGATTAATTGCAATACCACATGTTTGTGCTAAGGCTTCTATGATCAAAACACCTGGCATCACAGGGTATTCAGGAAAGTGCCCATTAAAGAATGGTTCATTAGCAGAAACATTTTTCAGAGCTACCGCCCGTTTCCCTGGTTCCACCTCAATGACACGATCTACTAATAAAAAAGGATATCGATGTGGTAAAATTTCTTTGATTTTTTTTACATCTAACATTTAATCTTCTCCTTATACATCAAGTGCATAAATGTATTCACCTAACTCATCTGTATCTCCAGTTGCTTTAAATCCATGCATTTGATAAAATTTTTCTACTTTTAAATTTTGTGGAACAATACTAAGGTAAATTCGTTTTACTCTATTTTCTTTGCAAATTCTTTCTATTATCAGGGGCAAAAAAAGCGTGCCATAATTTTTTCTCTGATGATGATAGTCAATCATCAAACGATCTAGCCAAATTGCCTGTTCCACATGATCATAAAAACCATATAAAGCAAAGCCTACCATGTCTTGGTGGTCATATAGACCGATCGGATAAAGATCTTCCCCAAAAGTTGCTTCCAATATAGATTCAGAATTAGGTTCAACGAATTTTTCTTGATTTGGAGCAACACTTAATAAAATAGCATCTCGCCAGTTTTTTGCTCCGATCTGTTCAATTCGGAGATACATGCTTTCACCTTCTAAAACGATTTAAAACCACCAACGCTTCTTGGATGAAGATGATTCTAGTAATACACCCGTTCCCAAAGCAACCACATCTAGTGGATTTTCAGTTAGAAGAACAGGTACTTTTAATTGCTCTGACATCAATTCTGTCAATCCATAAAGCATCGAGCCTCCACCAGTCATGATGATCCCACGGTCAATAATATCAGCTGACAATTCAGGTGGTGTTTTTTCAAGTACATGCTTAGCTGCTCGAATCATAGTAAAGAGGGAGTCATGAATGGCTTCTTCGATTTCATCACTCTCAATTGTGAGCGTTTTTGGCAATCCAGTTACTAAGTCTCTTCCACGAATATCCATTTTTTCATTTCGTGTTCCTTTTATTGCTGTACCTATATTAATTTTAAGTGCTTCTGAGGTTCTTTCACCGATAAGCAAATTATATTTCCGCTTAATATACTGAAGAATATCATTATCCCAGCTATTTCCAGCAACTTTAACAGACTCACTTGTAACGATGTCTCCCATTGATAAGACGGCTACATCGGCTGTTCCACCACCAATATCAATAACCATATTACCTGTAGGCTCAAAGATCTCCATACCAGCACCAATTGCTGCTACTTTTGGCTCTTCTTCTAGAAATATTTGCTTACCGCCACTTTTTTCAGCAACTTCACGAATGGCTTTTTGCTCAACAGAAGTGATGTTTGTTGGACAGCAAATTAAAATCCGCGGGCGTGAGAAAAATGTTTTGAGATTCAATTTTTGAAGAAAGAAACGGAGCATTTCTTGAACCATATCAAAATCAGCAATGACACCATCTTTCATCGGTTTGATAGCTGTAATATCTCCCGGTGTACGCCCTACCATATCACGTGCTTCTGTTCCTACAGCTAGAATTTGACCTGTTTTATTATTTATTGCAACAACAGATGGTTCATTTACAACGATTCCTCTACCTTTTACATGAATCAGTACATTTGCTGTACCTAAATCAATCCCAACATCTTTTGCCAAAATGATACCCCTTTCCTTGTTGTAAAACCTTTTCTTTTTCTCATTTTGAATTATATCATAGATTATAATTTGCCGGAATGCTCTTTTTTATCAAGACTTATTTCAAGCACAAAAAAACAGAGCATTCTCCCTAAGAAGGAGAGTACTCTGCCATGCAATTTTAATTATTTATTAAATACAGCTTCGATTCCGTTCGCTTTTAAGACTTCATCTTCTACACGTTCAACGTCAGCCCCTAAAGCTCTTAGTTTTCCATGGAAGTCATAGTAACCACGATCAAGGAACTTCAATTCTGTCACTTGTGTATAACCATCAGCTACCAATCCAGCTAAGATTAAGGCTGCAGCAGCACGCAAATCTGTTGCCGCAACTTCAGCTCCTTGAAGTTTTGCAGGACCATTAATGATAACAGAATGACCTTCAATCTTCATATCAGCATTCATACGACGCATTTCTTCAACATGCATAAAGCGATTTTCAAAAACCGTTTCTGTCATAACGCTTGTGCCTTCGCTGAGCATTTGGATGACCATCATTTGTGACTGCATATCCGTTGGAAAACCCGGATGTGGCATAGTTTTAACATCTACTGCTTTTAATTTTTCAGGACCGATTACTCGCAAGCCATTTTCTTCTTCAATGATTTCGACGCCCATTTCTTCTAATTTTGCAATAAGGGAACTGATATGCTCTGGAACAGCATCTTCAATCAAAACATTTCCATGTGTAATAGCAGCAGCAATCATAAATGTACCTGCTTCAATTCGGTCAGGAATAATTGAATGGCTTGTAGCAGTTAATTCTTTTACTCCCTCAATTCGAATAACTTCTGTACCGGCACCTACAACCTTAGCGCCCATTTGATTGAGGAAATTCGCTAAATCTACAATTTCTGGCTCACGAGCAACATTTTCGATTGTTGTTGTTCCTTCCGCAAGTGTAGCTGCCATCATGATATTTTGAGTTGCACCAACGCTCGGAAAATCAAGGTAAACTTTAGCACCTTTTAGCTGGTCAACTGTTGCTTCAATATAACCGTTTTCTATCTTGACTGTTGCGCCCATCGCCTCAAAACCTTTCAAATGAAGGTCTACTGGACGCGATCCAATTGCGCAGCCTCCAGGAAGAGCCACTCTAGCACAACCCGTGCGCGCAAGAAGGGGACCCATTACAACGATTGAAGCTCGCA
Organism: Listeria ilorinensis; assembly: GCF_913566895.1. Classification (GTDB taxonomy): domain Bacteria; phylum Bacillota; class Bacilli; order Lactobacillales; family Listeriaceae; genus Listeria; species Listeria ilorinensis. The sequence continues at coordinate 73,408 of NZ_CAJYCN010000005.1, read as the reverse complement.
TTTTACGCACATATTCAAATGGCGTATCTGAGGAAATTTCACCTGTAGCATCTACTTTAACAACACCATTTTCAAATTCAACATCTGCATTTAAGTATTTCAATACTTCGTTAATTGTATATACATCAGATAAATTCGGTACATTATTAAGTTCACTTTGACCTTTACTAGCTAAAAGAGTGGCTGCAATTACTGGTAATACTGCATTTTTAGCGCCTTCGACTCTGACAGTTCCTTGAAGTTGTTTGCCACCGCGCACAATCATTTTTTCCAAAACATATCCCTCCGCGTTACTAATAACTTTCTTTAAATATGGCTATATAATAATTTTTCCATTGATTTTTAAACACATCTAATTTATTTTACCATCTTCTAACTAGAAATATCAACTAAATATTAACGTTTCATTAAAACAATGTTAATAATCGTATACTGTATAAGTATTAACCACTTTTCACCCTTTCAAACCTCTATTAGCCTAAATAATTAACGAGTTGTTTAGATGCCTCTAAATACTCTAAAAAGAAGTTGCTTAGTGTATAGCCAATAACAATTGATAAAATCGCAAAAAGTAACCGTGCTTGGATGACTCGATTCTTTTTTAAAAATTTTTCATAATTAAGTGCCTGAAGCGCCCAAAAAGTAATAACTATAAAAAGTAGATGCGAAATAAGTATAGTGATTGGTTGTTCCATTACGATATTGTACATTCATAACATCCTTTTTAGTCAATAAATACCTATATATTTTAACAAACATCCTATATAAAATACATTATTTGCACCTGATTATGATTAGTAAAATCAAAAAAACCATCCAATAGAATTATCTATCGAATGGTTTAGAATTTTAATGTTGTTTTGTGTGGATCCGGTTGATTGCTTTTTGTAAAGCAATTTGTGCCATTAATTCATCCACTTTTTGGTCTTTGGCTGCTTGTAAGTTCTCTTCAGCCCTAGTCTTTGCACGTTCAGCACGGTCAAGATCAATATCTTGTTCGCGCTCCGCTGTATCAGCTAGAATATTTACCTCTTCGCCGTTCACTTCCATAAAGCCACCATTCACAGCAACCCATTCTTCACCAGATTCCTGTTTAATACGGACAATATCAATTTTCAGCGGTGCAACTAGCGGAACGTGATTAGGTAAGATACCTAGTTCACCGGCTTTGGTTCTTGCAATCACCATTGTGGCGGTGCCTTCAAAAACAGGGCCGTCTGGAGTGACAATGCTCACATTTAATTCACTCATGCGTATCTCCTCCTGTTTTTATCAGACTTCAACACCCATAGTTTTGGCTTTTTCAATAACCTCTTCAATGCGGCCGACTGAACGGAAAGCATCCTCAGGTAGATGATCATATTTGCCAGCTAAGATGTCTTTAAATCCTTTAACGGTTTCTTTAACTGGTACATAAGAACCAGGCTGTCCCGTAAATTGTTCTGCCACATGGAAATTTTGAGATAGGAAGAATTGTACCCGACGAGCACGAGCTACTGCCATTTTATCTTCATCAGATAGTTCATCCATACCTAAAATTGCAATGATATCTTGTAATTCTTTGTAACGTTGAAGCAATTGTTGTACTTGTGTCGCAATCTCATAGTGCTCTTCTCCAACAATTTCTGGTGAAAGGGCACGAGAAGTCGAAGCAAGCGGGTCAACGGCAGGATAAATCCCTTGCTCTGTTAGTTTACGTTCAAGGTTAGTTGTTGCATCCAAGTGAGCGAAAGTTGTTGCTGGAGCCGGGTCAGTATAGTCATCGGCTGGCACATAGATTGCTTGAATCGAAGTAACAGAACCTACATTTGTAGAAGTAATCCGTTCTTGTAATTGGCCCATTTCAGTTGCCAAAGTTGGTTGATAACCTACTGCTGATGGCATACGTCCTAAAAGAGCCGATACTTCAGAACCTGCTTGTGTAAAGCGGAAAATATTATCGATGAATAACAGCACGTCTTGGTGCTCTACATCACGGAAATATTCTGCGATAGTCAAACCAGTCAATGCTACACGCATCCGTGCACCTGGTGGTTCATTCATTTGCCCGAATACCATGGCTGTTTTCTCAATAACGCCAGATTCTTTCATTTCAAAGTAAAGGTCGTTTCCTTCACGAGTACGTTCTCCCACACCAGCAAATACAGAGATACCACCATGCTCTTGAGCAATATTGTGGATGAGTTCTTGAATAAGCACGGTTTTACCTACTCCGGCACCACCGAATAGACCGATCTTACCGCCCTTAACATATGGAGCCAACAAATCTACTACTTTAATCCCCGTTTCCAGAATTTCTGTTGTGGTAGAAAGTTGATCAAATGTTGGTGCTTCACGGTGAATTTTATTACGTTTTACATCGCTTGGAATAGCTTCATCAAGATCGATTGTATTACCAAGTACATTAAATACTCGGCCAAGTGTAATATTTCCGACTGGTACCGTAATTGGGCTGCCAGTATCTACTACTTCCATACCTCTTTGTACGCCGTCAGTTGATGCCATCGCGATTGTACGTACAACGTCATCACCTAATTGTAAGGCAACTTCTAAGGTAAGGCTAATTGTAGATTCTTCTTCTGACTGAGCTTTATGTTCCACAGTAAGAGCGTTGTAGATTTCTGGCAAATTTCCGCCATCGAATTTAACGTCTACAACTGGACCCATTACTTGGATTACTCGTCCTTTCGTCATGCGATTTTTCCTCCTCACTTACCTTCCCAATAAGGGATTCGCAGGGTTATAGTCGTTCAAATATTTCTATTCGAGTGCGGCTGCACCACCGACGATTTCGGTAATTTCTTGTGTGATCGCTGCTTGGCGAGCACGGTTATATTGAAGTGATAGATTATCAATTAAGTCAGCAGCATTATCCGTCGCACTGCGCATAGCTGTCATACGAGCAGCATGTTCAGCGGCTTTGGCATCGAGTAATGCTCCGAAAACTAAGCTTTCAACATATTGCGGCAGCAGTACTTCCAGAATTTCCTGTTCAGAAGGTTCAAATTCATAGACGGTTAAATCTTTCTCGTCTGCCTCTTCTTCATGAAATTCAGTCAGCGGCAATAATTGCTCTTTACGTAGTTCGCTTGAGATTGAATTGACATGGTGATTATAGCAAATAAATACTTCATCATACACACCATCTTCAAACATTTGAACGGCACTGCTTGCAATATCTTTAATTTCTGCAAATGCTGGATGATCGGATAATCCTTGAACTTCAAGTACGATGTTCATGTTGCGTGCTTTGAAAAAGTCACGTGCTGATCTGCCAATAGTAATCAATGCATACTCTTCCGAAGTTGGATGTTTTTCCAGAATTTCCTGATAAACATCTTTGATGACGGAACTATTATACGAACCCGCAAGGCCTGTATCAGATGTAAAAACGATATAGCCAGTTCGTTTAACTGGACGACTTGATAACATCGGGTGATCAGAACTATTGCCTGTTGCAGCAACATGTTTTACTACATCTCGAATCTTATTCACATAAGGCGAATAGGCTCGAGCATTCGATTCTGCACGACCAAGTTTTGCCGCTGAAACCATTTGCATCGCTTTTGTGATTTGACTTGTTTTCTTTGTCGAACTGATCCGTTGTTTGATATCAATTAAAGATGCCAAAGATTTTCACCACCTTTGTATTGCTCGTTCAGGTTTATTTTTCTTCTGAAGGAACAAACGTATTTTTGAATTCATTGAGCGCATTGTCAAGTTTTGCTTCTTCTGGAAGAGATTTAGTTGTTCGAATTTCTTCTAAAAGTTCAGCATGGTTATGATCGAACCATGTGTTCATTTCGGATTCAAAACGAAGAACATCATGAACTGGCACATCATCCAAGAAATTATGCACAAGCGCGTAAAGAATCAATACTTGTTTTTCAACTTTCAAAGGTTTGTGAAGATCTTGTTTCAATACCTCCACCGTACGTTTACCACGTTCCAGTTTCGCACGTGTTGCAGCATCCAAATCGGAACCAAATTGCGAGAACGATTCAAGTTCACGATAGGCTGCTAAATCAAGACGAAGTGTCCCAGCTACTTTTTTCATTGCTTTGATTTGTGCCGATCCACCTACACGGGATACAGACAAACCAGCATTAATCGCAGGACGAACCCCAGAGAAGAACAAATCGGATTGTAAGAAAATCTGACCGTCTGTAATCGAGATAACGTTTGTTGGAATATAAGCAGAAATATCACCAGCTTGTGTTTCTACAAATGGTAGCGCCGTGATGGAGCCTCCGCCTAGTGCATCACTCAATTTCGCTGCGCGTTCAAGCAAACGGGAATGCAAGTAGAATACATCACCAGGATACGCTTCACGACCTGGAGGACGACGAAGAAGCAAGGAAAGTTCACGATAAGCAGCTGCTTGTTTTGAAAGATCATCATAAACAATCAAAACGTGCTTGCCATTGTACATAAATTCTTCACCCATTGCTACACCGGCATATGGTGCCAAATAAAGAAGTGGTGCTGGTTGTGAAGCCGAAGCAGTTACAACAATTGTATATTCCAATGCGCCATGTTTACGTAAAGTTTCAACAGCTGTACGAACAGTGGATTCTTTCTGACCAATCGCAACATAGATACAGATCATATCTTGGTCGGCTTGGTTTAGAATAGCATCGACTGCAACAGATGTTTTACCTGTTTGGCGGTCACCAATGATAAGCTCACGTTGACCACGACCAATTGGGACAAGTGCATCAATCGCTTTAATACCTGTTTGAAGCGGTTCAGTTACTGATTGACGTTGCATAACGCCAGGAGCTACTGCTTCAACTGGACGAGTACCAGTTGTTGCGATCGGTCCTAGTCCATCTACTGGTTGACCTAGTGAATTGACGACACGACCAATTAGTGCCTCACCAACTGGGACTTCCATAATTTTTCCTGTGCGGCGAACTTCATCACCTTCACGAATTTCAGTGTAAGGGCCAAGAATAATGATACCAACATCATTGTTTTCAAGGTTTTGAGCCATTCCCATTACACCATTAGAGAATTCAAGCAATTCTCCGGCCATTGCATTATCAAGTCCATGAGCACGCGCGATACCGTCACCGATATAAGTAACTGTACCAACATCGCTAACTTTCATTTCGCTTTGATAGTTTTCGATTTGCTGCTTTATAATGGAACTGATTTCTTCAGCCTTAATGCTCATCAATTTCACCCCTCGTTAAACGGGAACTAAGCTCTAATTTGCCGTTCCATGTCTTTTAATTTCGTTTTAAGACTATCGTCATAAATTCTTGTTCCAATAACCACTTTAACGCCTCCAAGAAGGGACTTGTCAATATGGTTATGGATGTGTAATTTGCTTTTATTTAATTTCTTTGAAAAAACCTGACTGAGCGCTGATTTTTCGTCTTCTGAAAGTGGAATCACGGAATATACATCTGCTTCTGCAATACCACGCAATTCATTGACACGCTCTTGATAAACTTCCGCAATGACAGAAAGATAATCTTCTCGCCCGCGATCAATTAGCAAGAAAATGAAATCACGAAGCGTCTCATTGATACCTTGAAAGACTGCTCCAGCAAGCTCTTTTTTCTGCTCAGTCGTCAAAGTCGGATTTTCCAGCAGCTTAACAAAAGGCTCATTCTCACTGAGCGCTACTCTAATGGAAGAAAGCTGATCAGAAAACTCATCTACCAGATTTTTTTCTTCTGCTACTTTGAAAACAGCTGTGGCATAGCGGCTTGCAACTTCCAAATCCTTACTCATTTGTCATCGCCCAGCCTTTCGATATAGTCTTGGATCAAATCACTTTGTGCTTTTTCATCCAAGTTCTTTTCGATCACTTTAGAGGCAATCAGAACTGACAATGTACCAACTTGTTCGCGAACTGCACTTATTGCATCTTCTTTTTCGCGCTTGATATCTGCCTTAGCTTCTTCTTTCAAGCGTTCTGATTCCAAACGTGCTGTTTTGATGATTTCCTCTCGTTCTTTTTCGCCGAGTTGTTTTGCATTTTCAATCATCGTTTGAGATTCAACACGCGCTTTTTGCAAAACGTCTTTTTGTTCTGCTAAAAGATTTTCTGCTTGTGCACGGCTTTCTTCAGCCGAGTCAATCTCAGAAGCAATATGCTCTTCACGTTCTTTCATGATTTTCATCAGTGGCTTCCATGCAAAAATACGAAGCAACACAAGTAAAATCGCAAAAGTGAAAAGTGTATAGAAAGAATCACCCACTGTAAATGATTCACCTAGTACTAAATGTGGTAGTAACACGCCTGTTTCACTCCTTTCCAACGTTCGCTAACCGTTATTCTGGTTCAAAACTTAAGAAACAGCGGGGAAAAATGCCCCGCAAGTTGATTCAACTGATTATTTATTGATAACCATGAACGCAATAACGACGGCGATGATTGGAAGGGCTTCAACTAACGCAATACCAACAAACATTAAAGATTGTAGCATGGAACGTGCTTCTGGTTGACGTGCAACACCTTCAACAGTTTTTGATACAATCAGACCATTACCGATACCTGCACCTAACGCTCCCAAACCTACTGCAATAGCAGCTGCAATAACACCTAAAGACATAATAAATATCCTCCTTAATTATCCTTGTTTTTTTCATTTATAAAATGATTCTAGTGTTCGTCACTAACTTTGTGTGACATATAAACCATTGTTAACATTGCAAAAATATACGCTTGGATGGCTCCAATGAAAACGGAAAAACCTTGCCAAACAACTGCTGGAATGATTGCCAGAATTCCTGTAAAAAGATTGATATGCGCAAGCTGCATTGCAATAATCCCAAGCAGCACTTCACCGGCGAAAATATTCCCGTAAAGCCGCAAACCAAGTGTTAATGTATTGGCAAATTCTTCAATCAGTTTTAGTGGAAATAGAAATTTCATTGGACTTAAGTATGTCCCAACAAAGTAGTGTTTGAAGCCGCGCATTTTGACCCCATAATAGTGTGTCATTGTCACAATCATAATCGCAAGTGTCAATGTCACAATCGGATCAGCTGTGGGTGAACGCCACCATACTTCATCGTTAACGGCAATTTGAGTTACTACCCCTAACATGTTGGCTACAAAAACAAACATGAGAACCGTTAACCCTAAAACATGAAATTTTCCGCCTGTTTTCCAGTCCATATTGCTGTTGATAATCCCGCGAACAAAATCCATTACCCACTCAATAAAGTTTTGTTTCCCAGTAGGACGCCGCTGCAAATTCCGCGTACAGATAATGGCGATTGCAAGAACAATAACAGCCGTGAGTGTGATCATCAAGATGTTCGACAAGTTGAAGTCAAGTCCTAAAAAATGGACAACAGGAAACTTTTCTTCCAATTCAGTTCACCCCTCTCTTAATTATACTTTTTTCGGCGGTATGCAGAATACACAATAAAATCAAGAAAGATAACTGCATAGGCGATGCCAAGCCCTATTAACACACTGTAAAGGTGAAAATAATCAGGCAGCTTGACCGCGATGATTGTCGCTAACAGAACACTCCCCATTCTAGCCGTGGTTCCCATACCGTAAAAAGTTCTATTTTCAGCAATGGCTTTTGTCATAGCTTGAGTACGCCTCATTAGCAGCCAGTAATTGAACCAGCCAATAACAAGACCCAGTTTTAAGCCTAGAAAAATATGTACATAAGGTGTAAAAAACCAGCCAAGCAAACAAAGACCAATGAAAATAACAAGATATTTCTGGTGACGATGATACATTCCAATCAGCGATTCAAGCATAATCCGTGCAGTCCTTTCTGTCTGAAAATACTGTCTTCCTTTTTATCCAAGCAAAAGTTGCTATGCCGGACAAACAATACCAAACATTGTGAAAACAGACACATTCGGTGACTTTTAATTTGCTGCCAATTATACATGGAATCCTTATCAGCGTGCCAATTTTAAGCATACAACAGCAAAAAGAGAAAAGTCAATATTTTTCACAAAAACCAATTGCATCTACTTAGTAATAGTACCACATCTTACAGCAATCATAAATGAATAGACTATAAATTCTGCTAGTTTTTTGCTTCATATAGAAATCGAACACACCGAATTAGAACTTTGCTCACCGGTAACCGAAGCATGCACACCTCCAAATCCACTCAAAAAGCTGTCTCTCACTCTCCCACTGATCATCGTGTAAAATTTCACAATGATTCACATAAAAATTAGGGTTACATGTTTAATTTGCTACATATTTATTGAGTTGCAAATCATTCCTATAAATCCAATAAAAAAAGCTTTTGCCATTCGCGGCAAAAGTTCTTCGTTTGCGGAGTGGCGAGACATCATTTTCTCAAGTGAGAAGAACGAAAAGTAGCTACACGCACACAGATTATCAAAATCGCCAAAGAGCATTTCTTTCCAATTCAGTCAGCAATTTTTTGCCGGCGGGATTGTACCAAATGCCTGTAAAGCGTTCGATCCCTATTCATCGTGAAAAGCCATTCTTTGGGTTCCTGTATTAATAACATTGACAATCTTATCACATGTTTCATAAAGAAACTAGTGAAAATTCGGCCTGTAATAAATCTGTAACATTAAGCCTTTTCATTATCAAAACTATTTTGTGCTTTTCCTTTATCGAATAATTTCTATTCTTTATTTCTTCAAAAAAAAAGCACACGATTTTAGATAAAAACTACTTTTTTGAAAAGTACCTCCTCCTTTAAATTCAATTACATGATGTTCACTCTGCCCCGAACATTAAAAATTGCCAGCCCTGTTTCAGAACCAAGGCTGACAATTATTTGTTTAAATCATAAAATCAGATGGACGTGTGCCGCCGTTAAAATGGTAGCTGATGGCATCTAAAATTCGATCAGCCGCTTCCCCATCACCATAAGGATTATTTGCCTGGCTCATGGATTGATGAGCTGCTCGATCCTCAAGTAAATGACTAGCTTCACGATAGACAGCTGCCTTGCTGGTCCCAACAAGTTTCAATGTTCCAGCTGCTACGCCTTCTGGACGCTCGGTCGTGTCACGTAGGACAAGAACTGGAACTCCCATACCCGGTGCTTCTTCTTGTACACCACCAGAATCAGTCAGAACAAGATAGGCACGCTTCAAAAAATTATGAAAATCAATGGCATCAAGCGGCTCGATAAGATGGATTCTTTCATGATCACCGAGAATTTTGATGGCTTTTTCGCGTACCGCTGGATTCAAATGCATCGGATAGACCAGCACAGCATCTGGATGTTCTTCGATGACTTGACGAATTGCTTCAAACATCCCTCGCATTGGTTCACCTAAGTTTTCACGACGATGCGCAGTCATTAAAATCAGTCGCTTGCCATTCAAGTCATTCAAAATCGGATGATGATAATCCGTTTGTACCGTTGTTTTTAGAGCATCAATAGCCGTATTGCCCGTCACAAAAATTTGTTCAGCAGGCTTATTTTCCTTTAGCAGATTCTGTTTGGCCGTATCAGTTGGTGAAAAATGCAAATCTGCCAAGACGCCTGTCAGTTGGCGATTCATTTCTTCTGGAAACGGTGAGTACTTATTCCAAGTTCTTAAACCTGCTTCCACATGACCGACAGCTGTTTGCTTATAAAATGCTGCCAGACCTGCTGCAAAACTCGTTGTGGTATCACCATGAACCAGCACAATATCCGGTTCTTCTTGGCTGATGACTTCATGCAGCCCTTCCATAACGCGCGTCGTAATGTCTGTCAGTGTCTGCCCTTTTTGCATGATATCTAAATCGACATCCGGGACAACATTAAAAATGTCCAATACTTGATCAAGCATTTCCCTATGCTGAGCAGTGATCACTACTGTAGATATGAATTCCTCTGGTCGATTTTTTAATGCTAGAACAAGCGGAGCCATTTTGATAGCTTCAGGCCGTGTACCAAAAACGCTCATTACTTTTATTTTTTTCATGACTTATCTCCTTTAAATTCAGAAATTACGATTTTCGGCACATTTTCTCTTTTAAAAGGATTTTCTCAGTTTTGAAAGTTTACTTCGTACCAAACAAACGGTCACCAGCATCACCTAGACCCGGTAAAATATAGCCGTCTTCATTGAGTTTTTCATCTAAACCAGCAATATAGATATCAACATCCGGATGCGCATCCTGCAGGGCTTTTACACCTTCTGGAGCTGCTACAAGGCACATGAATTTCATATTTTTAGCACCGCGTTTTTTCAAGCAATCTAATGCCATGATCGCCGAGCCACCTGTTGCAAGCATCGGATCCACCACGATGAAAAGGCGTTCTTCAACATCAGATGGCAGTTTTACGAAATATTCTACTGGTTCTAGCGTTTCATGATCACGATATAATCCGACATGTCCAACTTTTGCTGCCGGAATCAGTTTTAAAATCCCATCGGTCATGCCAAGTCCAGCACGTAAAATCGGTACCACTCCAAGCTTTTTACCAGCAAGTACTTTTGTTTTAGTTACCGTAAGCGGCGTTTCCACTTCGACTTCTTCCATTTCCATATCACGTGTGATTTCGTAAGCCATAAGTGTTGCCACTTCGTCAACGAGTTCACGGAATGCTTTGGTTCCCGTATTTTTGTCACGAATAATCGTTAATTTGTGTTGGATTAGCGGGTGATTGATTACATGTACATTTGCCATTGATAAATTCGCTCCTTTATTAAATCAAAAATTTCCTCTTCTTATTGTATCAGAACAGGTCAGTAATACAAGGGAAAATGATAATTTTAGCGATTTTTGCCACAAAAGCACAATAAAAAAACCGCTTTCCTTCTATATAAAAGAAAGCGGTTCATTCTATTCTAAAGTTCTGGATAAAGCGGATATTCACTTGTAAGCTCAGCTACTTTTTGCTTCACATCTTCCAGAACTTCTTCGTTTTCTAAATTATGCAAGACTCTAGCAATCAGCTCACCTACTCGTGCTGTGGCTGCTTCATCAAATCCGCGTGTCGTAATTGCTGCAACACCAACGCGAATTCCACTTGTCACAAAAGGACTTTCGGTTTCAAATGGAATGGTATTCTTGTTGACTGTAATTCCGACACGATCCAGAACGCCCTCAGCAGCTTTTCCTGTCAAGCCAAGAGGTTTTAAATCAATCAATAGTAAATGATTGTCTGACCCCCCTGTTAAAATAGAAATATTTTCAGCTTGTAATGTTTCAGCTAGTTGCTTGGAGTTTTTAATGATTTGTTCACAGTAAGTTTTAAACTCCGGTTGTAATGCTTCACCAAATGCCACTGCTTTACCAGCAATAACGTGCATCAAAGGGCCACCTTGAATTCCTGGAAAAATCGCTTTATTCAGTTTTGCTTCCCATTCGGCTTTGGCTAAAATAAGGCCGCCACGAGGTCCGCGCAGTGTCTTATGTGTTGTCGAAGTGACAAAATCAGAATAAGGAACTGGATTTTGATGCAAGCCAGCTGCTACAAGGCCAGCAATATGCGCCATATCAACCATCAAATAAGCCCCTACTTCGTCTGCGATTTCACGGAACTTTGCAAAATCAATTGCCCGCGGATAAGCACTTGCACCAGCCACAATCATCTTAGGTTTATGTTCTAAAGCTGCTGCTCGAACATTTTCATAATCAATTTGCTTAGTATCTTCACGCACACCATATTCGACAAAATTGTACAGTTCTCCACTAAAATTAACCGGACTGCCGTGTGTTAAATGGCCGCCATGAGATAGATTCATTCCCAGCACCGTATCTCCTGGTTTCAAAACAGCATGGTAAACTGCCATATTTGCTTGAGCGCCTGAATGCGGCTGAACATTGGCATATTCAGCACCAAATAGTTTTTTTGCGCGATCGCGTGCTAAATCTTCAACGATATCCACATATTCACAACCACCATAATAGCGCTTGCCGGGATAGCCTTCTGCATATTTATTCGTCAATACGGACCCCATTGCTTCCATCACTTGTTCGCTTACAAAGTTTTCAGAAGCAATCAGTTCAATGTTATTTCTTTGCCGGCCTAACTCCAGACGAATAGCGTCAAAAACTTCCTTGTCCTGTTTTTGTAGATAAACCATCTGAGAACCCCCATTCATTTTTTGGTAAACTTGCGCAGGAAAGACTATGTATTACACCTATAATCACTTAAAATTGTCCGAAAAGCAAGTTTTTTCTTCTATATTTAGGAAAAAAATGGTCGTGAAGCGCTTCACTTACAAAAAACGTTCGGAAATAGCCCGTTTAATAACTTCAAACATTTGCTGATACTCTTGTAATTCTCCACCATACGGATCGGGAACGGGTTCTGCTGCAGGAGAAAGTAGCTCTGTTTTCCCCTGCGCTTGAGTGAAACGCATTTCGAGTGCCACAAGTTGATCAGCTGTCATAACAAAAATTTTATCAGCCCAGAGAACGTCGTCTTCATTAAGTAAAGCTGCCGCATGTATGGTAGACAAACCTTCTGCTGCCAATAAATGCGCTGAGCTATCCGATATAGGAGCACCGGATTGCGCAAATATACCGCGTGACCGCACAGACAAATCTGGGCGGACATCAGCTAAATATTTTTCTGCCACGGGACTTCTACAAGTGTTCCCCGTACATACAATTAAAATTCGCATTCTCATTCATTCCTTTATTTCACGTAAAAATTTACCGCCTGCTGCTTTCTCCAAACGATTCATGACTGCCTCACCAATTTCTGTCCGTTCGTAGCTTTCTGCCAAAATCACCGTGCAATCTGTATGGTCAAAGGCACGCAACCCTTTGTAGAGCTGCTGGGCAACTTGTTCAAGTAATTTTTCAGATCCCGTTGTAACCCAACTTTCTAGTTCAGTCAGGTCAGCCAGATTTTCTGTTAACCCTTCTGAAGCCAATAAACCGACTTTCTCTCCGTTCGCCTGCATCTGTTTGATCGTTTCACGCCAAAATTCCAAACTGCCTTCTACAATAAAGACAGGCGCTTTAGGCGCATAGTGTGTGTATTTCATTCCTGGGGCTTTGGGAGCCTCTGCCGGGTCCAGTATTCGTTTAGTTGAAAGGACTGGACCGATAACCTGCTCGATCTGCTCTGCCGAGACACCGCCTGGCCGTAATATGGTCGGCACTTCTGTCGTACAGTCAATCACAGTAGATTCAAGTCCCACCCCTGTTTCGCCACCATCTATGATTCCAGCAATTCGCCCTGCCAGATCTTCTGCAACATGAGCTGCGGTCGTTGGACTGGGACGACCAGAACGATTGGCACTGGGCGCTGCGATAGGTAAATGAGCCGCCGCAAGTAGCGCCAAACTAACCGGATGAGCAGGCATTCTGACACCCACAGTTTGCAAACCAGCCGTAACATTAGCCGCAAGTACTCCGGGGCGAACAGGTAAAATAATCGTAAGCGGGCCAGGCCAGAATGCCTCGATAAGTTGCGCCGCTTGCTGCGGGACCTCCATTACAAAATCATTCATCTGCTCTTTTTTCGCAATGTGGACAATCAGCGGATTATCAGCAGGCCGCCCCTTCGCCTGATAGATTTTTTGGATGGCTTGGTCATTTGTCGCATCCGCGCCTAAACCATACACTGTCTCAGTCGGAAAAGCGACTGTTTCTCCCTGTTTAAGAAGTTCAGCCGCCTGCTGATAGGCTTCAATATTTACTTGCTCCGTTTCGATCTTCCAAAAATGCGTTTCCATATTTCGATCTCCTTTTTTCTACTTGCCTTCTATTGTACGTTTTTCATGCTTGTTTCGCAAACGCTGCTCCCTTAAAAGTTATCCCCATTCTGTGGATAATAACTTTGTCAATGTGTATAACTTCATGTGAATCTGTGGATATTGTATAAAAACACTGTCTATAACTTTTATTTCGCTGATTAAAATTTGATTAAAAAAATTTTTTGCGCATGATTTTATCCACAGATTTGTGGATAACTTGAGTATAAGAAAAAGGCGTTTCTCTATAGAAACGCCTTTATATCAATATATTCGTACAACTTACCATACGATTTTTTTGATTAATATCTTTGTGGACAATTACACTTGCCTGTGGAAAACTTTTTTGAAAAAGTTCTTTTACCGCGTCTCCCTGTGTATAACCAATTTCAAAGGCAATCCAATAATTATCCATGACAATTTTGGGTAGCTTGTGGATAAGTTCTTGATAAATCGCTAATCCTTCATTTTCGGCAAATAATGCCAAAGAAGGTTCATGAGCTAATACAGAAGCAGACATCTCGGATTTTTCACTTTCTGCAATGTAAGGAGGGTTGGCGATAATCAAATCAAACTTTTCCCCTGTTTCTAAAAATGCATCAATCAAATTCATCCTTTTAAAACAAACATCCGCTTGAAGCGCCTTCGCATTTTTTTGTGCAACTTGGAGCGCCTTTTCAGAAAGATCGCTAGCTGTTACTGGAAGTTTTGGAAATAATTTTTTAAGCGTGATGGCGATGATGCCACTGCCCGTGCAGATATCCAATGCGTTTTGAGCTGACTGCTTTTTCAAGTGATTTTCAGCCAGAAGCACGAGCTCTTCTGTTTCTGGACGCGGAATCAATACACGCGGATCGACATAAAAATCATATCCGTAAAACGGTGCTGTCTCAAGGATATATTGAGCCGGTTCCCCATCAAGATACCTTGCGAAATCTTTTTCAAATTGAAGTTGTCCTTCTTCACTGATTTCCCGGTCAAGACTCTGCCATAATTCCGAACGAGATAGCCCTAGCCTTGTCTCTATCAAAATTTCGGCGGCATTCGTGTCCAAATGCCGCTCCATTAGTCGTTGTTTTGCTTCGTGAAGCAACTTACCGATTGAGTTATTCAGCATCATTCAAATGCTCCAGTTTGCTCGTTTGGTCCTCCATGATCAAAGCATCGATGATTTCATCCAATTTGCCTTCCATCACCTGATCAAGCTTTTGAATCGTCAAACCAATCCTGTGATCTGTTACCCGATTTTGCGGATAGTTGTAGGTTCTGATCCGTTCAGAACGGTCGCCTGTCCCCACTGCGGACTTCCGATTAGCATCATATTCTTCACGTGCTTCCCGTTCAAACTTATCATAAACACGAGCACGCAATACTTTCATGGCCTTTTCTTTATTTTTGATCTGAGATCGTTCATCTTGCATGGAAACCACGATCCCTGTTGGAATATGTGTCAAACGAACGGCTGACATGGTCGTATTGACACTTTGTCCGCCAGCTCCTGTTGAAGCAAATGTGTCCACACGAATATCTTTATCTTGAATATCAATCTCTACATCTTCTGCTTCCGGCAAAATGGCCACAGTTGCAGTTGAAGTATGGATCCGGCCACCCGACTCTGTTTCTGGAACACGCTGCACACGGTGAGCACCATTTTCATATTTCAGTCGTGAAAAAGCGCCATCTCCATTAATCATGGCAATGACCTCTTTATAACCGCCGATTCCTGTCGGATTTGCATCCATCACTTCCACTTTCCAGCCGCGGCTTTCAGCATATCGTGAGTACATTCGGAAAAGGTCACCTGCAAACAGGGCAGCTTCATCACCACCAGCAGCACCGCGCACTTCCATGATGACGTTTTTATCGTCATTGGGATCTTTTGGCACGAGAAGCAGCTTCATTTTTTCTTCAAGTGTGACTTTTTCATCCTGAAGATCGCTTAATTCTTCTTTCGCCATTTCACGCATATCATCGTCTAATTTTTCCCCTAACAGCTCTTTTGTTTCTTCAATTTGATTGGATACTTCTTTATAGTGCCGATAAGTTTCCACAGTTTCAGTAATGCCCGACTGTTCTTTAGATAAGTCACGGAGCCTTTTCGGATCAGAAACCACATCCGGATCACTCAACAATTCATTTAATTCTTCATAGCGATTTTCCACCGCTTGCAAACGATCATACATTGATCATGACACCTCTTTTATTCAGAAATTGGCGGATGAGCATGACATTTGCGGCAAACAGGGTAGTACTTATCATTGCCGCCAATCAAAATCTGCTCTCCCGTATATACAGGCTGGCCTTTATCATCTACACGTAAAACCATTGTTGCTTTTTTCGCGCAGAACCAGCAAATTGTCTTCATCTCTTCAATTTTATCAGCATAAAGCAGCAAATACTTTGAACCCTCAAATAACTCATTCCGGAAATCATTTTTTAATCCGTAGGCAATTACAGGGATTCCTAATTCATCTACAATTCGGGCCAGTTGAAACACATGTTCTTTTTCCAAAAACTGCGATTCATCAAGCAGCACGCAGTACGGTCTTGGATTCATTTGGCGAACTTCTTCAAAAATATTCGTCTCGTGAAAAACCGGGATTGCATCACGCTTCAGACCAATCCGACTGGAAATCACACCCACCTGCTCACGGTCATCAATTCCCGAAGTAAAAATAATGACTGGCTTATTTTGCTCTTCATAGTTGTGTGCTACTTTCAAAATTTCAATCGTTTTACCGCTATTCATTGCCCCATAGCGAAAAAATAACTGTGCCATTGCTTTACGCTCCCTTATACTAATAAACTCTTTTCCTATTCTATCACAGACAGGCCGGAATTGGCACATGAGATGAAAAAAAGTTGGCGACCTTGCCCAAAGACAAATCGCCAACCATTATTTTGCTATTTGATGATTCGTGCGCCACTTCCATCTACTTCAAGGCGCAGCACAGTAGCTGTATCATCATAATGCTGTAACTCTGCCAAAATTTTCGCTGCCTTCTCATGCGGCGTAAAAATCAGCACAGTCGGACCAGCCCCGCTAAGGCATGCGGCATAAGCGCCAAGCTTGCGAGTTTGCTCTCGAATTTCATTTAAATGAGGGACAAGACGGCTTCGATAACTTTCATGCCATCTGTCGCGTTCCATCATCTGTCCAGCCAATTTCAAATCATTTTGCAAAACAGCTGCAATCATCACATTGGCAATTGCACTTGCCTGAACAGCGTCCTTGTAAGACAGTTGATCAGGTAGAACCGCTCGACTATCGGCTGTCAAAAGCTCTGCTTGCGGAATGAATACCAAAATGGCCGCATCTGGGAAAAGATGCCGTACATAAAAGTCTGTATCGTCCAATTTAGCTCCAACGACCAGATTACCCAACACGGCTGGCGCCACATTATCTGGATGCCCTTCGATCTCCGCCGCGAATCGCACTTTTTCTTGCTTTGTAAGTGCTAAATTTGCTAACTGATCTGCTAGTTCAATTCCTGCCACAACAGCCGCTGAACTGCTTCCTAGACCACGCGCTGGCGGAATATCGCAAGTCATCTTCAGTCGATGCGGCACGAGATCTGGCGCCAAGCGAAGCGCCGTTTCAATGATCACATTGGAAGCGTCATTTGGAATACCAGCTCCCAGCGTATGCTCAATAATCCATTCATCCGTTTCTTCCAGCACATCAAGCACCAAATAGAGTGTCAGTGCCAAGCCGCACGAATCAAATCCCGGTCCAAGATTGGCCGTTGTTGCTGGTACACGAATCTGCATCAGGCTTCCACTCCATTTCGCAAATGTGTGCGAATTGAATCAAGATCTGTCGCATGTTTGACTTTTATGTCATGGACGTTCATAGCCGTATCAGGATCTTTCAAACCATTTCCTGTAAACACGCAGACCACTGTTTCACCTTGTTTGATCAGTCCTTTTTCAACGTGTTGGATCACACCAGCCAGACTTGCCGCAGAGCCTGGTTCGATAAAGACGCCATCATATGCTGCGACTTTTTTATAAGCCGCTACGATTTCCTCATCCGTTACTGCATGAATATATCCGTTCGACTCATCACGCGCATTTTCTGCTAATTGCCAGCTGGCCGGATTGCCGATTCGAATCGCAGTTGCAATCGTTTCTGGATCAGCAATCGGCTCTCCTTTAACAATTGCTGCAGCTCCTTCAGCCTCAAAGCCATGCATACGCGGAAGACCACTGCTTTGATGTGCTTGCCATTCTTTAAATCCTTTCCAGTAGGCCGAAATATTGCCTGCATTCCCGACTGGAATTGCAAGTACATCAGGTGCTCCACCTAGCTGTTCACACACTTCAAAAGCAGCCGTTTTTTGACCTTCTAAACGATAAGGATTCACAGAATTCACAAGTGTAACTGCTTCCGTTTCAGCTAATTCCCGAACTGATTTTAACGCCTCATCAAAGTTCCCTTTAATCGCAATGATATCTGCACCATACATCACGGCTTGCGCAAGTTTACCAAGCGCCACTTTACCGTCTGGAATCACGATATAAGCTTTCATGCCTGCGCGTGTCGCATAAGCAGCAGCCGAAGCAGATGTATTCCCTGTTGAAGCACAGATAACTGCTTCTGCTCCCTCTTCCTTCGCTTTTGCTACCGCCATCACCATACCGCGGTCTTTAAATGAACCGGTAGGATTAAGCCCTTCATATTTTCCATATAATGTCACACCTAGTTCCTTCGATAGATTCGGCAATGGAATCAGTGGCGTATTTCCTTCCGCAAGTGAAATGAGTGGCGTTTTATCTGTTACAGGTAAAAATTCTTTATATTTATCAAGTAAACCTTTATACATCCATTATCCCTCCACGACTGAATAGTTTGTAATCAATTTCAATTCCGGCTCAGCTTGTGCACGTTTCACAGCCGCTTCTAATTGTGCTTTACTTGTAAGATGTGTGATGATAACCACTGTAGCCGTATAATCATCCTGCGGCTCCTGCAAAATCTTATCAAAGCCGACACCTGCTTCTGCAAAAATTTGCGTCAACTTCAAGAAGGTGCCTGTCTTGTCATCCATTTCAAGTCGTAAGTAGTATTTCGAAAAAACCTGATCTTTTGGTGTATGTTTTGTTTCATATTTAAAATTGCTAAATGCGTTGCCATTTGTCCCCAAACGGATATTTTTAGCAACCGTTATAACATCACTGACCACACTGGTGGCAGTTGGTAATTCTCCAGCACCTGGGCCATAGAACATCGTTTCGCCGACAGCAGCGCCTGTAACAAAAACGGCATTATTTTCATAGTTGACACCTGATAACGGATGGGCACGAGGTAAAAGAACCGGACCAACATTCACATTCACGGTTCCATTATTTTCTTCAGCACGCCCGACGAGTTTGATTTTGTAGCCAAGTTGATAGGCAATGGCAATGTCTTGTGGTGAAATACCTCGAATGCCGACTGTTTCAACATCTTCCAACTTGACATTCATTCCAAATGCCAAACGCGTCAAAATGACCATTTTCCGTGCTGCATCAATCCCATCCACATCGCTTGTTGGATCGGCTTCTGCAAACCCTAACTCCTGCGCCTCTTTCAGTACTTCATCATAACTTTTCTTTTCGGTCGTCATTTTCGTCAACATAAAATTCGTCGTCCCATTGACAATCCCCATAATTTTTTTGATTTTGTCTGCAGCAAGTGCATTGACAAGTGTACGTAAAATGGGAATCCCACCTGCTACACTCGCTTCGTAAAACAAGTCACAATGATTCTCCTGAGCAACTGCTACTAGTTCGTCCCCATGCAGCGCGATCAAATCTTTATTGGCAGTGACCACATGTTTTCCGGCTTTCAAAGCACGCAAAATATGCTCACGCGCGGTGGTAATGGAACCCATCACCTCAATCACAACAGCAATATCCGGGTCGTTTAGAATATCATCCGCATCGGTGGTCAGGTTGAACTCCTTGGCTGCGTATCTGCGATTCTTTTCGAGATCACGAACGAGGACACTTTTAACAGCGATGTCATAGCCAGTCACTTGATTGATTTTTTCCTGATGCTCTTCTAAAATGTGAATGACTCCACTGCCTACAGTCCCAAAGCCGAGCACACCTACTTGTAATTTTGCTTCCACTTGAAAACCTCCTTAATTAATTGGTTGCTGCCAAATTTTGATCTGGCGCTACTACTTTTCTGAAAAATAGTAATTAGTGCTATTATAAGCAAGTTTACTTGTAAAAGTAAAGGGGATTTGGTGAAGTTTCATATTTTTTTATTTTACTGATAATTTCGTTTGTGGTGGATTTTTAGGAGAAGCTGGGGCAGTTTTGTTATTTTTGTATAGCTCTTTTTTGAGGGATAGGATAGTTAATACGATACTCCATGCTGGTTTGGATGCAAATTAATTTGGGGCTTTTATGTTTGAGTCTTTGTTTCCTTGGGATGGTTCTGCGGCACTCTTTCGATTTTCGTCAAGGCTCTGCCAAGGTGTTTCTGCTTATTCTGTCGGACAAAGGACACAACTCGATCGGCTCTGCCTTGTGCTTAGGTTCTCACTCGCTTAGGGAAGCCCTGACTTTTTTGTTGTAGGTTTTATTTTTGTTCGGGTATGATTTTTCGGATTTTCTTCTATTTTCGTTCGAAGAGCCCAAGCAAAAACGCACCCCTCTCGGAATGCGCTTGGATCTTCTTATTTTGGCTTCTCTTAAATAGCGGATTCTTATAGTCCGTATTTTTTGTTGAAGCGGTCGACACGGCCGTCTGCTGTTGCGTGTTTTTGTTTACCAGTATAGAATGGGTGCGAATCAGAAGAGATTTCGACGCGAAGTAACGGATATTCGTTACCGTCTTCCCATTTGATTGTCTCACTTGAATGTTTAGTAGAACCAGACAAGAATTTGAAATCAGTACTAGTGTCAACGAAAACAACTGGACGGTATTCCGGATGGATACCAGCTTTCATTTCTTTTCAACTCCTTCGCCCTGAATCATCTGAAACAGAGTATTTATCTGTTAAGAAATACACAGTAAGCTAATTATAACAAGCATCGTTCAGTTAAGCAAGCACTATTTTTTGAACATTTCCTTTTGTAAAAGGTCGTAAAATTCTTCATTATTCTCCGTTTTCTTCATATAACGGATAAATCGTTCTGTTAAATCCAGTCCGTCTCCTTGCAGCGGGATCACTTTGCGGATCTTCCAAAGTTGCTCCAACTGTTCTTTGGATAAAAGAAGTTCTTCTTTCCGTGTGCCCGATCGGCGAATGTCGATTGCTGGAAAGATGCGACGTTCTGCCAGCTGACTATCAAGATGAAGTTCCATGTTACCAGTTCCTTTGAATTCCTCATAAATGACATCATCCATTCGCGAACCAGTGTCAATCAATGCAGTCGCTAGTATTGTCAAGCTACCACCCTCTTCAATATTCCGCGCCGCGCCAAAAAAGCGTTTGGGACGGTGAAAGGCGGCTGGATCAATACCACCGGATAAAGTGCGACCACTTGGCGGAATAACAAGATTATAGGCCCGTGCCAAACGAGTAATGCTATCCATCAGAATGATGACATCACGTTTATGCTCTACAAGACGTTTTGCCCGTTCTAAAACAAGTTCTGCTACCTTTATATGATTTTCCGGTCCCTCATCGAAAGTTGAACTTGCCACATCAGCACTCACCGAACGCTCAATGTCTGTCACTTCCTCAGGCCGCTCATCAATCAGCAAAACAATCAGTTCCGCTTCTGGATGGTTTTTCGTGATTGAATTGGCGATTTCTTTTAGAAGAATCGTCTTCCCTGCTTTGGGAGGAGCAACAATCAGTCCGCGCTGCCCAAAGCCGATCGGCGAAATCATATCAACAACGCGCATCGACAGTGGGAATTTGCCGATTTCTAATTGGATATGTTTATTGGGATATAGCGGTGTTAGACCCGGAAAATGTACACGTTCCTTTGCTGCTTCTGGGTTTTCTCCATTGACAGCTGCAACTTGAAGCAGGCCGTAATAGCGTTCGTTCTCTTTTGGAGGCCGAACTTTTCCGCTTACTTTATCTCCAGTTCGCAAATCAAAGCGCCGAATTTGCGATGCTGAAATATAGATATCCTCTGAACTGGAAGAATAATTAATCGGACGCAAAAAACCGAAACCTTCTGTAGGGATGATTTCTAGAACGCCTTCCATAAAGAAAAAACCTTCTTTTTCAGCATTCGATTTAAGTAAGGCAAAAATGAGTTCTTTTTTAGTTAATTTGCTATAATAAGCGATCTTATGCTCCTTTGCTAGCGCATAAATCTCTTTGATCGTCAAATTTTCTAATCGAGCTATGGACAGATTCGCCATATATTTACCACCTTTATATTTTATTCGGTCTTTTTAGGAAATAAAAAACAGGTATGCTCGAAACAATACGTTCAAAACATTCAGCATACCTGTTGGGAAAGTTAACTTACGAAGGTTTCTTCTTCTGATACCTTGGCGATTTCTGCACCAATTGAAGTTAGTTTTTCAATGATTTTACTGTAGCCGCGTTCGATATGCTCTACGCCAAATATCTCAGTTGTGCCATTTGCTAAAAGTCCGGCAATTACTAGAGCTGCTCCCGCCCTCAAATCGGTAGCCGTGACTTTTGCTCCTTGAAGATCCGTTTTCCCAAGAACGACTGCCGAGCGACCTTCCAGTTTGAACTGACCGCCCATTCGACCTAGTTCAGCAATATGTTTGAAACGGCTGGGATAAATCGTATCCGTCACAACACTGTTTCCTTCTGCCTGAGTTAGAAGTGCTGTGAGCGGCTGTTGCAAATCGGTGGGAAAACCTGGATATGCGTAGGTTTTGATATCCACTTTTTTATAATCAACTGCGCCGCCAACGACAACAGCATCGTCTTCCAGCTGCATCGGAACACCCATTTCGGATAATTTAGCATGGATGCCTTCAATATGGTCTGGAATAATATTTTCAATACGTATCCCTTGTTCCGAGCTGCACGCAGCAGCCAGTACCATATAAGTCCCTGCTTCAATCCGGTCTGGAATGATTGTATGATGGCAGCCGTGGAGATGCTCTACACCTTGAATACGAATCGTATCTGTCCCAACACCTTTGATATTAGCTCCCATATTATTAAGTAAAGTAGCTACATCAATGATCTCCGGTTCCTTTGCTGCATTTTCAATGACCGTCTTACCTTTTGCACGAACAGCGGCCAACATAATATTGATTGTCGCCCCTACACTGACAACATCTAGATAAATCCGCGCTCCACGAAGTTCGTCCGCACGCAAATAAATAGCTCCTTGTTCATTCGTCACTTTTGCCCCCAGCGCTTCAAAACCTTTGATATGCTGATCAATCGGTCGTGGTCCTAAATAACAACCGCCCGGCAAACCAACGACTGCTTTTTTAAAACGGCCGAGCATTGCCCCCATCAAATAATAGGAAGCACGCAACTTTTTCACATTCCCATTCGGTAAAGGCATTGCCGTCAAATGGCTGGGATCAATGATAGCTTTATTTTTATCAAACTGCACATTGCCGCCCAGCTCACCGATAATATTATAAAGGGTAAAAACATCCGAGATTTCCGGCAAGCCTTCCAGCACCACTTCGGATTCTGCAAGTATTGCTGCCGGAATAAGCGCAACCGCACTATTTTTGGCCCCATCGACCGAAATTGTTCCAGCGAGTTTGCGCCCGCCGCGAATGACTAGTTTTTCTGACATGTCCACCCTTCTCTCTTCTCAATGTTACTCCCTATTATCGCTGAATTTCTGTTTTTATGCAACAAAAGGCAATCAAAAACCGCCCGCTAAAGTTAGGGAGCAGCAGGTTTTTTCGTATGGCTTTCATCCCTCGGAAACAGTCGATTTTTGTCTCGAATCATCAATGCTGCACCACCGAAAATAATACAACTATAATAGGTAATGATACGCCAAATAATAAGAGCTGTAAAAAGTTGCACATGTGTCATGAACGGTGCAAAAAGAAGCGTGAAAGTATACTCTGCACCGCCTGCGCCACCAGGTGTCGGCATAACTGTCGCAAACATCATAATAAAGGCATGAAAAGTGATCGCCATATAAAGCGTAACCGTCGAAACACCCATCCCCAGCAAAATAAAATAAGGGATGGTAAAGTAAACCCAAAGCTGTACAGTCGTAAGGAACGATGCCCATCCGATCACATGCCTGTCCTTACTCATTTTACTTGTTTCTTCGTGGAAAGAAGTGATTTTTTCATTCAATAATTCGCGAAGGTCTGTGGCACGTTCCTTTTTAACAAATAGTGAAACAGGAATCAAAAATAGGTGGACCAATTTAGTTGTAATTCGTTTGCTTTTTCCAATGAGCATCAGTCCTAAAATAACAAACAAATGGACGCTAAAGCCAATGACCACTAAATATTTAATCTGCGGAACACCATCTAGCAGAAATTGAAAGCCGAAGATGATGACGAGTAAGAAATTAATGACAATCATTGCTTGGTACACGATAAATTTGACAAGCAGAACGGAACTAGCCGCACCAGCATCCATCCCTTTTTTAACAAGCAGATATAGTTGCGCAGGCTGCCCCCCCATTTGCATTGGAGTGATCGTGTTGAAAAACTGTCCCGCCATTGTAATTCGAAAAGAGGACCAAAAGCGCTGACCCCGACTAGCTGTCTGAACTGTTAATTGCAGTACTCCCGCTTCCAGCAACCAGTATACAATCATGCACCCCATTGCACCGAGAACCCACGAATAATGAATCTTTGCAAGCTCATCGCCAAATTGCGCAATCTTAATATCGCGGAATTGCCAAATAAGAAAACCCGCACTAATGACTACGATAAGAAAAATATTAAGCAGATTCTTTTTGGCACTTCCGTTCATCAAAGTCACTCCTTCACTAATCGTTGATAAAAGTCCCGCCAGATTTCCGTTAATCGATCTTCTGAATAATAAGCTGCTCCACTTGCGGATTTTGCTTGTAATTCGGTATATTCGATTCCTTTATTCTGCAGCTGGCTGATGGCTTGAATAAATCCCGCATTGTCGCCTGCTTTTGTATAATACCCGTCTAAAATTTCTTCATACAAATCTAGATCACGTAGTAAAATCGGCACGCCTGCACTCATCCCTTCCAATATCGCCATTGGAAACAATTCGTTATAAGAAGGCATAAAAAAAAGATCTGCCATATTAAAACAAGCATTCATTTTTGTCCGATCAATGATTCCGATAAATTTGACATTTGCAGGTGGTGCATCATAAATTTTTTTAAGTTCCTCATATCCCGAAGTGATTTTCCCAAAAGAGAAACCACCTGCCCAGATGAACTGTACATCTGGCAGCGCTCTAGCCACCTCAATAAAATCCAGCACACCTTTTCGATGCTGTACCTGCCCAACGCCCAACACAACAAAATCATCCTGCCCAATTCCATATTCTGCCCGAACTGTTTGTTTTTCCGCGTCATCAAGCGGATAAAAAGTTTTTTTCGAGACAAAATTGGGGATATAATGGATTTTTTCTTCCGGGATATTATAAGCTGTCAGTTTTGGGATAAAAGAAGGATTGACTACCACGATCTCATCCATTCTTTTGTAAAAAGAAATTAAATACTTATAAAAAACCGCGCGAGCAATGCCCGGTAATTTTAAGCTTCCCTCCATGGTTTCAGGAAGAAAGTGCACATAACCGACACGAACCCCGCGCGTTTGTTTTTGAAAAGTAGAAAGGTAAAACGGAAAGTCAACGGTATGATAGTGCGTAATATCTGCTTTTCCCCATTGATTGATTTTCATATCAAACTGGTTACTCAGCCGCTCATCAACTAAATTAACAAGTTCTCGATAAGCCGAAGCTACGCCTTGACCTTTGACCTTCTCAGCCGAAGAAAGCATTGTAAGTTTAATCATGCCGGGATGACCTTCCTTTCCTTACGTGTGTATTCGACGAGATCGAAAATACCTGTGAAGCAATTTTACTGCGAATCAAGGTAGGTTTCATTCGATTTGTCAATTTTTCTTTATCTTCAAAATAAGCTTTGATTTCTAAATAAGCCGCTTCTACATTCAAGCCGAATTGTTCAGCGGACATGGCTTCCACCACTTGATCCGCCGATGCAATCACACGTTCAACCAATTGAGGATGTTCTAAAGCATGCAAAATCGTATGTGCAAGCTGATGATCATTTTTAAATAGAAAAGCTGTCTCTTCATTGGTTAAAAAACCTTCTATACTTTCATCTTGCTTAGCAACTACCGGAACACCGGAAGCCATTGCCTCAAAATAAGTCAGCCCTTGCGTCTCTGAAGTAGATGCACTGACAAACAAATCGCCCAATTGATAATAATTGCCGATTTCCTGCCAGTCGACCGCACCTGTAAATAAAATATTTTTTGCCTGGCCATTCATTTCTGCCATTTTTTCCAGATCTTTACGAACCGGTCCATCACCAACAACGACCAGCTGTGCATCTGGCTTTTTCGCTAAAATTTCGGGCATTGCCATGATGACAGCATCAATATTTTTTTCATGGGCAACGCGTCCCAATGAAAGGATGACCGGTGCATCAAGCTTTAAGCCTAACTTGAGCTTTAATTCCGCCACCTGTTCGTCAGATGATTTTTTGAAGCTGGAAAGGTCAGTTCCCGTTGGAATGGTATAAATATAATTCTGCACACCGCATTCTTCCAGATGATGCTGCACTTTCTGTGTAGGGGCGATCACGGCTGAATAGCTTTCACAGAATGAGCGTGTCATCTTGCGTACCATGGAAGGCGTCAAAATCTTACCTTTTGCAATATAGTGCAAATAATCAACATACATCGTATGATAGGTATGAATAGATGGAATATGATATTTTTTGGCAATTTTTTTCCCGAGTAAGCCAAGTGAAAATTCAGTATGTGTATGAATAATATCCAGTTTAAGTTCTCCAACAAGCCGGATAAATTTGTTCATTCCCGCAATGGCGACACGTCTTTCTGGAAAAAAAACAAATGGAATACTGGGCATTCTAAATACTCTTCCCTCTTCACTTTTACGATCCGCATTCGGATCAGTTGTTGTGAAAACATATACGTTATGCCCTTGTTTCCGAAGCTCCTTTTCCAAAATCATAATGGAAGTAGCAACACCGCTGATCTGCGGGCTGTAGGTATCGGTAAAGATTCCAATGTTCATTCTTATCGCCTACTCTCTTTCCTTGTTGATCATTCATCTGTTCTTCATTATGTAATTCTATTCCCCAAATGACTCCATTTTAATTATGCAGCGATTGGATAAAACTTGCATGCGACTACGGAACGATTTTTCTCTAGGTATTTAGGTTGCAAGCATAAAAAAACTGCAAGCCTTTCCCTGCAGTTATGGGTCTTTGTCACGAACAGTCAACTATTGTTCCATAATAACATTGTTTGCTCTGTGCGACAATATTTATGAAAAAATTTCATTATTTCTGTTAAACCTAAAGAAAAATTACGATTATATAAAAAAGAAAAGGCGAGAAGCTAACTTCCCGCCCGTTTCTCATATAAAGTTCGGCTTACGCTTTACCATTAGATCCAAATTCTTGGATTTTTTCAGTAACTGTTTTAATGATCGCTTCAACACCAGGAGTGATGACTTTACGTGGATCATAAACTTTATCGTCAGTAGCAAGTTTTTCACGAACAGCTGCTGTCCAAACGATTTGGCATTCAGTGTTTACGTTGATTTTGCTGTGACCTAATTCGATTGCTTTCTTAACTTGGTGCTCAGGAATTCCAGAACCACCGTGAAGTACAAGTGGAGCACCTGTAAGTTCGGAGATTTCTTTCATTTCGTCAAAGCCAAGTTTTGGTTCGCCATGGTAAGGACCGTGTACAGAGCCAAGAGCAGCAGCCAAAGCATCGATTCCAGCTTCTTTTACTACACGCAGACATTCTTGCGGATTTGCATAGTTAATTCCGCCTGTAACGCCATCTTCAGTACCGCCAACAGTACCAACTTCAGCTTCTACAGATACGCCTTTTGCATGTGCATAGTCAACCACTTGTTTTGTCATTGCTACGTTTTCATCAATTGGATGATGAGAGCCATCAATCATTACAGAAGTGAAGCCTGCATCGATTGCAGCTTTACAAGAATCAAAGCTTGAACCGTGGTCAAGGTGGATAGCAACAGGAACAGTAATGTTGTAGTCATGAACAAGACCTTCAACCATTTTAACAACTGTTGTGAATCCTCCCATATATTTAGCAGCACCTTCAGATACTCCTAAAATAACTGGTGATTTTTCCGCTTCTGCAGCTTTCAATACAGCTTGAGTCCATTCAAGGTTGTTGATGTTGAATTGACCTACAGCATATTTTCCAGCTAATGCTTTTTTCAGCATGTCTGTCATGTTAACGATAGGCATAATACAATTTCCTCCCTCAGGAATTTAAGAAAGCTTTTTGCCCTCTTAATCAATTTGAATTTCCGCCGTGAAAAATAGTGGCAGCTATTTTTCCCTAACAAAACTATGATACCAAATTTACATATGAATTACCATAAAAACTACGAAATAATTTTCTGAAACCGCTTTAGTCTCTAAGCTTCACCCGCGTCTTTTCTTTGTCCGCAAAGACTTTGAGCGCACTTTCACAAACCGTGAATTCATAGGGAGCTTCCCCACCATACACCCCATCAAAAGAAATATTCAGTTTCTCGAGTGAGTGAACGCTCACTTTTTTGACGCGCGCATGGATAACATTCTGATTGGAGAGATGTTTTCCGCTTTTTAAGTTAAGGAATAATTGCAAGAGTTTAAGCGGCGGAACTTTCTTCAAAATCAACAAATCAACATAACCATCGTTCAAACGGGCAGTTGGACAAAGCGATTCTAAACCGCCGACTGTATGCGTTTTATTAAGGAACATCAATAAAATCGGACCACTGAAATGCTGACCATCATAAGTCACGTCTACTTTAGTCGGAGCTAACTTCGGTAAATTTTTAAATCCATCCAATAAGTAAGCCAGCCGCCCATAGCGGTTCTTCTTTTTCTCTTCGACCGCATAAGTAATCTCGGTAATTTTTCCTGCTGCGGCATTATTGATAAAATATTCATTATTTGCTTGTCCGACATCTACAGTGATCGTCTGCCAATCCGCAATCATACGGACGGCTTCTAATGGATCGTGATTCAAACCTAGCGCTCTTGCATAGTCATTGGTAGTTCCGACGGGCATAACCCCTAAAACAGGGCGCTTTTGGACTTGCATCAGTCCATTCACTACTTCATTGATCGTCCCGTCTCCCCCTGCTCCGATCACAGCGTCATAACCATCCCGCGCAGCTTGTTCCGCTAGTTTGGCTACGCTTTTCGGCTCACTGGTTGAAGACATCAAAGTGACTTCTAGTCCTGCTTCCGTTAGAATTTTTTCCGCTTTGGGCATATATTGCTTGAATTTTCTCCTACCCGCCACTGGATTATAAATGATGATAACTTTCCGCACAAATTCCCCTTCTCTCCTTTTTCCTGTAAAATTAGTTTCCTATAATTGGAAAGGGTTGTCAAATCAAGTGTTTTAAACTTTTTTTCTACTTTCCCCTATATATTTTTTCCTATTATCTTTCTCTTACTTGATTACATAAATGAATTATTTTGTAACAAAATTCATATTAAGAAGATGCAAATGTAGCTTTTGAAAAAAAACATCCGAATAGCACATGTCTATTGATTCATTCTTAGCCTGCTGTATTGACGCTTCCAAGGTAACTTTGTCATAATAGAAAGTGGAGAAGTTTTGTTACTTTTCTTTATTTCATAAAAGGAGTTGATGTACGTTTGAAACTACTTCTAAAATCAGCCATGGTGGCAGCCGGTTTAGCTGTATTTGCTGCTCCCGGTGTTGTTTCGGCTGATGAAGTAAGTTCCCCCTCAGCAGATAAAGCAGAAGATGATCTAAAAGGGGCGGAAAACCAATCTATTTATATTCCTAAAGCGATTCGCGATGGGGAAGTCACGGAAGAAAATGATGGCTTTGAGGATGGGCAAACGGAAGTGCTTGCACCCGTACCACTACTTCGTGCAGCTGCATATCCTGATGTAAATTCATACATCAAGTCTAAGAATTTCTCTACGGCATCCATTGAATATCAATTGAAAAGCCAGTTTCCGAAATTTAATTATCGTAATGGATATGGAAAACCGGAAGGAATCGTCCTGCATGAAACGGCCAATGACTCTTCCACGATTCAAGGCGAAATCAATTACATGAGCAACAACTATAATAATGCTTTCGTACATGCTTTCGCAGATAAGTCAAAGATCATTCAAATCCATCCAACTGATTATGGAGTTTGGGGAGCTGGTCAATATGCCAATGCTCGTTTCATCCAAATCGAACTTGTTCGTTCCGGTACATTTGATGATTTTGCGCGGTCGATCAATAACTACGCGTATTATGTTGCTTATATGCTGGATAAATACAATTTAGGTGTCGATAGTGCAGAAGGAGATGGCAAGGGGACGATCTGGTCTCACAATGCCGTGACAAAATACCTTGGTGGCACAACACATACCGACCCGATCGGTTATTTTTCAAAATGGGGCTATACGATGACAGATATGGTATCGCTCATTCAGGAAAAATACAATAAGATCCATAATGGTGGTATCCAATATGACAAACAGATTTGGGCTTACGGCCGAGTAAAAACTTCTGCCGGGCACACTGTCTGGACAAAACCTTATGGCACATCTGGAGCTGTAAAGGTTAATCCGCTTTCTGCTTATGAGGGCAAGAAAATGCGGTTGGAACGTGAGGCAAAAAATGACCGTGCAACCTGGTATCAGTTTAGTGTTGACGGGAAAATTGTCGGCTGGGTCGACCAAAAAGCGATTGATGTTTTCTATAATCAAAGTATGGAAACAAATACCAGCTTGACTCAATATGTGACGAATCCGTCCGGCAACTACTATTTGCTTCCGGTTGAAGATGCGCCAATCAAACTGGGTTCCCTTTCCAGCTACCAAAATAAAGCCCTTCACGTTGACCGTAAAGCTACGATCGACGGCGAGCTGTGGTATCGGGTCTACAATGGCAACACATTGCTGGGGTGGACAAAAGCGTCGAACCTATACAGCACGAATACAAATGCCCTTGCCTATGATAAACAAGTTTGGGCTTATGGCCGGGTGAAAACATCAGCAGGTCATACTGTTTGGTCGAAACCTTATGGAATGACGGGTGCAACCACTGTTAATCCACTCTCAGCTTACGAGGGCAAAAAACTACGACTGGAACGTGAAGCGCAAAATTACCGAGCTACGTGGTATCAATTCAGCGTCGATGGTAAGATTGTCGGTTGGGTTGATAAGAAGGCACTTGATGTCTTCTATGATTCCAGTATGGAAGTAAACACTAGCTTAACACAATACGTTTACGCGCCAACAGCAAACTATTACTTGCTACCAGTTGAGGATTCCCCGATCAAACTGGGTTCACTCTCGTCCTATCAAGGAAAAGCATTGCATGTTGATCGGAAAGCCACAATTGATGGAGAACTTTGGTACCGGGTCTATAATGGAAATACCAAACTTGGCTGGACAAAAGCAGCCTACCTGTCAAATACTGATTCAAACAAACTTGATTATGATAAACAAGTTTGGGCTTATGGCCGGGTGAAAAATGCGGCTGGAAATACCGTCTGGACGAAACCTTATGGGACGGTAGGCGCAACCACTGTCAATCCTCTCTCAGCTTACGCAGGCAAAAATATGCGGTTGGAACGCGAGGCGAAAAATAATCGCGCCACTTGGTATCAATTCAGTGTAGATGGGAAAATCGTCGGCTGGGTCGACAAACGAGCGTTGGATGTTTTCTATGATTCCAGCATGGAAGTGAATACAAGTTTGACTCAGTATGTGGCTAATACTGCTAACAGCTACTATCTGCTTCCAGTAGAAGATTCGCCGATTAAATTGGGCTCACTTGCGAATTACAAAGGAAAAGCACTCCATGTAGACCGCAAAGCAACCATTGATGGGGAACTCTGGTATCGGATCTATAACGGAAATACCAAACTCGGCTGGACAAAAGCTTCCAATCTTTCAAGTTCTAACGCCGAAATGCTGGATTACGATAAACAGATTTGGGCTTATGGACGTGTAAAAACTTCAGTTGGCCATACAGTTTGGACAAAACCATACGGAATGTCCGGTGCTGTAAGTGTCAATCCGCTTTCTGCTTACGAAGGCAAGAAAATGCGGCTGGAACGTGAAGCCAAAAATAGCCGTGCCACTTGGTATCAATTCAGTGTAGATGGTAAAATCGTCGGCTGGGTTGATCAAAAAGCAATCGATGTTTTCTATAATCAAAGTATGGAAATAAACACGAATTTGACACAATATGTGGCAAATACCTCTGGCAGCTACTATCTGCTTCCAGTAGAAGATTCGCCAATTCGACTAGGATCTCTTTCTGGTTATAAAGGAAAGGCACTGCGTGTTGATCGCAAAGCAACGATTGACGGAGAACTTTGGTATCGTGTTTATAACGGTAACACTTTGCTCGGCTGGACAAAAGCTTCCTTCTTATCCAGTACGAATCAATAATAAAAAGCACTCTGCGAAACTTCTGCAGATGTTAGACTCTCATCTAACGTCTGCGGATACTCGCAAAGTGCTTTTTTATAATGCTTTATTATTGATTTTCCAGTGCCGCACCAACGAATGCTTTAAATAAGCTTTGCGGACGGTTAGGGCGGGAAATAAATTCTGGATGATACTGGCTAGCCACGAACCAAGGGTGATCTTTTAGTTCAACTACTTCGACGAGACGACCATCTGGACTTGTAGCTGAAACAATCATGCCGGCTTCTTCCATTTGTTCCCGATATTCATTATTGAATTCATAACGATGACGGTGACGTTCTTCAACAAGCGATTTGCCATAAGCAGCACTTGCTTTGGTCCCTTCTTTGATACGTGCTGGATAAAGGCCTAAACGAAGTGTCCCACCCAGATTTTCAATATTCTTTTGCTCTGGTAGCAAATCGATAATATTATGCGGCGTTTCTGGTGCAATCTCAGCAGAGTGAGCGCCTTCCAAGCCTAAAACATTCCGTGCAAATTCAACAGTGGCTAACTGCATGCCCAGGCAAATCCCTAGATATGGTACTTTGTTGACGCGTGCATATTCGATCGCTGCAATTTTCCCTTCGATCGCTCTATCGCCAAAACCACCTGGTACCAGAATGCCATCAGCTTCGCCTAAAATTTCAGCAGCATTTTCTTTTGTTACTTTTTCAGAATCGATCCAGTCGATCTCAATTTCTGCATCCTGAGAATAACCAGCATGACGAAGTGCTTCTGCTACTGAAAGATATGCATCTTGCAAAGAAACATATTTACCTACAAGTGCAATTCGTACTTTTTGAGATAGATTTTTCACACGATGGATCAATTCTTTCCATTCCGTCATATCTGCTTGCGGTGCTTCGAGTTGTAGATGATCCAATACGATTTGGTCCATCTTTTGCGCTTGTAAGGAAAGTGGCACATTATAAAGCGTATCTTCATCACGAGACTCGATCACTTCTGACGCTTTAATGTCGCAAAACAAAGCAATTTTTTCTTTCATTTCTTGTGAAACAGGTTGTTCTGTACGAACGACGATAATGTTTGGCTGAATCCCTAAGCTACGTAATTCTTTTACACTATGCTGTGTTGGTTTAGTTTTCATTTCTCCCGCGGCTTTAATATACGGGATTAATGTAGTATGGATGTAAAGTACATTTTCAGAACCGACATCGCTCTTGATCTGACGGATCGCTTCTAAAAATGGAAGAGATTCAATATCTCCCACTGTTCCGCCGATTTCTGTAATGATAATGTCAGAATTTGTCATGCGCGCTGCACGGAAAACCCGGTCTTTCAGTTCATTGGTGATATGTGGGATCACTTGCACGGTCCCCCCCAGATAATCACCGCGTCGCTCTTTTTTAATAACCTCTGAGTAAACTTTACCAGTTGTTACATTACTGTATTTATTCAGGTTAATATCGATAAAACGTTCATAGTGGCCTAAGTCTAAATCAGTTTCTGCACCGTCATCCGTTACGAAAACTTCCCCATGCTGATAAGGACTCATTGTCCCAGGGTCTACGTTGATGTACGGGTCGAATTTTTGAATAGTTACACTAAGACCGCGATTTTTAAGCAAGCGTCCTAATGAAGCTGCTGTAATCCCCTTCCCGATCGATGAAACTACACCGCCAGTTACGAAAATATACTTTGTCATTGAAACAATCTTCTCCTTCCATGTTTAAAAAGTTGCAAGCAGAACTTGCTGGGTGGGAATTTTAGCAAAACTCTTTTTTAATAAAAAATCCCACATGCAAATTGGACTGTGTTTCAGTTTTGCATCTGGTCACTTTTTCATTATCAGAGCTGCTCCAATAAAAAACGCTCCTACTTATTTCTAAGTGAAGGAGCGTATTATATCATACATGATTCGTCCCATTTAAGGGAGCCCAAATAAAATATTACCGAGTATAGAGACGGAAGTCAAGCTTTTATTTCAGAAAATCAAATTCTCACAAGAAATGCCTGCCAAATTCGGCAGGCATTTTTTCTATTCTTCCGGATCTTCCGTGTAATCTCCATCAGAATAATCATCTTCAACAGTGGCAAGATCGCCTTCGATTCCGTCTGGGAGATGATCATCCATATCTTCATCTTCGTCAACCAAACCTTCTGACAGTGAAATCTCTTCTTCGCCTAGTTCTTCCACTTCGTCATCGTCTTCATAATCAATGTCATCGTCCATGAGCACGTCTTCTTCATCCTCATCTTCGTCGTCATCGTCTTTTTTGCGTTTTTTCTTCACTTTTTTGGTTTGCGTTTGAACTTCTTCATCGATCGCATCAATCGGATACCATGCACGCAAGCCCCATGTGTTGTTCCCCAACGAAATAAAATTACCGTCAATATTCATATCCGTATAAAATTGAACGAGACGATCTTTTATTTCAGCCTCTGATAAGCCTAGGAAGTTTTGAATTTCTTTTACAAGTTCAGGGAAAGTGATGACTTCTCTACGTTGCTCTAAAACATAATGAGCTACCTCAATCAAAGATAGTTCCGTTCTTTCCTCTTGCGATAACTTACTTAAATCCAAAGCAGGCACGCCCTTTCTTATATGATTCGATTTATTGTCTATTACATACGCTATTTATTCAACTTTACTATTTTACCTGTTATTCGTGGCTAACACAACCTAAAAATTTATCTGTCTCAACTTCGCTTGATAATCTGGTAGGCGAGATAGAAGAAAAGAAACGCCATTAAGAGAATTGGAATCGAGCCAAGCTGATAATCATAGAGGATATTTATTGCGATGCACAAAAATATGAACAGCAGCGCTACTATTATTATTCTTCGCTTCATCTGTTGCTCTCCCCGTTTCAAAATGTCTCTGTTTTTTAACTTTAGTACATTTTAGGAATCTCGTCAACGGCAAGCCTACTCACTTACTTTAAAGAAGCGGAATATCTCTTACATTTTTTCCGGCGCAGAAACCCCCAATAGCTTCAGACCATTTTGAAGCGTAATCCGAGCAGCTTCAATAAGTGCCAGTCTAGCTTGAGAAAGTTCCGGCTGTTTTGGATCAAGTACTTTATTTGTATTATAAAACCGATGGAAGGCGGCTGCTAAATCATTTAGATAACGGACGATCCGGTGTGGAGCGCGCTTTTGAGCAGCTTCTGCCACGACATCTGGGAATTCACCAATCACTTTTAATAAATCAAATTCTGTTTCCGACTGGATAAGCGCAAGATCCACTGCATCGCTTACCGTCAGACCATTTTCAGCACCTGAACGCAAGATGCTCGAGATACGGGCATGCGCGTACTGGACATAATACACCGGATTCTCGTTGGAAGTGGATTTTGCTAATCCCATGTCAAAGTTCATATGTGTATCGGAACTTCTCATTGCAAAGAAGTAACGAGTTGCATCCAAACCGACTTCTTCGATCAAATCACGCATGGTGACTGATTTACCAGTTCGCTTACTCATTTTGATCTGTTCACCGTTTTCGTAAAGATGAACAAGCTGGATGATTTCGACTTCCAACTGACTCGGCTGATAACCTAGAGCTTCGATGGCAGCCTTCATCCGTGGAATGTAGCCGTGATGATCTGCTCCCAGAATATCAATCAACACATCAAAGCCACGATTCAGTTTATTTAAATGATAGGCAATATCCGGCAGGAAGTAGGTGTAGCTGCCGTCTGATTTGATTAGAACACGATCCTTATCATCACCAAAGTCAGTCGTTCTTAGCCATGTTGCACCATCTAATTCATAAACACGTCCATTAGCCCGTAATTTTTCAAGTGCCGGCAGGATTTGATTCTCCTCATAAAGAGAAGTTTCTGAAAACCAATTATCAAAGTGAACACGAAACTCCTGCAAATCCCGTTCCAATTTAGCTGTTTCAAAAGCAAGCGCTTCTTGGCGGAAAACTTTATGACGAACTGACACTTCCGCATCTGCATAAGTATCACCATATTTGTCAGCAAGCGTTTGACCTAGCTCGATAATGTCCTTGCCATGATAACCGTCTTCCGGGAATGGCCACTCTTTGCCAAGGGCTTCAAAGTAGCGTGCTTCCGCCGACAGAACCAGATTATTGATTTGGTTCCCAGCATCATTGATATAATATTCACGGTAAACATCATATCCTGCCATGTCTAAAATATTAGCCAAAGAGTCCCCAATCGCAGCGCCACGTGCATGTCCTAAATGCAGATCCCCAGTTGGGTTAGCAGAAACAAACTCCAGTTGGATCCGTTCTTTTTGACCAAAATCTGAGCGACCATAGTCCATTTGTTCAGCTAGAACTGCTGGAACAACGGCTGTCAGATAGCGATTATCCATGAAGAAATTGATAAAACCAGGTCCAGCGATTTCAATCTTTTCTATTTGTGCAGCGCCTTCTAGCTCAGCAGTGATCCCCTCAGCAATTTGACGTGGTGCTTTTTTTGCGACACGTGCCAGCTGCATAGCAATATTGGTTGAATAGTCTCCATGACTTTTTTCTTTTGGTACTTCCAGTAAAATAGCTGGGATTTCACTTTCATCTATCCCTGTTGAAGCTACTACTGCTTGTTTGATCTGTTTGATCAAATCATTCTGTTTCGCTTGAATGACATTCATACTTCCTTGTCCTCCTCTATCCTCATCTTGACATTATAAGAACCGATGTAGCTGCCTGCCTGAAGCAGATCATATTGAAAAGCAATCTCTCCAAACAGACCGTCAGCCGGCTGAAAATTTTCTTCTAAGGCGACCAGTTCCGATTCAAAAAGAAAATTTCCCGCTCCCGAATCGATGGACGCCGTGCTTCGCCTTTTATCTCGAAAGAAGTGCATACGCATATTGACGGCCCCGCTTCGCAAAAGTAAAAGTTCTTCTTCCGACAATTTGAGAACAGTGCGGACTTCTCCTGTTACCTGACGCTCTTCATAATGGAGGTAGCGATTCCCCTCATGCAGATAAAACACACCCGATACCGACATTTCCGTTTTTTCTTCTGATTCCATCTGCCGGACGACATTGGTAATATGAATTTTTACAGGTTGCCGCTCTTTAGCTGGCTTTTTCATTGGTCAGATTACCCCTTTCCGTGCAGAAATATAGACGTCTAATATTATAGAAAAAAACAGGCTGAAAAGCAACTTTGTTTTAAAAAAACAAGAATAGGAAAAAATGTTGTATGGTCTGTGTAATTTTCGGAATGAAAAAGTTGAAAATCGGTCCGATCGTCAAATTATACAGCGGTGTAAGTGCAATGATCAAAAAAATCAAAAAAGCGTACTGCTCAATTGGCTGAAGTTTAGCTCGAAACCGCATTGGTAGAAATTCTGTTAAAATCTGATAACCATCTAGCGGCGGAAATGGAATCAAATTAAAAATAAACAACACCACATTCAATTGAATAAAAATCCCCAAAAAGTTCATCCAAATGCTATCACTATAACCATACTGTTTCACTAACAACATCATGATTCCCGTCGCAATAAAGGCAAGTAACAGATTACTCAGCGGCCCAGCAAGTGAAACGCAAATGCTTCCCAGCCGTCGCTTTTTCAGCTTGTAACGATTGACCGGTGTCGGTTTGGCCCAGCCGAATCCGGCAATTACGATCATTAAAAGACCAATCAAGTCGACATGCACCAGCGGATTCAGTGAAAGGCGGCCTTGCTTTTTAGCCGTATCATCTCCGAAAGCCAAGGCAGTCAGCGCGTGAGCCCACTCATGGATCGTAAAAGCAATCAATATCGTAACAACAACATAGGGCAGCATTTCAAGTGGATAAGCGAAAAAACTCGGCATAACTGCCTCCTTTCCTGTATAACGTGAAATTTGCTATAATAAATGTGTTTCAAAATCTAAAATATGAGGTGATGATCGTGCCAATTGTAACCATTAAGTTTCTTGAAGGCCGTTCTGATGAGCAGAAAAAGGCGCTCGTAGCAGATGTGACGGAATCTGTTTCTAAAAATCTTGCTGCACCGAAAGAAAATATCCATGTGATTTTAGAAGAAATGAAAAAAACAGATTATGGTGTCGGAGGTATCCGCAAATCGGATATTTAAGATTGCCGGGAGCCAGCTGATTCGAGAATTCTCACTTCCACTCAGTTGGCTTTTACTTTAGATGATGTTGATGAAGTACAAGAATCATTTCCTCAGCAATTTCGGGAGCAATCCGACCATTTTCAATGAAATCGAGCGGATAATATAATTTGATATCTGTTCGAATTTTTCCTCCGATCGATTCAACAATTGGCGACTCAGTAGAGAGTTCTTTTAATTCTCCACTCGGCATCAAAAGCTGTATAGGGGTTTTTCCAGAACTTACTCCTGGCTGATAAAGGTCATATGGCAGGTCCGACGATGAATCGATCACCAAAT
Source organism: Listeria ilorinensis (assembly GCF_913566895.1). Classification (GTDB taxonomy): domain Bacteria; phylum Bacillota; class Bacilli; order Lactobacillales; family Listeriaceae; genus Listeria; species Listeria ilorinensis. The sequence goes on along the minus strand of NZ_CAJYCN010000005.1, from coordinate 34,853 downwards.
AATAGGTCGGATCAATATCCGCCTTTTCCAGTAAACCTTTCAGCTGATCATATAGTGACGCATCGGTCGCCGGATCATAATCAATATATCGAAGCAATCTTCGACCGAGAAATCGACCACACAAATCACTTAAGATTTCGTCCGTTTCATTTTGCCAAACTGAAAAATAGTACGTTAAAACCGTATCATCCAGTCGAATATAATCACTTAAGCCTACTTCTCCAGTGAAAAACGGGATCACTTCTATGGGCTGTTGCTCAAATTCATAACCGGCCTCATAAAGCTTCTTCGCACGATCAAGGATTTTCCAAAGTAACACTTCCCCGCTGCGGCTGACTGGATGGAAATAAACTTGCTGATACATCTGATAGCGGCTCATCAGATAATCTTCCACTGCATGCAGACCAGAATATTTGATGATGACGCCATTGCCATCCGGACTCGGACGCATGACGCGCAAGATCCGCTCCATATCGAATTTTCCATAACTAACTCCTGTATAATAGGCATCTCGCAGTAGATAATCCATCCGATCGGCATCCAGCTGACTGGAAATCAATTTGACGAGCGTTTGATTCGGATAGGTTTTGCCGATAATATCTGCCACTTTGAGCGGAAACTCCTCCCCGCCGCGCTTTAGAACTTTTTGAACTTCCGTATCACCTGTAATGATTTCCCGTGTATAGGCCTCATGATCCGTTCCAAAAACTTTTTCAAATGCGTGCGAAAACGGACCATGCCCAAGATCATGCAAAAGTGCCGCACAAAGCGCTACCATCCGTTCTTCAGCATCAATCCGGAATTCTTCGGCAAATGTCACATCAATAATCTGCCGCACAATCTCATAAACCCCCAGTGAATGATTGAAGCGACTGTGTTCGGCACCATGAAACGTCAGTGAAGTCGTTCCAAGTTGTCGAATACGGCGTAAACGTTGAAATTCCCTTGTGGCGACTAAATCCCAAATCATCTGATCTTCTACATGCACATAGCCATGGACGGGGTCTTTGAATACCTTGCTTTCTCTCAGTTTCTGCTCGATATAAGTCACACTCTCTGCCTCCCTGCTTTATGCGAGAACTTTTTCGTTTCGTGCAATAATCCGTTCATAGTATCCTGAAAACAAATCCCATTCTTCTGGTGTCAATGTATCCGAATAAAACTGCTCTGCGTAAAATCGCATGCTGTTTAGAAGCTTAACAAGGACTTTGTTGACAGTCAGATCTGATTCCCCGAGAAGCTCGGCTAACGTTGACATGACAGTCGGATCGACATCTGGAAAATGGTACTTTTCTTGCTCATCTTTGCCGCTGATGGCATAAAAATCACGAATCAGTTTGGCACGCTTTGTCTGGTCGCCGTTTATTCCTAGATAAATTTGTACAGCGACCCCTTTTTCCATCCGCCGCTGAGAAATACCGGCGAATTTTTTATGGTCAATACTTAAATCAAAACTACCCGGACAATAGGAATTTTCAATTTCGCCTGCCTGAATGACTGCTTTTGAATGGGCAAACATATCTTTCACAAGCGTAAACATCGTTTCATAACCTAAATCGATTGCAATCCCTCGTTCAACATCCGGGAAAACAAGTGATAAATTTAAGATTTCTGGGTCCAACACGACGGCTAGTCCACCAGAATTCCGTACAACGACACGGTAGCCCTGTTTTTCTAAGAAGCGGATGCCTTCTTTTAGTTTTGGTAATTTAGAATCCTGTATGCCAAGCGAGACCGTTTTATCATGCACCCATGCACGTACAGTAGGTGGCTGGCTTTTTTTTCCGACTGACCGACATAATGTATCGTCCGTTGCATAGGACTGCAAAGCATCAAAGGCTTCGTTTACCATCGTATGGTCAATTAATCGCCATGCATGCTGCTTTAATAACGTATCCATAAGCGTCCCTATTCCTCCACTTTATTTCTTTCTTGTCATTATAGCATAATCGACCTTCTAATTGGGCAGAATGGCTTAAAATTGCGGCTTTTTAGCTTTTATGAATTTTTATAAGCCTATTCAGCTGACTTTTTTTCGCTTTACGTTGAAAAAAGCGAGAATCACTAGAAAAAAAGCGGCTATTTGAAAAAATTTGCGCATTTTTTATCACCTCAACTTTTTATAACTTCTTCTCTCTATCATAGCATTTCCAGTGCAAAGAGCGCGAATCTCCCGTTTAGCAAACATAAAAAAACACCCGATCAGCGAACCAACCGGGTTAAAAAATATGAAAAGCCTAGGGAGCTTTTTAACAGGATAACAGTTGCTGATTACCAGTCGTAATGATCACGACCTGATTTTGAGTAACGGTGATTTCTAGGCTGCTTGTTCCAGATACGCATGATCAGATAAACAATCAATGCTAGGAGCAGCAGAGGGAATAAGAAATGCAGCGTGATCCCAATTAAATCAAAAATAATATCGAGCGCTATCAGTGCCAAAACAATCGTTAGCAAATATTTAAAAAATGTAGCCATTTAAACAACCTCTTTTCAATATAATTTTATTTATAACAGCCTGTCAGCTGTTAATGATTGGAAACAACATGTGTATTCGAAGGAAGTGCTGTTGCTCGTAAAAGCATTTTATTATCTTGTACGATAATCTTATAGGAGCAATTTTTTTGCAGCGGTTTTTCTGATAAGAATTCGAGTGTCACTTTTTTTCCATCCTTTGTTTGGGCTGTTTCTACAAATTGATAGCCTTTGAATGCTGGTTTTGTGATCGGTTCGCCCTCTGATCGAATGGAAACAGTATATGTAGTAGCTGCAGAAGCAATGGGGGCCTTCAGTTCGACAAAAGCAAGTACAATGATAAAACAAGTGATTACAAGCGCGAATGTCCCTTTTTTCATAATCTGGCGCTCCTTTTCTATTGGATGACTCTATTATAAAAAAGAGTCGCCTTTTATTGAAAAGTCCACAGGCTGAAAATCAGTACTCCCATAGACTGATTTTTTATTCAGTCCAAAAAAACCGCAGCTGCCCTGTTCGCAACTGCGATTTCGTATCTTTATTTTTTCTCTATCCATTTATAGTTTTCCGCACCAATCGGATAAGTTACATAGTTTTTGAGCTGATCTATTTGTAGATAAGCACGGCCGCCTTGATAAAGCGGGATCAGAACCGCCTGATCTTTCAATAAAATTTGTTCCGCACGAAGAAGTGCCTGCCAGCGTTCTTCCGGCTGATTCGACAGCTTGCCTTTTGCCCCGAGTACCAGTTCGTCATAGGTGGCATCTGAGAAACCGGTATGGTTGCCCGGGCTACCGGTCAGAAAGAGGTTCAAATAGGTGAGTGGATCCTGGTAGTCTCCACCCCAGCCGCCAAGCAGCAGCTCAAAGTCTTGTGTGACATCTGCTTGAAAACTTGCCTGATTGGTTACATTTTTAATTTTGATTGAAAGACCGGGCAAATTGGTCTCCCACTGATTCTGCATAAACTCGGTCTGTTTTTTCTGAAGCGTTGTGTCACCGCTTGTAATGGTCAAGGTGAGCTGATCTTTGCCTAGTTCACTTAGTGCCTGTTCAAAATATTTTTTCGCTGCTTCCTTGTCATATCCTAAAAGTGAACCATTTTGCTTACGGAAATCTTGATGCATTTCTGGATCAAACATGATTTCACCCGGAACATCTCCATCTAGCGGCTTCGAACCGTTCGCAAGCAAGGTATCCACCATGCCCTGTTTATCAAGCGACATGGCCAGCGCCCGACGAAGATTACTATTTGCAAGTACTGTTGTTTCGCCGGCTGTTCCCTGATTCATTTTGACATATACGGAACGCCCGGTGATCGACGTGCGGAAATTCGGATCTTTTTGATACTGCTTCACAAATTCGCCGTCCAGTTCAACCCGGTCTAGTTTGCCCGTATTATATAAATTAAGAGCAGCATTGGTATCTTTCACTACGGTTACATGGATTTTAGGCGTTGGTACATTCGCTTTATCCCAGTAGTCCGGATTTTTGACGTAGTCCCAAGTCAAATTGGTACCATTCCAATTTTTCAAGATGAATGGACCATTTGAAAGTAGTGTCTCACTGGAAGTGCCATATTTTTTTCCTTGTTGTTCGACGAATTCTTCATTTTGCGGGAAAAATGTTGCGGTTGTGAGCAGCTCTTTAAAAATCGGCACTGGATTTTCCAGATCAACTTGAAGCGTTTTTTCATCGAGCGCTCGAACGCCCAGCTCGTCTGGAGACATTTCACCTTTTAAGATTGGCGTCGCATTTTTCACAATCTCTTCCATCTGTGGGCCATAAGCGGCGGCTGTTTTAGGATCAACGACTTTCTTCCAGGCATATTCAAAATCGGCTGCAGTGACAGGTTCCCCATTCGACCAGTTCGCATCTTCACGAATCTTAAATATAAGCCTTTTCCCATTTTCTGAAACTTCTGGCTCACTTTCTGCCATCGCTAAAGCTGGTTTCCCATCCTTATCAAGTCGGTACAGCCCTTCTCCGATTTGATTGATCGCGCGAAAACTGACACTATTATCTGCAAGCGTCGGACTGGCGTTCGGGATACCACTTGTTTCCATGATATTGACTTCAGTTTTTTTATTCGACTTTATTGTATCTTTTTTTTCATCACTAGCTCCGCAAGCTGTAAGTACGGTAAAACCCAGCAGCATCAGGAACAACCCTACTATTTTGAAGTGTTTTGTCAAATGAATTCTCCCTTTCATTATTTTCTCCTTTTGGAAGCGCTTTTTTAAAATAGCTGACTCATCACTAAAAAAGGCCGATGTCAGTATGTTGACTTCCGACCTTCATTATAATAGAAATCTGTATCATTTGTAAATTAAAACTGTTATATTTTTCACTTTTTATTCAGATAAAAACCGGATCCGACTACGATCACGCACATCCCTAGCAACATGCCCATCATGAAGTAGCTGGGATCATTGCGCATGAAGATTGCAAGTACCAAACATGCTACTCCCGCAACGGTTAGTGTACTTATCGTAATTTTCTTCCATAAATTCCGTGTATAGGCATCCGTCTTCTTGAAACCGATTAAATTCAAAAAATGAAACAGTTTCTTTGAATACGATAGATACGCCGCCAAAAGCAACATAAATGCACCCGCTGTCATCAGAGCAAATCTGCCAGTCGGTATCTCATACCCTAACGCATACACAATGATGCTCATCTGAATAATCGCTAAGAGTACAAGCAATAATCGGAAACAATATTCAAATTCCAGTCGCGTCTCCTGATTCACTTTTTCTTTCCCATAATATTCCGTCCCGGTGAACATAATCATCAGAAACGGCATCATAATTAGTCCCAACCATTTTTGTACAAACATATCTGGAGAGAAATCCGTACCGAAATGTACAGCGATTTCAGCTGGGAGCAGTGGGTAGGTCACGATTGTAAATACAGCCGTAATAAAAATGACTGTGCTCGGAAAAACACCAATTCTCCTCATTTCTCTCACCCCCTTGATTTATTTCCGACAAAACGCAGCAAGTTCTTGATAATTATGAGCAATCGAAACATTTTCTGCCTGTTCTAACAGTACCCGTGTTTCACTTTCTCCTTCTTTCGTCAATGCGCGTGTAGCTGGTAAGTAGACGACCACTTCAAAATCGTTTTTCAAAAGTTGAAGGATTGTCGTTTTTACGCAGAAATCAAAAGCTAAACCACCAACAAGAATCAACTCCACTCTTTCAGCTCGCAAAAACTCGATGACACCTGTAGACAAATGTTCACTGATATCATGGTAGCAGGCGCCATATGGATGTAAATCCGGTTCCATACCTTTCCAGACAAAATAATCATATTGATTCGGCTCTGGTAAACCTTCTAACTGCTCGAACCCATCTGTTCCCGGGACACAGTGTCTGACCCATGTCAGATCCGCTTCTGGATAATCTAATGGCGCAAGCATTTCCTCAGATTTTTCAACTACCCAGACAGCATTTCGCGGATGCGCATCCTTACTGCCGATTCGCAAGTCAGCTAAGTCAGCCATTTCATTCAGTGCTGGAACAATCTCTCCTCCACCTGGCACAGGAAGTTCTTCTGGACATATCGGGGTAAATCCTTTTTGTGCATCCACATCAAAGCTGACAATTTTCATGCTTATTCCTCCACATTTCTGTAAATTAGTTGAGCAAATTGTCCGAAACGTGCGACTTCTTCGAGCTCAAGTGTATGTGTGTCATCCTGTTCAAAAAGCGGGATACCTTTTCCAAGAATGATCGGCGCAATCGTCAAAACAAAACGGTCAATTGCTTTTTCCTTTAAAAATTGTTTGACGAGCTGGGCCCCTCCAACCAGCCAGACATGTTCACCACTGATTTCATTCAGCCAATTGTCGACTGTGCCAGATACAAAATCCGCATATTCATCTTGTGTACCTGCTTTTGTATTGGAAAAAACGTAGACATCTTTTTTACTGTACGGGAAAGTATCTGTCAGTGAAAAAATCTGTTGATACGTAGTCCGTCCCATCACAACGGTATCTACATTGTCAAAAAATGCTTCGTAGCCTGCATCTCCCTCACTGTCGATCGATTCCAACCAGCTGACACTGCCATCTTCATCTGCAATATAACCATCTAGACTTACCGCAATATAAAGAGAGACTTGTTTTTCACTCATTTTCATCAAACCCCTTTACAACTAATTTTCCAATGGATCGTCCTGTTTCCAATATCCGATGTGCTTCTTTCATGGTAGTTGCATTGAATGGCGCCAATACTTGATTGACAGTTGAAACCAGCACTCCTGTGTCAAAAAGTCGAGCAGCTTCTGTCAAAATCTCATGCTGCCTGATCATTGTATCCGTTTGGTATTTGGAACGCGTGAACATGAACTCATACACAAAGGTAGCACTTTTGTCCTTGAGAAGTGACATAGAAACGGGTTCAGATAATTCAACAATCGAGCAAATTTTCCCTTCTGGAGCAATCATTTCCTGCATAATATGAAAATAGCGTGTTGTATCATGCAAACATAGAATATAATCCACTGTCTCTAGACCTTGTTTTCTTAGCTGTTCCGGTAAGGAGCGGTGATGATCGAGGACAATCGTAGTTCCATGCTTTTTTGTCCATTCAACAGTTTCAGAGCGTGAAGCTGTCGCCAGCACCTTTAAGCCAGTCAAATTGGCCAGTTGTGTAGCAATCGATCCTACGCCTCCTGCCCCATTGATGATCAGTAGGCTTTTGCCGCGATCCTTTTCCGGTGTAATACCCAGTCTATCAAACAAGGCTTCCCACGCAGTAAGAGTTGTAAGGGGCATAGCGGCTGCTTCTACGTCACTTAATTTTTCGGGCTTCCGTGCTGCCAGTCTTTCATCAACTAATGTATAGGCTGCATTACTACCTTGTCTTGTCACATCTCCCGCAAAATAAACCTCCTCATCGAGCTGAAAAAGTGTCACTTGCTCACCAATTTGAACAACTTTTCCTACAGCGTCGTACCCTAAAATCCGTGGTTCTGTTTCCACTTTTTCTTGCGGACTGCGTTGCTTGGTATCGACCGGATTTACCGAAACGGCTCTTACCTTAATCAATAAATCGTGTGGTCTTGGAGTTGGCACAGCTAGCGTCAAATCCAATAAACTTTCCGTTTCTTCAATTGGCAGATAACGATAAAACCCAACAGCTTTCATTTTCATGCACTTCCTTGTAATAGTTTCATTCCCGCATTTCTAATAATTCATGCAACAATTTTATTAAAATTTCCCGACTTTTTATTTTACAAACTTTTCAAACCTAGCAAGCAGTTGAAAGATCTTTATTTTCACTACGTTGATTTCTACAAAAAAACAACAAAAACGATCTATTTATCAATTTTTTTTATTTATTTCGCCCTATAGTATCTAAAAGGTTCACAAAAAATTCACAGACAAAGCAAAGTTAATATTGTTATCATAGTATTATAGATTTAAATACATTAATTATTAGGAGCTAAAAAATATGGGAAAAGCAACATTACAATTACAAAAAGGTGATATTTTAAAAAAAGCTGATTTTGATGGAAAGTATCTGTTGATTCTGGAAGGTTATATGAGTTTGAATTTAGCGGAAGAAATCCCTGTTCAATACTATTCACAAAAACACCTTATTTCTTTGGACGATGTCAATGAAAATCTTTTTTATATTGCTAAAACACCTACCCAATTACTTGCTCTTGAAAAAGATATGATTGAGCCGAAATATTTAAAAACTAGTCGAGAAGAGTATCAGCATTACCGGAGCCTGTATATGTCTTCTGAGGAACGTGTCAAATATAATCTACGATACTTGGGCGAGCGCTTGGGAACCAAGACAGATTGCGGTATTGAACTTCCTTCTTTTCTAAACCAAAATGAGTTTGCCAACTATTGTAATATTTCCCGTGTTTTTCTAAACTCGCTTATGAAACGGTTGAAAGAAGATGCTTTTCTAATTTCTACAAAACGCCCTTGGTTGATTTGTCCAGTTGAAACACCGGAACAAATTCCTGTTAACAATTAATATTTATAGTTTTGTAAAAAGCTAATCTTGTTCAATAAGTTAATCAAAAACAAAAAGAAGCCATAATCAAGGATTAGAGCCATTTTTCTAAATGGATTTTGCTTGATCATAGCTTCTTCTTTTTATTTGCATACAGAAGGAACTGTTTTTCTACAAATTTGATATAGCTATTACTTCTTGCTAATATCTCCAAAGAGTTTACTGCCTACTTTTGAAAAATAACTACTTCTTTCTTCTTAGCATATAAAAACTACTTAATGTTAGTAAACTTCCCAATATGATCCAGCCGTAGATTCCATCATCCCCTGTTTTAGGCAATGTTTTTTCTGCATCAATTGATTGAGGATCAGTAACTTTTAGATCAGGAGAAACAGTGGAAGCAGCAGCTCTCGCTCGATCAGATTCCTTGGAGGAGGGCGTATCGGGGTCAGGCGAACCAGCTTTTGTTGTAACATGAACGTCCACTTTTATTGGTTCAGCCTTTTGCTCATACTGATTCTCGGCGTTCAATGTTACCCGATAATTTCCCGATTTGGAGAAATCCACTACTTCGACAAAGTCTGATGTAACCTCTGTTCCATCATCTGTTTTCGCATGGATTTGTTCTAAGAATTCTGCTTCTGAAATAGCTTCCCCTTCAATATAACTGATCTCTGTATCAGCTTGAATCTCTGGGGCTTGACTGGTCACATGAACTATTACTTCTACAGGATCTGCTGCTTGACCATATTGATTTTCTGCATGTAGTGTTACGCGATAATCGTCCGGTTTCGACATGTCTACTTTGTCTTCAAAGTCTGATGTAACCTTTGTTCCGTCATCTGTTTTCGCATGGATTTGTTCCAAGAATTCTGCTTCTGTAACTTTTTCTCCTGCCGCATAACTGGTCTCCTTATCAGCTTGAATCTCCGGTGCTTGACTGACGATCTGGACAGTAACGTTTTTATCAACGGAGGCCTTGCTTGTTGGATCTGTCGCTGTTACTGTCACTTGATAATCTTGTGGCGTTGAAAAGTCTACTGCCGTCTCAAAATCACTTGTTAACGTGTTTTCTTCTTCCGTTTCTGCTTGAATATCCTGTAGAAATTCTTGCTCTGAAATATCATCCGTCATATTATAGGTTATTTTGTCCACACATGAAAGATGTATGGACACCATTGAATATGGAATATAAAAGGTACCACTCGTACTTTTGGGACCACTATACGTATACGAAAGTGTGCCTGTATCATGAAGATTTCTCCAAGAAATCACACCTGTACTTGAATCAAAAGTCGGATAATAATATTGCTGCGTTGAGTCAAAACTTATCGCCATCGGTTTTCCATAAATATCCTTTAGATTTTCACTTACAGGTAATGTAAATTCTGCTATCGAAAGAGTCTCTGCCGGTAGAGTAATCGATTGATGGGAGCCATCAAATGTTTTGATCGTATCGGGAACGGTAGTGAAATCTTGGATGTGATTATTACTGCATCTGAGTTCTATCAAATTTTTATTATTGGAAAAATTGATCGTCGTTAATTGGTTATTGCTTATCCAAAGTGTTTGTAAATACTTATTTGAACTACAATCCAACGTGGTTAATTGATTATTAGCTACCTGTAATTTTTTTAAATTAGTGTTATGACTGATATCAAGCGCAGACAGCTGGTTCGCATCACATTGAAATGTAGCTAATGCTAGATTTTTACTAGTATCTATGGATGACAACTGATTAAACTCACAATCAATCAGTGTCAATGCGGGATTACAGCTCACATCCAAGGCAGATAAAAGATTGTTGTTACAATACACAGAGGTTAACTTTGAATTTTGGCTAATATCTATTGAAGTAAGCTCATTACTGCAAACATTAAGTGTAGTTAGTTTTAGATTTTGACTTACGTCTATGTTTGATAGTTGGTTATCCCCACAGTCAAAAGAGGTTAATTCAGGATTTTGATCGACATCTATCGTTGTTAACTCATTTCCACTACAGTCAAGCTTCGTTAGATTGGTATTTTGACTTACATTAATGGAGGTCAGTTGATTATCTGAGCACTCAATATCTGTTAATTTTGGATTATGGCTAGTGTCAATCGTAGTAAGATTATTTCTTGCACAGTACAAACTTGTTAAGTTAGGTAAATTTTCAATCCCTGATAAATCTGAGACATTTCCGTCTACACAACTAATACTTGTAATTCCAGCCAACTGACTTTCAGTTACTACATCTGTAGGTAGATGAGCTTGTGACTTCGCAATAATAGCTGCAAGTTGGTCATCCGGAAACCAGTCATTATAGGTAGCTTCTGTAGATTGAGTGACAGCTGAATGAGTTTCCTGCTCAGAAGTGGAGCTTGTGGTTATCATCTTCTTATTACTATCCAATTGTTTTTCTTCCGTCAACACTTCTTCCTGAGAGGGTTCTGCAAACGCAGTTGTAGGGCTTACGATCAAAGAAGTGGTAAGCAAAATGATCATCGTACTTTTTATTATTTTCACAAAAAACACTCCTTATGTGTTCGTTTATAAAGTGTATACTTTTTTACAAATAAGCACATTACTTTTCAAGGAATGAAAACGTATGTATTTTTGTAGACTTTGTGACTTTTATTCCACTATAAAAAAGGCTATCTCCTAGAATCCAGGAAATAGCCTTTTCATGCTTTTTAAATTTCTCTCACCTATTAAAAAGAACAGTTTTTTCAGCTTTTTTCGTCTAATAATTCTGCTTCGTCAAACTTCAATTTCATATTTTTGTTGCCGCATTTGAGTTTTAACTTGCCGCCATTTGCAAAATGATTATCAGTGGAGTCATTTGCTGCAAGTAAATATCTGCTGCCTTTTTTCAGAAGTGGAATCGCGATGATGACGCCAATTAAGGTCAGGAATGCCATGATTCCAATAAAAACAAGGCTTACTCCTGCCACAACGACAAATGCTTTTTTGACACAATGACCTAAATCAAATTTTTCTTCCATCTGCACCAGCTCCTTCACTTGATATATCCATCATACCACGTGAACTAGAAAAGCAAAAAGAATAGCTTAGAGTTGGTCTAAAATAAAGCGGCCTACTCCACCTTCTTCATTCGATAAGCCAATAAAATCAGCTTTTTCTTTCGCTTGAGCAATTCCATTCTCCATTGCCACGCCGATTGCCGCCAGTTCAATCATACCCGCATCATTTTCATTATCGCCAAATGCAAGCGTATGCGAAAGATCTAAATAGCCCTTTTCCGCCAAAAAGCGCAGGCCTTTCGCTTTGTCGATCCCCTCATTCATAATATCAATCAAGTTGGCTGCCGAAGAAAGCACGGACATGCCGCTATCCGCTAATAGTTCTTTGATTTGCTGCTGTTTTGCTTTATCTCCTTCCACGATAAGAAGTTTGAGCGGAAATTCACCTTCATCTAATATTGCAAGCGGATCTTGAGTCACTGTCAGCGGAACTTGTTCATTTTCAGGCAATTGCTTATTTTGTTCTGTAAAAAAAGCAATTTTCCCTGTATAGGATGGCCCCAGAATACGCTTAGTCGTGTAAATATGATAATCCACTTCGAGTGGTGCTAAAAGGGCCAAAAGCTCTGCAATTTTTTTCAACTCAATGTCACTTTTATAAAGGATCTCGCCTGTTTCAAAATCACGGACTAAACCGCCATTGCAGGAAATGACGGGCAATTTGATTTTCAAGGCATGAATGAACGGCAAGATGGCTAAATCTAGACGGCCAGTTGCTAGAAATAATTTTTTTCCTGATTCCTGCCATTCCGAGAGTACTTCTTGATTAAGCGGATGGATCGCGTCACCTTTTTTCAATAATAAAGTCCCATCCATATCTGTTACAATCGTATCAATTTGTTTTTCTATCATATGAACCGTTCCCTTCCGCTTTGCAAATAGTGTATAGTGGCATTATAGCGAAGTTTACAGTTGTTGTCACGCAGCTGTTTTCATAAAATTAGGAGGGTTCACATGTCGAAACGTTTGCTTGCGCTACTTATGGTCTTTGTCGTTTTGGTCAGTTTGATTGGGTGTGTGTTTTATTTTAACCAAGAAAAACCCGTCAAAAAACCAGTGGCGACTGACTTAAGTACACAAATTCCGATCATTGCCATTCACGGTACAGGTGGAGACCTTTATACATTTGATGAAATGCGTGAAACACTTCTCAGTCGCGGCGAAATCAGCGGCGAATTAGCTGTTACCGTCAATCATGACCAGTCGCTGGAGTTTAGTGGCAGCTTGGATGGAACTGCTCAGCACCCTTTTATTACGATCGCCTTTGAGGAAAATGAGGCTGAACCAAGTGAATGGGCAAGTGGGCTCACAATAGCTTTAAAAGAATTAAAACAACTTTATCACTTTAAGAAGATGGATGCACTCGGCTACTCAAACGGCGGACTGGCGCTAGTTGATTATTTGGAAACTACGGAAAGCAAAGCAGATCTTCCAGACATCCGTCGTTTGATCGTACTCGGTGCCCCGTTCAATGACCTTGACATGAAACAAAATGCAGAGCCTGTATCAGCAGAGGATACGGAGGAACATTCTGACATGCTTGATACGCTCCTCAGCAAAAAAAATCAGATCCCACACTCGATTGAAGTTCTATCTGTTGCAAGCAATCTTGAAGATACGGAAACAGACGGGATCGTGCCGCTTGAAAGTGCGCTTAGTTCTCGGTTGATTTTTGACCAGCAGGTAAAAGATTATCAGGAAATCATTCTTACCAGTCCGGATGCGGATCATGGCAATCTGCCTAATCTGCCGGAAATGACAGATTTAGTGGAACGCTTTTTCATTCACTCACAGCAGGTCGACAGTCTTGATTTGCAGGTTGCCTCTTAAATTCTTTTCAAATCAGTCATTGTTCTGTCATATTTATTCGTTATGATAAAAACAATTCACTAGAAAGGATTGATACCTGTGCGTAATAAACTTTTAGTCAGTCTTTGTGTGGTAATTGTTGGAGCCAGTTCTGCCATTCTTTACAATACGTATTCACGAAAAGAGATTTACGAAGATCCTCATCATGAGTGGCTATTTTAGCATGATTCGTTCAGCACCTGAATAAACATTAAAGCGGTTTTGACGAATGAAGCCTACAGTCGTCAGGTTGAGTTCCTCCGCCATTTTAATAGCCAGTTCTGTCGGTGCCGAGCGTGATAATAGGATGCCACAACCGATCTTAGCCGTTTTAACGAGGATTTCAGAGGATATCCTACCGCTGAAGGCAATCACTTTATCCTCTACTGCCAGTTGGTGAACAAGTGAATAGCCGTAAATTTTATCAAGGGCATTGTGTCGGCCAATATCCATTCGACTGACAAGTAGCTGTTCTGCACTGCAAAGCGCGGCATTATGGACGCCGCCGGTTTCTTGAAAAGTTTCAGAAGAGGCTTCAAAAGTATCCATCAATCGGAAAATGGCATCCGGCGATAGTTGAATGGTTGTATCATTGTGGGTTTCAAGCAATGAGGCATCAGATTGAAAATAAAAATTCTCGCGTGATTTTCCGCAGCAGCTGGTAATATAGCGTTTGGCGCGATATTTGGCATTGAATTGGTTTACGAAACTGGCTGTAACTTGGGCATGTCCGGTCGACTCAATGAGTTCGATTTGTTCAATATCAGCCGGGCTGCGAACGATTCCCTCCGAAGTCAGAAAGCCTACAACCAAGTCTTCCAAATAATTGGGTGAACAGACGATCGTCACAAGTTCGGCACCGTTCAGATAGATTGTCAGTGGATATTCGACGGCTACCGGTTCTGCTTTTATGCCACTCTCCCCATTTTGATAAAATGTGATCGGAAGTTGCTTTTTAGTTTTCAATCTTAACACCTCATTTTCGAAAAGCCGAGTCTGCTAGCTTGCAGACCCGGCTTTTATTTTATTTTAAATTTTCACCCATCCCTTTTAAAAAGGTGATCCCATAGCGTAGGGCTCGGTTAACATCTGGGTCTTTTAAAGCTTTCATCAAACCAAATAAACCAAGTATCTCTTCCTCTTTTGCACTTTCTTTTGCTTGTTTAGCAGTTTCTTTCATTTTTTTGATAAGCGCGGCTGTTTGTTCAGGTTTTGTTTCTGTTAGAAGCTGGCTTGTAAGCATCAGATTATTGATGGCATTCGTAGTCGGCTCTTTTCTCCATTCATTCAAAAAAGTTTTAGCAATCTCTTCTTTGGCTTTCACAGCACTGTTTACTGCTTCCAAAGCGCCAGATTCATTCAGTAGCCGAACAAATTCAATCATTTCTTTGAAACCAGATTCTTCTTTCGCCAGTTCATTTTTCAATTCTTGTAGGTTTTGGTCCTGTTGTTCTTCAGGTGTTGGACTTGTTTCACGGATCTTCGAAATTGGTTCAGCCATTTTGCTCACTCCTTTTCTCTTTGCATCTGCAATTTCCACCGCATGCGCAGTTTACTTTTGAAATTGGCTGATAATCAGCACGTGCCCATTTCCGTTCAACTTCTACACCATGTTGCGGATAACGTCTACGGTTGCGCGGGTTATGATCAGGTAGTGGATTTTTGCCTTTTTTCTCCAGTACTTGCAAGGCAACTTTGGTTTGCTTATAGGCGGGCGTCTTGGTTCTAACATCACCAGCGCTTGAAGTAAGCAGATTCACAGCCGTCTCGCTACTGACAGAATGCATGGGCACATAAACTTCATGCCCTTTCATTCGATCTGTAACGACAGCACGCAATTTAATTCGGCCATATGGCGAGCTGAGTCTAACAAGCGAACCGCTTTCAATCTCGCGTTCTTTGGCAAGTTCTGGCGATACCTCGACAAACACTTCCGGCAATTTATAGTCCAGTCCTTTCGACTTATCGGTTAAATTGCCTTCATGGAATTGCTCAAGTAGACGACCATTATTGAGCTGCAAATCAAACGCTTCTGGAAATTCAATCGGCGGAATATAAGGCAATGTTGAAAATCTTGCCAGTCCATCCGAAAAATTGAAGCGTTCTTCGTAAAGGAGCGGCATATCTTTTCCCGTTGGATCAACTGGCCAGACTAAGCTATCAAAACCTTGCATTCGGTCATAGCTTACTCCGCTGAAAAATGGTGCCAAGGAGGCAATCTCGTCCATAATTTGGCTTGGATGCGTATAACCCCAGTCAAAACCTAATTTCTTAGCAAGTGCCGTAATGATCCACCAGTCCGGTTTGGTATCCCCTAAAGGCGGCATCACTTCATATAAGCGCTGAATTCGACGTTCAGTATTGGTAAAGGTTCCTTCTTTTTCAAGGGACGGAGCAGCTGGAAAAACCACATCTGCAAACTGTGCTGTTTTGGATAAGAAGACATCTTGCACGACAAAGAAATCCAATTTGGCAAGTGCTTCCTGAACATGATTCACATTGGAATCCACCCAAGCCATTTCTTCCCCGACCAGATACATGGCATGCAGATCTCCTCGTTCAATAGCATCAAGCATTTCATTATTTTTAAGTCCTGGCTTACTTGAAATCGGTACACCATACGCCTCTTCAAACTTGCCACGAATAGCATCATCTGCAAGCGATTGAATCCCAGGTAGGACATTCGGCAAGGACCCCATATCACAGGCTCCTTGAACATTATTATGGCCTCGGAGTGGATAAGCGCCTGCTCCGTGACGACCAAAATTCCCGGTGACAAGGAGCAGATTCGCAATCGCCGAAGAAGTATGTGATCCAGCAATATTTTGTGTAACTCCCATTCCCCAGCAAATCGCGGTGCCATCTGCTTCATGGATAGCTTGTGCAATTTCTCTCAGCGTTGCGCTAGTGATACCTGTTTCACGTTCTGCATATTCAAGGGTGAACGGTTGCAAGAACGTTAAGTATTCAGCTTGATTGAATGTCCGATCTGCCATGAAAGCTTCGTCGTGCCAACCTTGGTCAATGATATACTTGGCCACTGCTGTCAGCCAGACAAAGTCGGTGCCTTGTTTCGGATGGATGAACAGATCAGCCCGTTCAGCCATTTCATGTTTGCGCAAATCAGAAACGATCAGCTTTTGTCCATCATATTTATGCGCCCGTTTGATACGGCTTGCTAAAACAGGATGACCATCAGCAGGTGAACAGCCCACCAAAATCACCAATCCAGCTGTTTCGATATCATCTGCCGTCCCCGAATCAGCACCAATTCCGACCGTTCGCGTCAATCCGTCTGATGCCGGAGCTTGACAATACCTCGAACAATTATCGATATTATTGGTTTCAAAAACCTGACGCGCCATTTTCTGCATCAAATAATTTTCTTCATTGGTTGTCTTAGAGGAACTGATAAAACCAAGTGCATCATTCCCATATTTATCCTGGATCTCACGAAGTTTCACTGCTACAAATTCAAGCGCTGTTTCCCAAGAAGCCGGAACAAATTCATCGCCTTCCCGGATGAGTGGAGTCGTGAGGCGCTTATTGCTGTTCACGAAGTCCCAACCAAATTTTCCTTTTACACATGTTGCAAATTTATTTACAGGTCCTTCACCCGTTGGCTCGACTTTTAAAATTTTCCGATCCTTCGTCCAAACTTCAAAAGAACAGCCTACACCACAAAATGTGCAAACCGTCTTTGTTTTTTTAATTCGTGTATCACGCATCGCCGCTTCCATTTCGGAAAGAGCAAAAACAGTCTGGTAGTTTGGTTCCACTTTTTTCACCATATCAATCATCGGTTCTAGTACATCTTCGTCTAGTCCTGTCATAAAACCAGCTTGACCAAGCATCGATTTTTCCATCATGGCATTACATGGACAAACCGTTGAGCATAGACCGCAAGAAACACAGCTTGATAAATTGGCAGGCTTATCATCATCCCAAATGACTCGCGGTTGTTCTCTTTCCCAGTCAATCGATAATGTCTCATTCACCTGTACGCTTTGACAAGCCTCCACACAGCGACCACAGAGAATACACTGATCTGGATCATAACGGTAAAATGGATGCGAAAAATCATTCAGATATCCTTTTTCTCGATATGGCCGTTCCTGTGCCTCAATGCCCAGCATTTCCGTCGTATTATGTACACGGCAATTGCCATTATTATTATCACAAACTGTACAATAAAGCAGGTGATTTTCTAAAATCCGATCCATTGCTTCAAGCTGAGCATCAGTCGCCTTTTCAGAATTCGTTTGAATAATCATCCCATCCTGAACCTCTGTACTGCAAGCTCGCATCAATTCGCCATCCACTTCACACATACAAGTATCGCAAGACTGAATCGGTCCCATTTGCTTGCTATAGCATATATGCGGATGAGCAATGTCTTGCGCATTTAGATGGTCAAGTATCCGCTGTCCTGCTTCAACTTGATGCGGCTGGCCATTGATTGTCACTGTTACCTTCCTATTCACACGCTTTTCCTCCTTTGATACCCGCTGTCATTGCTTGGTCATCGTTCGTAAAGGAAGCGGTTTCATTTATTAAAATTACCTTTATTATAACAGTTATCAATTTAGAATTACAGCAAAATCTGCCATTGAGAATCGTTATCACGCAGCACTGTTGTGGGTTTTCTTACACATGTTGCTTGTTAAGATCTCAAACCAGCAGCGCGAGGTTTTCATCTGCTTCAAGATCTGAAAAAGCGGTAGAGAAGGCAGTAAATGTCTGTATGTCTCTACCCCTTTTTTCACTTATTGGGCGTCTCAGTAAGAAGTCCACTTGTCTGTAGTTGGTAAAAGTGATCGTAGAAGACCCCTTCTCGCAAACCATACTGAGAAAAGATCAAGCGATCGGAATCAAGAAAGCGCATCAATGCTGTCAGTGGTGTAATCCCGCCTACAATAATATCCGCTCGTTCACGTGAAAGTCCGGGTATGGCACCACGCTCTTTCAAATCTTTAGAGACCACTTCTTCAAAAATATCGTATACCTCATCATCGCGCATTTTAAAGCCATGCAAGTTTTCAAAATCTAAAATTTCCCGACTACGGCGCTCGATCTTGGCAATCGTACGGTTGCTTCCACCCAGCGCAACAATTGGTAAATTGTGGCCTTTTCGTAGCCACCAAACTCCATTATAAAGCTTATCGATCGAGGTCATCAGTTTGAAAAGTGCTGCTGCCGAAATATGGTCTTTATCTAAGAAACGCTCACTTAAGTTGACCGCTCCATATGGTAAACTAATCAAATTAATCGGCCGGTTATTTTGGACAAGTATCAACTCTGTGCTCCCACCACCCGTATCGATAACCACACAGTTGGTCACTGGTAGTGTATTAATAATTCCTAGATAGTCATAATACGCTTCTTGGTTCCCGCTGATCACTTCCAGTTCAATACCAGCCTCCTCTTTGACACGACTTAGAAATTTCTTTTGGTTGACCGCTTGGCGCGTGGCTGCTGTGGCAACTGCACGCATTTTCAGCTGATCAAATTCACGGCTTTGTTTATAAAATTTTTTTAAAGCATCCACCGTACGTTTGATGGCTTCATCTTGCAATACCTTTTTTTCACCCATTTTTTCCGAGAGACGCACCATTTCTTTCATCTGACAAACCACTTCAAAGCTGCCGTCTTCTTCGATCTTCGTAATTGTCATTCGTGCTGAGTTAGACCCTAAATCAATCACTGCAAAATGTTCCAACAATCTCACTCCCCATCCTTTTCTTGTTTCATCGGAATAAATACCCGTGACTTACTTTTTTGTTCAATCGCCTCTGTTTCGCTTTTCTTTTCTGCCGCCTCCATAAACCTTTGCTGTGAGCTGATCTGCTGTTTACCACGTTTATCTAATTTATGATAAGTCCCGTCTTCTCGAAGAATACGTGTTTTAACATTATCTGCAAACATTTGATCGAATTCGGTCATGATACGTTCCTTAATTTCTTCATCCTGAATTGGAAATAACAGTTCAACACGTCGATTCAAATTGCGATGCATCAAATCCGCACTTGATAAATAGAGCAGATTCTCCCCACCAGCACCAAAGTAATAAATTCGACTATGTTCAAGCAGCCGGCCAACAATAGAGTGTACGGTAATATTCTCACTCAAGCCTTTTATTCCAGCCCGTAAGCAGCATATCCCGCGAATGAGCAGCTCAATTTTCACACCAGATTGGGAGGCTTCATATAAAGTTTGAATCATTTCTGTATCAGAAAGAGAGTTCATCTTCATTTTAATAATGGCAGTCTTGCCTCGGCGGGCTAATTGCGCTTCTTGCTTAATTCGAGCGACCAGCTCACTACGCAGCCAATGTGGTGCAATTATCAATTGATGAAAAACAGGCGGTTCTGAATAACCAGAGATCATATTAAATATATTGGAAGCATCGATCCCCATTTCCGCATCTGCTGTCAAAAGCCCCATGTCCGTATAAAAACGGGCGGTGATATCATTATAATTTCCTGTTCCCATATGCATATAGCGACGGATCCCGTCTGCTTCCCTCCTTACTACCAAGGTAAGCTTGCAGTGTGTTTTCAAACCGATAAGTCCATAAATCACATGACAGCCCGTTTTTTCAAGTTCTTGCGCCCAGTGGATATTATTTTCTTCATCAAAACGTGCTTTTACTTCAAGCAATACAGTAACTTGTTTACCATTTTCTGCCGCCTCGCCTAAATAGCGAATAATCGGGGAATCTCCCGAAACACGATATAATGTCATTTTAATCGCCAATACATCCGGATCATCTGCTGCTTGTCGAATAAAATCCACTACCGTCTGAAAGGAATCATACGGATGATGCAAAAAAACATCTTGCTTACGAATCAGTTCAAATAAGTTGGTAGCTTGCAGCTGCACAGCCTGATACGGTTTGAACGGTGGATAAAACAAAGCATGATGTCCCTCAACTTGACTGGCCAATTTTCCTAAAAAAGTCAGATCAAGCGGGCCCTTGATTCGGTAAATTTCATCCTCATCCACCTTCAAAGCTTTGACAAGCCGTTTACTCAAATGCTTGCTGATTTCCGCTTCGACTTCAAGCCGAATGACCGTACTACGTTCCCTTTTTTTCAGCTGTTCTTCAATTTCTTTCAACAAGTCCGAAGCATCTTGCTCTACCACATCCATATCCATATTCCGCATAATACGGTAACAGGCGGTTTCTTTTATTTTATAGCCGATGAAAAAGCGCTCCAAATAATGCTCAATGATTTCCTCCAACAAGATAAAGTCATTTGGTGCGTCTGGCAGTTTTACCACTCGTGGAAAAATCGTCGGTACCTGTATGGTAGTGAATTCCTTTTTCTTCGGTTCACCTTCCTTATAAATCAAAGCAGCAATATTCAAGCTGGTATTGACGATTAACGGGAATGGTCGTGCAGAGTCCACCGCCATGGGTGTAACAACCGGATAGATTTCCTGCTCAAAATAATGCTTGATAAATTCTTGCTGTTTCGCATTCAATTGATGGATTTTTCGCAAGTTGATCTGGTGATCTGTCAACAGCTTAAAAAGTGTCCGATTCCATGTATTATACTGCTTTTCCGTCATCTGATGGGTTTTGTCATTGATGGCGTGCAGTTGCTCTCGAGGCGTCATTCCTGCTGCATCTGGTTTTTTATAGTCGACTGAAATCATTTTTTTCAGTGAAGCCACACGTACCATAAAAAATTCATCCATATTACTAGCTGTGATTGCAAGAAATTTTAGTCGTTCCAGCAGCGGGTTTTCCTTATCACGTGCTTCTTCTAGGACACGATAATTAAAGTCAAGCCAACTCAGCTCACGATTCATAAAATGATCAGATTCTGCAAATTTTTCCGTCATGAGAGTCCACCCTTTTCTATAATTTGTGGTTTCAATCCATACACTTCTGCAAAAAATTCTGCCTTTTCATTAAATGTCCATTTTTCCAGCATTAAATCATCATTCGCCCATACAGAGATCTGTAATTGTTCTTTTTTCAATGAAACTGCTATCCGCTCAACTTTTTGCTGATGGCTATCATCAAGAGCATCTGCAATTCGTAAAATAGCTGTCAATTTCGCGATCGTCAACTGAGTGGCTGTATCGTAGCGATCAAAATTCTCATCTCCGGAAGAAGGTGTTTCCGTACTGTGATAACGTGCCACTGCTGCTACAATTTTTTGCTCCTCTTCTGATAGCCCAATCAATTCCGTTGCTTCGATCAAATAATCTGAGTGAATATAATGATTATTCATATCAATAAAACTACCTATATCCTGCAAAATGGCTGCCAGTTCAAGCAACAGCCGCTCTCTTTTTTTCAACCCATGGAGCGGTTTTAGCTGATTGAACAAGTGCAGCGCAAATTTACGCACTAGCTCACTATGTTTTTGATCCGTCATATATCTACGGGAAATATGCTCAGCCGAAGCAAGCAGATCTTCATTGAAATCATGATTCAATTTAATTTTCTTATGTTGAACGGAAGCTTCAACCAAAATCCCATCTATCAACTCCGCATCTGAAAGTAAAATACTTTCTGCTTTCGTTACCTTCAAAAGCTCCTTTAAAAGCATGGCAGAAGGCAGCAATTGACTGATCGCATCATAGGAAAGCTGATACCGCTTTGCCAAAACCTGTTCTGGGATTTCCAGCATATGTCCATAAAGCTGATCAAAATAGTCCCGTGTGATTTGATGATCATCGGAACCGCCCATAAATGCTTGTTTAAAGAACAATAAATCCGTACCGATCAAAATAAAATGCTTATACGCCACATCTTTTGGAGCAAATTGAGCATAGTCACGAATCTTACTAAAAATAAAATCCTCCAGCAGATCAGCAAAATTACTTGTCTGGACTTTAAGTTTAGCTAAAAGTTCCCGGACTCGCAGCGGCCCTAATTTAATATTGCGCGAAAACATGAACTCCCCTTCATCATAAACCGTCAGCTGAATACTTCCTGAACCAATATCAATCAGCATTGTGCCTTCACTGATTAACTGACTAAAATCTGGTGTTTTTTGAGCGGCTGCCTGACTATGTAAGAAACGTTCTTGTGCATTAGATACCCATGCAATCTCTAGCCCTGTTTGCAAACGAATCTGCTCTTTAACATATTCAGCATTGAGGGCTTCTCGAACTGAGGAAGTTGCCACAACTCGGTATTCCGTCACATCATAATCTCGCATCAGCTGTACGAATCCTGCTAAGGCCGTCGAAGTTTCATGCATGGTGCTAGCTGCAATGGTTTTGTGATTATAGATATCTGTTCCGATTGATACATCTGAACGCAGTGTCTCCAAAATCTCTTGGCGGCTGATATCCATAATCTTAAGCGTCACACTTTGAGAGCCAATCGTCACAGCTGCAAACAATCTTGGCTTGACCATATCGTCCCCTTCTTTCCTTTTCCATAGTATAGCCGAAAGATGTGCACTTTAACCCTATTTTTTTAAGAAAAAAACCCTGTCTCTATTCCAAAGACAAGGTTCAATCCTTAACTATTTTCTGCCAGTTCTTTTTCTCGCGCAATGGTGGCTTCCACACTCTTCATGACAGCCGAAATAAAAGCCTCTTCTTCGAGCGCTGCAACACCCGCAATAGTCGTCCCTCCTGGTGAACAGACTTTATCGATCAGACTAAACGGATGCTCCCCACTTTCGAGCACCATCTTTGCACTTCCCAAAACAGTCTGCGCCACGATCTCAACGGCTTTCTGCTTTGACATACCAGCTTTTAGTGCACCACGAGCCAAGGAATCAATAAACAAGTAAATAAAGGCAGGCGAACTTCCAGCAATGGCTGCAAAAATACGAAACTCACTTTCCTCTAATACCATCGTTTTCCCAACTGCGCCAAAAATCAATTCTGCTGCCTGTAAATCTTTCTCCGTGACATACGAATTAGCACAAATGCCTGACATCGATTCACCAATCGTCGCATTGACATTTGGCATGACGCGAACGATTCGATGCTCAGCACCCGTGAGTTCCATCAACTTGTCTAATGTCAGTCCTGCAGCGATTGAAATTATGAGCGGCTGGCTGGCTTGTAAATCCTCCTGTAATGGTGCCAGTACCTTTTGAAACATATTGGGTTTCACAGCCAGAACCAACACATCTACATCACGCACCAGTTGTTTGGCATCCCTAACAGGTGTGATCCCTTTATCAGTACTATAAGCCAGCACTTTCTCATAAGTCCGACTCTGTACATGGATATTCTTAGGCGGGAGTACTCCTTTTTCTAGCAATCCACCGATGATTGCTGTTGCCATATTTCCTAAACCAATAAATCCTACTTGCATGATTCATCACGTCCTTTTAATAATAATGTATAATATTTTCCTTCTAATCGATCTATACCTTCTCCTATGACTTCAAAATTCATTTTCTGATAAAAAGCTAACGCTGCTTCGTTTTTGGCTACACATTTCAGCGTATAATCTACTGCTTCTTTCGCTACTAAAAATTGGAGCAGCTCTTTTGCAATTCCTTTTCCCTGTTGAGAGCTCGCAATAAACAGCAAATGAATAAAATTGTCCGGTTCATAAACTGAAATAAAGCCCAGAGGTTCAGCGTTTTTATCCTGATAAAGCCAAATGCGTTCATCACGCGTCAGTCGATCAAAGTCTTCCAGAACGATCTGACTCCTATCCAGCCAAAAGAAATGCTTTTTCCGACTCTCTGCAAAAATTTCACGCAGTTTTGGAAAATCATCCAAAGTTGCTTCCCGTATTTCCCCCATTTCCTCACATCCTTATCTACTTCAAATCATACCATGGGCATTTCTTTTTTTCGACTAAAAAAAGCCTGAAATCAGGTAAAAACAGCATTAGCTTAGCTGTTCCCCTGATTTCAGGACGGTATCAAATATTCTCTTCGATGGTTTTGCTTACAATAGCCGGCTTTTGTTTATTCTTCACAAAAAAGCTTAATATCATGCCAATCGCTGAAAAGATCACTGCTACCAGAAAGGCGGCTTTCATTCCGTCCAAACTGGCATCCATCGCTTTTTGCGCAAAGCCCGCGGGATCCGTGGCAGCAAGCATTTTATTCGGCATTTGATCTTTTGTTACATTTGTCAAGACGGTGATCAATACCGCCGTTCCGATTGAACCAGCAATTTGTCGAATCGTATTATTGACAGCTGAGCCATGATTGATCAATTCATTAGGCAGGGCATTCATACCAGCCGTTCCGATCGGCATCATAGCCATCGAGATACCAAGGAAGCGAATGGCATAGAAGACAACAATGTACCAAAGTGGTGTATCGGCTGTCAGGAACATAAACGGGATCGTACCAAGCGTCAAAATTGTCAAACCGCTGATACTTAACCATCGTGCGCCAATCTTATCAAAGATGATCCCAGTAATGGGACTCATGATCCCCATAACAATTGCCCCCGGTAATAACAGCAACCCGGATTGCAAGGCCGTTTCTCCGCGAATAGACTGGATATACAATGGTAAGACAATTTCCGCTCCGATCATAGCCATCGTTACAATAGAGCTCAAAATAACTGACAATGAGAAAATCGGATAGCGAAATACCCTGAATTCTAACATAGGATGCTCGATTGAAAGCTGCCGCCAGATGAATAGCACGGTAACAATCGCGCCAATGATCAACGTGGTTACAACGATTGGATCTCCCCAACCATCGTTTCCGGCAGAACTAAAGCCATAAAGCATCGAACCAAAGCCTACTGATGATAAAATAATTGACAAGATGTCAATTTTATTTTCTTTAAGCGCAACTACTTTTTTCATTCCGAAGAAAGCTAAAATAATATCAAAAACAGCAATTGGAATCAGTACGATAAAAAGAACGCGCCAATCATAAGAGTCTACAATCCAGCCTGAAAGTGTCGGCCCAATTGCTGGTGCAAATGCCATAACAAGTCCCATAATCCCCATCGCTGCCCCGCGCTTTTCACGTGGGAAGATCAGCAGAAAGATCGTTTGTAGAAGGGGCATCATAATCCCAGCTCCTGCCGCTTGAACGATCCGTCCTGTCAAGAGAATAGGAAAACTTTGTGCAACAGCCGCAATAATCGTACCGATCGTAAATACAACCATAGCTGTGATAAATAGCACTTTAGAACTGATTTTTTCGATCAGCATAGCGGTAATAGGAATCATAATCCCATTGGTAAGTAAAAATGCCGTTGTGAGCCATTGTCCTGTAGCTGCCGTAATATCCAGATCATCCATAATCATTGGCAAGGCCGTTGCAAGAAGCGTCTGGTTGAGTACTGCTACAAAAGCCCCCACGATCATCGTTATAACGAGTAAATTCCGGTTAAAAGGTCTGCCGTTTACGTCTACAGGTTTTTCAGATGTTAAACGATTCAATTATAATTCCCCTTTCATTCATTTTCAAAATGATAGAGTTAGTATAAAGAAAAAGAACGGTACAGTCAAGAATAAATGACCGTTCCGTTCAAAATTTTATAATAAATCGTTTACATATCTTTCAACCAGCAGTACTTCCTTGCCTAGCTCTTTTGGCGCCTGTTGTTTCAAATAAAGCAGTGTCCCTTGAATAATAAAATCACGTGGCAATTCCTTATTGTTGAGCTCAGCCAAAATCGCATTTAGTGACTCTTTATACTGCCACTTATCCGAATCTGCAATGGCTAAAGTATCAATTTTATTCGTCAGCTGCTCGACACTTTTTCGAAGGTGTGACATTCGTTTATTCCGAAGTCCTACACTATCGGGAATAAAGCAAGCCGTATCCTCCTCTGTAATCATCACTTCTTTTGTAGCGATGATATCTGTAACCAGCGCATCCATTCGGTGAAACACGTATGGCACGATCTCATCCATCAGTTTATTTTCCTCTTTTGCCGAACCGCTGACAAAAACGAACATAAAAGTCATCCCGACCAAAAGCAACGTCAGATCATTCACATAAGGTTTCGTTTCTGCTCCATAAATCAGCAGAATCTGTTTTTTCACCCATTCCAAACTTCTCAGACGCACACTTGCCAAAAACTGATTAAAATCATCATCAATCATAGCCTGCGAAAAAGTAATATTGAGAATCTCCGCGTTTTTGCTATGAAACTCTATCAATACATTCATCGTTGCCATAAAATTCTCTTTTTCCGTACGTGTCCCATCTGTCATCATTCGCTCCAATTTCTGATGGAGCACAGAATATTCCTGCTTGAAAATGACGATCGCCAGCTCTTCTTTAGAGGTAAAATAGTTATAGAAGGTCCCTTTAGAAATGCCACTCGCCTCTACAATATCGGCCACAGACGTCAATAAATAACCTTTTTTACGAAAGATGGCTTTAGCTTCCGTAATGATTTTCCGTTTCTTATCCTTCAAATTCTCAGCCCCTGATTATTTTTTATACTTATAGTATAGAATAAAAAAAACGACAGTTCAATTTTATTCATTTTTCAACGCTTGCTTTACTTTTAATAGTGTCTGTTCAAATTCCTGTTCGCTCACTAAAAGATGCAAAAAATCTAAAAAAGTCCCACTTTCGTCAATTTCTTGAAAAAAAACTTCATGATCCGTACTATAAACAGTCGGATTTTCCGGATGAGGATCATCTAACGCAACGAAATAGTAATTCGGAAACGCTTCTGTATAACCCACATAGCAAAACTCTAAACTTTCACTTGAGACAATTTGCCGTAGTCGCTCCCGATCATTTTGTCCGTCAAAATCCAAATCACCCTGCCACTCTTCATAATCTGTGGTACCAATCGTAAAGGGAGTAAACGTCTCTACCGAATAATTGATCCGAGGATACTTGATCGTTTTCTCTTCTAAAGGTTCACCTGCTTTGATTGCTTGATACTCTTCATCAGCCAGCAAATCTTCAAAATCTGCGCGTAAATAATCTTTTGAAAACTTGATCCCCTGTAATTTCCAAGCAATGATGGATCAGTAAAATCAGCTGAGCCGCCTAATTCTTCAATTCGTTGCAAAATGTCTTCTTTCAAGTTGCTCACCGCTCCAGTACTTCATTATTCAGTAATTCCTTTCTATTATAGCAGCAACTAAGCCACTTAGAAAAATTTTTTATTAAAACAGTTGACTTAGAGTCCACTCAAGGGTGTAAACTTAGCACAGTTCTTCACAAAAAATAAAAATTAACCGAGGTGGCCTATTTTGTCAAACATTACAGAAACAAGTATTCTTGACCAAGTGCACGGTCCAGATGATGTAAAAAAATTAACGATTCCAGAAATGAAACAAGCAGCCCAAGAGATTCGTGAGCTGATTTTATTTAAAGATAGCCAACATGGTGGACACATTGGACCGAACTTAGGTGTAGTTGAGCTCACACTAGCTTTTCATTATGTCTTCGATTCGCCAACAGATAAAATCGTTTGGGATGTCTCCCATCAATCCTACCCGCATAAGATTCTGACCGGAAGAAAATCTGGTTTTGAGGATCCTGCTCATTTCAATGATATTACCGGCTATACTTCTCAACATGAAAGCGAACATGACTTTTTCACAGTCGGCCACACTTCCACATCGATTAGCTTAGCTGTAGGCCTTGCCAAGGCACGTGATCTGAAAAATGAAACTGGCAATGTGTTAGCACTGATCGGCGATGGTTCCATGAGTGGCGGCTTAGCATTCGAAGGACTAAACAATGGAGCCGAACTAAACAGCAATCTGATTGTGATTTTCAATGATAATGAAATGTCTATCGATGAAAATTTTGGCGGCCTTTACGGGACACTAGCTGAACTCCGCGCTTCAAACGGTACTTCCGAAAATAATTTATTCAAAGCACTAGGTTTTGATTATCGCTACATTGAAGAAGGCAATGATTTACAAACGATGATTGACACGTTCCAAGATGTAAAAGATATCGATCATCCCATCGTCCTTCATGTGCATACTGAAAAAGGTCACGGTTTTGAAAAGGCAGTGACAAATAAAATGCTCTATCACTGGCGTACCCCATTTGATTTGAAAACAGGTGAGGCAATTATTCAAGAGAGCGGTGAAAACTACAGCGATCTGATTATTGATCAATTAACTAAAAAAATCGAAACCGAACAACTGCCAATTGTTACAATCAATGCTGCAATTCCAGGAATGTTTGGTTTGAAACGTTTCCAAGCTGCCTATCCTGATCGCTATTTTGATGTTGGTATTGCAGAAGGTCATTCGATCACATTTGCTTCCGCCTTGGCATCTGCCGGTATCCGCCCAGTTGTCTTTCATTCGAGCACTTTCCTGCAAAGAGCCTATGACCAACTTTCACATGACTTGGCAATCAACGATACCCCCGCAGTCATCATCGTCCGGGGCGGCTCCATTTCCGGCGGGGCAGTTACGCATCAAGGTCTTTACGATATCCCGCTCCTATCGAGCATCCCAAATATCGTCTATTTGGCCCCAGCAACCCAAGAACAGCTTGAAGCCATGCTAGACTGGGCTCTCACACAAAAAGACCACCCTGTTGCCATCCGTATCCCAGAACATGGCGTCAATCATAGCACCCCAATAAGTCATGACTATTCAAAACCGCACTATGAAGTCTCACATTCAGGCAGCACAGTAGCCATCCTAGCACTTGGCGGCTTTTTCCAACTTGGGCAAAAGGTTCATGAAAAACTAGCAGCTGAGGGAATAAATGCAACTTTGATCAATCCACAATTTATCACTGGTTACGACCAAACGACCCTTGAAAGCCTGAAAGC
This sequence comes from Listeria ilorinensis, assembly GCF_913566895.1. GTDB lineage: Bacteria > Bacillota > Bacilli > Lactobacillales > Listeriaceae > Listeria > Listeria ilorinensis. The sequence continues at coordinate 5,837 of NZ_CAJYCN010000005.1, read as the reverse complement.
CAATCATCAACTAGTACTAACACTAGAAGACGGCAGCCTGTCCGGCGGCTTCGGTGAAAAAATCGCGCATTACTATGGCGACAGTTCCATCAAAGTGAAATCATTTGGAGCTGCAAAAGAATTCACGGATGAAGTTCCCCAAGCAGTACTTTATGAACGGTATGGTTTGAGCACTGAAAACATTGTTCGAGCTACACTTGACTTATTAAAAAAATGATCATTCGATCTCACACAGAAAACTAAAGTATAAAGTCTAATAAAAGAAGCGAGAATCAAGATCCATTTTGAGAAATGGTGCTCATACTTGATTTTCGCTTCTTTTATTAGCTTATTGAACCTTCTTTATGTCCCAATCTTTTCTACGTTTATGATTGTCTGCGTCTACGTATAATCGACACCCACAGTAGACCGCTTAGCGCCAGAAGGCCCACGCCCAGCCAGATCAGCCATAAGTTGCTCTGGTCGCCTGTTCGAGGCAGTGGTTGTGCTTGTTCATAAGTGGCGGTGTGCTGGGTGCCACTCGTCACCTTCAAGGATGATGCCTTATCCGTGTTGGAATCATCATCTGCCGAGCCACCAGTGGTGTCACCTGTTTCTTTCGCCAAAACTTGAATCTTCGCTGTCACGGAAAGCTGTTCTTTTCCAGCATCTGCCGTTCCTTCATTCGGATCGATCGTGTAGGTAACCGAATAAGTCCCCGGCTGGGTCGTATCCACGCTCCCTTTTGTCGTCACGTTGGAAAAGAGGATGGCTTGGCCATCTCGATTGGTCGCACTGATGAAATTATCTTGCGCTTCCCATTTATCGTCCACCGTCAACGTACTATCTTGCACAGTGATTTGCGCCTGGTTTTCTAAGACGGTAATGTGCGCCACAGCTTTCACCCCGTCATACGTATACGTGACTTCATACGTACCCGGCGTCTTGGTATCCACCGTGCCTGTCACTTGGACATCCGCCAAGTCAATCGGGTTCCCTGCTTTATCGGTCGCTCCCTCAAAATTGTCTTTTGCCTTCCAGCTATCTCCTGTATACAGCGTACTATCATGGACTTCTACCTTCGTTTGACGCGGCGCGACCGTTACGTTGATCGTCGTTGAAACGCCCTCATAGCTGTAGGTCACTTGATATACGCCCGGTGTATGGGGATCCACGCTTGGATTTTCTTGGACGGTGACGTCTTGAAAGGCGACTTCCTGTCCGGCTCGATCCAAGGCACGGTCGAAATTATCTTGTGCGGTCCAGTCATCGCCTGCATAAATCAGCGAATCATGGGCATAGACAGCCGTCAATGGCTCTTTCACGGTCACAGTGATCGTCGTCGAAACACCCTCATACGTGTACGTGATCGGATATGTGCCCGCTTGAGTCGTATCCACTGTTCCAGTGACTTGCACGTCGGTAAAAGCCACGGCATTGCCATCTTTATCTAATGCACTGTCAAAGTTGTCCGCCGCCTCCCAGCTATCCCCTGTATAAATGACGGAGTCATGCGCATTCACAGCCGTTTGAATCTCTTTGACTGTTAAAGTGATGGTTTGGGAGACACTGCCATATTGGTACGTCACTTGATACGCGCCGGCTTTGTTTAGATCAACGGTTGGTTTTTCTGTGACCTTCACATCTTGGAACGCCACCGCATTCCCATCTTGATCATAGGCACTGTCAAAGTTATCGGCCGCACTCCAGCTATCCCCGACATAAATCGTCGAATCGTGGGCACTGATGCCGGCTTTATTTTCTTTGACGGTCACGGTGATCGTCGTCGAAACGCCTTCATACGTGTACGTGATCGGATAGGCGCCGGCTTGAGTTGTATCCACCGTTCCTGTTACTTGGACATCGCGCAAGGAAACGGCGTTGCCGTCCTTATCTAGGGCGCTGTCAAAATTATCGGCCGCCTCCCAGCTGTCTCCCGTATAAATGACGGAGTCATGCGCATTCACAGCGGTGAGGACCTCTTTCACGGTCACAGTGGCTGTCGCTGAAACCCCATTGTACGTGTAAGTCACGGGATAGGTGCCGGCAGTAGTGGAATCGACGGTGCCACTGACTTGGACGTCAGCCAATGCCACTGGATTTCCCTCTTGATCCAGCGCACTGTCAAAATTATCAGCCGCATGCCACTGATCGCCCACATAGATCGTGGAATCATGGACGTTCACGTCCGTCAAATCTTGTTCGACAGTGACTTGCACAACGACCTCCACGGTTTGCCCCTCTTGGGTGAGGGTATACGTCAATGGATACGTCCCTCCGTGATTCGAACCGTTTTGAATCGCGGCTAGTTGGGTCGCATGGACCTGCACCCCATCCAGACGATCTTGTGCGGTGGAGTTGACACCATTTTTGACTTCTTCAAACGCGGCGGTTTTCGCAAGCGCCAATGCTTGCGTCTCCGTCAAGCCTTTCGCCGCCTGATAAGCCATGGTGAAATCGCTCGCTCCCAGTGTAAAGGCCCCTTGTTGGTTGACATGACCCTCTGCTGTTTTAACATAGACAGGGGCGGTCGATGTTTTTTGTGTGCCAAAGAGATCTTGGATCGCAAGCGTCAAGTCAGTGGCTGCCACGGTCTTGCCTCCGGCAGATCCTCCCACAATAGCACCAGAACCATCACTCAAGGTGCGCACAGTGGCCACACGGGTATCTGCGGTTGTCCACACATACCCATCGGTACTAGCCTGGATGTTTTGGAAGAAGGACGGCTCGATCGTATCCTCCGCTGCTTGTCCGCTTGTAGAAGTAACCTTTGGTAAGGTGACTTTCAAACTTGCTCCTTCTTGGACCATTTTTTCATTCAGATTGACTTTCAAATCTTGAGCAGGTGTATACATGAAGTACCCTGCATTGATGGATTGAGACGTAGGCAAGGTCGGATCAATGTCTTTTACCCAGCCGCGATCGCTGCCCAACACGTTGGCGTCACTATCGATCGTGCTGTCTTTGCCTACCTGTTGGAGCGTATACTGATACCCTGCTTTATCGGGGAAGCGCACGGCATATTTACCATATCCCAGTCCCACACTATAATCAAAAGTATACGTTCCTTTCGCATCGGTGGTCGTCGTCACATTCGCCCCGTCTTGCATCACAGGTTCATAGTGAGATGTTGTCTCATTCCACTTGTAGAGCGCCACTGTTTCATTCGCCAGCGGCGTATCGCCTTTGGCTTGTTCATAGAGACCATTGACATCTAAATCGTGAAACAGCGCCCCCTCTACTTCCGCGATGACCAGTTCCGCCCCGACTTTTGTCCCGGACAACGTGCCAGAGAACGTGTTGGTTATCACGCGATAAAACGGATTATAGATATTACGCTTTCCTATTTTCTCTCCGGATGTCGCCGAATCAAAAGTTTCATCCACTTTCAGTGGCACTTTGAAGGTTTGGGTCTCGCCAGAATTGATTTGGGTTTTGACTTTGACGCGAACCATATTGACTTGTTCATAATCCGAAGGATGGGCAGTATAGATCCCTGCCTCTTCATAGTTCGCTTCAGTCGCCGTCGTGGCATAGCCCACATCAAACTGTGCCGCTTGTTCCGCATTTAAAACAATCGGTCCGCTCATTTTCATATCCCATTGAAAAGCTTCACTTTGGAATTTCGAACCAAAGTTTTGTCCGGTTTTCGGGATTGGAATATAAAGCTCAAAAGCCGAAGCTTCCCCTTCTGAACTATTGGTGATTTTAATGGTATATTCCGCATCCGTTCCAGGGGTAAAGTAAGCAACGGTATCATTGTCCCCTTCAATATAAGCAGGTTTTACCCCTTCTCCTTCTACATTCAGAAAAGTTTCTACCGCAACAGCGTCTTGTTTAAGTACGGATAGTGGGCTACTATCAACTGAAAGTAGTTTTTCATTTTCCTTTCCATTTCGATTGACATCTAGTCCGATATCCGAAAAACTGTTGGGTGTTCTGGCAGATACGATATCTGGTCCACCCCAACCAATCATTGCCTGCGCATCTGTATTCATATCATAATCTAGTGTATTATCTAAGGAAAAATCATAGCTTACTTTCAGATAACAATGTTTACTTGGATATCCTACATAACGCCCGACAGTCATATTCGATGTTTGAAGAGTATACACTTTTTCACCACTTAAGGCGGTCTCTTCTTTTACTGTAAAGTCGACATCTTTCCCATTTTGATCGGTTAATTTAATCGATGATGGATGGATTCTAGTACCCTCTAGTTCGCGCAGATAAACTTCTGGATCATTCAATACAGTGCGTGTTCCATGAGGGTAATCAAATAAAGTAAGATTGGCTTTGGTTGTGATTTTATCGCCAGCACGAGCCGCTTTGATCTGTTTTCCTTCTGTATTATAGAAACTCGCAGTTCCATTCGCTGATGTAGTTTTATTATTGTTCACCGTATAAGTAGATTTTCCGGCAACTTTCGTGTTTGCTTCATCATTTTCATCCCAGATTTCAGCAACAAAATCAACTGATTTAATCCCTGGTTTCACAATTCCATAAGAAGCGTTCGAGGATGGGCTGAATACCCCATTTGGATTAGTATTTTGGAAACCTGGTGAGAAATCCCCTACATTCGCTTGGATTTCTGTAAAATATTCACCTTCCTGTAAACCTACAGCAGTGGCTTCCAAAGTAGCCATTCGATTGTTATTTACTTTGGGTAAAGTCCCATTGTAGGAACGATACGTAGAATTTAAGTTGGTTTTGTATTGAATATTCGTCACCTGATTATTAGCAATTGTTCCATCAAAAGGTAGATGGATGGTATAGGCTTCCCAATTGGCATCAAATTTGATGTGATAGATTTGGTTCGTCTTATTCCCCACCGTCTGCCGATTATCAATTTGAATATTACCTGCCCAAGTTTCATTATCTGGATTTATGTAACTATTTCTCGTAGTTAGAACCATCTGATTAGGTGGGGTGTTAGCCTCGACTTTACAAGTATCCAATGTAACCGGCGTCGTCAGATTTAATTTATCTGTCGTTAAAGCATCTGATTCAAATACCTCTCCATCATACGTTGTGATGACCGCATGAGGCACTTTTGGCGCTGTATAGGTTCCTGCTGGCGTTCCTTTGGGTACTTTATATTTAACTGTAAATATTGTACTTGATGAACCTTGGTAATTTTCCTGTTTAAAATCAATCACGACTTTATTTTCTTCTGGATATGGCGTGATCGTTTGAAGGGAATTATTTTTCTGGATTACTTTATCTTGATTCACCACTCCCACATATTCCATGCCTTCCGGATAATAAAGCGTGACTTGGACATTTTTAGGTGTATAATATTTGGCTCCTCGGCCATCCAATTCATTTAATCCATTTACGACAGAATAAGGTCGTGTATAGTTATACGAATCAGTTGTATCTGTGCTGGGTAAAACTTTTGACAAGCCTAGATTGACATACCAAGTTCGAAACATGGTTTTTACATGATCTTGACTGGCATAACCCACTACCTTGTTGCCTTCCGCATGGATCATTTGCTCAGCAGAAGCAACCGGTGTACTTTCATCACCCGTAAATGCTTCTGCTTTGATGGGTTCTTTCAGATCTGTTACTCCGTAATATTTCGCCGCATCCACACGAACCGAAAAATTAAAACTCGCTTTCTCCGTGCCTGGATCCAGTTCATAAACCACGCTGCCATAAGTGGCTTTATTATAGGTGGTTTCGGGACTCGGAAGCTTCACTGAGGTAATTGCTTTTCCCAGTGGGTCATTACCATTTAAATAGCTCAAGAGGCTAGTATCAACATTTTTCGTTGTCTGATAGTCACTCGGCACAGAAATTGCGGTAAAACGCATCCCATCCGGCAACGTGAATTTTACTTTTTTCCCGCTAGA